>CAZICB010000001.1:0-20852 GCA_964537765.1 uncultured Lachnospiraceae bacterium
ATTTGGAGTACCGCATATGAAGACTTTGATTAAAAATGGACTGCTGATCGATCCGGCCAATCAGGTGCAGGCACGTCTGAACCTGGTTCTCGAAGGCGGACGGGTGGCAGCTGTGACCGGGGACTGCCCGGAGGCCGACCGGGTTATCGATGCCGCCGGGCTGGTGGTTGCCCCGGGTTTCATCGACATCCACATGCATGAGGATCCGGTGAAGGATGGGCATATCGAATTCTGTATTTTTGAGAGCATGCTCCGCATGGGAGTGACCACCGCAGTGGGCGGAAATTGCGGCATCAATGTGTATGATCCGGGAAAATACCTGGATCTGGTGGATCGGGAGAAAGCTCCGGTTAATGTGATGATGTTCGCAGGACACGAATACTTCCGCAAAGCTTCGGGGGCTGTGGATAAATATGGCCCGGTGACGGAGAGTCAGCTCGCGGATATGAAGAGGGGGCTTTCCCAGGCGCTGGATCAGGGCTGTGTCGGCATCTCCTATGGCCTGCGCTATGTTCCGGGGACAGATCAAAGAGAGTTTCTGGAGACGGCGTCCTGCTGTGAGGAGGGGCATTGCCTGATTTCAGCCCATGTGCGGGATGACGAGGACCGCGTCTTCGGGGCAGTGGCGGAGGTGGCGGAAGCCGGGAAGCTTTTTGGCATTCCCATCCAGGTGTCCCACATCGGCAGCATGGCAGGCTTCGGTCAGATGGAAGAACTTTTAAGGCAGGTAGCGGGCTACCGGGCAAATGGACTGGAGATTGCCTGCGACTGTTATCCCTACTTCGCCTTTTCCACCCGCATCGGGGCGACCACCTACGATGACGGATGGCTGGAACGCTACCATTGTGATTACAGTGCCTGCCAGCTGATGGAGGGAAAATACAAGGGACAGCGATGCACCCCGGAGATCTTTGCTGAGATGCGCCGGGATTTCCCGGAATGTCTCACGGTCTGCTATGTGATGATGGAGAAGGATATCCGTATGGCTTTTCAGGATCCGGGCGTGATGGTGGGAAGCGACGGGCTGATCGACCATGGACAGGGACACCCAAGGGCCGCGGGGACATTTCCGCGGTTTCTGGCGCGGTTCGTGCGGGAGGGAAAGCTTTCCCTGTATGATGGGCTCGGGAAGATGACGGCGATGCCGGCAAAACGCCTTAGCCTTGAGCGCAAAGGTCGCCTGAATGTCGGCGCGGATGCGGATGTGGTTATCTTTGACCCCGAAAAGATCATCGACGGGGCCACCTTTGACAGCCCCATGCTTCCTCCCTCCGGGATCCGTTACGTGCTGATCGGCGGGGAGATCGCGGCGGAGGACTGCCGGATCGTAAAGCCGGACTGCGGCCGGGCGATCCGCAGGGGCAGAGAATAAGCACATACGGAAGAATTTACGGTTGTTGCTTTTTCTTTCATAGTGTGATATAACAAAACCAATATCGAGTTAAAACAGCCGGTGCCGGAGGCCGCCAGGAGGGCGGCGGATGGGTAAAAGGGAAACAGGTGGAAAGCCTGTGCGATCTCGTCACTGTAAGCTGGGAGTACAAAAACCATGGTCTTTGGACAGTCACTGACGCGGCGCGGCCGCGTTGGGAAGGCGGTTTTTGTGCGGGGATCAGCGAGCCAGGAAACCTGCCGGTTGTTGGTACAGGAGTATTCCAGATCACGAGGACTTGGTCGTACCGTCTGTTTTAGAAATCTATAGCAAACGAGCAAAATGACAAGCATTTTGTCGTTTACCATATCTGTTTTGGCTAAGGCAGATCTCTGACTCTTTGTGTGCGTACGCCCTTGCGGGCGCATATCTTTCGCACATATTTCGCGTGTGAAATCCCGTACCTTGTTTCGACCGATAGGAATGTCTGTAAAACAAGGAGGAAAAAGAAATGAGGAAAAACAAATTGGCACTTTTGATGGCAGCGGCGATGATGGCATCGCTGGCAGGCTGCTCCGGCGGCACGAAGGAAGCGGCAGAAACCACAGCGGTGGAAACCACAGAAGCGGAAACGGCTGCCGAGACGGAAGCGACGGAGGCGGAAACTGCCGCAGAGGAGACCTCCGCTGAGGCCGAGGCCGAGGAAGAAGACGAGGAAAACTATGATACGGGAGATGCTTCCCTGGACAATCCCAGAAACCAGGATGAGATCGGGGAGCAGGAGCTTTTGGTGGCCAGCTTCGGCACCAGTTACAATGACAGCCGCCGTATGACCATCGGAGCCATTGAGGACGCCCTGGAGGCCGCCATCCCGGAGTATTCCGTGCGCAGAGGCTTTACCAGCCAGATTATCATTGACCATGTAAAATCCCGGGACGATGTGGCCATCGACAATGTAGGCGAGGCCCTGGACCGGGCGGTGGACAATGGAGTAAAGACCCTGGTGGTGCAGCCTACCCATTTGATGAACGGTCTGGAATACACCGATCTGGTCAATGAGATCGCCGAGTATTCCGATGCCTTCGAAAAGGTGGCCGTCGGCGAGCCGCTTCTCACCTCCGATGAGGATTTTGAAGCCGTCATCAAGGCTATCACCGAGGCCACGGCGGAGTACGACGACGGTGAGACCGCCATCTGCTTCATGGGCCATGGCACCGAGGCCGATTCCAACCAGGTCTATGCAAAGATGCAGGAGCTGCTGACAGGGGCAGGCTATGAGCATTATTTCGTGGGCACCGTGGAGGCAGAGCCGTCCCTGGAGGATGTGCTTGCAGCCGTGCAGGAGGGCGAATATAAAAAGGTGGTTATGGAGCCGCTGATGATCGTGGCCGGCGACCATGCAAACAATGATATGGCCGGCGATGAGGAGGGTTCCTGGAAGGATACGTTTGAGAAGGCCGGCTACGAGGTGACCTGTCTGGTGCGGGGACTGGGCGAGCTGGAAGCGATCCAGCAGCTTTTCGTGGAGCATGCACAGGCAGCCATCAACAGCCTGGCGGAATAAAGAGAATAAGGAATAGAAATAATAAGGGATAGATGAGAAGCATGAAGCGAAAGAAAACGAACTTGCGTCTTGCGGCGGTGATTGCCGCCGCAGGTCTGATGCTTGCGGCCTGTACAACCGGTGACCGTGCCGGGGCGGGGGAGAGCGCCGCCGCAGAGAGCACGGCGGAGGCGCAGCAGGAGGCCGAAAAGCCTGCGGCGTCTGAGACAGGCGCCGGCGGGGAGGCGGACCAGGAAAAGACAGACATGTCCGGCCAGGTGGCCTCCGGGCAGGAAACCATCAGCCAGGCAGATGTGTTGACGGAGGACATGGAGCCGGTTTACGGCAAGGATTTAAAGGACGGCGTCTATGAGATTCAGGTGGATTCCAGCTCCAGCATGTTCAAAATCGCCGGCTGTACCCTGACCGTGGAGCAGGGCGCCATGAGGGCCCTTTTGAGCATGAGCGGGAAGGGTTACTTAAAGCTTTTCATGGGAACCGGCCAGGAGGCTGTCCAGGCGGCAGAGGCGGATTATATTCCTTTCGTGAAGGCCGCCGACGGCACCCATACCTTCGAGATTCCGGTGGAAGCCTTGGATATGGGGATTCTCTGCAGTGCCTACAGCAAAAATAAAGAAAAATGGTATGACCGGGTGCTGGTATTCCGGGCAGACTCCCTGCCCGCCGATGCCTTCACCGAAGGAACCCTGGTGACGGTGGAGAGTCTGGGGCTGACGGACGGTACCTACCTTGTGGAGGTGTCGCTGACAGGCGGCTCCGGAAGGGCGAAGGTTCAGTCCCCGGCAAGGCTGCGGGTGGAGGATGGCAAGGCCTACGCCACCATCGCCTGGGGCAGCTCCAATTATGATTATATGAAGGTGGACGGGGAGAAATACGAGCCCTTTGCTGATGAGGAAAACTCCACCTTTGAGATCCCGGTGGCAGGTTTTGACCGGAAGCTTCCGGTGGCGGCGGACACCACCGCCATGAGTGCGCCTCATGAGATTTCCTATACCCTGGAATTTGATTCCTCCACGATTCAGCAGTTGGATTCCGGGGCGAGTGCAAACGTGGGGCTTGGGAAACCGATCGGCAGCATGGAGCTTTCCTATGCCCGGCAGTTTTCCGTGGATTACTATGACGGCGGCTATGCGGTCATCACGGTGAAGGACGGGGAGACCTATCTGGTAGTGCCGGAGGATGCCGGTGTGCCGGAAGATTTGCCAGAGAAAGCGGTCGTGATCAAACGGCCGCTTCGTCATATCTACCTGGCAGCAACCTCTGCGATGGATTTGATCGGCAGCTTAGGCAGCGTGGATGCGGTCACCCTTTCCGGAACCGATGTTTCCGGATGGTATATTGAAGAAGCAAAGCAGGCGATGGAAGCAGGCACTATGGTCTATGCGGGCAAGTACAGCGCGCCGGATTATGAAAAGATTTTGTCGGAGGGCTGTGATTTGGCTGTGGAGTCCACGATGATCTTCCACACGCCGGAGGTGAAGGAGCGGCTGGAGGAGCTTGGCATCCCGGTGTTTGTGGAGCGCTCCAGCTATGAAAGCCATCCCTTGGGTCGCATGGAATGGATCAAGCTGTACGGGGTGCTTTTGGGGAAAGAGGAACAGTCGGAAGCGATTTTTAAGAAGGAGATGGAAAAGCTAAAGCCGGTGCTGGGACAGAAGGCTACGGGAAAAACCGCAGCATTTTTTTATATTACCTCCCGGGGGGCTGTCAATGTGCGCAAGCCCGGGGATTATGTGTCGAAGATGATCCAGCTGGCCGGCGGTACCTATGTGCCCCGGAATCTGGAGACGGAGGACAATGCCCTGTCCACCATGAATATGCAGATGGAGGCCTTTTACGTGGAGGCGAAGGATGCGGATCATCTGATTTATAATAGCACCATCGACGGGGAACTTTACAGCATGGAGGAGCTATTGGCAAAAAGTCCTTTGCTAAAGGATTTTAAGGCGGTGAAGGAGGGCAATGTCTGGTGCACGGGAAAAAATCTGTTTCAGGAGACCATGGGGCTGGGCGCCATGATCACGGACCTGCATGAGATTCTCAGTCAGGAGACCCCGGACGAGGAAGGGCTTACCTATCTGCACCGGCTGAAATGATGCAGGGATAAAAAGGAGGGAAAAAACCATGGAGCGGGATCAAAGACAAAGACGCGGGCTGCGGCTGGCCGCTGCCTTTGGAGGGCTGACTGCGCTTCTGTGGGTGTTTGCAGCTTTGAACTTAAATTCCGGCACCATCGCCCTGGAACCGGGGCAGCTGGCGAGGATTTTGTTTGGCGGAGCCGGGGAGGATACGGCGGGAAAAATCATCTGGGAAATCCGCCTGCCGCGGCTTTTGTCTGCGGCGATCCTGGGCGGCGCTCTTTCCGTGGCCGGCTTTCTTTTGCAGACTTTTTTTTCCAATCCTATTGCCGGTCCCTTTGTGCTGGGCATCTCCTCCGGCGCCAAGCTTTCGGTGTCTCTGGTGATGATCGGGCTTTTAAGCAGAGGGATCAGGGTGGGCTCCTGGGGGATGATCGCGGCCGCTTTTGGGGGAGCTATGGTTTCCATGGGATTTGTGCTGGCTATTTCCGGCAGGGTCCGGCAGATGGCCGTGCTGGTGGTCTGCGGCGTGATGATCAGCTATATTTGCTCCGCGGCGACCGATTTTATTGTGACCTTCGCCGATGACGCCAACATTGTCAATCTCCACAACTGGTCCATGGGCAGCTTTTCCGGCATGTCCTGGGAAAATGTGCATGTGATGGCGGCGGTGGTGTTTTTGGCGGTTCTGGCCTCCTTTTTGATGGCAAAGCCCATCAGCGCCTACCAGCTGGGGGAGGTGTACGCCCAAAATATGGGGGTCAATATCCGTCAGTTCCGGGCAGCCCTGATTTTGCTGTCCAGCATTTTGGCAGCCTGCGTGACGGCCTTTGCCGGGCCCATCTCCTTTGTAGGGGTAGCGGTGCCCCATCTGGTGAAACGTCTGTTTGGCACGGCGAAGCCGCTGGTGGTGATTCCCGGCTGCTTTCTGGGCGGCGCGGCCTTCTGCCTGTTCTGTGACTGGGTGGCCAGGACCCTGTTTGCGCCCACAGAGCTTTCCATCAGCTCGGTGACGGCGGTGTTTGGCGCTCCCATTGTGATCGGAATTATGCTGCACGGCAGAAGAGGGAGGCGGTAGTCATGGATTATATTCGCACGGAGCATTTGGCGGTGGGTTACGGCGGCAGTCCTTTGATTGAGGAGATTGCCCTTCATGTGGAAAAGGGGCAGATCGTGACCCTGATCGGACCCAATGGAGCGGGGAAATCCACGATTCTGAAAAGCATCATCGGGCAGCTGAAAATCCTGGGCGGCGCCGTATATCTGGACGGCCGGTCCATGAAGGAGCTTTCTCAGAGGCAGACTGCACGCCGGATGGCGGTGCTGATGACCCAGCGGGTGGATCCGGAGCTGATGACCTGCTACGAAGTGGCGGCCATGGGGCGTTATCCATACACGGGCAGGCTGGGGATCCTTGCGGAGTCGGACCGGGAAAAGGTGAGGGAGGCTCTGTCTCTTGTAGGGGCGGAAAGCTTTGCCGGGCAGGAGTTTTCAAAGGTCAGCGACGGGCAGCGCCAGCGGATCCTCTTAGCCCGGGCGATCTGTCAGGAACCCCAGGCCATCATCCTGGACGAGCCTACCTCTTTTTTGGACATACATCATAAGCTGGAGCTTTTGGCAATTTTAAAAGATCTGGTGAGAAAAAAGCAGGTGGCGGTGCTCATGTCCCTGCATGAGCTGGAGCTGGCCCAGCGGGTTTCCGATTATATTGTCTGTGTGCGGGACAATGCCATCGAGCGGTGCGGTTCTCCGGAGGAAATTTTCACCTCCGATTATATTGCCAGGCTTTACGGCATCGCCCGTGGCAGCTATCAGGCGGAGCTGGGCTTTCCGGAGCTGGAAGCGGTGAAGGAAAAGCCTCAGGTGTTTGTCATCGGCGGAAATGGGAGCGGCATCGCAATCTATCGCAGGCTCCAGCGCCGGGGAATCCCCTTTGCCGCAGGGATCCTTCACGAAAATGACCTGGAATATCCGGTGGCGAAGGCTCTGGCGGCGGAGGTGGTCACGGAAAGGGCCTTTGAGTCCATTGGGGAGGAGGCCTTTTGCCGGGCGCGGACGCTTATGGAGAGCTGCGGGCAGGTGATCTGCTGTCTTAAGGAGTTCGGTTCCATGAACGAAAAAAACCGGGAGCTGGCTAAGATCGCCCGCCGGGATGGAAAGCTGTCTGATTCATCAGAATGCGGTGAGACGCGCCGGTGATGCGTCTCACCGCGTTTTTTTCGATTTGACAGTTTTCCTCCGGTTCATTATAATAAGAGACAATGGTGCGCTATACAGGGTCTACTGCAATATGGAGGAATATCATGACAAAATCACAATACAACGCGGACAGCATCACGGTTCTGGAGGGATTAGAGGCGGTCCGCAGGCGGCCGGGCATGTACATCGGCAGCGTGGGTGCCAAGGGGCTGAACCATCTGATCTACGAGATCGTGGACAACGCGGTGGATGAGCACCTTGCGGGTTACTGCGACCGGATTTGGGTTACCTTGGAGGCGGACGGTTCCTGTACCGTAAAAGACAGCGGGCGTGGTATTCCGGTGGAGATGCATAAAAAGGGAGTGTCCGCGGAGCGGGTAGTGTTTACCACCCTCCACGCAGGCGGAAAATTTGACAACGAAGCTTACAAGACCAGCGGCGGACTGCACGGAGTGGGTTCCTCGGTGGTCAACGCTCTTTCTGCCCATATGGATGTGAAGGTTTATAAAAACGGACAGATCCATCACGACGCCTATGAGCGCGGTCTTCCGCTGATCCAGCTGAATAATGGCCTGCTTCCGGTGCTGGGGAAAACAAAAGAGACCGGAACGGAGATCAATTTCCTGCCGGATGAGGAAATCTTTGAGCGGATCCATTTCCGGGCGGATTGGTTGAAAAGCCGTCTCCATGAGACCGCTTATTTAAATCCGAATCTGACCATCTTTTATGAAAACCGCCGGGAAGGGGAAGCAGAGCAGATCACCTACGCGGAGCCGGATGGCATCATCGCTTATGTGAAGGAGTTGAATGTCGGCAAGGAGCCGGTCCATGAGCCCATCTATTTTAAGGGAGAGCAGGACGGGATAGAGGTGGAGGTGGCCATCCAGTTTGTGGATACCTTCGAGGAAAATATTCTGGGCTTCTGCAATAATATTTTTACCCAGGAGGGCGGCACCCACCTGGTGGGCTTTAAAACCCGTTTTACCCAGCTTATCAATACCTACGCCAGGGAGCTGGGAATTTTAAAGGAAAAGGATCCCAATTTCACAGGCGCGGACACCCGCAATGGCATGACCGCCCTGGTGGCTATCAAGCATCCGGATCCGATTTTTGAAGGCCAGACCAAGACCAAGCTGGCCAGCGCCGACGCCGCCAAGGCGGTATTTACCATCTGCGGCGATAAATTACAGCATTATTTTGACCGGAATGTGGAGGTTTTAAAGGGCGTCATCGCATGCGCGGAAAAGTCCGCCAAGATCCGCAAGGCGGAGGAAAAGGCGAAGACCAATATGCTGACCAAGTCCAAATTCTCCTTTGACAGCAACGGCAAGCTGGCCAATTGCGAAAGCAGGGATCCGGACAAATGTGAGATCTTTATCGTGGAGGGAGATTCCGCGGGCGGCTCCGCGAAGACGGCCCGCAATCGCCTCTACCAGGCGATCCTGCCCATCCGGGGAAAGATTTTAAACGTGGAGAAGGCCTCCATGGACAAGGTTCTGGCCAACGCGGAGATCAAGACCATGATCAATGCCTTCGGCTGCGGCTTTTCCGAGGGCTACGGCAATGACTTTGATATATCCAGGCTGCGTTACAATAAGATCATCCTGATGACGGATGCGGATGTGGACGGCAGCCATATTGATACGCTGCTTCTGACCTTTTTATACCGGTTTATGCCGGAACTGATTTACAATGGCCATGTGTTTATCGCCATGCCGCCGTTATACAAGGTGATCCCCAGCCGCGGCCAGGAGCAGTATTTATACGATGACAAGGAGCTGGAGCGCTACCGCAAGACCCATACCGGGGAATTCCGCCTGCAGCGCTACAAAGGCCTGGGAGAGATGGATCCGGAGCAGCTTTGGGAGACTACCCTGGACCCGGAGCGCCGGGTATTAAAACGGGTGGAGATTGAGGATGCCAGGCTTGCCTCCGAGGTGACCGGCATGTTGATGGGCAGCGAGGTGCCGCCCCGCCGGCAGTTTATTTATGACCACGCGGACGAAGCGGAGATCGATGCATAAGGAGAGGGATCATGGCAGAAAAAATATTGACAACCGAATTTTCGGAGGAGATGCAGCGCAGCTATCTGAATTACTCCATGAGTGTGATTACTGCCCGAGCCATTCCTGATGC
The DNA here is from genome assembly GCA_964537765.1 of uncultured Lachnospiraceae bacterium. Taxonomy (GTDB): domain Bacteria; phylum Bacillota; class Clostridia; order Lachnospirales; family Lachnospiraceae; genus Brotaphodocola. Next base: position 9,350 of record CAZICB010000001.1, read on the forward strand.
CCGGGACGGTCTAAAGCCAGTGCAGCGGCGGGTGCTGTATGATATGAGCGAGCTGAAGCTGGGGTACGATAAGCCCCACCGGAAATCAGCCCGTATTGTGGGCGATACCATGGGTAAATATCATCCCCACGGGGACAGCTCCATCTATGAGACCCTGGTGGTATTGTCCCAGAGCTTTAAAAAGGGCATGCCCCTGGTGGACGGCCACGGCAATTTCGGCTCCATCGAGGGAGACGGCGCCGCCGCCATGCGTTACACGGAGGCAAGGCTTCAGAAGTTCGCGGAAGAGGTTTATTTAAAGGATCTGGACAAGACCGTCAATTTTGTTCCCAATTATGACGAGTCGGAGAAGGAGCCGGAGGTGCTTCCGGTGCGGGTGCCAAACTTGCTGATCAATGGCGCCGATGGCATTGCCGTGGGCATGAGCACCAGCATCCCGCCGCATAATCTGGGGGAAGTGGTGGATCTGGTTCAGGCCTACATCGATCACCCGGATATGAGCACGGAGGATATGATGAAGCTGATGCCGGGACCGGATTTCCCCACCGGCGCCATCATTGCCAATAAAAAGGATTTGCAGGAGATTTATGAGACCGGCACCGGAAAGATCAAACTGAGAGGCAAGGTGGAGGTGGAGCCGGGCAAACGTCGCAGCGACAAGGATAAGCTGATTATCAGCGAGATTCCCTACACCATGATCGGCGCAGGCATCAATAAATTTCTTATGGATGTGGCGGAGCTGGTGGAGTCCCGGAAGCTGCCGGACGTGGTGGATATTTCCAACCAGTCCAATAAAGAAGGCATCCGCATCGTCCTGGAACTGAAAAAGGACGCGGACATTGACAAGATCAAAAGCATCCTTTATAAGAAAACCAAGCTGGAGGATACCTTCGGCGTCAATATGCTGGCCATCGCCCACGGGCGGCCGGAAACTCTGAATCTGCGGGGGATTTTGAAAAATTACCTGGAATTCCAGTATGAAAATGCCAGCCGCAAATATCAGGCGCTTTTGGAGAAGGAGCTGGAAAAGAAGGAGGTCCGGGAGGGACTGATCAAGGCCTGTGATGTGATCGACTTAATTATCGCTATCCTGCGGGGCTCCCGGAATTTGAAGGATGCCAAGGCATGCCTGATGTACGGGGATATTTCCAAAATCAAGTTCCGCCATCCGGGCTTTGAGGAGGATGCGGGGAAGCTTTGCTTTACCGAGCGGCAGGCGTCCGCCATCCTGGAGATGCGGCTTTATAAGCTGATCGGTCTGGAGATCCTTGCCCTGGAGAAGGAATACAAGGAGTGCCTGAAAAAGATTGCGGAGTATGAGAAGATTTTGAAAAGCAGAAAGGCCATGGACAAGGTGATCAAAGACGATCTGGCCCATATTAAGGAAGAATTTGCGGTTCCCAGAAAAACGGTGATCGAGGACGGCAAGGAGATCGTGGTGGCCAAGGAGACGGTGCAGGCGCAGGAGGTGGTCTTTGTGATGGATCGCTTCGGCTACTGCAAGCTTTTGGACCGGACCGTTTACGACCGGAATCAGGAGCAGATCGAGACCGATTACCGCTGTGTGATTCCCTGCCTGACCATGGATAAGCTGTGTCTGTTTACCAATACCGGCTCCCTTCACCAGATCAAGGTGACGGAGGTGCCCATGGCGAAGCTGCGGGATAAGGGCACGCCCATTGACAACATCAGCAAATATGACGGCAGCAAGGAGGAGATTCTCTATCTGACTTCCTTAAGCAGCATGCAGGGACAGCTGCTTTTGTTTGCCACCAGGCAGGCTCAGATCAAGCAGGTGCCGGCGGAGGAATTTCTCACCAATAACCGCACGGTGCTGGCCACAAGGCTGCAGGAGGGGGACGAGGTGGTCTGCGTGCGCATCATCGGCCAGGAGACGGAGGTGGTGCTCCAGACGAAAAATGATATGTTCCTGCGGTTCTCCATGGAGGAGATCCCGGAGATGAGGAAAAATTCCAAGGGTGTCCGTGGCATCCGCTTAGATGAGCGGGACGAGCTGGAGCAGGTTTACTTTGTCGGGCGGGAACCAGTGATTACCTACAAGAAAAAGGAGGTTCACCTAAACCGGCTTAAGATTGCAAAGCGGGACGGCAAAGGAAGTAAAGTGCGCCTTTAGAATTCCTATTGATTTTTTTGGAAAGATGAGATAGTATATTCAGGAATCCGGGAAAAGCAAAGGATTCCCGAATACAATGTGAGGAGAGAAGACGATTATGGACAGGAAGTTAAAAGTTGGCGTCCTGGGCGCCACCGGAATGGTAGGACAGAGATTTATCTCGCTGCTGGAGAATCATCCCTGGTATGAGGTGGTGACGGTGGCGGCAAGCCCCCGTTCCGCAGGGAAAACCTATGAGGAAGCCGTGGGAGGCCGCTGGAAAATGACCACCCCCATGCCGGAGGGCGTAAAGAAGCTGGTAGTGATGAATGTCAACGAGGTGGAGAAGGTTGCCTCCAGCGTGGACTTTGTATTCAGCGCCGTAGATATGAGCAAGGACGAGATCAGAGCCATCGAGGAGGCTTATGCCAAAACGGAGACTCCGGTGGTATCCAATAACAGCGCCCACCGCTGGACTCCCGATGTGCCCATGGTGGTGCCGGAGATCAATCCGGAGCATTTTCAGGTCATCGATTTCCAGAAAAAACGTCTGGGCACCCGGCGGGGCTTTATCGCCGTAAAACCCAACTGCTCCATCCAGAGCTACGCTCCGGTGCTGACTGCCTGGAAAGAGTTTGAGCCATACGAGGTGGTGGTTACCACCTATCAGGCGATTTCCGGCGCCGGAAAGACCTTTAAGGATTGGCCGGAGATGGTGGAGAACATCATTCCTTATATCGGCGGCGAGGAGGAAAAGAGCGAGCAGGAGCCGCTGCGTCTGTGGGGCGAGGTGAAGGACGGCGTGATCGTCAAGGCGGCAGAGCCGGTGATCACCTGCCAGTGCATCCGGGTTCCGGTGCTGAACGGACATACCGCCGCGGTTTTCGTGAAATTCCGCAGGAAACCCACCAAGGAGCAGCTGATCGAGAAGCTGACAGCCTTCAAGGGACTGCCCCAGGAGCTGGAGCTTCCCAGCGCACCGAAGCAGTTTATCCAGTATCTGGAGGAGGACAACCGTCCCCAGGTGACCTTGGATGTGGATTTTGAGCACGGCATGGGCATCTCCGTGGGACGTTTGAGAGAGGATACGGTCTACGATTACAAGTTCGTAGGTTTGTCCCACAACACAGTCCGCGGCGCGGCAGGCGGCGCGGTGCTGTGTGCAGAGCTTTTGACGGCGCAAGGATATATTCAGGCAAAATAAGGAGAAAGAAATGGCTTGGAGAAAAGAAGCCTTCGGGAAACTGCCCGGCGGAGGGCAGGCAGATAAGTACATATTGACCAATGCTCACGGGGTGTCGGCCGCCTTTACCAGTCTGGGAGGAATCTGGCTGGATCTTATGGCGCCGGACCGTACGGGGCGGCTGGCGGACGTGCTGATGGGGTATGACAGGGCGGAAAAGTGCCTGGAATGCTCGGGGCATTTGGGAGAACTTGTGGGCAGATATGCCAACCGGATCGGCGGCGCATCCTACTGTCTCAACGGCGTGCGCCATCAGCTGGCGGTCAATGACAATGGCGTGAACAACCTGCACAGCGGTCCGGATTTCTACCGCAACCGCCTGTGGGATGCAGAGGTAAAGGAGCGGGGGGAGGACACGGCGGTGACCTTCTCCCTGACAAGCCCGGACGGCGATCAGGGGTATCCGGGCAATGCAGAGATCGCCGTCACCTATACCTTGACTGCGGATGACAGCGTGCGGATCGACTACCGGCTGAAGGCCGATGCCGATACCATCGTCAACATGACCAACCACGCTTATTTTAATCTGGCAGGCCACGAGACGGGGGAGATCCTCGCCCAGCAGGTATGGATCGATGGGGATCATTTCACCCCTGTGGATTCCCATTCTGTGCCAACCGGGGAAATTGCTCCGGTAAGGGGTACGGCTATGGATTTCACGGTGATGAAGCCCATCGGCCAGGACATCGCCGCCGATGAGGAGCAGCTGCATTTCACCTTTGGTTATGACCACAACTGGGTGCTGAACCATGCGCCCGGCGTCCTGGCCCTTTCCGCAAAGGTCTATGATCCGGCCAGCGGACGGGTGATGGAGGTCTATACGGACCAGCCCGGCATCCAGTTCTATACGGCCAACTATATGGGGCAGGCAGCAGGCAAGGGCGGCGTCACCTACGGCCCCCGCTGCGGGTACTGCTTCGAGACCCAGAATTTCCCGGATGCGGTCAATAAGCCCCAGTTCCCGTCGCCGGTTTTGAAGGCGGGAGAGGAGTACCGGACGACGACCATCTATCATTTTACGACGAAATAACGATCTGTCAGGACAGAGGAATAAAAATACCCGGCCAGCGGTGCAGCTGACCGGGTATTTTGAATTTCACAAAGCAATTTCATGAAAGATCCAGATCATATTTCTCCACGTCCAGGATTGCCATGCCTTCTGCCTCAAAGGAGATGCCCTGTGCTTCCTGAGGCGTGTAGATGGTGGAGGTGACGGTCTGTTCTCCATCGTTGACAAAAATCTCCACGGAGAAGCGATCCATGATGATCCTCAGCTTGATTTCCCCCTGCTGATAGCGCACCAGCACCTTTCTGGTGGCCAGAATATCATGGCGGAAACCGGAATTGCTGCGGTCGAAGAGCAGGACGCTCTTGTTGGGATCGTAACTGATCGCCGTATAATACCGGGTATCCTTCGCGACCTTGATGGTGATATATTCGTAAAGCTGTCCGCCGGCAGGGCGGATGTGTACGGTCATATCCAGAACCCGCCCGCTCACCTTTGGCAGATGGACGCGTTCCCGCACATCTACGTTGCGGTAGAAGACCGGATTCGTATGATAATTTTCCAGCTCCCGCACCGGTGCCTGTCTGAGCAGCCCGTCCTCTATGCGCAGTTCCCGGGGGATGGTCATCATGCCGAACCATTTGGTGCCATGGGGCTGGCTGTGGCTGCTTTCCCAGGACTGCATCCAGCCGATCATGATCCGGCGTCCGTCCGGGGCCAGGAGAGTCTGGGGAGCGTAGAAGTCCAGGCCGTAATCGATGGCGCGGACCTCACTGCGCTCAAATTTGTGGTTCTTTTTATCGTAACAGCCGGTGATGTAGATGTTGCCGTTTCCGTTGTGAAACTCCATACCCCTGGCAAGCATTTCCTGAGGGGAGGTGAGAATCACAGCGGTGCCGTCCAGCAGGAAGAAATCCGGACATTCCCACATCTTTCCGTAATTATTTTCGCATTTGTCCAGCACTGTGACAAATTCCCAGTGCCTGGTATCCTTGCTGGTGAAAAGCAGGATGGAGCCGCTGCCGTCCGCCGGGCGGTTGCCCACGACTGCGTAATAGCAGTCCTCCTCCTCGTCTCTCCAGATCTTCGGATCACGGAAATCCTCGGCGCTGCCGCCTTCCGGGAGATCCTTGGCGGTGAGAACGGGATTTTGCTCGTATTTTTCATAGTCCGTGCCATCGCCGTAGGCGATACACTGAACCTGGCGGCTTTCGGTAAAGCCGTCCTCGCGCTGCCATTCCTGTACTCCGGTGTACATCAAAAGATGTCTGCCGTCGGGAAGTTCCACGGCACTTCCCGAGAAACAGCCGGCATTATCGTAAGGGGCATCGGGAGCCATGGCAACCGGGAGCCGTTCCCAGCGGATAAAATCCCTTGTCTTGATGTGCCCCCAATACATGGGTCCCCAGTTGGTATTATAAAGGTGATATTGATAAAACAAATGATATTCTCCGTTATAGAAGGAGAAGCCGTTGGGGTCATTCAGCCAGCCGATTTTCGGAGTCACATGAAAAAGCGGACGTTCCTCAGCTGATATTTTATCACCATAAATTTTCTCGTAATTCCGAGCCTGGAGTAATTGTTTGCTGTTCATAGATTAGCCCTCTGCTTTCATAGTATTATGTCGTTGCGCCCTTTCTCAGGGTAACAGGCAGCGCGATGGATGCCTGTGTGATGGTGTTCCCCTGGGTCAGTTCCATTACCAGGTGAACACATTCTCTCGCCAGATCGCCGATTGGCTGAACTATGGTGGTCGGGGTGGGGTGAACAAGTCCGGTAATTCCGGTACCGTCGTAGGCGACGGCCTTTAACTGCTCCGGAACCCGGATGCCCAATTCACCGGCCCGACGAATCATATTCATAATGACAATATCTGTACCGAACACACCATCAATATCCGGGTATTGATCGAAAATATCCTCGACAATCCGATGGAGGTAGCTATAGCTGAAGCTGTTCCGCGCCATCACATAATTGTAACAGGCAAGGCCGTGCTCCCGGATGATCTTTTCAAAGCAGCTATGACGCTGGAAGGAAGGAGTGGTGACTCCCTTTTTGCCGCAGAACTGCAAGACCTTTTTGCATCCTGCCTCTATCAATTCCTCCGCGGCCAGGCGGCCGCCTTCCAGATGGTCTGCCGCTACGCAGGGAATCCCGGGGCCAAGATTGCGGTCCAGAGCGACCAGGGGGCGATCCAGGTTCTGGTAGTTTTCCACATCCAGGGAGTGGGCGCCGAAGATTATGCCGTCCACAATATTGCGCTTCAGCATTTCCAGGTACTTCAATTCGTAATGGGACTCGTCCCAGGTATTGCAGATCATCGCCTTATAATCGTATTTGGCCAGCTCCATCACCGCTTCATCTACAAATTCGGCAAAAAACGGGTGGGAAATCTGCGGGATAATAATCGCTACTATGCCCGTCCGTTTAAAGAAAAGATTCCGCGCCATTTCGTTGGGCGTATAATTCAGCTCCTGGATAGCCTGCATCACCTTTTCCTTTGTCTCTGTTTTTACATATCCGTTCCCATTGAGCACACGGGAGACAGTAGCAGCGCCCACGTGCGCACGTTTTGCAACATCCTGAATTGTAGACATTCTATTTACCTAAGCCATTTCCATATATTTTTTGACATGTGATTCCGGCCCGAAGTCCGCTTGGGGAAGGGCCGGAGAGTACGGTTCCATACTACTCCATATGAGAACTTTTGTCAAACCGGATATTATTGAAAAAAACCCACAGGTAAATCCGGATGTGGCCCACCTGTGGGCAGGAAAATCCTGAAATCATCAACCCTTAATACCGGAAGAAGCGATACCTTCCACATAGTACTTCTGCATGAAGATGAACATGATGATCATCGGCAGAGCAGAAACCACCAGAGCTGCCATGATGGCGCTGTAATGTACCGGGCTGGTGCTGAAGAAGGACTGAACAGCCAGCTGAATGGTACGCTTATCTGCACCGGTCATAACCAGGAACGGCCACATGAAGTCATTCCAATGTGCCACGAAGTCCAGAATAAATACCGTCGCATAAACCGTCTTGGAGATGGGCATAACCACCTTGAAGAAGGTGCCTACCGGGCTGCAGCCGTCGATAGACGCCGCTTCCAGCAGGTCGTTGGGAATATCATGGAAGAAATTCTGGAACATGTAAATGGAGAAACACTTTGCAATAAAGGGAACAACCAGCGCCTGCAGAGTGTTTACCCAGCCAAGCTGTGACATTTCAATGTACAGGGGAAGCAGGATCGCTTCCATGGGCATAACCATCAGCGCAACAACCAGGCTTAAGATGGCCTTGCGTCCCTTAAACTGGAACTTGGCAAGCGCATAACCGCAGATGGAGTTGATCAGCAGGTCCAGAACCAGGATCAATGCAATGTAAAGCAAGGTGTTTTTAAACACATTCGCCATGTTGATCCGGCGGAAAACCTCAAAGTAGTTATCCAGGGAGGCTTGTACCGGAATAAAGGTAAGCAGCGAGTTCATGTTGGCAAAAACCTTGGCCTCCGGCTTGAAGGATGCGGAAATCATCCATACCAGCGGGGAGACGAAGATAATGCCGATGACAATATTTCCAAAGTAAAAGAGAAACTTCGTCAGAAACGCGGATGCTTTTTTGGAATGCATAAATCAAGTTCCCCCTTTCCTAGTCTTCAGCCGTGAGCTTCTGCATGGTCAGGCTCATAGCAACTACAATTACAAAGAATACGGCGGCTACCGAGCAGGCGTAACCGAAGTTACCCTTCTGGAAGCCCTGAGTATAGATGTAATATACAACGGTTTTGGTAGCGTTCTGAGGACCGCCCTGGGTCATGACGTATGGCTGTGTGAACAGCTTCATTGCCTGAATCAGAGTGATCATGATAACGTATTTGATGGTACCGCGCAGGTTCGGAAGCGTGATATACAAAAACTGTTGAATCCGGTTTGCTCCGTCAATGGAGCCTGCCTCGTACTGTTCTCCGGGGATGCCTTGAAGTCCGGCCAGGAAGATCATCATCTGGTAACCGGCGCCCTGCCATGCGGACATGAAGATAATCGCGTTCATGGCGGTCTTCGGGTTGCTTAAGAAGTTGATCGGCTGCAACCCCAGGTTTACCAGGATGGAGTTGATCAGACCGGTGTTCGGGTTCGAGTTATAAAGCACTGTCCACAATACGGAGATAACTACCATGGAGGTCAGCTGCGGGCTGAAATACATCGTGCGGAAAATGGAAACTCCGCGGAATTTCTTGGATACCAGCATCGCCAGAGCCAGAGCCAGCACACACTGGGTGGGAACAACGATAACGGAAAAATAAAGGGTGTTTTTCAGCGCCAGCCAGAAGTCCGTGTCACTGAAAAGCTTGATGTAGTTCTTTAAACCTATAAAGGTGATGGCGTTCGGTCTCATAACCTGATACTGGAATACGGAATAGTAAACCGTATAGATGATCGGAACGACCAGGAATGCGATCAGCAAAAAAACTGCCGGGATGCAGAAAATATAAGCAGCCACGCGCTCATTGCGTTTCCTTGCTGAGAGGTTTGATGACTTGGACAAACGGTTCCCCTTCTTTCTTTGTATTTTGGGTGTTGCAGGAAGGTTATGGAAAAGCCGCACCGCCAAGGATGCGGCTTTTTTGGGTTTATTACTGGCCGTAATAGGTATTGTAATCCTCTTCAAAGCTTGCGGCTACATTGTCCAGCTGTTCCTGGATGAAAGCTTCGTCAACCGTCTTATTGGAAGCAGCCTCAGAGAAGATGTTGGTCATAGCTTCCGCATAGTCGGTAGAGAAGGTAGCGTAGGAAGGAGTACGAGGACGCGGAGCAGCGTTGTTCTCCAGCTCTTCTACGAATACAGTCAGCGGATACTCCTGATACTCAGCCATAGCCGCATCATCATATGCGGAAGAACGGGCAGCCGGTTTTGCGATAGCTGCAGCGTAGGAAGCTACGTTCTCGGTGCTCATCAGCCACTGCAGGAATTCGCCGGCAGCGTCTACGTTCTGACAGTTCATGGTAACGGCGGCAGCCCAGTCGCCGCACGGAGAAACCGGGGTCTTCGTTTTGTCGGAAACCGGATAGTAGGTAACACCCCACTCGAAGTCAGCAGCCTCCAGAACGGATACGTCCCAGGAACCCTGGATCTCGGTAGCACATGCGCCGTTTAAGAACTCGTCGGTGATGGGATCAACGTTTGCATAGCCCTTCGCGATCAGGTCTGCCAGGAAAGCGGTGGTCTCAACAGCCTCCGGGCTGTTTACATAACCGTCAGCCTGGGAACCGTCAGCAGACAGGTAGTCAACGCCGTTGGAGATGTACATGGGCTCCAGAGCGTAGGGAAGACCTTCGCCATGATCCATAACAATATGTGTGCCTACGTATTTGTCGGTGGTGCACTGCTCAGCCAGGGCTTCGAACTCAGACCAGGTCATCGGTGCGTCAACGGTATAGGATTCCAGTTTGGCAATGTCTACGCCGCATTCTTCCATGTAGTTCTTGTTGTAGTACAGAGCTACGGAAGACTCGGTGGCGGAGATGGCGAACAGCTGTCCGTCATAGGTACACTCAGCTACGGTAGAATCAACAAAGTCAGACAGGTCATCTGAGCTGAAATAAGCATCCAGCGGAACGATGATGCCGTTTGCCGCATAGTAGGAAACCTGCGGGCCATCCACGAACAGGATATCCGGCAGATCATTGGAGGTAACGGCAGTAGCTACCTTATTATCATAGGCGTAGGAATCGGAACGGTCGATTGCCTCACGATGTACCTGAATCTCCGGATGTTCGCTGTTCCACTGATCCAGCTTCTCAATCCACCAGTTCTCGATGGTTTCTTTGTCACTGGGCTGCCAGATGGTCAGGTTGGTGACATCACCGGATGCTGCCGCTTCGCTGCCGCCGTTGTCTGCGGCTGCCGGAGCTGCCGGCTCAGAGCTGCCGCCGCCGCAGGCTGCCAGAGACAGAACCATCGCCGGAGCGAGAATCAGGCTGACTAAATTTTTTTTCATATCTTTCTTCCTCCTTGGAAATTTTTTGGCTTACATGCCTTTATTTTGTGGAACCCATTCCACATTTGCCGATTTTTAATGAAAAAAACATGCAATATGTGGAACCCGTTCCATCTCATGGCTTCATGATACTCTTTTTCGCGTGGGATGTCAATACAATTCTTCACATTTTTGAAAAAAACAAACAAAAATGACTATTTTAACAAAAAGTGACCTCAAAATTTGTGCAATTTTTTATTTTCGACAAAAAACAGCGGAAAAACGGTAAAAAGAAGTGATTAAAATTTAACAAACCCTCAAAAAACCGCAAAATGCAAAAAAATAATAAAAAATTGAAATTAGTACTTGTGAAACCCGTTCCATTCTGGTATAATGTTTTCAGGACAAAGGAGGATACGAGATTATGAATTTCCTGCATGAAGATTCTCCGGTCACCAGATTTTTAAGCTGTTTTATCGACTTGATCCTGTTAAATGTGTTCTGGGTGATCGGCTGCATCCCTGTTGTTACCATCGGAGCATCCACTGCGGCGCTTTACGATATGACGCTTCGCATGGCGCTGCATGAAGAAATCAATGTATGCTCCGAATTTTTCAAACGGTGGTTTCATCATTTAAAGAAGGGGACCCTGCTTTTTGTGCTTTTCCTGGCGGCAGGCATTTTCCTGGCAGTGGATTTATGGTGCGCCATCCAGTGGGAGATTCCCTGTCGGTTTCTGATCCAGGTGCTGATCCTTTCGGTGGGATATTTTTATCTGGTAGCCGTATCCCACGCGTTTCCGGCACTGGCGTATTTTGATGAGCCGGTTTTTAAGACCATCCGCCATGGTTTCCTGCTTGCCATGCGCAATGGAATCTTTACCATATTTATTATGCTTTTGGATCTTGCGCCGTTTTTGATGTTTTTTTTGTTTCCGGTCCAGTTTTTAAAGAGCTTGTTTCTCTGGTTCACCATTGGCTTCGCGCTTTTGGCCTGGCTGAACTCCCTGCATCTGATCCGGCTGTTTGATCCGGCACGGGTGAAGGCCGTGGAGGAGGAAGAGGAGGAAAAGCGGAGGGCCCAGCAGAGAAGGGAAAAGCTGCGGGACCAGGATTCATGATAAATTCAGGATTCATTATAATAAATGAAAGAATGCTT
>CAZICB010000001.1:20952-196021 GCA_964537765.1 uncultured Lachnospiraceae bacterium
TGAAAGAATGCTTAGGCTTATGAGGCCTTGCAGATATATCATTATGACGTCTGACCACTCCACCCTATGGCAGGCGTACAAGAAAAGAAGGAGGAATGATGTTCCGCAGGCTCGCGGTGCGGCAGTGTGGAGACCTGTCGTAATGCGGCGCATCCTATACGGATGGTCGTGAGGTACCGGGTGTGGGACCCGTTATCAGAGTCAGGAAACTATGTCAGAAGTAATTATCAAAGGGCTCAAAAAGGTTTATGACAACAAGGTGACTGCTGTACATGATGTCAACATCGAAATCAAGGACAAGGAATTTATCGTGCTGGTCGGACCCTCCGGCTGCGGCAAGTCCACGACCCTGCGTATGGTAGCTGGTCTGGAGGATATTTCCGCCGGTGAGCTTTGGATCGACGGAAAGCTGTGTAACGATGTGGCGCCCAAGGACCGGGATATTGCCATGGTATTCCAGAACTACGCGCTGTATCCGCATCTGACCGTGTATGACAACATGGCCTTCGCACTGAAGCTGAAAAAGACTCCCAAGGATGTGATTGACAAGAAGGTCCGTGAGGTGGCGGAGATTCTGGACATTACCCAGTACCTGGATAGGAAGCCGAAAGCGCTTTCCGGCGGTCAGCGTCAGCGTGTGGCAATCGGCCGTGCAATGGTACGTGACCCGAAGGTATTTTTGATGGATGAGCCGCTGTCAAACCTGGACGCAAAGCTGCGTAACCAGATGCGTGCTGAGATCATCAAGCTGCGGAAGCGGATCAATACCACGTTCATGTATGTGACCCATGACCAGACTGAGGCGATGACTCTGGGCGACCGGATCGTGATCATGAAGGACGGTTTCGTAAATCAGATCGGCGCTCCGCAGGATCTGTTCAATAAGCCTGTAAACCTGTTTGTTGCCGGTTTCATCGGTATGCCTGTTATGAACTTCTTTGACGGTTCCAGACTCCTCCTGGAGAATGGCAAATATTATGCTGAGATTAAGGGTGTGAAGTTTGAGCTCAGCGAGTTCCAGCAGAAAGCATTGACTGCAAACGGTCAGAAGCCCTGCGACATCATCGCAGGTGTCCGCCCCAATCATATCACCATCGGCGACGGTCCGCTGAAGGCAGATATCGAGGTGTCTGAGATGCTGGGCACCGAGGTAAACCTGCACACGGTATGCCAGGGAGATAATGTGGTTATGGTGATCCCCACCATCGATCTGGATGTAAATGTGGAAATCGGCGCAAGTGTGAATTTCAATTTCCAGTCCCGCCTGATTCAGTTGTTTGACAAGGAAACCGGCAACAACCTGATCTGGTATGATGCGGAATCCGCAAATGCATATGCTCCGAAGAGTAAGGAGTACAACTTCTAAAATTTTTAAGGATTATCAGCCTTAAGATTCAGGGACTGCCGCAGACAAAGGGGGATCTGTGACAGTCCCTGTCTCTTTTTCAGGATGGAGGGAGATAGTATGCCGGAAGAATATTATAAAGCAGCATATAAGCAGGCGCAGAAGGAATATCGTGCCGCCGCAGGCCGTAAGCAGTATCCTTGCCTTCCCGTATTGGATTCCATTTTGCCGGAGGGGCGGGCAGTGACCGAGCAGAGTCTTGGACTTCGGCAGATTCCGGCGGAATTTATCGTCGGGACGAAAACCAGCGGCCGGGCCAATATGTTTGCCAGGAATTTCATGCCGCTGGCTCCGGAGGACAGCGAGTTTGCCGGAAAGTGGAAAAATCTCTGCCAGGCCCATCTGCAGGAGGGAATCCGGGATCCCATTAAGGTTTATGAATATCTGAACCGGTATTATGTGGAGGAAGGAAATAAACGGGCCAGCGTGCTGAAATTTTTCGGCGCGGTGGAGATTCCGGCCGAGGTATACCGGATCCTGCCGGAGCGCAGCGATGATCCGGCTGTGCAGCGGTACTATGAGCTGCTGGATTTTGCTTCCTACAGCAAAATCCATTTCCTGGAATTTTCCAGATCCGGGTGTTATGAGCAGCTGCAGAATATTATGGGCAAGGCTCCCAGGGAGCCGTGGACGGAGGAGGAGCGCGCCATGTTTTCCTCCTGCTACACCAATTTCCAGACTGCCTATGAGATCAAGGGCGGAAAGGAGCTTCCCATCACCACGGGAGACGCTTTCCTTGCCTATGGGAAGGTGTATGGCCTGCAGGAGCTGCAGTATGGACGGACGAAGGAGATTGCGGCCCGGCTTTCCCGGCTGTGGGAGGAAATCACCTTGCTCCAATATCCGGACGGCATCGATCTGAAGCTGGGGCGCGGGGAAGAGAAAAAGCCGGCGCTGATCACCCAGCTTGTATACAGTGGGGAGCCGAAGCTGAAGCGGGTGGCTTTTATCCACGATAAACGTCCGGAGCAGTCCGGCTGGATTTACAATCACGAGCTGGGCAGAGAGTATGTGGAACGGGTTTTTCAGGGAAAAATCGCCACCAGCGCTTATTATGCCACCGGGGAGCAGACAGCCGGGCAGGTGATCGCTCAGGCGATCGAGGAGGGGTGCACCTTGATTTTCACCACCTCGCCGCGGCTTTTGCCGGACAGCCTGAAGGCGGCAGTTCAATATCCGGAGGTTACGATTTTAAACTGTTCGCTGAATATAGCCCACCGCTATGTCCGCACCTATTATACCCGCATGTATGAAGTAAAATATATTTTGGGAGCAGTGGCCGGAGCACTTGCAGGAAGTCACAATGTGGGGTATATTTGTGATTATCCGATATACGGACAGATTGCAGGAATCAATGCCTTTGCCCTGGGGGTCCAGCTGACCAATCCCAAGGCCAATGTCTATCTGGACTGGTCCGGAACTGGAAGCACGGAGGAGGCATTGGGAAGGCTGAAAAAGCAGGGAATTATGCTGATCTCCTCCGTGGATGCGGCCGGTCTTGCGGATATGGAATCCGGGGCTTACGGCCTGTCGCTGGTTATGGAGGATGAGGCCATAAGCATTGCCCGTCCCATTTTGCAGTGGGGCATTTACTATGAGGCGATCATCCGCCAGATCTTAAATAAATCCTTCCGGCTGGATTATGAGGGAAGCGGCAGGGCGCTGAATTATTATTGGGGAATGGATGCAGGAGTCGTATCCTTAAAGTACAATGACGGCCTGCTGGATGGGAATATGAAGCTGGTGAGTCTGTTGGAAAAAAGTATCTGCAGCGGAATCTGGCGGCCCTTCCACGGGGCCCTCTATGACCAGGAGGGAAGGAAACGCCAGTGCAGGGACGAGGATTTGACGCCGGAGCAGATTATCCGCATGGACTGGCTGGTGGAAAATGTGGTGGGCTCCATCCCGGCTTATGAACAGCTGACCCAGACCGGGAAGGAGACCGCGGCGGTGGTGGGCGTTGCCCAGGCAGCGAAGCCGTCCGCCAGTGAAGCTTAGAAGGAGGACTGCCTATGAGAATCCTTGCCGTCGCAGATGAATATGCCGGGCGGTATTTTGAGTATTATCGTCCGGGGGGCTTAAAGGAGTTTGACCTGATCGTCGCCTGCGGGGATTTGTCCCGGGAGTACCTGGAATTTCTGGTGACCATGGCCCGCTGTCCCTTGTTCTATGTAAAGGGCAACCATGACGAAGAGCTCCTGAAGCATCCGCCCGAGGGCTGTGTCTGTCTGGATGACAAAATTTTTGAATACCGGGGGGTCCGTTTTCTGGGGCTGGGCGGCTCCCACCGTTATAAAAATAGTCCGCTGATGTATACGGAGCAGCAGATGAAGGGACGGATTTTCCGTCTGCTGCCGCAGCTTTTTAAGTACAGGGGCTTTGATGTGCTGGTGACCCATGCGCCTGCAAGGCATCTCAATGATTTTGATACCCCGGCGCACAGGGGATTTCAATGCTTTTGCTGGCTGATGGATTATTTTAAACCAAAATACTTCTTGCACGGTCATATCCATATGAATTATAATCTCAATATCCCGCGGCGCTCCCGGCGGGGAGATACGACCGTGATCAACGCCTATGAGTATTATATTTTTGACTACGATGAAGCAAAGTAGGAGGATAAAGCGATGTATGATGTTGTAGCGATGGGAGAGCTTTTGATCGATTTTAACAATGTCTCTGCCAATGAGGACGGATACCCGGTGTTGGCCGCTAATCCCGGCGGCGCTCCCGGCAATTTTCTGGCAGCCCTAAGCAAGTTCGGATGCTCCACCGCCATGATCGGCAAGGTGGGCGATGATATGTTTGGAAAGCTGCTGGTGAATACCATGAAAAAGAGCGGGATTTCCGCGGAGGGAATCGTGGTGGACGGCAGTGTTTTCACCACCATGGCGTTTGTCGCCCTGGATGAAACCGGAAACCGGGAATTCAGCTTTGCCAGAAAGCCGGGCGCCGATACCTGCCTGAGAGCGGAGGAGTTAAAGCTGGAGCTGATTGATGAGGCGAAGGTATTCCATTTCGGGACTTTGAGCCTGACCGGAGAGCCGGTGCGCACTGCGACGCTGAGGGCAGTGGCCTATGCGAAGGAAAAAGGAAAGCTGATCAGCTTTGACCCCAATTTAAGAAAGCCTCTGTGGCCTTCTGAGGAGGCGGCGGCCGAGCAGATCGAGTGGGGCTTGCGCCAGGCAGATATTGTAAAGATCAGCGACGAGGAGATCGAGTTCCTCTGGGGCATCAGCCCGGAGGAGGGCGCCAAGAAGCTGTTAACGGAGTATGGGGTTTCCCTGGTTTATGCGACCCTGGGGCCCAAGGGCTGTCATTTTGCCAATAAAAACGGATGCGGCGAGGTGGCCTCTCCGTCCGGAATCCACGTGCTCGATACCACCGGCGCCGGTGATATTTTCGGAGGCAGCGCCATGTCTCAGTTTTTGAAGCTTGGAAAAGCTCCGTCAGAGCTGACCGTGGAGGAGATGCGCCAGGTGACCTCCTTCGCCTGCTGCAGCGCCAGCCTTTCCACCCAGTTCCACGGAGGCATCGCCAGCGTGCCGGAGGAGGCTGATGTGCGCAAGCTGGTTCAGAGATGATCCGGTGATTGGTTTTTCTTTCAGGAAAGGGGATGGTAAGCTTTGGCTGCCGTTCCCTTTCTTTTTTTCTGTCAGAATGCGGTGAGACGCGCTGGTTACGCGTCTTATTGCATGAATCTGGTATTACAAAAAAGTTCAAAACTGGATATTCACATGAGTCCAGCTTGCTGTTATGATGGCGTATAACAAAAATAGGAAAGAGAGAAAGCAGCAATGAAAAGAAAAACAATCTCTATATTACTTACTATGGCGCTGATCTCTGCCCTGACGGCAGGCTGCGGCGGATCCGCCAGCCAGACAACAGCTGCCGATACAGCAGCGGAAACCGCCAGTCAGGAAACCAGCGCAGAGAGCACCACGGAAGCCGAGGCGCATAAGGAACCGGCGGAGGGCGGCACCTTTGTGTTCATCCGTCCTGCATCCACCACCTCCTTTGATCTGCACCGGGAAATCACCAGCAACAATGCCATGGCCATCGACAAGGTATTTGAATCTCTGGTGATCTTTGACCAGGAGGGCAATATCAGCGACTGGCTGGCCCAGTCACACACCATCAGCGACGACGGTCTGGTCTACACCTTTGTGTTGCGGGACGGTTTGAAATTTTCCGATGGAACCGATGTGACTGCTGAGGATGTAAAATTTTCCCTGGAACGTCATCTGGAGGTAGGGGGATCCCTTCCCATCTCCGCGGATGTGGCCTCTGTGGAGGCTCAGGATGATAAGACCGTGGTCATCACTCTGGGAACGCCTTTCGGTCCCTTCCTTGCGGAGCTGGCCAATTTTACCAACGGCATTATCCCCAAGAATTTCGGCGGAAAGACCGAGGAGGAGTTCTTCCAGAATCCTGTGGGCACTGGTCCCTTCGCCGTGGAAAGCTGGGATCCGGCGGGAGATGTGAATTTTGTAAAGAATGAGTACTATTGGCAGGAGGGCAAGCCCTATCTGGATAAGCTGGTCTACAAGATTGTGGATGATCAGAATCAGGCCATGAATCAGCTGATTGCCGGTGAGGTGAACGGCATCGAGTCCGTTCCCTTCGGCAGCGTGGAGAGTCTGAAACAGAACGAAGGCACGAAGATTGAGACCAGCGGAAGCTGGCAGGTGGAGGAGCTGTTCTTCAACACCCTGAATGAGCATTTTGCCGATGTTCATGTGCGCCGGGCCCTTGCGCTGGCTATTGACCGCGAGGCGCTTACCCAGGCTCTGACCTTCGGTTATGCCGAGACAGCAAATTCCATCGTTCCTTCCTCCTTAAAATTCAATCATAACGATACGGTAAAGGCATTAAGCGGCGATGTGGAGGCGGCAAAGGAGGAATTAGCCCTGTCCGCATATCCGGATGGCTTTGAGACTACCATCAGTATTGATTCAGGCGATAATACCCGGATGCAGGAGGCGCAGATCATCCAGGCAGCGGCTGCCCGGATCGGAATCACGATCCAGATCAACGCCCAGGAAATCGCCGCTTTCCGCGAGGATTTCCGGAATTATAATTTTGACATGATGATTAATGGCGCCACCGCCGATTATCCGGATGCCGATTCCATTTTCCACTTCCAGGTGGATCCGGAGGGCTTCAGCAAGTGCTATTGGACCAATTATGAGAATGAAGAGGCAGTAGAGCTGATGCACGCGGGCCAGCTGGCATCCACCGATGAGGAGCGCAGCGCCATCTATCTTGAGCTGCAGCAGATCCTCGCTGATGATGTTCCGTATATCCCGCTTTATTATCCGGATGTGGTGATCGCGGTCGGCAGCGGCGTGGAGGACATTCAGGTCCTGCCAAACGGAAGCGTGCGATTTGAAAATGTTCGAATCGCAAAATAAGCTATGGGGTTAAAAGGTTTCAAAGAGGTTTTAAAATGGCAGAGAACAGATGGAAGACAAAAAAAGAAAAACAAGGGTCCCGCTGGCTGTGGAATATGCTGCTTCGTTCCCTGCTGGTGATCGTCCTGGTGACGGTGGCGGTGTTTTTTATCATCCGCATCGTGCCGGGCGATCCGGCAGTGATGATCCTGGGAGAGCATGCCACGCCGGAGGAGATCGCCCGCATCCATGGGAAATTGAATCTGGATCTGCCGGCATATGAGCAGTTCGCCATCTTTATCCGAAATATCCTGCTGCATGCTGATACAGGGGATTCCATTAAATATGGAGTCTCCTGCCGGAAATTGATTTTCAGCTATGCTCCGGTGACGCTGATGCTGGTAGTGATGTCCATGGTGATTGCCATGCTCAGCTCCGTGCTTCTCGCGTTTATCGCGGCGACCCACAGAGACAGCCTTTTTGACCATTTAATTCGGATTTTACCGGCATTCACACATGGGATGCCGGTATTTTGGGTTGGATTGATGTTCATCCTGTTTTTCAGCGTGAGGCTTCGGTGGTTTCCGGTGGGCGGCGTGAAGGAAGGGCTGGGCGGTATGATCCACAGCCTGACCTTGCCTGCCGTCACCGTCGCGTTCGGGCAGATTCCTTCCCTGGTGCGGTCTTTGCGGGAGCAAATTCTGGAGGTGCTGGATTCGGATTTTGTGCTGACCTTGAAGGCGGCTCAGGTTCCCGGTTCCGTGATCCTGTTTAAGCATGTGCTGCGCAATGCCATGATCCCCACCCTGATGCTTTTGGGGGTCAATATCTCCTATCTGATTGGCGGCACCCTGGTGGTGGAGCAGGTGTTTGCGGTGCGGGGAATCGGAAAGCTGCTGTTTGAGGCGATTTCCAACCGGGATTTTCCACTGGTACAGGGAATTGCACTGTATTGCTCCGTGTTTGTGGTTTTGACAGGGGCCGTGGTGGAGCTGATCGCCCACCGGGTGGACCCGCGGACAGGGAGGTGAGCCGGAGAATGAAGAAATATGTAGACCGGAGCCTGTCGCCTACCCTGAAAATCGGCCTGTTTATGATGGGAATTCTGGTGTTTCTGGCGCTGGCCGCGCCCTGGATTTGTCCCTATGATCCTCTGGAGCAGGATTTGTATGCGGTATTGCAAAAGCCGGGCGGGGAGCATCTTCTGGGAACGGACCAGATCGGCCGTGACATTTTCAGCCGCATGCTCTACGCGGCGCGGACGGATCTTGTGATTATGGTGACCGCGGAGATTGTCCCCTTTGTTATGGGAACGGGCCTGGGCATGGCAGCCGGATATTTCGGCGGCAAGGTGGACTGGCTGATTTCGCTGGTTACGGACGCCTTCATCGCCTTCCCTTTTTATCTGCTGGTGATCGTCATTGCCTTTGCTGTCGGTGCGGGAACTCATGGAATCTATGTGACCTTTCTTCTGGTGGGCTGGATCGTCTATGCCCGCGTGATCCGGGGCTTAAGCGCCTCCATGAAGAGCCAGGAATGGATTCAGTCTGCCCGCATTATGGGGTATCCGGACTGGAAGATCCTGTTTGCGGAGCTGCTGCCCAATATTCTGCCCCAGGCCATTGTGCTTCTGATGAATGACATGGTGGGGCTTCTGGTGATCATCGTGACCCTGGGCTATCTGGGAATCGGGATCGCGCCGCCGTCTCCCGACTGGGGGACCATGATTTCCGAGGGGAATACCTTTATCACCACCGCCTGGTGGCTGTCGATCCTGCCGGGACTGGCAGTGGTATATACCGGCATCGCCCTGTCCCTGATCGGAGACGGGCTGGCAGATTACTGGAGACAGGATGGAGTTTAGAAAGATGGAAAAGGATGTTGTGTTAAAGGTTGAAAATTTGTGTCTGACAAACCGGGAGGGGGAATTTCTGGTGGATCATCTCTCCCTGTCCCTGCGCCGGGGGGAGACCCTGGGGCTGGTGGGGGAGTCCGGTTCGGGAAAGACCCTGACCCTTCGGTCCCTGATCGGGCTGCTGCCAGGTGGGATCCGGCAGACGTATGATTCCCGCCAGATTGACGGAAACTGCGGGATGATTTTCCAGAATCCTCTAAGCGCTCTGGATCCCCTGTGCCCGGTGACTGCCCAATTGACGGAAATTATCCGGCTGCGGCAGAAAAAAACGAAGAGTCAGGCACGGGAGATTGCCGGGGAGTTGATACGAAAGCTGTCTCTGCCGGAAACCTTGTTGACCCATGATCGGTATCCCGGCGAGCTTTCCGGCGGCCAGTGCCAGCGGATCCTCATAGCCATGGCATTGGCCTGCAAGCCGGATATTCTGCTGTGTGATGAGCCGACCACCGCCCTGGATGTGACGGTGCAGAAGCAGACCCTGGAATTGATCCGCAATCTGCAGCGGGAGCTGCATTTTTCCGTGATTTTTGTCACCCACAATCTGGCGGTGGCTGCAAATATCTGCGATTCCTTCTGCGTGATGCAGCATGGGAAAATCGTGGAGCAGGGCGGGATCAAGCAGATCTTTGAAAACCCGCGGCATCCCTACACCAGGATCCTCCTGGAATCGGTTCTTACGGTTCCGGGGCGTTGAAAGGAGAAAAACCGATGGACCAGGTAATGGAATTAAGGCACATCCATGCCTCCTATGACGGAGGCTTTGCCCTCCGGGACATCAATCTTAGCCTGGAGCGCTACCGGATTTTGGGATTGGTGGGAGAGTCCGGCTCCGGAAAATCCACCATTGCGCGGGTGGCGGCAGGCCTGTTAAGGCCGGACCAGGGTGAGGTCCTTTTGGAGGGTTCTGTGATAGCAGGAGGCGGCGCGAAAAAGAGGACCCGGGAGACGTGCCGGAATATCCAGATGGTTTTTCAGAATCCGGACGCTTCTTTAAATCCCAAATATTCCATCGGGCATATTTTGTCGGACGCCATGCTTTTTCATCACATAGCGGACCGGGCCCATGTAAAAGAAAAATGTCAGGAGTGGGTGCAGCTTTTGCATTTGCCGGAGAATACCCTGGAGCGTTATCCGAGAAGCTTTTCCGGCGGGCAGAAGCAGCGGATCGCATTGGCAAGAGCCATTTGCGTGCAGCCCAAGGTGCTCATCGCTGACGAGCCGACGAGCGCCCTGGATGTTTCCGTCCAGTTGGAAATCCTGAATTTGATCGGGGAGCTGCGCCAGGAGCTGAACCTGACAATTTTGTTTATCTCCCATGACCTGGGCGTGGTCCACTATCTCTGCGACGACGTGGCGGTGATGAAGCAGGGAGAGCTTCTGGAGCGGGGGACGAAGGCGGATTTCTTTGCCCGGCCGCAGACCAGCTACGGGCGGCAGCTTTTGGACGCGGTGCCGGGATTGCCGGGACCGGCAGGAAGAGGCTAAAAAGCGGGCATGGGAAGGCTGGAAAGCCCTACAGGGAAATGGATAGAAACGAAATGATATAAAGACAGGAGCAGGAAGCCATGAGCGTACAGGTGGAATTATGCGGCAAAGGACAGGAAATCTGGCTGAAACAGATTCACATTGCCGGGATGGGGCAGGAGGTTTTTGATATTTGCATAAAGGACGGCCGCTTCCAGGAGATCAGGAAGGAAGCAAAACGGCCGTCCGGCGGGGAGGAGCTTTGGATTGCTCCCGGGCTGATTGATCTGCATTTCCATGCCGGATTGACGGATTTCATCCATTCCGTGCAGGAAAAACGGACCAAGGAGGATGTGCAGTCCAGGATTTTCCATGAGATGCAAGGGCTTTTGCAGACAGGCGTCACCATGGTCCGGGACGCCGGCGGTCTGACGGAGGAAACCTGGCGGGAATGTCTTCAGGGAGAGCCGAAGACTGCAAAATTTCCGGAGGTAGTATTCTGCGCGGATATGATCCCGGCCAGGGAGGGGATCGCCTTTGACCGGCTGGAAGCGGTCCTGCAAAGTCCTTGCGCGTGGGTCAAGGTCCTGGCGACCGGAGGCATCAGCACGGAAACCGCCCATGTGCTGGAATCGGACGCAGCCGAGGCGGATTTAAAGAGGCTGGTGGAAACGCTCCACGCCCACGGAAAGCGGGTTATGGTCCACACCTGGGGCGGTCCGGTGCTGGACTGGCTCATCGATGTGGGGGTAGATTCAGTGGAGCATGGGATTTTCATGACCAGGCAGCAGGCGAAGGGCCTGGCCGAGAAGCACATCCCCTACGTGGCGACCACGCGGATTTACCAGATGATCGCCGCCGGGCAGGAGCCCCTGGTGCTTCCGCCGTTTCTGCGGGAGCGGGCGAAGACCGCCTGCGACGCCCACCGAAAGGCCGTGCGGTATGCGCTGGAGGAGGGAGTGGAGATCGGTTTCGGAACGGACTTCTATTCCGGCGACAACCTGATTCCCAATGAGCTGGAGGAGCTGTTCTCCCTCCAGGAATACGGCCTGAGCCCGGCCAAGGCCTGGAAGGCCGCCACCGGGATCGCCGCCCGTATCCTGGGCCTGGAATCCTCCCACGGAAAAATCGCCCGTGGATTCACGGCCGACGCGGTACTCTTCCGGGCAGACCCCTACCAGGCGGAAAGCGCAAAGGTTTTGCGGGGGAGGATGGTGAGGGTGTATAAAAGCGGGGGATAGCGTGTTTATCCGGCAGCAGTAATCCTCACCGCAATGATTTTGACCGCGGGATATTTTTTGATACAATTTACGCTTCGACTGCTCTTCAAATTTCTGACAATTCACACAAAACCTTCTAGTGTAAGATTGATTCTGAGGCACATACTATGATCGTAACCAAACAATAGTTGTCGTGAAGCAGAAAACCATCCTGGTAAGCCTGCTTCATGGCAGGCTTACAACAAAGGAGGCATTTATTATGGCAAACAGATCTTCTAACAGAGCAGAAGTACCGGAGGCAAAGGAAGCACTGGATCGTTTCAAAATGGAGGTTGCACAGGAGCTGGGCGTACCGTTATCCAACGGCTACAACGGTGACCTGACTTCCGCACAGAACGGATCTGTAGGGGGCTATATGGTCAAAAAGATGATCGAGATTCAGGAGCGCCAGATGGCAGATAAATAAACAAAAGGGCCTCCCTTCGCTGCCCCGCGGGTAAAAGTGTAACCGAAAAAACCTGCTGAAAACAGCTTTTCGAATTCCCGGAGGCAGCAAAACCGCTGCAAGGCATACATGCCAAATGGATGTGCCCTGCAGCGGTTTTTCATTTTCAAGGATTCTGCCGGAAAAGACTCTGATCATCTTTGATGAAATACAGGACTGTCCGAAGGTCATCAACTCCATGAAATATTTCTGCGAGAACGCCCCGCAGTATCATATTGCTTGCGCCGGTTCCTTATTGGGTATTGCTCTGGCAAAGCCATCCTCTTTTCCTGTGGGCAAGGTCCATTTCATGCAGATTGACCCTATGTCCTTCCCGGAATTCCTAATTGCCAATGGAGATAAAAACCTCGCCACATTTCTGGAACATGTGGACACCATCGATCCAATCCCCCGTATGAGGTGGATTTCCTGCTCCAGCGGGAGAATGATATTTTCCCTGTTGAGGTGAAATCCGAAGTCAATACATCCAGCAAAAGCCTCAAGAAATTCAAGGAATTGTTCCCGGATAAGGTAAAACTTTGTGTGCGCTTCTCTCTAAGCAATCTGAAGCTGGACGATGATGTGCTGAACATTCCTCTGTTCATGGCAGATCAGGCGGACCGGCTGATCGGTATTGCTTTGGAGCAGCAAAAGGTACCGTAATGTACTCAGCCACCACCCTACAGCAGAGAATAAAGAATAATTCCACCCTCGCCTCTGCTCGGCAGGATTGCTATATTGTATCAGAAAAGATACGAAAAAGGGACATAATCTGCTTGTGCAAAAAAAAAATTAACCGTATAATAGGAACGGTAGGAATTCAGGCGGCAGAAGCGGATAAAAACTCCTCGCCCGGGAAGGCGTGTCGCCGGTTTTAAAGGAGAAAAGCATGCGTGTTATTGCCGGAAGCGCCAGAAGAACGCCGTTAAAGACCATCGAGGGCATGGATACCAGGCCGACCACCGACCGGATTAAAGAGACCTTATTTAATATGTTGCAGCATGATCTGGCGGACTGTTGTTTTCTGGATCTGTTTGCCGGCAGCGGCGCCATCGGCATCGAGGCACTGAGCCGCGGAGCTGCCCAGGCGGTTTTTGTGGAACAAAGCGATAAGGCCCTTGCCTGTGTGCGGGAAAATTTAAAGGCCGCCAGGCTGGAGGAACGGGCCGTGGTGATGCATTGCGATGCCTTGAGCGCCCTGCGCCGTCTGGAGGGAAAGTATCGTTTTGATTATATTTTTATGGATCCGCCCTATGGCCATGAGCTGGAGAGGCAGATGCTTACATATTTAAAGGATTCCAGCCTGATTGATAAGCAGAGCACGATTATCATAGAAGCTTCCCTGGAGACAGGCTTTGATTATCTGGGTGAGCTGGGCTTTATTCTGGAAAAAAATAAAAAGTATAAGACAAACCGTCATGTGTTTGTCTATCGAGGAGAATGATTATGACGATCGCAGTATATCCGGGCAGCTTTGATCCGGTTACTTTGGGGCATGTGGATATTATCGAGCGGACAGCGCGGATGATGGACCATGTGATTATCGGAGTTTTGAAGAATTCTTCAAAATCTCCGTTGTTTTCTGTCGAAGAACGTGTTAATATGTTAGTGGATGTGACGGCTCATCTTGCCAACGTTGAGATTCAGTCCTTTGACGGACTTTTGGTAGATTTTGTTCATCAAAATCATGCACAGGTGATCGTTCGCGGTTTGCGAGCAATCACGGATTTTGAGTATGAACTTCAGCTGGCTCAGACAAATCGGGTGATTGCACCGGATATTGACACTATTTTTTTGACCACGAATTTAAGGTATTCGTATCTGAGCTCCAGCATCGTCAAAGAGATTGCAAGCTATCAGGGCGATATCAGCGAATTCGTACACCCGGAGGTGGCGAAGCGGATTCGGGAGAAGGTTGCGGCCTCCGGCCGATCAGCGGCTGTGCTGTCTGACGGCGGCATTACCATAAATGAGGAGGAAAAAAATCATGAGTAGTAGAATCGAACAGTTAATCGGTGAAATCGAAGAGTATGTTGACAGCTGTAAGTTTCAGCCGCTTTCCAATACAAAAATTTTAGTTAATAAGGAAGAGCTTGTGGAGCTTTTGGTAGAGCTGCGCCTGCGGATTCCTGATGAGATCAAAAAGTACCAGAAGATCATCAGCAATCAGGACGCGATTCTTAACGAGGCGCGTACCCAGGCTGACGCCATGCTGGCGGAGGCAACCGCCCAGACCAATGAGCTGGTCAATGAGCATGAGATCATGCAGCGGGCTTATGCGGAGGCAAACGCGGTGATCGAGCAGGCCAACCAGCAGGCACAGGAGATTGTGGACGATGCCCAGGCTTACGCAGACAGCATCCGTCAGAGTTCCATCAATTATACGGATGATATGCTGCGCAGCCTCCAGACGATCATCAGTCATTCCATGGGTGAGGCACAGAACCGGTTTGATTCCTTTTTTGCCTCCATGCAGTCCTCCTATGATATTGTCACCTCCAACCGCAACGAGCTGGCCGCAGGAGTGACTACCGAGGAAGAAGCTCCCGCAGAAGAGTGAGAACGAGCGCAGACAGGAAGGCGTGCAGTGCTTTCCAACAGATATAATGCCGGATGGACAATCCGGCATTTTTTACATTGGTATGCGGCTCATCCGGCTGGCGGATGACGCCCAGAGTCTGGAGAATACCGGAACAGCCGCCAAAGGCAATGCTCATGGCGGCGGGAATCAGATTCTGGCCGGATGGAAAGGCGTTTCCGATGGCATAGATTCCGGTGGTGATTTCCAGGAATCCGGCAAGCAGCGCTTTGGAGCGGACGGTCAGCAGAGGAAGCTGCTGGAGCCAGACGATGAGGATGGTAAACAACATCAAGGTGCCGCCGATGATGACCAGAGCCTCGCTGGTGGAGAGGATCAGCTCCCCGAAGGAAAAGGCCGGACGGGGGACAGGAAGAACGCCGTCTTTTTCATCGCATTCATCTGAATTCGCTGATACGCGCCGGTGACGCGTCTCATTGCAATGGCGTCTCCCGGTTGGCGTCGGATCCGCGGCAGATTCAGAAACCGCAAAGAAAGTTTTGCCATAATATCGGGCGGACAAAAAATACAAAAAGGGAACAGGCGCATAAACGGAAAACAGCAGCAACCCCAAAACCCCAGGAAATCCCAGAGGGCTGGCGGCTCCTGCCTGGCCAGGCAGTCCGGACAGGCCCAGCTGGCTTGCCACATAGCCCAGCAGGAACATGGGGCTGGGATGGTTGCAGACGCAGAGCAGGCTTTGGGCCTCTGCGGGGGAGATTTCTCCTTTCCGGCAGTTATCTGCGCAAAGTCTTGCACCGATGGGATAGCCGCACAGCAGGCCGCAGATCAGGATATAGGCGCCGGTGCGGGAGGTGCCGTAGAGGCGGTGCAGCAGCGGATAGAAGGGCTTGGTTAAGATGCTTACCCCTCCTGCGGCCTGGATCAGCTGGGTCAGCAGCATAAAGGGTGCCAGAGAGGGTACCACCACCTGATACCAGAGCAGTAGCCCCTGGGAGGCGCCGCGAATGGACAGGGCAGGATAACGAAGTAATAAAAATAATACGGCCAGGCAGATCCAGGAAAGGAACATGGCATGCCTTCTTTCCGGTTTTTTATATTATATCGCGGTTTGCCTGCCATTTATGAATGAGGATAGGAGAAAAGGAAGATTACAATGAGATTACCGGAAGCATTTCTGGAGCATATGAAAACGCTTTTGGGCGCGGAATATGAACCCTGGCTGGCCAGCTATGAAAAGCCGCCCTATCAGGGACTGCGGATCAATTCCCTGAAACTGGATGAGCTGCAGTGGGAGCGGATCAGCCCCTATGGAACCAGGCGGGTGCCCTGGACGCCAAACGGCTATTATTATGACAGCGAAGAACGTCCGGCCAAGGATCCTTATTACTATGCGGGGCTTTATTATCTGCAGGAACCCAGCGCGATGGCTCCGGCGGCAGTGCTTCCGGTAAAGCCCGGGGACCGGGTGCTGGATTTATGCGCAGCGCCGGGAGGAAAAAGCACGGAGCTTGGCGTCCGGCTCCAGGGAAAGGGACTTTTGGTTTCCAATGACATCAGCAGCTCCCGGGCCAAGGCATTGTTAAAAAATCTGGAGCTGTTCGGCCTGGAAAATATCTGCGTCACCAGCGAGGCGCCGGAAAAGCTTTTGCAGGCTTTCGGCTGCTTCTTCGATAAAATATTGGTGGACGCGCCCTGCTCCGGGGAGGGCATGTTCCGCAAGGACCCGGAGCTGGTGAAAAGCTGGCAGGAGCACGGGCCGGAGTATTATGTGCCCATCCAGCGGGAAATCTTGGACTGCGCGGTGCAGATGCTGAGGCCAGGCGGGTATCTTTTGTACTCCACCTGTACCTTTGCGCGGGAGGAGGATGAGGACAATGTCCTCTGGCTGCTGTCCCGGTATCCAAAGCTTTCGGCGGTGGAGGTACCGCTGTGGGAGGGGGCTGCGGGGGGATTGGATGGCCTCCCGGCTGTTCGCCTCTTCCCCCACAGGGTGCAGGGCGAGGGACATTTCCTGGCTTTGCTGAAAAAGGAGGCAAAGGCTTTGCAATACACGGCCACGGCAAAATCGGATGCACCGCGCCGGGCTGCGGGGACTGGTTTCTCCTCCACATCTGCCAGGGAGCGGAAACTTTTGGAGGACAGCGATTTCGTCCAGTGGGAGCAGTTTACGGGCAGAACCTTTGACCGGAGCCGGATTTTGGTGAAGGCGGACCAGGTATATTATCTGCCGGAGGGCTTTGACCGGAGCTGGAATCTGCGTTATCTGCGGACCGGGCTTTTGCTGGGAGAGCTGAAAAAGAACCGGTTTGAGCCGTCCCAGGCGGCGGCCATGACCTTTAGCAGCCGGGACTGGCGCCAGTGCTTTTCCATGAAGCGGGAGGATGAGCGGGTGATCCGGTACTTAAAGGGGGAGACCATTCTTCTTAAGGAGGGCGAGAAGCTTCCCAAGGGCTGGATTTTAGTCTGTGTGGACGGTTATGCCCTTGGCTGGGCAAAATCTGCGGGAGCATCCCTGAAAAACAAATATCATCCAGGATGGCGGTGGCAATAATGGGAAAAGAGATACGTCTGGACAAATATCTGGCGGAGATGGGGCGGGGCAGCCGTTCCCAGATCAAGGAGGCAGCCAAAAAAGGCCGGATCCAGGTAAATGGCATGACAGAAAAGAAAACGGAGCGGAAGATCTGTCCGGGCAGGGACCGGGTGGTTTTTGACGGCAGGGAGGTCGCTTATTTGGAATATGAATATTATCTGCTTAACAAGCCCCAGGGGGTGGTATCAGCTACCGATGACAACCGGCACCGGACGGTGGTGGACCTGGTGCGCCGGGAGGCCGACTGCCGGGCGGATTTATTCCCTGTGGGGCGGCTGGACATCGATACCGAGGGACTTTTGATTCTGACCAATGACGGGGACCTGGCTCATCGGCTTTTGTCCCCGAAAAAGCATGTGGATAAGGTTTATTATGCCCGGATTTCGGGCATGCTTCCGTCAGATGCGGCGGCGCGGATGGCGGCAGGCATGACTTTGGAGGACGGGACCCCGGTACTTCCGGCAAAGCTGGAGGTGCTGACCCAAAAAAAACAGGACCCGGAGATCCGGCTGACCATCCGGGAGGGCAAGTTCCACCAGGTGAAGCGGATGTTTGAGGCGCTGGGCTGTCAGGTGGTTTATCTAAAACGGCTTTCCATGGGCGGACTGTGGCTGGACGAGCGCTTAAAACCCGGGCAGTGCCGCAGGCTGACCAGCGAGGAGCTGCAGCTTTTGCAGGAGGCGCCCGGCGGAGGGACGATGAAAGGCGGAAAGCAGCAGGAGGCGATTGTGCCGGGAATTGCAAAAGCCGCAGCTTGCGGGGGAGCGGAAGGGTCCGGCCTGCTGCCTAAAATCGCGGCCAAGAAGGCGATTTTATTTGATCTGGACGGCACCCTGGTGGATTCCATGTGGATGTGGCATGAGATCGACGTGGAATATCTGGGGCGATTTGGCTATGATTGTCCGCCAGAGCTGCAAAAGGTCATTGAGGGCATGAGCTTTACGGAGACCGCCGTGTACTTTAAGGAACGGTTCCGGATTCCGGACAGTTTAGAGCAGATCAAGCAGGCGTGGATCGATATGAGCATTGAAAAGTACCGCATGGAGGTGCCTTTAAAGAAGGGGGCACGGCGGTTTTTGGAATATCTGCGGCAGTCGGGCATCCGGGCAGGAATTGCCACCAGCAATGGCAGGGATATGGTGGATGCGGTGCTAGAGGCTTTAGAGATCACCTCCTTTTTTCAGGTGATCATCACCGCCTGCGAGGTGGCGGCCGGGAAGCCGGCGCCGGATATTTATTTGAAGGTTGCCGCCGATCTGGGGGCAAAGCCCGAGGAGTGCATGGTATTTGAAGATGTGCCCGCCGGCATCCAGGCCGGAAAGGCGGCCGGTATGGAAGTCTGCGCGGTGGAGGATGCGTTTTCCCTGCATATGAAGGAGGAGAAGCGGCAGCTGGCGGATTATTATATAGAAGATTATGAAGAATTATTTGACGAGGCAGAGCATGATGCATGATTATTTACCAATCAGCCGGGAAGATATGAACAAGCGGGGATGGACAAAATGTGCATAAAAAGAAGTAGAATCAGGAGAAAAGCATGAAGATAGCAATTGTGACGGGCGCCTCCTCCGGGATGGGCAGGGAGGCCGTTTTGGAGCTGGCGGATCGTTTTGGCGGTCTTTCCGAGATCTGGGTGATCGCCCGGCGGCGGGAGCGGCTGGAGGCCTTGGAGGATCAGGTCCCGGCGCGGCTGCGGATCTTGGCCCTGGATCTTTCGCAGGAGGCGGATCTGCGGCAGCTGGAGCTTATTTTGGAACAGGAAAAGCCCCAGGTGAAATGTTTGATTAATGCCGCAGGATACGGAAAAATCAGCAAGGTGGGGGAAATCAGCAGGCAGGAGGAGACCGGTATGGTCCGGCTCAATTGTGAGACTCTCTGCGCGGTGACGCATATGGTCCTTCCCCATATGGACCGCAACAGCCGTATCCTGCAGTTTGCTTCGGCGGCGGCCTTTCTGCCGCAGCCTGGCTTTGCAGTTTACGCGGCGACAAAGGCTTTTGTGCTAAGCTATAGCCGGGCGTTAAACCAGGAGCTGGTGCATAGGAGGATTACGGTGACTGCCGTCTGTCCGGGTCCGGTGAGGACGGAATTTTTCCAGGTGGCAGAGACGAAGCAGGAAATGTCTGCCTATAAAAAGCTGTTTATGGCGAACCCTAAACGGGTGGTACACCAGGCGGTCCGGGACAGTATGATGGGAAAGACGGTGTCGGTTTATGGGGGCTTTATGAAGGCCTTCCGGCTTTTCTGCAAGGCGGTGCCCCACGGCTGGATTCTTCGGTTCCTGAAGGAAGGAGAAAAGAATGAGCAAGAAGGATAAGGGCGTGTATGGCTACCGGGATCAGAGCCGGCGGATGCGCCTGTGCATCACCCTGGTGCTGGCGGCGGCGATTCTCATACAGCTGGCGGCCCGCAGCATTGCCAAGGAGCAGGCGGCGAAAAACATCCTGACGGTGATGGCAATTCTGACCGTGCTGCCCATGGCGAATATGGCGTCGCCTTTGCTGGCATCCTGGAAATACCGGACGCCGGGGCGGGAATTTTATGAAAAGGTGCGGGCCTATGAAGCGAAGTGCACGATTCTCTATGATTTGATTTTGACCACGAAGGAGCAGGTGCTTCCCATGGATGCCATAGCGGTGCATCCCAATGGCGTGATCGCGTACTGTCCGGTTTCCCGTATAGATGGCAGCAAGGCGGAAAAGGCGCTGAATCAGTTGTTTGCGGAAAACAGGCTGGAGCCGTCGGTGAAAATTTTAAAGGACGAGAAAAAATTTTTGCAGCGGCTGGAGGGACTGAAGCCCTCCGGCGAGTACGAGGATGACGGGACGGTGGAGGGCAGCGCGGCCCTTTTAAAAAGCCTGTCCATGTAGAGAAAATTTCGCAGCGGCAAGGAGCAAATGCGACGATGAAAAGTTTGATTGTGAATCAGAATGAAGCGGGACAGCGGCTGGACAAGTTTCTGGGCAAGTATTTCAATCTTGCGGGGAAGGGCTTTCTCTACAAAATGCTCCGCAAGAAAAATATTACTTTGAACGGGAAAAAGTGTGATGGCTCGGAAAAGCTGGCGCCGGGAGATGAGATCAAGCTGTTTCTCTCCGAGGAAACCATCGAAAAGTTTTCCCAGGTGAAGGTGCAGCCGGTGAAAAAGACCAGGCTTTCCATTGTCTACGAAGATCAACATATTGTGCTGATCAATAAGCCCTCCGGCATGCTGTCCCAGAAAGCCAAAGACACCGATGAGTCCCTGGTGGAGTATCTGATTGATTATTTGCTGGATTCGGGGCAGCTGTCCCGGGAGCAGTTAAGGAGCTTTCGCCCATCCGTGTGCAACCGTCTGGACCGGAATACCAGCGGTCTGGTGGCGGCGGGAAAGTCCCTGGCCGGTCTGCAGCAGCTTTCTGCCATGTTTAAGGACCGTTCCATGCACAAATATTATCTTTGCGTGGTGTCCGGGCAGGTCCGGGAAAAACAGCTGATCGACGGCTATCTGAAAAAAGACGAGCGCACCAACCAGGTGAAAATATTTCGGCAGCAGGTGGAAGGCAGTCTGCCCATCCGGACCGAGTATGAGCCGCTGGCTTACCGGCAAGGCTTTACCCTGTTAAAGGTGACGTTGATCAGCGGGCGGACGCATCAGATCCGGGCCCACCTTTCTTCTATCGGTCATCCGATAGCCGGGGATTACAAATACGGAAATCCAAAAGTCAACGAACGGGTGAAGGCGGAGTATGGCGTCCATTCCCAGATGCTCCATTCCTGGATGCTGGTATTTCCGGATATGGAAAAGCCTCTGGAGGATCTGAGTCAAAGAAGCTTTACAGCGGCTCCGCCAGGGGTGTTTTCAAGGATGTTCCCGGAGATTATAAAGGGACCGGGGCAGGAAAAGAAATCTGATACGGAGGAAAAGAAATATGGGGACCTGGAAAACCCGCGGCCTGCGCGGATCCACGCTGGAGGATATGATCAATCACAGCAATGAGGTGTACAGGGAGAGAAAGCTGGCGCTGATTCAGAAAATACCTACGCCCATCACTCCCATCGAGATCGAGAAGGAGAGCCGTCATATTACTTTGGCCTATTTCGACCAGAAGAGTACGGTGGACTATATCGGTGCGGTGCAGGGAATTCCGGTGTGCTTTGATGCCAAGGAATGCGCCACGAAAACCTTCCCCCTGCAGAATGTCCATGATCACCAGATCCGGTTCATGAAGGATTTTGAAGAGCAGGGAGGGATCGCGTTTATCATTCTGCATTTTACCTCCCTGGATGAGATTTATTATGTGCCCTTTGCGGATCTGTACCGTTTTTGGCAGCGGATGGAGCAGGGAGGACGAAAAAGCTTCACCTATGAGGAGGTGGACAAAACCCTGCGCATCGGGCGCAGCCGGGATATTCTGGTCCATTACCTGGAGCTGATTCAGAAGGATTTGGACCGGAGGGATCAGTTCTCTTTTCCATCCCAGCAATAAGTACAAAGCTTCTCCTTCGGCAGGCCGATGGATTCGATCAGATCGTCCAGGCGATGGTATTTTAAGGTCGTAAAGTTCAGGCGGCGGCGGATTTCCTCCACCATTTCCTGATAATTTTGGCTGTCCGGGTCCGCGTAGTCGGCCAGCAGCTCGGCGGAGACCTGATCTCCCTCCCGTTCCTTGATGACCCGGCGGGTGATCAGATCCAGCTCGGAGTTGGAGCGGGAGAAGTTTAAGTATTTACAGCCAAACAGCAGCGGCGGACAGGCCGGGCGGATGTGGACCTCCCTGGCACCGCTCTGATATAAAAATTCGGTGGTTTCCCCCAGCTGGGTGCCGCGGACGATGGAGTCGTCGATTAAGAGCAGGCTTTTGTTCCGGATCAAGGCATCCACCGGGATCAGCTTCATCTTGGCAATCAGGTTCCGCTTGCTCTGGTTCTGTGGCATGAAGGAACGGGGCCAGGTGGGGGTGTATTTGATAAAGGGGCGGGAGAAGGGGATGCCTGATTCATTGGCGTAGCCGATGGCATGGGCAAGGCCGGAGTCCGGAACGCCAGCCACGATATCCGGATGAACCTCCGGCTGTGCCTGGGCGTGTCCCGGACAGCCGGCGCAGCCGCCGCGGCAGCCCAAATCCCGTTCCGCCAGGATCTTACCGCAGCGGTAACGCATCTCTTCCACATTGATTCCCTCATAGCAGGAGGTGGGGTAGCCGTAGTAAACCCACAAAAAGGAACAGATCTTCATTTCCCGGCGGGGCTTGCTTAAGGATTTGACGCCGTTGGCATTGACCAGGACGATCTCCCCCGGTCCCAGCTCCGAATAGTCATGGTAGCCCAGATTAATGTAGGCAAAGCTTTCAAAGGAGACGCAAAAGCCCGTGTCCTTGCGCCCGATGACTACCGGGGTGCGGCCGTAGCGGTCGCGGGAGGCATAGATGCCCTCCGGGGTCAGAAGCAGGATGGTCAGGGAGCCTTCGATGAGCTCCTGGGCATGCAAAAGACCGTCCACCAGGCTTTCCTTCTGGTTAATGATGGAGGCAGTCAGCTCGGTGGCATTGATATGTCCGCCGCTCATCTCCAGAAAATGAATATGGCCGTTGTTGAAGGCATTCTGAATCAGCTGTTCTTTATTATTGATTTTGCCCACAGTCACGATGGCATAGCTGCCAAGATGGGACTGGATGAGGAGCGGCTGCGGTTCATTGTCAGAGATGGTTCCGATGCCGGAGTTGCCGGCCAGCTCCAGCACGTCCCGTTCAAATTTGGTGCGGAACGGGGAATTCTCAATATTGTGGATGCTTCTCTGGAAGCCTCCCGGTCCATAAACGGCCATGCCGCCGCGGCGGGTTCCCAGATGGGAGTGATAATCGGTTCCAAAGAACAGATCCATAACACAATCTTCTTTTGAAGTGACGCCAAAAAATCCGCCCATAGTGTGATTCCTCCAAATATATCAATGATATTGCCGAATATTCTTCTAACATACAAGTATACGCATGTGTATAGTGTATCATATCTCTTATCGCTAATACAATCCACTTTATATATTAAAAATACTTGTTAATAAAAAAGGAAATTGTGATAAATCATTGGTTGCAAAGCCTATGCGGCGGCCAGCCTGTCAGGCCCTGCGCGGAAGAAATCCGGGCATGTTTTCTATGCCTTGACGGTAGCCAGACAGAAAATCTTGTGCTAAAATAGGGAAGGCGATATTGGCGATTGACATTTGCGCCAGGTTCCCATATAATAGATTCACGTTATCGAATTATCAAATTATCACGTTAATACGCGAAAGTGAGACAGAATCAGACATGGACAAACAATTGCTGCACACCCCGGAGGGAGTCCGGGATATTTACGATGAGGAGTGTGCCAGGAAGCTGGCTTTGCAGGGGCAGATCCAGTCGGTGTTCCATCTGTACGGCTACCAGGACATCGAGACGCCCACCTTCGAATTTTTTGATATTTTTAATAAGGAGCGGGGCAGCGTCCGTTCCAGCGAGATGTATAAATTTTTTGACCGGGACAATAATACCCTGGTGCTGCGGCCGGATATGACGCCGTCCATTGCACGCTGCGCGGCAAAGTATTTTATGGATGAGCCCGGGCCTTTGCGGCTTTGCTACCTGGCGCCCACCTTTTTAAACAGCGCCAGCTATCAGGGGCGGCTGCACGAATCCACCCAGACCGGCGTGGAGCTGATCGGCGATGACAGCTGCGACGCCGACGCGGAGATGATCGCGCTGGTGATCGATTCTTTGAAAGCGGCGGGGCTTAAGGATTTTCAGGTGGAGCTTGGCCAGGTGGAGTTTTACCGGGGTCTGGTGGAAGAGTCCGGCATGGACGAGGAGACCCAGGAAACCCTGCGGGAGCTGATCGAGAATAAAAATTTCTTCGGCGTGGAGGAGCTTTTGACGGAGCAGACCATGGCGCCGGAGCTCAAGCAGGTTTTTTTAAAGCTGCCGGAGCTTTTTGGAGATATTGACCAGATTCGCCTGGCAAAGAGTCTGACCGCCAATTCCCGTGCCCTGCAGGCCATCGAGCGGCTGGAGAAAATCCAGGAAATGTTAAATCATTATGGTCTGGGGGATTATGTGTCTTATGATCTGGGCATGCTTAGCAAATATTCCTACTATACGGGTATTATTTTTAAGGCATACACCTACGGCGCCGGGGATTACATCGTGACCGGAGGCCGCTACGACAAGCTGCTGGTGCAATTTGGCAAGGACGCGGCGGCCGTGGGCTTTGCCATTGTGGTGGATCAGCTGATGCTGGCTCTTTCCCGGCAAAGGATCGAGACGAAGATTTCCATGGTCAATACGGTGATTCTCTATGATCCGGCAGCGCGGGCGGCGGCCGTGAAATTGGCAAGGCATTTTCGCAAAAATTCCATGGCAGTCCAGATGATTTGTAAAGAGCAAGGCCGAAATGTGGAGTTTTACCGGGAGTATGTGAAGCGCAGGCAGATCCGCAACCTGCTTTATTTAGGCGGCGATGGCAGCAGCGTGGAGGCTTATGACGCGGTGCGCCAGCAGACGGACCGTCTGACGCTTCACGACTATATGCCGGAGGAAAAGGGGGAGGACAGACAGACATGAGATATCTGACATTCGCCCTGGCAAAGGGCAGACTTGCGTACAAATCCCTGGATCTGTTTGAAAAAATCGGGATCACCTGTGACGAGATGAGGGACAAAAACTCCCGCAAGCTGATTTTTGTAAATGAGGAACTTGGATACCGCTTTTTCCTTGCAAAGGCCAATGACGTGCCTACCTATGTGGAATACGGTGCCGCCGACATCGGCATTGTGGGCAAGGATACGATTCTGGAGGAAGGGCGCAGGCTTTATGAGGTGCTGGATCTGGGGATCGGCAAATGCCGCATGTGTGTCTGCGGACCGGAAAGCGCCAGGGAGCTTTTAAAGCATCATGAGCTGATCCGGGTGGCCACCAAATATCCGGCCATCGCAAAGGATTATTTTTACAATAAAAAGCATCAGACCGTGGAGATCATCAAGCTGAACGGCTCCATCGAGCTGGCGCCCATAGTGGGACTGGCGGAGGTGATCGTGGATATCGTGGAGACCGGCTCCACCCTGCGGGAAAACGGCCTGACGGTGTTGGAGGAGGTCAGCCCGCTGTCAGCCCGGATGGTGGTGAACCAGGTGAGCATGAAGCGGGAAAATGAGCGGATCGGCCGCGTCATCCGCCAATTGAAGGCATTGATACAGCAGCAGCAGGAGGAAAACCAATGAGAATCATTACCCTTGACGAACAGAGCAAGCAGAATATTCTGACGGATCTTTTGAAGCGGGATCCCAATCATTACAGCAGTTACGAGGCGTCGGTGCAGGCCATTGTGGAGGATGTGCGAAAGCGCGGGGACGCGGCGGTGTTTGATTATACCAGGCAGTTTGACGGCACTCAAATGGACGCGGCCCATATCCGGGTGACCGGGGCGGAGATTGAGGAGGCCTACGGCCTGGTGGATGAGGAGCTTCTGGCGGTGATGAAGCATGCCATGAAGAACATCCGGGAATATCATGAAAAGCAGAAGCGTTACAGCTGGTTCGACAGTAAGCCCGACGGTACGATCCTTGGTCAGAAGGTGACGCCTCTTTCCAGCGTGGGGGTCTATGTGCCCGGAGGAAAGGCCGCGTATCCTTCCACAGTGCTGATGAATATGATCCCGGCCAGGGTGGCCGGTGTGGAGAAGATCGTTATGGTGACCCCACCGGGCAAGGACGGAAAGGTGAATCCGGTGACCCTGGCGGCGGCGCACATGGCGGGAGCCGCCGAGGTTTATAAGGTGGGCGGAGCCCAGGCGGTGGCGGCCCTGGCCTTCGGCACTGAGTCCATCCCGCGGGTTGACAAAATCGTAGGGCCGGGCAATATTTTTGTGGCATTGGCCAAAAAAGCGGTATACGGCCATGTGAGCATTGACAGCATCGCCGGACCCAGCGAGATTCTGGTGCTGGCGGATGAGACGGCCAATCCCCGTTATGTGGCAGCGGACCTTCTCTCCCAGGCGGAGCATGATGAATTAGCCAGCGCGATTCTGGTGACCACCAGCATGGAACTGGCAAAGAAGGTTTCCAAGGAGGCGGAGAAGTTTCTAAAGACTCTTTCCCGCAGGAAAATTCTGGAAAAGTCCCTGGAAAACTATGGATACATCCTGGTGGCGGATTCCCTCCAGGCGGCCATCGACACGGCAAATGAGATTGCCTCCGAGCATCTGGAAATCGTCACCCGGAATCCTTTTGAGGTGATGACCAAAATCAAAAATGCCGGGGCCATTTTCCTGGGCGAGTACAGCTCCGAGCCTCTGGGGGATTACTTCGCGGGGCCCAACCATGTGCTTCCCACCAACGGCACGGCAAAATTTTTCTCGCCTTTGAGCGTGGATGATTATGTCAAGAAATCCAGCATTATTTATTATTCGAAGGAGGCGCTGCGTCCGATTCACAAGGAAATCGAGCGCTTTGCCCAGGCGGAGCGGCTGACGGCGCATGCCAATTCCATCCGCGTCCGCTTTGAAGAAGAGGAGGAAGAATGATATGGCACGCACGGCAGCGATCGAACGCGTAACAAAGGAGACGAGGATTTGCCTCAGCCTGAATCTGGACGGTACCGGGAAGGCGATGGTGCAGACCGGCATCGGATTTTTCGACCACATGCTGGAGGGCTTTGCCCGCCATGGATTCTTTGATCTGGAGGTGTCGGCGGCGGGGGATTTGCAGGTGGATACCCACCACACTGTGGAGGATACGGGGATTGTTTTAGGACAGGCCATCCGGGAAGCGGTGGGAGATAAAAAAGGCATTGTCCGTTATGGCTCCCGGATCCTTCCCATGGATGACGCCCTGATTTTGTGTGCCCTGGATCTGTGCGGCCGGCCCTATCTGGGTTACGATTTAAAGCTGGACCGGGAATATGTGGGAGACCTGGAAACGGAGATGGTGCGGGAATTTTTCTATGCCGTTTCCTATGAGGCGAAGATGAACCTGCATTTGAAGCAGCTGGATGGCTTTAATTGCCACCATATCATTGAAGGAGCCTTCAAGGCCTTCGCCAAGGCGCTGGATGAGGCCACCCGCTATGATGAGCGGATCACGGATGTGCTGTCCACCAAGGGCAGTCTGTGAGGAGGTGCGATATGCAGTTATATCCTGCCATTGACATGAAGGGCGGCAAATGTGTGCGCCTGACCCAGGGATTGTTTGACAATATGAAAATTTATTCCGATACTCCGGCGGACATGGCAAAGCTGTGGGTGAGCCAGGGAGCCACCTATCTCCATCTGGTGGATCTGGACGGCGCCCTGGCAGGCCATTCGGTCAATGAGGCGGCTATCCGGGCCATTCTGGAGCAGGTGGACGTGCCGGTGCAGCTGGGCGGCGGTATCCGAAGCGCCCAGACGGTGCGGAATATGCTTGATCTGGGAATCAGCCGCTGCATCATCGGCACCCGGGCGGTCCAGGAGCCGGAATTTATCCGGCAGCTGGTTAAGGAGTTTGGCCCGGAGCGGATCGTGGTGGGCGTGGACGCCAGGGACGGTCTGGTGGCTGTGGAGGGCTGGAAGAAGGTCAGCTCTGTGAAAGCGGTCGAGCTGTGCCTGCAGATGAAGGAATACGGTGTCCGGCATATTGTATACACGGATATTTCCCGAGATGGCATGCTGACGGGTCCCAATATTCCCTACACAAAGCTTTTGACTGAGGAAACCGGGCTGGATATCATCGCTTCCGGCGGAGTTTCCTGTATGGAGGATCTGGAAGCCCTCTGTGAGAGTGGCATCCGTGGTGTCATTATAGGCAAGGCTCTTTATGAGGATCGGATCCATCTGCCGGATGCGGCGGCGCGGTTTGAGGGCGCAGGTAGGCAGGGCAGGGCGCCAGAAAAGGCAGCCATGGACTGGAGCCAATTGAAGAAAAACTCCGACGGTCTGGTGCCGGTGATTGTCCAGGACTATGAGAACCTGCAGGTGCTGATGCTGGCCTACATGAATGAGCAGGCTTATTTAGACACCCTGAAGACCGGGAAAATGCATTATTACAGCCGCAGCCGCAGGGCGCAGTGGCTGAAGGGGGAGACCTCCGGGCATTATCAATATGTCAAAGCCCTGGATCTGGACTGTGACAATGATACCCTGCTTGCCAGGGTGGAGCAGATGGGCGCGGCCTGCCATACGGGGGCCAGAAGCTGCTTCTTCCAACATTTATGGACAGAGAAGACAGAGAATTAAATAAATTCAGGAGGCAACAAAAAGCATGGAAACAGTGAATTCCAATGTATTGAAACGATTTTTAAGCTATGTGGCTGTGGACACGCAGTCCATGGAGGATCAGAAGCAGTTCCCAAGCACAGAAAAACAGTTTAACCTGGCCCGGCTTCTGACGGAGGAGCTTTTGACCATGGGGGCGAAAAATGTGCGCATGGATCCATATGGTTATGTATATGGGGAAATTCCTTCCAACCTGGACTGTATGGTTCCAGCTCTGGGTTTTGTATCCCATATGGACACATCGCCAGCCTGCTCCGGCGCGAATGTCAAGGCGCGGATTGTGAAAAACTATGACGGCGGTCGGATTATGATGAATCAGGAGCGGAATATTTCCATGGGACCGGAAGATTTTCCGGAACTTTCCAAATATGTGGGTCAGGATCTGGTGATCACGGACGGCACTACCCTTTTGGGGGCCGATGACAAGGCAGGCGTTGCGGAGATCATGACTATGGCGGCCTGTCTTTTGGAACACCCGGAGATTCCACACGGAAAAATCTGCATTGGCTTTACTCCGGATGAGGAGGTGGGCCGGGGAACCGACTTGTTTGATATTCCTGGCTTCGGCGCCGATGTGGCATACACGGTGGACGGCGGAGAGCTGGGAGAGCTGGAATATGAGAATTTCAACGCGGCTTCCGCCAAATATATCATTCACGGAGTCAGCATCCACCCGGGCAGCGCCCGTGGACAGATGAAGAATTCCCTGCTGATGGGCATGGAGCTGCATGCCATGCTGCCGGTATTTGAAAATCCGGCATGTACCGACGGCTATGAGGGCTTCTTCCACCTGAATCGCATGCGCGGAGATGTGGAGAATACCAGTCTGAAATATATTATCCGGGACCATGACCGGGAAAAATTTGAGGAGAAAAAGCGGATCGCCCAGGCGGCCGCCGATTATATGAATATCAAATACGGCAAGGGCACCGTGGAGCTGGAGCTGAAGGATAATTATTATAATATGAAAGAAAAACTCGAATCCCACATGTACCTGGTGGACATGGCGAAGGAGGCCATGGAAAAACTGGGCATCACGCCTCTGGTGCGCCCCATCCGCGGCGGAACCGACGGGGCAAGGCTTTCCTGGAAGGGACTTCCCTGCCCGAATCTGTTCACCGGCGGCCATAACTTTCACGGTCGGTTCGAGTATATCCCGGTCCAGTCCATGGAAAAGGCGACAGAGCTTTTGCTGGAGCTGGTAAAGCAACTGGTAAAACGGTTTTCGTAGACGGCGCTGTCTGTTGACGCGTCTCATCGCGTTGTGTTGACATGATAATGGCTCATGGCTGAAAAAAGGGAGACGGAAGCTGGTTATTTGACTGGAGCTTTGCCAGCTTGATCAGGTAAAGCTCCGGTTTGGTCAGGTAGGTGCCCGGAAGCATGATGACGCTTTGAGTCCAGGAGTAATAAGGAGCCACCGAAAAATAGACGACAGGTGCTGCCGGGTCGATATAGGAGCCGGGAAGAAAGGCACAGCATACCTGGCTTTGGACCATATTGACCATGGTGGAGGTGCTGGTGGATTCGAACAGCACATTCGGATGGAAGCCATTGATCTCAAAAATCCGTTCCGTTATTTCACGGATCCGGGTAGCCTTTGAGGAAAGCACAAAATCGCTGTCCTTCATCAGGCGGATATCGATTTCCGGAAGCGTTTCATAGCTGCGGGAACCGGCCAGCCCAGCATGAGGATGACTGGAAGGGACAGCCAGGACAATGGGTTCTGTGGTCAGATCGATATATTCAAATTGATGTATTTTTTTATTGTCGCTGTAGACACAGAAGGCGATATCCACCTCCCGCTTTAAAATCATCTGTTCCATTTCCTTTGCCCGGCCTTCCCGGATCTTAAAATGTACATTGGGATACCGTTCGTGGAAGAGGGGATAAATGTGAGAAAACATCCGGGCTCCCCGTTCCGGGGTATACGCGCATGCGATCATGCCGGCGTCCTCGTTGGAAATATCGTGGATGATTTTGTAGGTGTCCCGTTTGATGTTCAGGATATTCCGGCAGGCTTCCAGATAGACGTTTCCCGCGTAGGTGGGTATCATACTGTGTTTTCTTCGTTCAAAAAGAGGGGTGCCCAGTTCCTTTTCCAGTTTCAAAAGCTGCTGGTTTAATGCGGACTGGGTGATAAATAATTTTTCAGCCGCTTTGCTGATACTCTGTTCTTCTGCAATCTCTACAATATACTGAATCTGATGCAAATCCATGGGCAGTTCTCCTTTTTTCTCTTATCTTATTGTGCAAATTTCATAAAAATGTAAGCGCTTACAGTTTAAAAATACGCTGATTGGAATAACAACTTAAAAGTACTAAGTTTGAATATAAATATTCCTAAGTTGAATTTAGAATATGAGGTGATTATAATAAAAATACCGAAAAACTTCAAGCGCGAGAAGAAAAAAGTAAATGAAACATGAAAGGAAAAAGGAGAAGAGCATCATGAAAAAAAGAGTATTGGCATTGGCATTAGCTGGCGTTATGGCATTGTCTCTGGCAGGGTGCGGAGGCAGCAGTAAATCCGAGACGCAGGCGCCTGCGGCAACGGCTGCGGCAGGCGCCTCAGGGGAAACAGCGGAGGCCGCGAAGGAAGCTGCGGCGCCGGCGTCCGACGTGAAACTTCCTAAAAAGATCGAAATGCAGGTTCCGGCATCCGCAGGCGGCGGCACCGACGTGGTCGCCCGTGCATTGAGCAGCTATATCAATAATAATTCAGACAGCAACACAACCGTTGTCAACAATACCGATGGAAGCGGCGTCGTGGCCATGGAGACGGTACGTACCGGGAAGGCGGACGGCAGCGAGATTCTGTTCTTCCATACGACTATGTGCATCAAGACCGCAACCGGCGTTTACAGTCATGTCGGCCCGCAGGAATTCAAGGTCATCGGCGCGGCGACTCCTACGGAAAAGGGTGGCTATGTGCTGGTGGTCCCGGCAGGCGATATCACGGATCTGGACGGCTTCATTGAGGCGGCCAAGGCGGCGAACGGAGGCATGATGATCGGCGTGGAGACCGGCGGTTCCTCCCACATCATGTCCGGTATGATGTGCAAGGCACTGGGCATCGAAATGAAATACGTAGAGGCAGGCGCGGACACCGATAAGCTGACCGCCCTGGTAGGCGGGAGCATCAACTGCGCACTGGTAAACGCAAACCAGGCAAAGCAGTATATCGAGGCCGGAAAGGTGAATGCTATCGCATGCTTCTCCGCGACCGATGAGGGCGGAAGAAACAGCGTGGTTCCGGATGTACCTTCCTTCAAGGAATTAGGCTATGATTGTGTATTCGGCACCTACTTCTATGTGCTGGCAAACCCGGAGATGGATGACGCGACCGCGCAGGCAATCCTTGCTTTGTTTGACGCGGCGTCCAAGGACGAGGAGACCAAGTCCATTCTGGAAGGCGCAGGCATGGGTCTGGAGTTTGTTCCCTACGAGGAGGCACAGTCCACGATGCAGGCACAGCAGGATGCTTTGACTGCCGTATGTGAGGAGCTTGGCCTGAAAAAATAAAATCTGTTAAAAAACAATTCAAGAGAAGGCACCTGACTGATTCCGCTTCCTATGGACGGGAAGGTGCCTTTCCCATACCCTTTTTACAGAAAGGAGCGTTTCCCATGAAAATCAAGAGAGATCAGATTGTGGGGGCTGCATTGATTTTGATCGGCATCATCTTTGCATATCTGACCAGCCAGTTTGAAAAACCGTTTACCCCGGAATACCCGGGACCGAAAATGCTTCCGGCCATCGCTGTGTTTGGCCTGGTGGTCTGCGGAGCCGGCGTGTTTGTGAATGGCTCTCGCCAGAAACAGGCGGATAAGGTGTTTGTGGATATGGCAGGCTTTCTGCGGATTGCGATCACCTTTGTGATTCTCTGCGTATATGTATTGGCTATGAAATATGTGGGCTTTTTGATTGCCAGCCCGGTGGTTTTGTATATTCTGACCACCTACTTTTCCAAAGCGAGCAATCTGCCGACGAAGCTTTGGGCGCGGATTGTGTTTTCTGTGGCAGTCAGTGTGATTATCTACGCGATGTATGTACCGCTGTTCGGCATGACGCTGCCGGCAGGCGTGCTGTTTGACTAAGGAGGTACGCGAACATGATTACTTATCTTCCTTACATACTTTCCCAGTTCATGGTCCCGATGAATCTGGTGCTGATGGTCGCAGGAACCTTCGTCGGCATTATCTTCGGCGCCATCCCCGGTCTGTCCGGTACCATGGCTGTCATGCTGTTTATGCCCCTGACCTATACTATGGAGTCCGGCACGGCGATTATTTTCCTGCTGTCTTTGTGGATCGGCGGCTGTTCCGGCGCCTTTATCGGTTCCGTGCTTTTGGGCATTCCCGGATCCGCATCTGCGGTATCAACCTGCTGGGACGGACATCCTATGGCTCAAAAGGGCCAGGCGTCTAAGGCTCTTGCCATCGGCATGACCGCTTCCTTTACAGGTACCTTTTTCAGCGCCCTTGCGGCTGCTTTTCTGGCGGAGAAGGTGGCGGATTTCGCGTTTGCCATGGGAGCCTGGGAGTATACGGCTCTTTGCCTGGTTGCCATGACCATGGTGCTGGCCATTTCCAAGGGCAATATGTTCAAGGGTCTGGCATCCACCTGCATCGGCCTGCTTTTTGCCAGCGTGGGCTATTCCCCCATTGACGCGGAGCTGCGGTTTACCTTTGGCAATATGTATCTGATGAGCGGTCTGGGCATGATCGTGGTGCTGACCGGTATTTTCGCCG
Organism: uncultured Lachnospiraceae bacterium; assembly: GCA_964537765.1. GTDB lineage: Bacteria > Bacillota > Clostridia > Lachnospirales > Lachnospiraceae > Brotaphodocola. Next base: position 53,982 of record CAZICB010000001.1, read on the forward strand.
TGAGCCACATCCTGGTGACTTACGGAAAGGGCTTTGCCCCGGCTCCGGAGGTCAATAGCGAGGGTTTAAAGGGCTTCGGTTTAGGGATCAAAGATATCAAGGAGGAATTGGTAAATATTATCCGTTCCTTCCTGATCGGTCTTGGAATCGGCTTCCTGCCCGGCATGGGTTCCGGCCTTTCCAATCTGGTGGCTTATTCCTCCGCGAAAAACGCCTCCAAGCATCCGGAAGAGTACGGACATGGCGCAGCCGGCGGCATCTGGGCGCCGGAGGTGGCAAACAATGCCTCCATCGGCGGCGCCATGATCCCGATGGCGGCTCTTGGCATTCCCGGAGACTCTACCACCGCGCTTCTGATCGGCGCCTTGACCATCCACGGACTGGAGATGGGACCCATGGTATTTGCCAACAGCGGCGATGTGGTTTACCTGATGTTCTTTACCGTTATGGTGGTAGCGGCGGTGGTGCTGCTGATGCAGTCCATCGGCAAGAGATGGTTCCCGTATATTTTAAAAGTGCCCAGCGTCTATATGTATCCGGCTTTGCTGGTGATCTGCCTGGCATCCGCATATGTGGATTCCGGCAATCTGTATAAGTGCGGCATGATGATGGTATTCTGCGCCATCGGCATCGCCATGGAATTTGGCGGGCTTCCCGCTTCTCCCCTGATCCTGGCATTTATTCTGGGACCGACCCTGGAGAAAAATATGTTAAAGGCATTCCAGTACAGCGGAACCTGGACCAGCTTCTTTACCCGTCCGGTATCCGGCGTGCTGATGGTGATCGCGATTATCTGTGTATTCTCCCCGGTCATCCGTATGATCCTGGAGAAGATGAAAAAGAATGCTTGATTTTTTATGAAATTGAGAGAAAGGAGGCAGGAGACGATGAACTTTCACTGTAGTCCTGCAATCAAAGATCCGGTGGCCAAGCTGGCATATCAGCCCTGGTCACTGGCAATCGAACCCTTTCAGGTAGCACCGCAGACGTGGTATGTGTCCGGGCAGACCTGGGTGGGATGTTATTTAATCGATACGGGGGACGGCCTGATTCTGATCGATACGGCCATCCCTGAGAGTCTGTATCTGCTGGTGGATTCTATTTACAAGCTGGGATTCCGGCCTGCGGACATCAAAAAAATCCTTATCAGCCACGCCCATTTCGACCATTGTGGCGGCGCCCGTGCCATGAAGGAGCTGACCGGCGCGGAGCTGTATATGTCTAGGGAGGACGCGGAGTTTATGGAAAAATGTCCAGAGGAGACCATGGTGTTGGACAAGGATTCCCATCCCCAGATGTTTACGCCTGACCGATATTATTCCGATGAGGAGCCGATTACTCTGGGAAATGTTACGATCCGCAGCATGCTGACGCCGGGGCATACCATCGGATGCACCAGCTTTTTCTGGACGGTGAAAAATCCGGCAAACGGGGAAAAATATGTAGTGGGCATGCATGGCGGCGTAGGGGCCAATACCATGAACGACCAGTACTATGCGGAAAGCAAGTATCTGACCCCGGATCTGCGGGAGCGCTTTCTGGCAGATGCCGACAAGATGAAGAAAATCCATGTGGACATTGCCCTTCCCAGCCATCCAAACCAGATTACGATTACGGATCGGGCAGGCACCTACACGGATGAAAATCAGCCCTATCTGGATCCTGCTGTTTGGGCAGATTTTATTGACGAGAGAGTTCGTCAGGTGAAGGTACTGATGAAATAAATCCCAAAATCCGTTGCTTTCCGGCATGGCGCCGGGGCAGCGGATTTTTTAAATTCACCAGAAGCCCGCCTTTTGCCTGGCTTGCCCGGACGGCCTCCTGACGTGCCTGTTCCGGCTTTGTCGAATGCTTTTTGGTCATTGGAAGGTAGAAGAGAATTTGGACTTGCCAGATACTTTGTGATTGATTATAATGAAAACCAGAAAAGAATTCTTCCCGAGGATCTGACGGGGAATTTCTCCGCCGCAGTCTATGGCGGTCCGGGATGCGGATGCATCGTGAATGGCAGTTCTGCCGGATACTTTCAGTTTTGTTAAAAGGGGTATGCAGATTTTCTTTGCATATCGCCGAAAATAATATATAATAAAGGAGGAGCTATGCAGAAAACGACAATACAACGGAAATATAAGGACCGGCTGTTCCGGATGGCATTTCGGGAGAAGAAACATCTCCTGGAGCTGTATAATGCTATAAACGGAAGTGCCTATGAGGATCCGGAGGAGTTGGACATCCGCACTCTGGATGATGTGATTTATATGGGCATTAAAAATGATGCGTCCTTTGTGCTGGATGATATTTTAAGCTTATGGGAGCATCAAAGCACATTCAATCCCAATATGCCCATCCGGGCGCTGAGCTATTTCGCAAGACTGTATCAAAACTACATTCAGGAGTTTAAGCTCAATGTGTACAGCAGCAGGCTGCAGCGCCTGCCCTTTCCCCAGTACATTGTGTTTTACAATGGAGCCCAAAAGGAACCCGATCGGATGGAGCTAAGGCTCAGCGATGCATTTCTTAGGAATGCAAACATCCCGGACGACAAACAGCCATGTCTGGAGGTGCGCGCGTTGATGCTGAACATCAATTGGGGGCATAATCGGGAATTGATGGATCAATGCCGGCGTCTGGGGGAATATGCTCAGTGTATTGCCATTATCCGGGAGTGGGAGAAGCGGTTTGAAAACCGGGAGGAGGCCGTGAAAAGGGCCGTGGACCAATGTATTTCAGAAGGACTGCTGACTGACATTTTGCTGAAAAATAAAGCGGAGGTGATCACATTGTTCCTGACAGAATATGACGAACAGGCCCAGCGGGAGCTGGACCGGGAAGAGGCGCGTATGGAAGGACGCGAGGAAGGACGTATGGAAGGACGCGAGGAAGGACGTGAGGAAGGACGTGAGGAAGGACGCGAGGAAGGACGGGAGCAGGGAAGGCGTATAAGCATGATTCACATTGCCAGAAAAAAGCTGCAAAAAGGCATATCCGCCGAGAACACAGCGGATATGCTGGAGGAATCTGTGGAATTTATCCGGCAGATTTATGAGATATTGCAGCACCACCCGGACTGGACGGATGAAGAAGTATACGCAAGCCACTGCGGCGGGATTACCTGACGGGTGAGGGGTGTTTCACCCACCCCACCCGCCCGGCCACCGGCGGCTCCTCGTAAAACCGAGCCGTCAGGTCGCGGCGGGTGTCGTTCCATTTATCAAAGCCAAGCGGCGAGATATGCCCGTCATAGGCGCAGTTTACAAATTCGCAGAGCCCGTAGTCCCGCCAGGGCCTTGCCAGGTAGACGCTTCCCGCCGCTACGCCGTTAGCTGCGGTGAAGCGGCAATTCTTAAAAAGGAACCCTTTTTCCTGGCTGAGGGCATGGGCGGGGGCGGCTGCATATCCTACGCCTCTGGCATCCGGCAGGGAGCGGATCTCGCAGTTTTCAAAACTCGCTTCCCCGCAGCCGAAGATGAAATCGACCGTGCCTTCGATGAGACAGTTTAGGAAATTCTGGCGGCAGACTTTGTCCATGCGCAGATAATCCGGCAGAAAACCGTCGTAGCGCTTAATCAGATCCCCGGGCAGGGGTCCGAGAAACAGGGTGTCCTGGGTGGAGGTCAGGGCGCAGCGCTCCATGGAAAACCGATCTCCGTAGACAGTCAGCGCTACTTCCTGACCTTTTTTTTCCGGATGCAGGGAATCGTTGACGATGGATAAATCCGTCATGGTGACGTCATCGGCGCATATCGCCATGGTCCATGTGCGGAAGGTATTGTACTCCGCGCCCTTCTCGTCAAGCTTTTTCGCGTAGTCATCCCACAGGATCCTTGTTTTGCCTGCTCCGGCGCCCCGCAGCGTCAGGCCTGGGATGAAGATCGCCGCTTTTATACGAAAATCTCCCTCAGCCAGCTGTATGCTTTCTCCGGGTGCGGCGCTGTCTAATATCATCTGAAGATTCTCTTTGGGAGAGACAATCATGGAAAAATCCCCCTTTTCTTAGCGTTATGCTTAAAGTATATCAGATATGGATAAAAAAGAAAAGAAAGAATGAAAAAGTCTCTTTTGTGCATAAGGCAGAAGGATTTTAGTTATTTACAAAACATTTTTCATCATTTATAATAAAAACAATGATTAAATTTAGAGGATAACTTATCATTTTGACTAAAAGGGATGAAAATGAGAAAGCGTATATCTATTCAGGAATATCGTAGGATTGATTTGTCTCTCTGGGCGGTGATGCTGGTGCTTTTTGAGATGATTATCATCAAGGCATCCAACGGTTGGTTTTTTGACCAGCCTTTTACGGTATCGCTTGCGGCGGCGCTGACGTCAATCGTATATATGCGCTGGGGCGCCTGGGGAGGATTGCATGCAGTGCTGTCCGGTTTTGTTTTCTGTTTTTTTTCCGGAGGCACGGTCAATCAGTATTTGATTTATATGCTTGGCAATCTTTTTTCTCTTTTTTCGGTTCTGTTTTTAAAGAAGCTTGGCTTTGAAAAAGTGAGGAAGGGGCCGTATCTTAGCCTGATTTTTCCCGCATTGGTTTTGCTTCTGATGCAGGCCGGGAGAGCGGCAGTGGCGCTGTTTCTTGGAGCGAAACCGACCGGCGTTGTCGGCTTCTTCACCACAGACGCGTTGTCCATGTTATTTACGCTTCTGATTATCTGGATCGTCCGTCGGCTGGACGGCATATACGAAAACCAGAATCATTATCTTCTCCGCATCCGCGATGAGGATGCAAATGAAAAATGAATATCAAAAACCGCCTTCCGTCAAAAGCTGCTGGGAGATTTTGAGGGACGGTCGGCTTTTGTTATATGGAGTCCAGGGCGCCGGGAAAAATTCGGTGCCGGGGATTCCGAAAAAGTATTAAAATAAAAGGAGGTAAGCTTATGAAAGAAAAGGCGGCGGATTTTCTCATCTATGATAAGGGAACGGGAACTTATCGGGAAAATCCGGAACAAGTCGTCCGGGATGATGTGGAAAAGCATTACTGGCTTCATGTTGGCCGCACGATAGCGAAGGACTGGCGGTTGTATATCATGCTGATTCCGATGCTGCTGGTTTTCCTGTTTTGGCGTTATTTCCCGATGTATGAGCTCCTGGGATGTTTTAAGGTGTCCGACAATGTTTTGCCGGTATCGGAGCAGCTGTTTTCCGGGTTTTCCTATTTTAAACGGCTGCTGGTCGGAGGGGACAGCCTGTCCACCGAGTTCTGGCGGGCTCTGCGCAATACCTTCCTGCTGAGCTTTTACGGCTTGTGCTTTGGCTTTCCGATGCCCATTATCCTGGCGCTGTTTTTCAACGAGATACGTTCCAATATCGCGCGAAGTGTTTTCCAGGTTATGACATATCTGCCAAAGTTCATGTCCACAGTAGTTATGACCTCGCTGGTGACCATGCTGGTGAAACAGGGTTCCCTGACCACCAATATGGGTATTGTCAGCCAGCTTCTGGCGAAGCTTGGCCTGGTCTCCCAGGAGATAGCGAATGCAGGTTTGCTGAACAATCCCAGCTTTTTCCGCTCCATTTACCAGATCAGCGGTATCTGGGAGAGCGCGGGCTACGACAGCATCGTTTTCTTTGCGGCGATCATTGCCATTTCACCGACCAGCTACGAGGCTGCTCAGATTGACGGCGCAGACAAGTGGGCGCAGATGAGATATGTGGTACTTCCCAGTATTTTATCCACGATCGTTATCATGCTCATCACCCGTATCGGTTCTTTGCTGAATATCGGATACGAGAAGGTTTTGCTTTTGTATAATCAGAACACCTATGTAACTGCGGATGTGGTTTCCACCTTTGCAAACCGGAATGGTATGGGAACCGGAGCCGGAACCGGGATCGCGGCCGCGGCCGAGATGATGAACAATGTCATCGGCATGCTGCTGGTAATCGGAGCCAATACCATCGCGCGCAAAGCGTCGAATACATCGCTGTATTGATAGGAGGGCGCTATGAAAAGAAAACTAGAATTTTCCGAGCTGGTATTTAAAATTATCAGCTACACCCTGCTGACCGTTTTCGCCCTGTGCTGTCTGTATCCTTTTGTATATGCCATATCGGCATCCATCAGCGGAAGGACCGCCGTGGACTACGGGACGGTCGTGCTTTTCCCGAAGGATATCCAGTTTGAGGCGTTTGCCAGGATGTTCCAGGATAACATGTTCTGGAATTCCTACTCCAACACGCTGTTCATCACCCTTTACGGAACCATCTGGGCGCTGGGTGTAGCCATCCTTGGAGCGTATGCCCTTTCCAAGAAAAGGCTGTTATTCAGGAAGTTCTTCAATTTCTTCCTGGTATTTACCATGTGGTTCTCCGCAGGTATCGTTCCGCAGTATCTGAACTATTTGGATACCAAGACCATTTTCAATGCGGTGGGAATTGTGGATGATAAATGGCTGGTGGTTATTGCCATGGGTATGGCGGCCATGAACATTATCCTGCTGCGTAATGCTTTTGAGGGAGTTCCTTCTGAGATCGAGGAAGCGGCCGTCGTGGACGGCGCGAGCGAATTTCAGGTGCTCAGCCAGGTATACATTCCCATGTGTAAATCCACCATCGCGACGGTAGCCCTGTTCTTTGCGATCTCCCGCTGGAATGGATACTTCTGGGCGCGCCAGATGATTTCAAACTCCAACGAGCATCCGCTTCAGGTATTCATCCGGTTGAGACTGGAGCAGTACACGGATCCTGAGGCGATGGCAGGCTGGAATGAGATTTACGCATCCGATTCCGTGGTTTACGCTTTGATCGTATGCTCCATCATTCCGATTTTGATTATTTATCCGTTTATTCAGAAGTATTTCGCCAAGGGCGTCAATGTCGGCGGCGTGAAGGAATAGTATAGGAGGAAATCATGAAAAAAAGAAAATTGTTTGCTCTGCTGCTGGCGAGCGTGATGGTGGCGGGAAGCCTGACCGGCTGCAAGCCGAAAATCGTGGTATATGTGGAAGGCGGCGGCACTTCGACCGTTCAGCCCTCTGACCTTGCGGGTGCCAGCGGCGGAAGCTCAGATAGTGCCGGTTCCGCCGGGACAGCGGTATCTTCCGATCTCAGCTTTGCACCGGGCACCGTGCTTCGCATGGCTACCGGATACAACAGCACCAAGACCGGACTCTTCTTTGACGCGGAGACTGCGGGCGAGGGCATTACTCTGGCGGATGGCAAAACCTATAATGCCGGCGATCTGAAACCCACCTGGGTAGAGGTTCAGAATCAGCTTGGCATGGTATTTGAGGACAAGTACCAGGGCAACAGCGCTGCGAAAGAGTTTGATTACTGGAAAGAGCAGCTGGATCAGGTGGATATGGTCAGCGGTACCGCTGCCAAGCTGAATGAGAACGGCGTGGCCGGCAGCATGATCAATATCGCGGAGTACCTGGATCAGATGCCCAACTTCAAGGCTTATCTGGAGACCAACCCCATCGTTCGTCTCTCCATTACCGGTGACACCGACACAGGCGCTATCTACTACAGCCCCTATTTCGACGGTGTAAACGATATTGAGCGTATGCCTCTGATGCGTACTGACTGGGTACAGAAGCTTTTGGACGGCGAGGGTGAGTTCGCGGCGGATTCCTCGAAAAATCTTGCGGCGGCTGTCTATGAGCCGTACATGCCCACCTCCGGAACCGTCACTGTGGACGTGGTGAAGGCTGACGGAAGCGGCGTGGAACAGGTTACCAAAAATTATGATGCTGCTGGCAACATTGTGGAGCAGATGAACGCGGCCGGAACTATCGATGGCGTGACGGCAGTAAATATGCTGCGTACCTACATCGATACCGCATATGACGGATATTATGGAACAGCACGTTCCGATCTTTTCATCGGACAGAATGGCGCCTGGGACGCGGACGAAATGGTTGCTCTGCTTCGCTGCGTGGTCGCGAACCCGCAGACCTTAAATGGCACCGATTCCGTACAGGGTCTGTTCAGCCGTGAGGATGACAATAACCAGCGTCGTGTGGATATGTTCCGCTTCGCCGGGGTACTCTTTGGCGTAAGAGGACTGGAATCCCGTCAGGATTATCTGTATGTGGATACCGATGGCACTTTGAAGGATGCCCGCCAGGAGATCGACACCTATCTCGCTCTTGACAAAATGAACGCGATGGTAAAAGAAGGCCTGATTTCCGAGGCGTTTGTGAATAGCTCCTCCGAGAGCTCTTCCACTTATCTGGAGAATGACCTGGGCTTCATGTCCTACGACTACAACCAGACCCAGACGATCCTTAATAATACCAAGCTTCAGACCGAGAATGGTGAGAAATATATGGCCGTGATGGTTCCTGTGGCTCTTTGGAATGACGGAAGCAACGCGGATGGCATTTACATGAGATTTACCGAGTCCTGGAGATCCGTGAAGACCGATGGATGGGGTATTTCCAAGGCCGGAGTAGGCAGTGACCAGGATAAGCTGTATGCGGCGCTGAAACTGATCGATTTCGCGTATTCGCCGAAAGGCCAGATCCTGATGAGCTATGGTCCGGACGCTTTCATCAAGACCAATGCGGACGGAAGCTATGTAACCTTCAATTTCAACGGCACAGAGATGCCGGAAATCGCGGATGCCACCTACGAAGAGCTGTGGGATAAGGCGAGCGGAAACTATACAAACTATGCCCGCTGGTATCTGGGTTCCACCCTTTCCTTCGCGAAGAGTCAGGCATTCGAGTACCAGTGTACCAGTGAGATTGGTAAGGAAGGCGCGGGATATATTTCCAACGCCATCGCCCTGGGCGTGATCAAGCATCCGGAGCTGGATGTGACCGAGAATGGCTGGTATACATCTGTCCCGACGGTTCTTCCGACCACCAAGCAGGAGAATGATACTATCAGCGGTTACACAGATCTGACCAGCAAGTTCTCATCCTCCAAGGATGAACAGAACATTCTGGTGGACATCATCGCCAAGGGTTATACCGAGGAAGGAATGTCCAACGCGCAGGAAGCTGCTGCGGCTGTTGCGACCAACATGAGCGGCAAGCAGTATCTGACTCTGAAGGAAGATGCCTGGGAGCGTCTGCTCGGATATTATGAGACGATTAAATAATGGATGCAGCAAAGAACTTGTTTTTGAATAAAACGGGGAGGTCATCATGTATAAAAAACAGTTGACTGTACAGAAATTGATTTGCTTCGCAGCGATCATCGTGAGTGTGGCGGTATTCATATATTCTCTCGGTATTATGACCGACCTGTATGACGCCCTGTACAGCACGATGAGAAATTCCAACGACCTGACGAATACGGATGTTTCAGGATCCATCGTATATTATAATATGCAGGATTTCAACAATCTGTTCCTTCGCGCGGCGATTGGCATGATTCTCGCTGCCCTGCTTTTGTTTATCACGAACACACATGTCCGCAGAAGATATTATATCGGGAATTATGTGGCAGTCGCGATTTATTCGATCGCGAGCGTGGTGCTGATCTTCTGGGCTCACAGTCAGATCGAAATTTATAAGGCACAGTTTTTACAGGTGGATTTCGCGGCGCTCAAGGAGCATGCGGAACTGTGGAATACCACGTACACGGAGTCTACCTTCTGGTTTGATGTACATTATTTCCTGTTCGCCCTGCTGTTTCTGGTTGTCGTTGCTTTGATCGGCAACGTGTTCTGGAAACGGAAACTGATGCAGGAGGAACAGGCGCTGATTAATCAGGGAAAGGGGGCGGCAGCATGACAAATGAAGATCGTCAGATTCAGGCGGATCGGATGAGGTTCACAAAGAATACTTTTTCTTCCAACCTGGCTTACCTGGCAATTCTCTTCGATGTGTTTTACTTTGTCAGCATTTACAGGTCGGATGTTGGTTCCTACTATTACAATATCCTGACAGGTGCTTCCATTGTATACAATCTGCTCTTCCTGCTGGCAGTATTTCTGTCCTCGGAGGGCGTGAAAAACTATAAGGAAAGCTATTCCTGGCTGCTGGCCGCCATTGGTATTCTTCAGTTTGTGAGAATTTTTATTATCCCTGCCCGGGCACATGGCGCGGTTGCCGTGATCGGCGGCGTCGAGGTGCCGGTCATGGGAAATGGACAGTATATGCGCCTGATTGTTTTTCTGGTGGTATCCGGTGTCTGCCTGCTGGTGTCGGCGGTGGTCAATTACAACAAATGCCGGACACTGAAGGCACATATGAAGACCCTCGATGGTAAAATCGTATAAGGAGGCAACAAAATGGCACAGCTTAGCTTACAGCATATCGATAAGATATACGATAATAACGTCCAGGCAGTGTTTGACTGCAACCTGGATGTAAAGGATGGCGAGCTCATTGTTTTGGTGGGACCCTCCGGCTGCGGAAAATCCACGACGCTGAGAATGGTGGCAGGGCTTGAAGATATCTCCGCAGGCAAGCTGTTTCTGGATGGAAAAGAAATCACCCAGACACCGGCAAAGGATCGGGATATGGCCATGGTATTCCAGAGTTATGCCCTGTATGGACATATGACCATCTACGAGAATATGGCGTTCTCCCTGACCATGCGCAAGGAGAACCCCAATGTCATTCACAAAAAAGTGCTGGCGGCAGCCGAGATTCTGGGTCTGACCAGCCAGCTTAATAAAAAACCGGCGCAGCTTTCCGGCGGACAGCGGCAGCGTGTAGCCATGGGTCGTTCCATTGTACGCAATCCCAAGGTGTTCCTGTTTGACGAGCCGCTTTCCAACCTGGACGCAAAGCTTCGTGGAGCGACGCGCCGGGAGATCCTGCTTCTTCACAAGAGACTGCAGGCGACCATGCTCTATGTGACGCATGATCAGACGGAGGCTCTGACCCTGGCGGACCGCATTGTATGTATGTCCATGGGACATGTCCAGCAGGTGGGGACTCCGCTGGAACTCTATGATACTCCGAACAATGTATTTGTGGCCAGCTTCATCGGCCTGCCGCCCATGAATTTCTTTGATGTGACGGTTTCCGGAGGAGAACTTGTCGGGAATAATTTCCGCGTGTCCCTGACTCCGGAGGAGAAGGATACCCTGCAGGCATATCAGAATAAAGTGATCATCCTTGGCGTGCGCCCGGAGGATATCAGCGAGGGTGCTGGCGGTGTGCCGATCACAGTATTCTCCAATGAAAATCTGGGCATGAATACGCTGGTACATGGACATATCGGAGGATTGAATGCGCCGGAAGCGAAGATTTCCGCGAAGCTGAAGGGTTGGCAGAATTACAAGGCCGGCGACACCGCTTCCCTGATCTTCAACAGGAAGCATTTCTTCGATAAAGAGACCACCAATGCCATAAGGAAGGGGGAGTGATCATGGAAAAGAAGAATAAAGGCTTTGCGGCAGGACTGAAGGAAGGATGCCGGAAGTTCCTGGTTTCCTTAAAGCGCCGCCCCCAGATGATTCCGCTGGTAGTGCTGGTGATTGCGTTTTTGGAGTATTCCATGAACCTGACTGTGATCTCTGATACCACGGCCAAGATCCAGGGCCCGGGGATGGGTCTTTGCGGGTTTGCGACTATGCTGTTTTCCATGCTATCCATGGTGTGTTTCAGCAATGCCTTCCCGCATAGGAAGAAAGTCAATGTACCCATGCTGGTACTGATGTTTGTGATGTTTGGCATTATCCTGTTCTCGGACGTAACCTATTTGAATGCCATGTATACGGCGGTCATGCGGGCGGAAAACCCCATCAAGGTTACGATGAACACGGTTTATATCGCTTACGCCGAGTATTATCTGCAAAGACATATTGAAATTCTGTGCGTTTCCATCGCATTGATTTTGCTGCTGCCGGTATACTCCAAGTGGATCCGTAAGATTAAGACCTCCATCGAAGTCGAAGGAAACACTCAGATGGGCGCCATCGATATTTCCGGCGAGAATTAATAGTCATTGATAATGAGGAACCTTTATGAGCAAAAAGAAGCAGTCAAAATTCCAGGGTGAAAAGAAGACCCCGGCGGAATATTATGAACTTCATACAAAAGCCGTGGAGGATTTGGCGAGTGCGGACGAGTCAAATTCTCCGGAGGTTTCTCAGGCGGAACTAAGGAAGTACCGGTCCGGCTCCCGATTTCGGCTTCCGGACTGGTTTAAGGTCCTTTTTATCAAGTTCTGGTTTCCGGCGTCGGTGTGCTATTTCTTTATCTGGGGACTGAGCACTTATGTCTCAGATCTTTTGGATATGCTGGTGATCACCGGCATTGCGCTGGGAGTCGTGACTGAGATGCTGACCAACAATGTCCTCCGGTTTTTTGCGAGCACCAAAGGCGGATACGACTGGTGGATGATGCTTCCGCAGAAAACCTACTGGACTTTTCCCCTGAATATCCTGTATGCCTGGATGGTCCTGTTTCTGGTATTTATGACCTATAATGTGATCAATGGGCTGGCGAATATATTGGCAGGGACGGAAGGCAACGTGATATTGGGAGTGGAGCCGGTTCTGTTTGGGATTTTTTATACTGCTTTTGACATGCTTCTGATCGAAATAAAGCATCTGACGGAGAGCATCTTTAGTGATGCCATTGATAAGACGAATCGAGGAAGAGGCTTATGAGAATTCTTTATATTGGTTCTACATCTGTCTGTCTGGAGCTCGAGAACCGGAATCCTTATTATGCTCCGGAGAGCTATAAGGTTCTTCTTGACGGAGAGCAGTGCCTGACCGGAGATACCAACGTGTTCTCCCTGTTCCAGCTGAAACCGGACAGGGAGTATCACGTGGATGTGCGGTTTGCTTCCGGGCTTGAGGATAGCGCGGTTTTCAGCACGGCAAAGGAAGCCTGCTGTATCGACGTAAAGTCCTTTGGCGCCGTGGGCGATGGCCTGCGGGAGGATACCGATGCTATTCAGAACGCTATCCATATGATTCCGGAGGGCGGCAGGCTGTTCTTCCCGGAGGGGACGTATCTGACTCTTCCGCTGACCTTAAAGAGCCATATCACTCTGGAACTGGCGGAGAACGCAGTGATCCTGGGAGTTCCCGATCGCAGCCGTTATCCGATCATTCCCGGCTGTGTGAAGGATATGGAGACGGGCAGGGATCTTCCTTTCGGCGGTTTTGAAGGCAATGAGATCCCCGCATACCAGTCCCTGCTGCATGCTTCCTACGCGGAGGATATCAGCGTTGTTGGAAAGGGAAGAATTGACGGAAACGGACCGAACGGAGATTGGTGGAGGAATTTCGAGAGTTTTCCTGCCGCCAGGCCGCGGGTGTTTTTCTGCAATCGTTCCAGGGATGTGACCTTCCATGGTGTGACTATCGCGAATAGTCCTTCCTGGCATATGCACCCCTTCTTCTCCCGGAATATCTCTTTTCTGGACTGCATGGTTTGTGCGCCAAAGAAGAGTCCCAATACGGACGCCATTGACCCGGAGAGCTGCGACGGCGTGAACATCATCGGCTGCCGGTTTTCCGTGGGAGATGACTGTATCGCTGTCAAATCCGGCAAGATTGAAATGGGGGTAAAGTACAAAACGCCCGCGGATCACCATACCATCCGCAACTGCCTCATGGAGTTCGGCCATGGAGCGGTGACCCTGGGCAGCGAGGCGGCGGCTGGGATTCAGAATCTCAGCGTGACCCAGTGTTATTTCCATGCCACCGACAGGGGGCTGCGCATCAAGAGCCGCCGCGGTCGTGGAAAGGATAGCTTTATTACCAATGTTTTATTTGATAATATCCGTATGGATCGGGTGTTGACTCCACTGGTCATCAATATGTGGTACAATTGTGTGGATCCGGACTGTTTCACCGAATATGTCTGGTCCCGCGAACATCTTCCGGTGGATGAGCGCACACCCCATCTGGGTTCCTTCGCTTTCCGCAATATGTACTGTACGAACGCGGAGGTGGCTGCCTGCTACATCGACGGACTTCCGGAGAGCCCCATCGATGAGGTGACGCTGGAGAATATCCGTATTTCCTTTGCCAAGAACGCCAAGCCGGATATTCCGGCCATGCAGAATTTCGCGAAGGAGCGGTGTCGCCTGGGGCTGTACCTGGACAATGTGAAACGCATTCGTATCAAAAATGTAGAGTTGGATGGCATCGCAGGGGAGAAGCTGATTGTGGATCATTGTGAGGACATAGCGGCCCAAGACTTCCATGCGGAACCATATAATGAGGAAAAATAATGGATTATAAAAGAATTGATTCCTATATCCTGCGTCTGATTGAGGAATCCACGGCCGAACGGACGGCCTGGAATCTGGAAAAAATCCGGGAAGGGAAAAAAGCGGACTGGAATTACATTGACGGCTGCATGATCACGGCGCTTCTGGAGATCGCGCGGATCACCGGAGATCACCGGTATTTTGATTTCGCGGAGGGTTTTATCGATCATTTCGTGCAGGAAGATGGGAGCATCCTGACCTATCAGCCGGAGAAATTCAACCTGGATGACATCAATGAAGGCCGCGTGCTGTTTGAACTTTACGAGAAGACCGGAAAGGAAAAGTATCGCAAGGCGGCGGATTTTCTTAAGAACCAGCTGGCAAACCAGCCGCGCACCGCGGAGGGAAACTTCTGGCATAAGGCCATCTATCCCAATCAGGTCTGGCTGGACGGCATTTACATGGCGCAGCCGTTTTATGCAATGTATGAAAAGTATTTTGGCTCCGGGAATTACTCCGATATCGTGAAACAGATCCGCACCGTGCGGGAGCGGATGTTCGATGAGGAGAAGGGTCTCTACTTCCACGGATACGACGCTTCGAAAACCATTTTCTGGGCGGATCCCGTGACCGGATGTTCCAAAAACTTCTGGCTCCGCTCCATCGGTTGGTTCAGTGTTGCCCTGGCGGATCTTTTGGATGTGATTCCAGAGGGAGAGCAGAGGGCAGCATTGGAAGACATTTTCACGGAACTGATGGCTTCCCTTGGACGGTACGCCGATGAGGCCACCGGCATCTACTGGCAGGTGGTGGATCAGGGCGGCAGAGAAGGAAACTACCTGGAAACCAGCGGCAGCAGCATGATCGCTTACGCCATGTTAAAAGGCGCGCGGCTGGGGATCCTGGACGAAACGTATGCCGCGAAAGGTCAAAAGACCTTCAGCGGCATCGCGGAAAAATATCTTTCCTTTACGGACGATACTTTGAATCTCGGCGGCATCTGTCTGGTGGCCGGCCTGGGTCCGGAAAATAATCCCAGGCGGGATGGCTCCTACGAGTACTATATTTCCGAACCCATTGTAGAAAATGACGCGAAGGGAGTAGCACCCTTTATCCTTGCGTATACGGAGATCATGCGGTTATAGCATAATCTTCATGCTGTCGGAGTCGGCTCCCTGCTGCGCTTGATTTTCCGGGGTATAAAAGCTTGGAGATACCCCATACTTCTTTTTGAAGAGACGGGAGAAGTAAAGGGGTTCTTTAAAACCGCACAACCGCGCGATTTCCGAGATATTATAGCCCTGGGCGGCGCTCAGGCAGTCAACAGCAGCCCGCAGCCTGATATCGGTCAGAAACTTATGAGGGGTGACACCCATCTCCTTCTTAAAAAGCTTAATCAGGTAGTCATAGCTGAAGGGAAGGGAGTTTAAGTATTCTCCGAGAGAATAATTGCTGTCCGAATAATTCCGGATTATGTTATGCTCGATTTTCCGTGCGATTTCATTCTTCTCTTCACTGGGATGAAGCAGGGATAGGAAGGTAACGATCAAATTCCCATAGGATGGCAAAAGCGCGGCACGCATGGAGGAACCGCCGGAATAGAAAAAGAAGGCGGCGTCAAAGGCGTTGCGCAGATATCCATTCCGGTCGCCAGATATGATCATAGGCTCCCGGTTGGTCAGAGCACAGTCCGCGAGATTGATGTGGATGTTTGTAAAGCCTTCCTTGCTGATATTCGCATGAGGAATCATGGGAGGTATGATGGCGATGTCATCTTCTTTGTAGCTTAGGATGTGCGTTTCATCCAGGATCAATCGGCCATTGCCGCTGGTGCAGTAAATCAGCTCCCAGCTTTTATGGGCGTGTCTGGAGACTGTCATCGTGAGGGAATGTTTTCCTACATAAAGGATATTGTTCATATATGTTTTCCTTTCGTGTTATTTTTATTAACCGGGTATTTCTTTTTACTGTAACAAAATTTTGCGGATTTGTCCATATGTTAACCGGTACGAATCCGAGAAGTTTCCATAACAACTATTCATGTAAGGAGGCACAAAGATGTCGTACCTGACTCTGAAAAATATTAACAAGATTTATCCCAACGGTTACCACGCCGTCCACGATTTCAATCTGGAAATCGATAAAGGCGAGTTTATCGTTTTCGTGGGACCATCCGGCTGCGGAAAATCCACCACGCTCCGCATGATTGCCGGGCTGGAGGATATCTCCAATGGCGATTTTCTGATCAATGGCAAGCGCGCTAATGAGTTGGGACCCCGCGAGCGTGAGGTGGCGATGGTATTCCAGAGTTATGCCCTTTATCCCCAGATGACGGTTTATGACAATATCGCGTTCGGCCTCACCCTGCAGGGGGTAGATGAGGAGGTCATCGATGAGAAAGTAAGGCATACCGCGCAGATTCTTGGACTGACGGACTATCTGGAGCGTATGCCCAGAGCTCTTTCCGGCGGCCAGCGCCAGCGTGTTGCTATCGGCCGGGCGCTGATCCGCAAGGTGGGAATCTTTTTGATGGATGAACCGCTGAGCAATCTGGACGCCAAGCAGCGTGTGACCATGCGTTCCGAGATCGCCCAGATCCACAGGCAGACCGGAGCCACCACCATCTATGTAACTCATGACCAGACGGAGGCCATGACTTTGGCTGACCGGATCGTTGTGATGAAGGATGGCTATGTGCAGCAGATCGGCACGCCCTATGAGCTTTACTTTGATCCGGTCAATGTGTTCGTGGCAGGCTTTATCGGAGAGCCGCCCATGAACTTTGTCCGCGGTACCGTGAAGAACGGGACGATCATGTTCGGAGATCTTGCTCTGGATCTGACCAAAAAGCTTGGGCAGCGGACGAACCAGTACGAGGGCAAGGAGCTGGTATTCGGCTTCCGGCCGGAGTCCATTGTCCTGGGTGAACAGAAGGATGCTTATGTGGTGGATTGTACGGTGGAATTGACGGAGATGTTGGGCGATAATACCAACGTCTACATCAAGGAGCAGGAGGAGAGAGCGATTCTGAAGGTGGATCCTCACGATACTCCGGAGCTGGACAGCCGGCTCACCTTCTCCATCCCCTATGAGAGTGTTTATCTGTTCGACGGGGAGACGGAGTTTGTCATTAAATAACAAATGACGCGACGAGACGCGTCACCGACGTGTCTCACTGCATTCTGATGAATGAAAAGCTGAGGCTGCTGCAAACCTTTGCAGCGGCCTCATGATATGTAGTATGTAAGGAACGACCACAATGAAAATTTTGTCATTCGAGATTTTGGGCGCGCCGGTGACGGGATATGTTCAGGAGGATTACGAGACCCTGGCGGCCCACAAAATACGGCCGGCACTGGTAATCTGCCCGGGAGGGGCCTACCGCTGGCGTTCTCCAAGAGAAAAAGACGCTCCGGCCTTCGCCTTTCTTTCCATGGGTTATCAGGTGTTTATTTTGGAATATTCCTGCCGGGAGGGCGCGGCAGGCTACCGTCCTCTGCGTCAGCTGGCGGCCACGGTGGCTTGCTTAAGGGAGCAGCATGAAAAGCTCCATATCGACCCGCAAAAGATCGCTGTGCTTGGCTTTTCCGCGGGCGGTCATCTGGCGGCCAGCCTGGGAGCTTTGTGGAAGGATCCTGAGCTGGGTTTTTCGGAGGCTGTGCGGCCGGATGCCCTGGTGCTTTGCTATCCGGTGATCAGCACCCGGGAATTTGCCCACGAGGAATCAGCCGCGTGGGTATCCGGAGGGGATGAGGCTATGCGGGATCGTTTGAATCTGCAGAAACGGGTGACGCCGGACTTTCCGCCCACTTTTTTGTGGCACGGCGGCGCAGATGAAAGTGTTCCTCCGGAAAACAGCCTGATGCTGGCAGTGGAGCTTCGAAAAAATGGCGTTCCCCTGGAATTTCATCTGTTTGGGTCCGGCGCCCATGGAATCTCCACCTGCACCCAGGAGGTGGAAACACCAGATGAGGTATGCCGGGCGTGGGTTCCCCTGTGTCAGACCTGGCTTAACCGCAGATTTCATTACGTACCTTGAATGCTTTAAAAGCGAATGGAGAAATGAGGATGAAAAAGGAAATCACGATTGCCTATATTGGCGGCGGCTCCAAGCAGTGGGCCAGAAATTTCATGCAGGATCTTGCCCTGGCAGAGGATCTGTCAGGGGAGGTCCGGCTGTACGATATAGATATTCCGGCAGCCCGGAGAAATCAGATCATCGGCGAGAAGCTGCAGGCAAAACCTCAGGCGGTTTCCCGGTTTGGCTACCGGGTCTGCCCGGAGCTTTCCGAGGCGTTGGAGGGAGCGGATTTTGTTCTGATCTCCATTCTTCCGGCAACCTTCCGGGAGATGCGCTCCGATGTCCACGCGCCGGAGCAGTACGGGATCTGGCAGTCGGTGGGTGATACCGTAGGACCCGGCGGAGTGCTGAGGGCCATGCGGACGGTGCCCATCTATGAAGGCTTTGCCGAGGCCATCCGGGAGCATTGCCCCGATGCCTGGGTATTGAATCTGACCAATCCCATGAGCATCTGCGTCAAGACTTTATACCGGGTGTTCCCTCAGATTAAAGCCTTCGGCTGCTGTCATGAGGTTTTCCACACCCAGGATTTCTTGTGCTGTGTGCTAAAGGAGCTGACTGGGAGGGAGGCTTCCCGCCGGGAGATTTATACGGATGCTTCCGGTATCAATCATTTCACCTGGATCACCGAAGCACGCTATCAGGACGTGGATCTGCTGGCTTTGATGCCGGAGTTTATGGAGCGCTATTTTGAAACGGGATATTATGAACACGGCCCGGCGGATCTCTGGAAAACCAATACTTTTGCTTACGGAAACCGGGTCAAAATGGATCTGCTGCGCCGTTATGGGGCGCTGGCGGCTGCCGGAGACCGTCATCTGGCAGAATTTTGCAACGGGGACTGGTATCTGAAGGATCCCCAGACTGTGGCTGACTGGCATTTTGGGCTGACTACCGTGGATTTCCGGGAGCAGAAGCAGAACCGTCTGGTTCAGGAATCCATAGAGATGGCGGAGGGAAAACGGGAAGTGCCCCTGGCTTCATCCGGCGAGGACCTGGTGCGTCTTTTAAGGGGCATTCTGGGCCAGGAGATGGTGATCTCCAATGTGAACCTGCCCAACCGGGGACAGATGCCGGGCATTCCGGAGGGCGCCGTCGTGGAGACCAATTGTGTTTTCACCAATGGCTTTGTGGATCCTATCGTCTCCAAACCGCTGCCGTCGGCGGCCCTGACTCTGGTGCGTCAGAACAGCGATCTGATCGATCTGCTGTCGGAGGGAATCGGGGAGCGGGACATGGACAAAATATTCAGCGCGTTCCTCCAGCAGCCTCTTTGCGCGAAGCTTTCCGTCGGTCAGGCGCGGGAGCTGTTCGGCATCATGTGTGAGCACACCCGGGCTTATCTGGAGCCTTATTTCCGGCTGTAGCGCACAGGGAGGCTTTATGGAAAAGCACCAGGGGGCTTTATGGAAAAAAGGCGACCCGAAGGCGGCGGAAGGTCCTGATGCAGGGTTTGCGCATCCCCCGGAGGGGTTATAGTACGGAAAAGAGTAGTACGGAAAAGACATAGAAGTTCTTTCAGCGGATATTGAAAAAAAGGGTTTCCTGTGATATGCTTAAAAAAGATATTATCTTGAGGTCGTGAGAGAACCCGGAGTAAAGAAAAGGAGGTACATATGGAACACAAAAATCCGTTGCTTGCTGAAATTAATACAGAGAACAGATTTATCACCATTGGGGAGATTATGCTGAGACTGACTCCGCCAAACTATGAAAAGATTCGCATGACAACCAGCTTTGAGGCCAGCTACGGCGGAAGTGAAGCCAATATCGCCCTGGCCCTGGCCAATCTGGGAATCGACAGCACGTTCTTCACCGTCGTGCCGAACAATAGCCTGGGCAAAAGCGCGGTGCGTATGCTCCGAAGCAATGACGTCCATTGTACACCGGTGATCATGAGTACCCCGCAGCAGACACCGACCCATCGTCTGGGCAGCTATTATCTGGAGACCGGCTATGGTATCCGTGCCAGCAAGGTGATTTATGACCGGAAGCATAGCGCCATCGCGGAGTTCGATTTCTCCGATTTGGATCTGGATGCGCTGCTGGACGGCTTTACCTGGCTGCATTTAAGCGGTATCACTCCGGCTATTTCCGATGGCTGTCGTCAGTTGATATTAAACAGCCTGAAGGTGGCAAAGGAAAAGGGCATCACCGTCAGCTTTGACGGTAACTTCCGCAGCACCCTTTGGACCTGGGAGGAGGCCCGGGATTTCTGTACCCAGTGCCTGCCTTATGTGGACGTGCTTCTGGGCATTGAGCCGTATCATCTGTGGAGGGATGAAAATGATCATTCCAGAGGAGATGTGAAGGATGGCGTGCCGCTGCAGCCCAGCTATGAGCAGCAGGATGAGATTTTTCAGAGATTTGTCGAGCGGTATCCGAATCTGAAATGCATCGGCAGACATGTAAGATATGCTCACAGCGGCAGTGAAAACAGCCTGAAGGCTTTCATGTGGTTTGAGGGGCATACCTTTGAAAGCAATCTGTTTACTTTCATGATCCTGGATCGTGTAGGGGGCGGGGACGCGTTTGCAAGCGGCCTGATTTATGCGATGATGAATCATTATAAACCCATGGATATTATCAATTTCGCGGTGGCGAGCAGCGCGATCAAGCATACGATCCGGGGCGATGCCAATATCACTGACGATGTGGCGTCCATCCGCAATCTGATGAACATGAACTATGATATTAAGCGCTAATCCGTTTGTCGTCAAAAAAGAGACACGTCTCGGACGTGTCTTTTTTTTGGCGATTTAAGGAAAATAAACCAAAAAAATTACCAAAAAAACGAAAATTATATGTGAAAAATTGCCAAAATCGAAACTTGTAAAATAAAAATGAAAGGTCTATAATGTATTTTAAACTTTTGCGGGATGATATTCCGGAAATGAGGTATCGCTGAAAGGGGAAGCTTATGTTTTTTTTACTTTTTTTCGTGTGGCTGATTTTAAACGGGAGGATTACAGCGGAAATCTGTATTCTTGGCCTGGTGATTTCAGCCGCGCTTTTTTATTTCCTCTGCCGTTTCATGGATTACAGCGTAAAGAAGGAGATGACGATTTTTGGCCTGATGCCGCTGCTGATCCAGTACGCATGGGTGCTGGTAAAGGAAATCGTGAAGGCCAATGTCTGTGTGCTGAAAATGATTCTCTCGCCGGAACTGCAGCCGGAGCCGGCCATGGTGTATTTTGACACGGATTTGAAAAGCGGGTTTGCCAGAGTGCTGCTGGCGGATTCCATCACCCTGACGCCGGGGACCATCACGGTTTCTCTGGAGGAAAATCATTTCTGTGTCCATTGCCTGGACCGGGAGCTGGCAGAGGGGATGGAAAATTCCGTGTTTGTGGAGCTTTTGAAAAGGATGGAAATGAAATGGAATTGATTGGGCTGGCTTATGAAAAATTGCTGGTCGGAGCTGTGATCATTCTGGCGATCTTAATCATTGTCAGCATGATCCGTTCGGTCCTGGGACCGCGAATTGCCGACCGGATTATTGCGGTCAATATGATCGGAACCATGATTATTATGATTATTGCAATTCTCTCCGTATATCTGGACGAGAATTATCTGGTGGATATTTGCCTGATCTATGCCATGATCAGCTTTCTGGGCGTGGTGGTGCTGTGCAAGGTTTATACCGGTGTATATCTGCAAAATAAGAACCGGAAGGCCAATATGGAGGCCATCGAGGATAACCTGGCGGATCAGAAGGAGCCGGATAGCTGTGAAAGGACGGCGGAAGGATCGCGGGGAGGGATGTAAAATGGTGTTGCAATGGTGCAGATTTGCGGCGGCTTCGGTCTGCCTGCTTATCGGACTTGTGTTTATGATTCTGGCGGTATTTGGCGTAAATCGTTTCCGGCGGGCCTTGAACCGCATGCACGCGGCGGCCATGGGCGATACCCTGGGGATATTATTTGTGATTCTGGGATTGATTATCATGCGGGGTTTTACCTTTGATTCGCTGAAGCTTTTGATGGTGATCCTGTTTTTCTGGATGGCAAGCCCGGTTTCCAGCCACATGATCAGCCGGCTGGAGGCCATGACCGACGAAAATCTGGGAGAGCTTTTAATCATCGGAAAGCAGCCCGGGATCTGCCGGGAGGATCCGGAAAAAATCGGGGAGGAAAGGGCAGCGAGGGAAATAGAGAAAGAGACAAAAAAAGAAACAAAACAAGAGATCAAGGAGGAGCGACATGAAGCTGTTTGAGCTGATTCTGCTGGTATGTCTGATTGTCTGTGCGGTGTCGGTGGCCTTTGCCAGGGACCTGCTGACATCAATTATTATTTTTATGTCCTACAGTCTGATTATGTGCGTGATCTGGGTTCTTTTACAGTCCCCGGATCTGGCCATCACGGAAGCGGCGGTGGGCGCCGGCGTGACCAGCATTTTGTTCTTTGTCACGCTCAAGAAAATCCGTGCAATCCGAGGTGATTCCAAATGAGCAGACGGAAAGATCATTATGAAAACAGCCGCTGGCGAAAATTTAAGCGATGGGTGGACGGCGACGTGGACCTGATTACGGCGGAGCGGATGGAGTCGGAGCCGGCAGCCAGCCCGAAGCCGGACGGAGAGCCGTCGGCCATTGAAGCGCGGCCGCAGCCGGTGGGAACGGGCGCGGACGGCGTATCGTCGGCAAAGACCGTACCGACGGCGGGCTCTTCGCAGCCACAGCCGCGTCCGACGGCCCCGGGGCCGCTTGCCGGCCGGGGGATCCGGCTGTACAACCGTTTTTATCAGGTCATGTCGGTGCTTCTTTGTCTGAGCATTATTTTCGTGCTGCTGTGGACCATCGCCTATCTGCCGCTCTTTGGCAATGCGGGAAACCCCGACAACAATGAGGTTTCCGCCCGCTATATCGAGCATGGCCTGGAGGAGACGGGGGCTGTGAATATTGTGACGGGCATGATTCTGGATTATCGCGCTTTTGATACCTTCGGGGAATCCTGCGTGCTGTTTATCGCCTCCTGTTGTGTGCTGGTGCTGCTGCGCATCGACGCGGACAGCCGGGATGAACAGGCAAAAAAACGGCTGGCGGAGGCCAATGACCGGCTTTTTGAGCCGAAAAACGATATTATTTTACAAAGATGTGCCTGCGTCCTGGTGCCGGTGATTCTGATGTTCGGCATTTATATTGTGCTGAACGGCCATCTCTCGCCGGGCGGCGGTTTCTCCGGGGGAGCGGTCATAGGTTCCGGTCTGATTCTGTATCTGAACGCCTTTGGCTTTCAAAAGACGTCAAAGCTGTTCAATAATACGCTTTACCGCAGGACTACCCTCTGTGCCCTGACCTTTTATTGTCTGGCAAAGAGCTACTCCTTTTTCACCGGAGCCAATCATCTGGAAAGCGGCATTCCGCTGGGAGAGCCGGGGGCGATTTTGAGCAGCGGCTTGATTCTGCCCCTGAATATCTGCGTAGGACTGGTGGTGGCGTGTACCATGTACGCCTTTTATACCCTGTTTCGGAAGGGAGGCATGTAGATGGCAGTGAATCTGATTTACAATATGGAGGAGACGGTGGCGATTATCCTGTTCGGCGTCGGCTTCACCATGCTGCTGCTTCACCGGAATCTGATCAAAAAAATCATGGGAATGAATATCATGGATACGGCGGTTTATCTTTTTTTGGCATCCAAGGGCTATATCAAGGGCAGGATGGTGCCGATCATCGTGGACGGCATCACCGACGCTTCCGCCTATATTAACCCGGTGCCCAGCGGCCTGGTGCTGACCGGCATCGTGGTTTCCGTCAGTACGACGGCGCTGATGCTGGCGCTCACCATCCGCCTTTATGATCGGTATCATTCCTTGGATCTGGATGAGATTCTGATGCGGGCAAAGAAGGAGGAGGAGTCATGACTCTGGTACAGAATTTCCCGTTCTTCTCCATCATTGTGGCCATGTTTTCCGGAATTATTTCCTCCGTTTTAAACGGACGGCAGGCGAGAAATGTCAGCGTGGCCGCGATCCTGCTTACCACGGCGATGTCCGGCGCGGTGCTGTCCTTCTGCCTGAAAACAGGGGAGAGCTACACCTATATGATGGGCCATTTCCCCGCACCCTGGGGAAATGAAATCCGTGCCGGCGTGCTGGAGGGGCTGACGGCTGTCTTGTTTGGCATCGTCATGTTCCTTTCCGTGATCGGCGGCATGGGGCACACCTTTGAAGATGTGGAGAACGCAAAGCTTAATCTGTTTTTTATTATGATCGATCTGATGCTCAGCTCCCTGCTGGCCCTGATTTATACCAATGATCTGTTTACGGCTTATGTATTTGTGGAGATCAATACGATTGCCGGCTGCGGACTGATTATGATCCGGCAGCGGGGACGCAGCTTTACGGCAGCCATTCGTTACATGGTTATGAGCCAGCTTGGCTCCGGCCTGTTTCTGATCGGCCTTTCCCTTTTGTACGATGTGACCGGCCATCTGCTGATGAGTCCGGCCAGGGAAGCGGTGGCGGCTATCGAGGCGGCTGGCAGCTACGAGATCCCCATGCTGGTGATCCTGGCGGTGATCAGCGTGGGCCTGGCCATTAAGAGCGGCCTGTATCCCTTCCATTCCTGGATTCCGGATACCTACGGTTACGCCACCCCGACGGCCAGCGCGATATTATCCGGCCTGGTATCCAAAGGCTATATTTTTCTGCTGATCAAAATTTTTTATCGGGTACTGGGACGGGAAAATGTGATCGGCAGCCGGCTCGTCAATGTGCTGTTTCTTTTTGGGCTGGCGGGCATGATCATGGGTTCGATCCATGCGATCAGGGAGGAGGATACCAGACGGATGATCGCCTATTCCTCCGTGGCTCAGATCGGATATATTTACATGGGAATCGGCCTGGGAACTCAGGCCGGGATGGTGGCGGCCATTTTTCATATGTTTACCCATTCGGCGACCAAGGCGCTGTTGTTTATCAGCGCCATCGGGCTTTATGAGGTGTCCGGGGAGCGAAAGGATTATCGGAGCCTGCGGGGAGCCGCCTACCGCAATCCCCTGGCCGGAATCGGGTTTACGGTGGGAGCCTTATCGATGGTAGGCTTTCCCATGCTTTCCGGTTTTATCTCGAAGCTTTTGTTTGCCACCTCGGCGCTGCAGAGTCCTCATAAAATGCTGCTTACGATGATCGGGCTGGCCGTCAGCACGGTGCTGAACGCGGTTTATTTCTTGCGGCTGGTCATTACGCTCTATACCAGACGCAGAGAGGGCGATGCGAAAATGCCGCCGGGACCGGTCCGGACGGCCGGCTCTCGCTGGATGCTGCGGCTGGCCATTGTCTGCTTTATTCTGCTGAATCTGTTTTTGGGCCTGAAGTCCCAGCCGGTGGTGAAGGCGATCGCGGATGGTCTGGCAATGTTTGATTGATGATGGGAGAAACGCTTATGGAAGAAAATGTGATGCTGATTTTGCCGGTGATGCTTCCTATATTGACAGGAGTTTTGGTGCTGGCAGGAAAGGGATTTCGCGAAAACCGCGGACTGCTTGTTGGAACGGTTTTGACTGGCCTTGCGGGAAGTGCGGTCCTGACAGCGGCAGTTCTGGCCGGAAACGGCAGTGGACTGAGGCTGTGGCAGCTGACGGAAAATACTGCTGTAGCCTTTCAGATCGATGGAATCAGCCGGCTCTTTGCCGGGCTGACGGTGACCATGTGGCTGCTGGTGGGTATTTATTCGGTTTTGTATATGACCCACGAAAAGGAGGAAGACCGGTTTTTCGGGTTTTTTCTGATTGTGCTTGGAGTGCTTTTGGCGCTGGATTTTTCCGCCAACCTGATTACCTTTTACGTTTGCTATGAATTGATGACGCTGACATCCCTGCCGCTTGTGCTTCATGAGCGGACAAAGGAGGCGGTGACGGCAGGTCTGAAATACCTGTTTTATTCCATTGCGGGCGCGTTTCTGGCCTTGTTTGGAATCTTTTTTTTGTCGGTTACGTGCGGCGATCTGACTTTTTGTCCTGGTGGCGTCCTGGACACAGCCATGGTTTCCGGGAGGAAAGGGCTGTTCCTGGCAGCGATTTTCTGCATGGTGATTGGCTTTGGGACCAAGGCAGGCATGTTCCCGCTCCATGGCTGGCTGCCGGCCGCCCATCCGGTGGCTCCGGCGCCGGCCAGCGCGGTGCTTTCTGGTGTGATCACCAAATCCGGCGTGTTGGCATTGATCCGGGCGGTATACTATATTGCCGGGCCGGATTTGATCCGCGGAACCTGGGTGCAGAAGGTGTGGATTTTACTGACCCTTTTGACTATATTTATGGGTTCCATGCTGGCCTATCGGGAGCCGGTGATGAAGAAAAGGCTGGCCTATTCCACGGTCAGCCAGGTGTCCTATATACTGTTCGGATTAAGTCTTCTGGAGCCGACGGCATTTACGGGAGCTTTGTCCCATGTGGTCTTTCATTCTTTCATCAAGGATGCGCTTTTTTTGGCGGCGGGAGCTATCATTTTTTGCACCGGCTGGACCCGTGTTGGTCAGATGCGGGGGCTTGGCAGGGTCATGCCGGTGACTTTGGGCTGCTATACCCTGGTATCTCTGGCTCTGGTGGGAATCCCCCCTGCCAGCGGATTTATCAGCAAATGGTATCTGGCCCAGGGCGCGTTAGCTTCCGGGACAGGAGCCTTTTCCTGGATCGGACCGGTGGTTTTGCTGGTCAGCGCCCTCTTGACAGCCGGGTATTTGCTGCCCTTGACCATCGACGGATTCTTTCCGGGAGCGGATTTTGATGATCAGGAGATCCGGGAGCGGAAGCTGGCGGGAAAGGAACCAGGTTTTGGGATGCTGGCGCCGATGCTGATTCTGACGGCAGGCGCTGTGCTGTTTGGCTGCTTTCCGGGGCCGCTTCTTGAGATGATCGGTAAAATCGCGGGGACTGTGCTTTGACGGAGGGATCAGGGATGAACGAAATGTTATTGGCAGTGCCGACCCTCCTTCCGCTGGCGGCGGGAATGGCGCTTTTGCTGGCAAGCCAGTTCGGGCCGCTCTCAAGGCGGATCCGCAAGCAGGAGGCCGAGAACCGGGAAGGCTTTGGGATCTCGTCCTATGGATTTTTGAAAATGTATGTGGAAGGGGTCACGGTCTTAAACAGTCTGGTGATTTTGTGGCTGATGCTTCATGCGGGGGTGCAGGATCAGTTTGTGCTGTTCCGTCTGTATGGAGAATTGAAAGTCATGTTCCGCATGGACCGGATGGGCAGGGTGTTTGCAGGGCTGATCGGCTTTTTGTGGCCGCTGGCCGTGCTGTATTCATTTGAATATATGAAAAAAGAAAAGAAAAAGCCTACCTTCTTTTCCTTTTACCTGATGACTTATGGCGTGACCGCGGGGATCGCCTTGGCGGGAAATCTGATCACGTTATATTTGTTTTATGAGATGCTGACCCTGGCGACTCTTCCGCTGGTTCTGTTTCCCATGACCAAGGAGGCGGTGCGGGCCAGCCGGACGTATCTGTATTATTCCATCGGCGGTGCGGCCTTTGCCTTTCTGGGGCTGGTGTTTGTGCTGACTTTTTCCGCCAGCGGGAACACGGAGTTTGTGGCGGGAGGCATGCTGGATCTGAATCGGGCCAATGTCAGCCGGAATCTGCTTTTGCTGATGTATCTGATGGCGTTCTGGGGCTTTGGGGTGAAGGCAGTTCTGTTTCCCTGTCATAAATGGCTGCCCCCGGCCACGGTGGCTCCTACTCCGGTGACGGCGCTTCTGCATGCGGTGGCGGTGGTCAAATCCGGCGCCTTCGCGATCCTGCGTCTGACCTATTTTTGCTTCGGCACGGAGTTCCTGCGGGGAAGCTGGGCCCAGTGGGTGGCCATGGCGGCAGCCATGGTGACGATCCTTTACGGCTCCACCATGGCGGTGAAGGAGGTTCACTGGAAGCGGCGTCTCGCCTATTCCACCATCAGCAATCTGTCCTATATTCTGTTGGCGGCCTCCATGATGAGCCCTCTGGGGCTTGCGGCGGCGCTTTGGCATATGGTTGCCCATGCTTTTATGAAGATCTGCTCTTTCTTCTGCGCAGGCGCGGTCATGCATCAGACGGGAAAGACGTATGTTTATGAGCTGGACGGCCTGGGGCGGAAAATGCCGGTGACCTTCGGCTGTCTGACGGTGGCCAGCCTTTCCCTGGTGGGGATTCCGCTGTTTGCCGGCTTTATCAGCAAATGGAATATCGCCGGTGCGGCCTTTTCCTGCGGGATCGGCTGGCTGGAGAAAAACGGCGGCTTCGGGATCGGATGTCTCGCTTTCGGGGCGGTGGCCGTGCTGCTTTATTCGGCATTGATGACGGCAATTTATATGCTGACGGTGCTGATACGGGCGTATTTTCCGCGGCTACCTGCAAAAAGATCTAAAGGCGCTCAGGCGTCGGCGGATCCGGGCCCGGCTCAAACGCTTTCCGGAGAAACCCCGGAGAATGGGAAAACTCCGGCTGGCGGAGATGCGGAGGATCCCAACTGGATGATGCTGGTTCCGCTTGTGATTTTTGCGGTTGTGATTTTGGGACTGGGGCTTCATTCCCAGCCGCTTAAGTCCTTTTTGACAATGATAGGAGGTGAGGCCGGATGAGCGGCTTGATTGGGGAAGCGGGCGCCATGGATTTTTGGATCCCGGGCGTTTGCGGGTTTGGCCTTCACCTTCGGCTGGATGGCTTCCGGCTGATCTATCTGGCCGTGGCCATTCTGATGTGGCTGGTCAGCGGCGTGTTTTCGAAGGAATATATGGCCCATTATGAGAAAAAAACGCGCTACTATGTGTTTTTCTGGGCCACCTTTCTGGCAACCGCGGGGGTGTTTTTATCGGAGGATCTTTACACCACCTTTCTCTTTTTTGAAATCATGTCCTTCACGTCCTATGTGTGGGTGGCCTTTGACGAAAAGCAGGAATCCCTGCGGGCGGCCCAGACCTATCTGGCCGTGGCGGTGATCGGCGGCCTGGTGATGCTGATGGGGCTTTATCTGCTTTATGACCTTTTTGGCACCCTGGATATGGATCGGCTGCGGGAATGCGCGGCTTTGGCCGTGGCAGAAGGACATCAGGCGCGTCTTTATGCGGCAGGCGGCTTGCTGCTTTTCGGCTTCGGAGCCAAGGCGGGATGTTTTCCGCTGCATATCTGGCTGCCCAAGGCCCATCCAGTGGCTCCGGCGCCGGCCAGCGCTTTGCTTTCCGGTATTTTGACCAAGACCGGAATTTTCGGAATCATCGTGGTTTCCTGCCGGATTTTCGGGACCGATGTTTCCTGGGGGCTTTTGATTGTCGGGCTGGGGCTGGTGACCATGTTTGTGGGGGCCTTGCTGGCGGTCTTTTCGGTGAATTTAAAGCGGACTCTGGCATGTTCCTCCGTCTCTCAGATCGGTTTTATTCTGACGGGAATCGGCATGAGCGTGCTGCTGGCATCGGCGGGGGAAAATCCATCCATCGCGGCGCGTGGGGCGCTGCTTCACATGGTGAATCACTCCCTGTTTAAGCTGGTGCTGTTTCTGTGCGCCGCCGCGGTATTTATGAACCTGCATCAGCTGGATTTAAACCAGATCCAGGGCTTTGGCAGAAAAAAACCGTTGTTGGCTGACTGCTTCCTCATGGGAGCTTTGGGCATCAGCGGCATTCCGGGCTGGAGTGGCTACGTCAGCAAGACGTTGATTCATGAGAGCATTGTGGAATATCGGGAGCTGATCGAATCCGGCGCGGCCGTGGCGGCCGGGCCCTTCGGTCTGGCGGCAGACAAAACCGTGTGGATGGCTGTGGAGTGGATCTTTTTATTCACCGGCGGAATGACGGTTTCTTACATGCTGAAACTGTTTGTGGCTCTTTTTGTGGAGGAAAACAGCGACCGTAAGCGGCAGGCGGAGTTTGACGGCATGGGCGGAGGCTATATGAAAAAGGCCAGCGCCCTGGCTTTGGCGGTTCCTGCCGCGCTGGTCTTTGCTTTGGGCATGACGCCTGATCTTACTATGAATCGCCTGGCAGATCTGGGGCAGTGCTTTTTCCTGGCGGAGGGCATGGCGCATCCGGTTTCCTATTTCAGTCTGGAAAATATCAAAGGCGGCTTGATTTCCATAGGAATCGGCATCGTGCTGTATTTTCTGGTGATCCGGAAATGTTTGATGAGTCAGAACCAATATGTGGACCGCTGGCCGGGCTGGCTGGATCTGGAGAATCTGATTTACCGCCCGGTGCTTACCATTCTGCTTCCGGGGGTTTGCGGGGCGGTGTTTGGTTTTCTGGATCGCTACCTGCTCTCCACGGTAGTTATGGTCTTTCTGGCGGTTTCCGCGGTGGTATGCCGCGCCATGGATCATCTGGCGGACGGGATCATCCTGCTGCTTCGAAGAACCACCCATCGTTCTCTGGCGGCGCAGGCTTTCCGGAATGCGGTGCCTGCGGCTTCCTCCGGCGCCAATAAGCTGATACGCTTTGAGGATGCTGTAAAGAGAAACGCGCGGCTGGTAGAGGAAAGCTTTTCCTTTGGGCTGATGCTGTTTTGCCTTGGGCTGTGTCTGACGCTGGGGTATTTGCTGTTCGTGTTTGTCCAGGGCTACGCGATGTAAACCATGATTGCGAGCTTGAAGTGACGCGCGCGGAGTGGATACAAAAGCGGAAAGAGGCACGCCCTACAACTAAAAGATTGTGATACTTACAAATAAAAAAATGTAATAGGGGGTTGACATAAAGTAATTTTTCCATTATACTCTCAATAATCTCAAATCGAAACGAAGAAATGCATACAATGACGTGTGACAGGGATCATTGTATGCTTTTTTTGTTTATCTGCCGGGGAATATCGGAGATTTGAGAGGGAAATATATGGAGAAGGCAGAATAGGAAAAGGAGGACAAAACATATGGGAGAGAAGAAAAAAGGCGGCGGCGCACTGTTAGGGGCGGCATTTTTGATGGCGACATCAGCCATCGGGCCAGGATTTCTGACGCAGACGGCGACCTTTACAGGAAAATTTCAAGCTAGCTTCGGGTTCGTGATTTTGGTCTCTGTGATTCTGTCGGCAGTCGCGCAGCTGAATATCTGGCGTGTGCTCTGCGTGACCGGGCTTCGCGGACAGGATGTGGCCAATAAGCTCCTTCCGGGGCTTGGGTATTTTGTTTCCTTCATGATAGTCCTTGGCGGGCTGGTATTTAATATCGGAAATGTGGGCGGCGGCGCCCTGGGGCTGAATACCCTTCTTGGAATTCCGAATCAGGCGGGCTACATCATTGCCGGGGCACTGGCCATCGTCGTGTTCCTGCTGAAAAATGCCAAGGCAGCCATGGATACCCTGACGAAGATTCTGGGCGGTCTTATGATCATTTTGATTTTCATCGTGATTCTGATCGTGAAACCGCCGATGGGCGAAGCCATCAAAAATACATTTGTTCCATCCAGCGGCACGACTGCCTTGTTTGCGCCCATCCTGACCCTGCTTGGCGGAACCGTGGGCGGATACATTACATTTTCCGGTGCGCATCGGCTGATCGACGCGGGCATCACCGGAGAGAAGAATCTGGGTGAGATCACAAAAAGCTCCCTGACTGGCATGTTGATTGCGGCCCTGGTCCGCGTCTTGCTGTTTCTGGCGATCCTGGGCGTGGTTGTGAAAGGCGTGGAGCTGGATGCGGGAAATCCTGCGGCGGACGCTTTCCTCAAGGGAGCCGGGCAGATCGGATATCGCTTCGCTGGACTGGTGCTTTTGTGTGCCGCCATCACCTCGATCATCGGGGCGGCCTATACCTCCGTATCGTTTTTAAAGACCTTCCACAAGAAGATCGCGGAGTATGAAAACCAGGTGATTATCGGTTTTATCGTGGTATCCACCCTGATTATGCTACTTCTTGGCAATCCGGCGGTATTGCTGGTTCTGGCAGGCGCGTTTAACGGGCTGATCCTTCCGATCACTCTGGGAATCTGCCTGATCGCGTCCCAGAAAAAGAGTGTCATGGGCGAGAATTACAGGCATCCGGCTTGGCTGCTGGTTCTGGGCGTGATCGTGGTTGTCATGTCCGCTTATTTGGGTTTGACCACCTTTATCAATAATTTGGGCGGACTGCTTGGATAAATAAATGGAGGATTTTTCATGCAAAATATTAGAATCGTACCGGCAGGGGATTCCTCGATTTTGATTGAATTCGGCGATGAGATCAATGAGGAGATCAACCGGAAGATCTCCATGGTCGTGCAGCTGATGCGAGAGCAGCAGATTGAGGGCGTGGTGGATATCATACCGGCCTTTTCTTCCCTGCTGGTCAATTACGATCCGCGCATCGTCTCCTACGACAAAATGAAAAAGAGGCTGCGGGAGTTGGCAAAAATGGATTTCAAGGCCGGGGCGTACCCAAAACGGGTTTTTGAGATCCCGGTTTGCTACGGCGGATCCTATGGACCGGATCTGGGAACGATCGCCAGCCATGCCGGGCTGAGCGAGGAGGAGGTGATCCGGATCCATTCCTCCACGGATTATCTGATTTATATGCTTGGATTCCTTCCGGGTTTCTGTTATCTGGGAGGATTGGATGAGCGGATCCACACCCCGAGGCTGGCCAATCCGAGAAAAAATATCAGCGCGGGCAGCGTGGGGATTGGAGGTTCCCAGACGGGCATCTATCCTCTGGACTCGCCTGGAGGCTGGCAGCTCATGGGGATGACCCCGGTGAAGACCTATGACCCGGAACGGGAGATTCCGATCCTGTTTGCGGCCGGGGACTACATCCGGTTTTTCCCCATCGATGAGGGGGAGTATCAGCGGATCAGGGATTTAGTAGAACGGGATGCGTATCAATGCGTCATTCGCGAGGGGGAGATGTAAGATGGGAATTCGCATATTGAAAGGCGGAATGCTGACGACGGTTCAGGATCTGGGGCGGACCGGATACCAGAGCCAGGGCTTTGGCGTTGCCGGTGTGATGGATGTCCGTTCCTTCAAGATCGCCAATCTTCTGATCGACAACCCGGAAAATGAGGCGGTTCTGGAATTTACCTTGATCGGACCTACGCTGGAATTTACGGCGACCACCATTATCGCCATCACCGGAGGAGATTTCCAGCCCACCATCAATGGGGAGCCTGCGCCCATGTACACGGCTCTGTATATGAAAAAGGGCGATATTTTAAAATTTGGCAGCGCCAGGACCGGAAGCCGTGGCTATGTGGCGTTTTCCGGTTATCTGGGAATCCCGGTGGTCATGGGAAGCCGATGCACCAATTTAAAATGTCATCTTGGCGGTTTCAAGGGGAGAAAGCTGGAAGCCGGAGACTATATCAATTTCCGGATCAAAAGACCCTACCTTCCGTTTTTTCTGTCCCGAACCCTGGATTTGGATGAGTTTGATCAGGAAGAGGCGGTCTTGCGGGTTGTGATGGGGCCTCAGGATGACAGATTCAGCAAACAGGGGATCGACACATTTTTAAACAGCGAATACGTGGTGACCAGTGATTTTGACCGGATGGGATGTCGTCTGGATGGACCGTTTATCGCCTCAAAGGAAACTTCTGATATTATTTCGGACGGAATCGCTTTTGGCTCCATCCAGGTGCCGTCCCATGGGAAACCGATTGTCCTGCTGGCTGATCGCCAGACCACCGGCGGATACGCCAAGATTGCCACTGTGGCCTCGGTGGACATTCCCAAGCTTGTACAGAGAAAGACGGATCACAAGATCCGCTTTTCGGCCATCACTGTTCAAGAGGCTCAGCGTCTTTATCTGGAAGAAATCAGGGAACTGGATCGGATAAGAAAGAAAATCCATCAGCCCTGCAAGGAAGTATTGGAATGCCGCCTGACAGCAAAACGGCTCACCAGGCTTTTTGAAGCCCAGTAGCGCTTTGGCGCAGGCAGTGCAGGTAACTTTCAAACATATCATATAAGGAGATGTGTGGATATGGATTTGGAAAAGATTGAAGGATTGGTGCGTATTATCGAAAATTCGTCCCTGAAACAGTTTACTTATAAAGAAGGGGATTTAAAAATCACCTTGAGCAAGCTGGACAATCCGCCGGTGGTGGCGGCTGGCGTGCCATATGGCCCTGTGCCCGCGGCGGCGAATGCGGCGGCCGGGAAGGAAGAGGAATCAGAAGAAGAGGAGAAATTGTTTATCACATCCCCGATTGTCGGAACCTTCTATTCGGCGGCGGCGCCGGATGTGCCGGCCTTCGTCCGCGTGGGGGACCGGGTAAAAAGCGGCCAGACGGTATGTATCCTGGAGGCCATGAAGCTGATGAATGAGATCCAATGCGAATACGACTGTGAGATCCTGGCGATTCTGGTCAGCAATGAGCAGAAGGTAGAGTATGGCCAGCCATTGTTCCGCGTGAGACGTCTGTAGAGGAGGTTTGCCATGGCATTTCAGAAGATTTTGGTCGCGAACCGCGGCGAGATCGCGGTTCGCATTATCCGGGCGTGCCGGAACATGGGAATCCGAAGCGTGGCGATCTATTCGAAGGAGGACGAGAAAAGCCTTCATGTCCAGCTGGCGGATCAGCGGGTCTGCATCGGGGAAGGGCCGGCAAAAAACAGTTATCTGAATATGGATCGGATCATCGCGGCGGCCATCAACACGGAGGCCGACGCCATCCACCCCGGCTATGGCTTCCTGTCGGAAAACAGCGCGTTCGCGCGAAAATGCCAGGAGAACGGAATTGTGTTTATCGGACCCGAGGCGGATGTCATCGATAAGATGGGAAATAAATCCCATGCCAGAAAGACCATGATGGATGCCGGTATCCCGGTGGTACCCGGAAGCAGAGAGCCGGTGTACGACGTGGAGACCGGGCGGAGACTGGCGGAGGAGATCGGCTATCCGGTGATGATCAAGGCCTCATCCGGCGGCGGCGGGAAGGGGATGCGTGTCGCCGGAAAGGAAGACGAGTTTGAAATTCAGTTCAATATGGCTCAGCGGGAGTCCGCCAATGCTTTTGGAGACGATACCATGTATCTGGAGAAGTTTGTGGAACATCCCCGCCATGTGGAGATCCAGATCATTGCCGACAGGTTCGGGCATGTGGTGGCGTTGGGCGACCGGGACTGCTCCATACAGAGAAACCACCAGAAGCTGGTTGAAGAGTCCCCGTCCCCGGCGGTGTCAGAGGAGACCCGGCGTGAGATGAGCCGGTTCGCCGTCCAGGCGGCCAGAGCCGTAGGCTATACCAATGCGGGGACCATTGAATATATCGTAGATCCCGCCGGAACCTTTTACTTTATGGAGATGAACACCCGGATTCAGGTGGAACACGGAGTGACGGAGATGGTGACGGGGACGGATCTGATCATCGAACAGATCCGGGTAGCGATGGGCGAGCCGCTTAGCTTCACCCAGGAGGACATTTCCATCAAAGGTCATGCCATCGAATGCCGGATCAATGCGGAGATCCCGGAGATGAATTTTATGCCGAGCCCGGGGGTGATCTCGCATATGCACCTTCCCGCCGGAAATGGGGTGCGGGTCGATACCGGAATCTATGCCGGATACCGGATCCCGTCGGAATATGATTCCATGATCGCCAAGGTCATCGTGCATGCTCCGACGCGGGAGGCGGCAGTCCGGAAGATGCGATCCGCCCTGGATGAGATGCTGATCATGGGGGTGAAGACCAATCTGGATTTCCAGTACCAGATCATGCGGCATCCCGTGTTCCGTGAGGGAAAAGCCGATACCGGATTTATCGAGACATGCATGAAAATCAGTGAAGAATAAAAACAGGAGGAAACATCGTGTATTGTGTGGATTTAAACAGCGATTTGGGGGAGAGCTTCGGGCGCTATAGCCTGGGGATGGATGATCAGATCATCCCGCTGATCACCTCGGCCAATGTGGCCTGCGGCTACCATGCCTCAGATCCGGTGGTGATGGCAAAGACCATCGCCATGGCGAAGAAGGCTGGGATCCGGGTGGGCGCCCATCCGGGCTTTCCGGACCTGATGGGATTTGGAAGGAGAAATATGAATGTGACGCCGGATGAGGCCCATGCCTATGTTCTTTATCAGCTAGGGGCTTTGTCCGGCTTCTGCAAGGCCGCGGGACTAAACATGCAGCATGTGAAGCCCCACGGCGCTCTTTATAATATGGCCGCTAAGGATTATAAGCTTTCCCGGGCGATCTGTGAGGCTATCCGGGAATTTGATCCCGGTCTGATAGTGCTGGCCTTATCCGGCGGGGAGCTGGCGAGGGCGGCCATGGATATGGGACTTTTGACAGCTTTGGAGGTCTTTGCCGACCGCGCATATGAGGAGGATGGCACTCTGGTGGATCGGCGCAAGGACGGAGCTATGATCACCGATGAGGAGGAGGCCATCAGCCGGGTGGTGCGCATGGTCAAAGAGCAGAAGGTGCGTGCGGTGACCGGCCGGGATATTCCTATCCGGGCTGATTCCATCTGTGTCCATGGGGACGGCGTGAAGGCGTTGGAGTTTGTGAAAAAGATCCGCGACACCCTTGAAAAGGAAGAAATCCGGATTTGCCCGTTGGCAGAGATATTTTCCTGAAAAAGAAATCCGGCGGCAAAAAGTTTCTTGCAATTTCTTTTGAACCTGATAAGATAAAGGAAAATATATTATACTAGGAGGAACAAAAATGCAACGGTCAAAGGAGGAGTTGAAAAAAGCCGCATGTCAGGCGATTGACAAGAATCGAGAAAAAATCATCGCCTTCGGCGACTCCATTTTCGCGGAACCGGAGTTGGGCTATAAGGAAATAAAGACCTCGAAGAAGTTTCAGGCGCTTCTGGATGAGCTGGGGTTCGAGCATCAGGACCATGTTGCCCTCACCGGCGTGATTTCCAACCAGAAGGGGAAGGAAAGCAAATTGAAGGTGGCTCTCATGGGTGAACTGGACGCGGTGATTGTCCCGGCGCATCCCTGTGCTGATTCCCTTACGGGCGCGGCCCATGCCTGCGGGCACCATTGTATGCTTGCCGGGCTGGCGGGAGTCGCCTACGCGCTTCACGACGCGGATATTATGAAGGACTTGTCCGGGGATATCGTTTTGATGGCCGTTCCCAGCGAGGAATTCGTGGAGCTGGAGTACCGCAATAAGCTGAGGGAGGAAGGAAAGATCAGCTTCCTGGGAGGAAAGCAGGAATTCGTGAAGCTTGGCGTGATGGACGATGTGGATGTGATGGTCATGCAGCACACCCAGTCCACACATGGAAAGGCGATCAAGGCCAATGCCGGAAGCCCGGCCAATGGTTTTGTGGGGAAATTGGTGAAATATACGGGGAAAGAAGCCCACGCGGGCGGAGCCCCCTTTGACGGTATCAATGCGTTGAACGCGGCTGAGATCGGGCTTATGGCGATCCATGCCCAGCGCGAGACTTTCCGCGACGAGGATCATATCCGCGTCCATCCCATCATCACCAAGGGCGGAGACCTGGTCAATATCGTTCCCTCCGACGTGCGGATCGAGACGTATGTCCGCGGCGCGAGCGTGGAGGCGATCCTGGATGCCAGCAAAAAGGTCAACCGGGCACTGGAGGCCGGAGCCTACGCTGTGGGCGCCCAGTGCGAGATCACGGAGCTTCCCGGTTACCTTCCGGTGGTCATCCACCAGCCCCTCGCGGATCTGATGTATCAGAACCTTTGCAGCCTGATCGGCGAAGAAAAGACAGAGTGCATCTCCGGATCCAGCGGCGGTTCCACGGACGCGGGCGATATTTCCCATCTCCTTCCGACGGTGCATGCATATATCGGCGGAGCGACCGGAGGCCCGCATTGCCCGGATTTTGAGATCGAAGATAAGGAGCTGGCCTACATCACGGCCGCGAAAGCCCTGATCATGACCGCCATCGATCTGTTGGCGGACGGCGCAAAGACCGGTCTCGCTGTGAAGGAAAGCTTTACCCCGGTTATGACGAAAGAAGAGTATTTAAAAGAGTGGGGCCATATAGAAGGCTGAGGAGGAAAATGATTATGAAAGACAACGCATTAGATTGGAAGATCCATGGATTGGCATTGATCCTTACATTGATCGCGGAGCTGATCGGAACCCAGAAGTTTGATTTCGGGTTTATGGCGTTTTCCCTGTTCCCGATGCTTTATGTTCTGATTCTTGGAGGCATTCTGGGTGTCGCGAAGCTGATCCCGAAGCAGA
This sequence comes from uncultured Lachnospiraceae bacterium, assembly GCA_964537765.1. Classification (GTDB taxonomy): domain Bacteria; phylum Bacillota; class Clostridia; order Lachnospirales; family Lachnospiraceae; genus Brotaphodocola. Next base: position 92,215 of record CAZICB010000001.1, read on the forward strand.
TGATGGAGGAGGCTTCCCCCTATATCGGGATCAGCGTCATGATGCTGACTGCGAAGATCGGTTCCACCATCGGACCGAATATCGGCAATGTGATCAAAGCCGGCCCGGCCCTGATCCTGCAGGAATTCGGAAACTTGGGCACAGCGCTTCTGGCACTTCCCATCGCTGTCGCGGTCTTCCATATGGGCCGGGCGGCCATCGGATGCTGCTTTTCCAACTCGCGGGAGAGTTCCCTGGCCGTTGTGGCTGATAAATATGGTCTGGATTCTCCGGAAGGGACCGGCGTCATGGGCGGGTACATTACCGGAACGGTTCTCGGAACCTTGTTCTATGGAATTACCGTATCCATTCTCTGCTCCCTGAATCTTTTCCATCCATACGCGCTGGGGATGGCCTGCGGTACCGGATCCGCGTCCATGATGTCGGCGGGTCTCGCGGCGGTGGTCAGCGCTTATCCGGACATGGCAGATCAGGTCACGGCCTACGCGGCGACCAGCAATATGCTGAGCACGGTGGACAGCCTGTATATGAGCATCTTTATCGCGATTCCGATGTGTGAGTGGATGTACAGGAAGATGACCGCGAAAAACAAACATTACAAGGACGGTCAGCCCATCGCCAGAAAAGCAAAGATGAAAGCAGAATAAAGGAGAAAATGATTATGAGTGCACAGGTATGGATGAAACGAATGAAGTGTCTGATCCTGGTTTCGCTGTTCGCGATGGCAGGAAATTTTATCAGCACATGGAAAGCGGGCGCCCCGGTGACTCCGATGGAATCCCTCCCGGGAATGCTGCTCCTCTTAGCATGTACGATTGTCGGATGCCTGATTTATGAATTGATCAATCAGGTCGCCCCGAAGAATCTTCCGGCTATCGCCTATATTTCCCTGATCGCGATCATCATCACGATCCCGGGCGTCCCCTTCGCCGAGTTTTCCAGCGCGGCCATGGGGAAGATCGGTCTGCTTCCGCTCTGTACGCCGATCCTCGCTTACGCGGGCATTTCCCTCGGAAAAGATATGGATACCTTCCGGGAACAGGGCGTCGCCATTGTCCTGGTCGCGCTGTTCACTTTTGTGGGCACCTTCCTCGGTTCCGCGATCATCGCGCAGATTGTCCTGAGCGTGACCGGGGTTATTTGATCCCGTATGTTACTATTCACAGCCGATTTGAGCAGGCAGGCTGTGAATTGTAACTTCCGTATTTATATTGACACTTGTCTGTTTCGGGTTTAAAATAAGAGCATCAGGTTTGGATATGTGGACGACGGTTCACCTATCCGTCCGATGCAGGTAACCTAAAAACATATCATATGAGGAGGAAAACAGGATGAAAAAAATACTTGCGTTAGGATTGGCGGCTATGATGGCGGCCTCTTTGGCTGCATGCGGCGGCAGCAAACCGGCAGAGACCACTGCCGCGGCCGCGCCAGCTGAGACAAAGGCAGCAGAGACAGCGGCTGCTGAGACTGAGGCTCCGGAGACCGCGGCCGAGGCCGTTGTGATTCCGATAGATACCGATGATCCGAAAGCGATCGCGGCGCTTATTGAGGCGGCCAAGGCGGAAGGTGAGCTGGTTGTTTACGGCTCCTGTGAGGAAGAGTATCTGGCGGCGGCCTGTGAGAATTTCGAGCAGCTGTTTGGAATCAAGGTCAGCTATCAGCGCCTTTCCACCGGCGAGGTTCAGGCAAAGATTGAGGAAGAAAATGGAAACCCGTCGGCAGACGTATGGTTTGGCGGCACTACGGATCCTTACAATGTGGTGGCCGCGGAGGGTCTTCTGGAACCCTATGCGGCGGTCAACGCGTCCCATTTGATGAACAAAGCATATCAGGACGCGGACGGCAATTGGTATGGCATCTACAAGGGCATCCTCGGCATCATGGTGAACAAGGATGAGCTGGAGCGCATGGGCATCGAGGCTCCCGCGGACTGGGCCGACCTTACCGATCCGAAGTATCAGGGTCTTATCTGGCTGTCCAATTATAACACCGCAGGCACCGCGAAGCTGGTCATCAACACCATGATCCAGAAATACGGCCACGACGAGGGCATCCAGTATCTGGTAGACCTGGACAAGAACATCGAAGTTTACACCAAGTCCGGCTCCGGCCCCTCCAAGAACATCGGTACCGGTGAGTGTGTAGTCGGCATCGGCTTCCTGCATGACGGCATCACCCAGATTGTGGATAACGGCTACGGCAACATCGAGCTGATCATCCCCAGCAGCGGTACATCCTACGAGATCGGAGCGACTGCCATCTTCAAGGGCGCCAAACATGAGAACGCCGCGAAGCTGTGGATCGAGTACGCGCTCTCTCCCCAGTGTGTGGAGCTGGCTGCGCAGAATGGTTCTTATCAGTTCCTGATGATCGACAATGCACAGCAGCCGGAGATCGCCACGGAGTTTGGTCTGGATCCGGAGAATGTCATGGATTATGATTTCGAGGACGCGAAGAACAATATCGGTACTTATGTTGAGGAAGTGATGGCAGCTTTGGGCGACAAGGCTGACGACCGTTTCCAGACAGAATAAAAGCTGAGAGGAGGGCGGAGGATTTCGCCCTCCTTTTTTCAATACGACCCATTGCCTGCAGGGCCGATCATCCGGCCGCTGCAGAAAACTTACAGAAATATTATACAAGGAGAGATACTATGAGATCCAAACAGGGCGCCGCGCTGGAGCGGAAAAAACTGATGGCGGATCCGATCATGGTGACATCCATCGTGGTGCTGATCGCTTTCCTTACACTGTTCATCCTGTATCCGCTTGCGATTCTGCTTGTGGACAGCGTCTATTCCGAGGGGACAGGGCTTACTTTATCGTTTTTCAAATCCATCATGGAGATGGGCAGTTTCCGCACGGCCATCACCAACACGCTGAAGGTTGGTTTCCTGGTGGGCATCACCTCTACGCTGGTGGGCCTCCTGTTCGCCTATGTGGAGGTATATGTAAAGGTGAAAACCAGGTTCATGGCGGTGCTGTTTTCCGTAGTGTCCATGCTGCCGGTGGTTTCCCCGCCTTTTGTGCTGTCCTTGTCCATGATTATGCTGTTCGGGAAGGCCGGCATCATCACCCGCTATCTGCTGCATATTTACGATAACAGCGTATACGGCTTCTGGGGCATTGCCATTGTACAGACGTTGACCTTCTTCCCGGTCTGCTATATGATGCTGAAGGGCCTGCTTAAAAATATCGATCCGTCTCTGGAGGAAGCGACCCGGGACATGGGCGCGTCCAGAAGCAAGGTTTTTACCAGCGTGACGCTGCCCCTTCTGCTTCCAGGTCTGGGAAACGCTTTCCTGGTCACTTTCATCGAGTCCATCGCGGATTTCGCGAACCCGATGATCATCGGCGGCTCCTACGATACGCTGGCGACCACGATCTACCTGCGCATCACGGGCGCCTACGACAAGAACGGCGCATCCGCTATGGCTGTGGTGCTGCTTTGCATCACCATGTGCATGTTCTTCGTGCAGAAATATTATCTGGAGAAAAAGACGGCGGCCACCCTTACCGGCAAGGCATCGCGGGGAAGGATGTTGATCGAGGACAGGAGCGTGACGCTGCCGCTGACGGTGCTGTGCTGCTGTGTGGCATTATTCGTCGTCATAATGTATGTCTGTGTGCCCTTCGGCGCATTGTTTAAGACCTGGGGCTATGATTTCCACCTGACCTTAAAATGGTTCCAGATGGTGTTCAAAAAATATAAAGGCCTGAAGGCGTTTAAGGATTCCTTCATGCTGTCGGCGATCTCAGCTCCGATCACGGCGCTTCTTTCCATGATCATTTCCTATCTGGTGGTAAAGAAGACCTTCCGGCTTAAAGGATTCATTGAGTTTGTCTCAATGCTGGCGATGGCGGTTCCCGGTACGGTTCTGGGCATCGGCTATATCCGTGGCTTTTCCGGCGGCCTCTTCCACACAGGCGTGTTGAAACAGCTTTACGGCACCGGCGCGATCCTGGTGATCGTGTTCATTGTCCGGTCCCTGCCTACCGGCACGCGCAGCGGCATCTCAGCCCTGCGCCAGATCGACAAATCCATCGAGGAATCGGCCTACGATATGGGGGCGAACAGTTTCCAGGTGTTTATGACAGTGACGCTGCCGCTGATCAAGGATTCCTTCTTAAGCGGTCTGGTGACCGCTTTCGTGCGCAGCATCACCGCGATCTCGGCAATCATTTTGCTGGTGACCCCGTCTTATCTGCTGATTACGGTCCAGATCAATGAATTTGCAGAGAAAGGCTCTTTCGGAATCGCCTGCGCTTTTGCGACGATTTTGATCATTATAACTTACGGGGCGGTGCTCCTGATGAATCTGTTTATCCGGTTCTTCGGCACCAGCAGAAAAATCAAGGAGGATAACTGACCATGGCAAAAGAAAAAAAAGGTGTTCGTCTGGAACACATTTCCAAAATATATCAGGATCCGAAGACGGGAAAGGATTTCTACGCGGTGAAGGATACGAACCTGGATATCCTGCCGGGAAGCTTTGTGACGCTTCTGGGGCCTTCCGGCTGCGGGAAGACCACCACGCTTCGCATGATCGCCGGATTTGAAAGCCCGGATGAAGGGGAAATTTACCTGGGTGGTCAGCCCATCAATGAGCTGACGCCAAACAAACGGGACACGGCCATGGTATTCCAGAGCTACGCGCTGCTGCCGCATTACAATGTCTTCGACAATGTCGCTTATGGCCTCAAGCTGCGCAGGATCCCCAAAGAGGAAATCAGAGAGCGTGTGCTGAAAATCCTTGATCTGGTGGAGATGAACGGCATGGAGAGCCGCATGACCAACCAGCTTTCCGGCGGGCAGCAGCAGCGCGTGGCGCTGGCAAGGGCTTTGGTCCTTGAGCCGTCGGTGCTTTTGTTTGACGAGCCGCTTTCCAACCTTGACGCCAAGCTCCGTGTGACGATGCGGACAGAAATCCGCCGCATCCAGCAGGAGGTCGGCATCACGGCCATCTATGTCACCCACGATCAGTCTGAGGCCATGAGCCTCTCCGACCGGATTATCGTCATGGATAAGGGGCTGGTGGCCCAGGTCGGCACCCCGCAGGAGATTTATTATCATCCGGTGAACGAATTTGTGGCTGATTTTATCGGTGAGGCGAATTTCCTTAGGGGGAAAGTACTTTCCGGCAGCGGTTCCACCGGCATAGTGGAGATTCACGGCGTACAGCTTTCCCTTGCGGATGCAGGGACTTGCCAGGCAGGAACCCCTTGTACGCTGATGCTCCGGCCGGAATCCGCGGTTGTGGCGGATGCCGGTGTGCTCCCCTGTAAGGTTGTCCTTTCCTGCTTTATGGGTTCCTATCAGAACTATCATGTGATGGTGGAGGACGAACTGGTAAAGATTACCGATTACAACCCGAAACATAAGAAAATATACGCGGTGGGTGATGAGGCCTGGATCGCTTTCGATCCGGCGGACGCGCATCTCATCCGCGGGTAAGCGGATGGTTGTCTCTCCTGGTTTTTTAATGCTGCCTGTCTGAGACTTTTGGAAAAATGTGATTATTTTCTAAAAAATGGACGGAATTTTGTGATCAATCATCTTGAAATGGACGGAATTTTCAAAAATCCTAAAATAAAGGATATGCTTTCGCACACGGCTGATTTTGTGGAAAGTGAACAGTATTTTAGCTGGGAACAGTTTTTTGCGAATTATTTAGGAGAAATTTCAAAGGATGGCTACTTGAAATATTCCAAGAAAAAATTAAATAGAAATTATTTGCAGGATGGAATCAAGAAGCAGATCCTTCAATCAATCAATGAAGTGGTTTTCGACAGGCAGGGGCAGAGAGAGCCATGATGGAAGAATGCACCTGGAGCGATGTCTGGTTTACAGGGAGAGGAGGAAATCTCCATGAAACGAAGTGAGATCAACGCAGCCTTAAGGGAAATGGAAGAAATGATAAGAAAGTGCCGGTTTGCGATCCCGCCCTTTTGCAATTTCACTCCCCAGGAGTGGCAGGAAAAGGGGCATGAGTATGATGAGATCCGTGACAATATGCTGGGATGGGATATTACGGATTACGGGCTGGGGGATTTTAACAAGGTGGGATTTTCCCTGATTACGATCCGCAACGGCAATTTAAAAATGCGCGATAAATATACCAAATCCTACGCGGAAAAGCTGCTCTATTTGAAGGAGGGGCAGTATTCCCCCATGCATTTTCACTGGTCCAAGATGGAGGATATTATCAACCGGGGCGGCGGAAATGTGCTGATCCGTGTGTATTGTTCCACACCGGAGGAGGATCTGGACAAGGAAAAGGACGTGCATGTTCATGTGGATGGAAGGGAAATGACAGTTCCGGCAGGGACTCAGATCCGTCTGACTCCTGGGGAGAGCATTTCCATTTATCCGTATATGTACCATGATTTTCAGGTGGAGGAGGGCAGCGGGCCGGTTTTGCTGGGAGAAGTCAGCCAGTGTAATGATGATAATACGGACAATCGCTTCTATGAAAAAATGGGAAGATTTCCAGAGATTGAGGAGGACGAGGCGCCGTATCGGCTGCTTTGCAATGAATATCCGGCTGCAAAACGCGATGAGACGCGCCGGTGATTGTTCGGAATAATATCAAAGCAAAATGGCATTGTTCTGAATAAAATTGACATCATTCCGAAATAATGTTACCATATCTGTAGAGAATCACTGTCAACCGTATACATACCGTGTAAGGGGGCGCTGACTAATATCATGTCTGATATGATGTCCGTAAAAGAAGCAGCTGCGTTATGGGGCATAACAGAAAGAAGAGTTTCTGCCCTTTGCAGGGCAGGGAAAATAGAAAATGCAAGAAAAAATGGAAGGTCATGGCTCCTTCCTGCAGACACCAAAAAACCAGCAGACAACCGTATTAAATCCGGCAGTTATGTAAAAAGCAAGCGTCCTGAAAAGCTTCCACTGCCTGTCGGGGTTTCTGATTACCGTCTGGCTTCCACGGAATATTACTACATCGATAAAACGATGATGATAAAAGATTTCCTTGATGAGCGCCCAATGGTTTCGCTTTTCACGCGTCCGCGGCGGTTCGGGAAAACTCTGAATATGGATATGTTCAGGACTTTCTTTGAAAGGACCGATGAGGATACATCTGTGTATTTCAGAGATAAGAAGATCTGGTCGTGCGGAAAAAAATACCAGGAATATCAAGGTAAATATCCGGTTATCTTTATTACGTTCAAGGATATCAAATTTGATTCCTGGGGAAAAACCCTTGATGCCATCAAAGATGTGTTTTCCAAAGAAGCCGGGAGGCACAGCGAATTACGTACAAGCAGTAAATGCAACGAATTCGAAAAGAGGGCGTTCGAAATGCTGCTGTCAGGAGAAACAGATGAAGTCGGGCTTTCCAGGGCACTCCTTGATCTTTCCTCCATGCTTCATAAGCATTATGGAACCGCCCCGATTATTATTATCGACGAGTATGATATACCAATCCAGCAGGGATATATGGAGGATTATTATGATAAGATTATCCTCTTTATGCGCAATCTGTTTTCCGGAGGCTTAAAGGATAATAAACATTTGTCTTATGGATTCCTAACAGGCATACTCCGTGTTGCGAAGGAGAGCATTTTCAGTGGGTTGAATAATCTGACAATTAATTCTGTTTTAGACAACAAATACAGTACTTATTTCGGGTTCACGCCTGAAGAAGTAAAGAAAATGGCGGAGTATTACGGCGTTCCTGAAAAATATGGTGAGATTTGTGAATGGTATGACGGATACCGTTTTGGCAAGACGGAGATATTCAATCCATGGTCAGTTATTAATTATTTTAATAATGAATGCGAACCAAGGGCATTCTGGCAGTCCACCGGCAGCAATGATATCATCGGGGAGATCATCTCGCAGGCAGACGCACAGACATATGACCGTCTGACATCGCTTATAAACGAGGAATCCTTTACCGCCTACATTGATACAGGTGTCATTTATCCACAGATTAAAAACAACCCGTCAACGATATACAGCTTTTTATTAGTGGCAGGATATTTGAAAGTATTAAAAACAATTCCTTCATTCAACGGGGACTTTATGTGCAGTGTAGCGATTCCAAATAAGGAGATTGCTTTTGTTTACCATAAGGAGATATTGCAGCAACTCGGCCATATTATTCCACAGTCGACGGCTGTTTCCATCCAGGAGGCTATTTTTTCAGGTGATAATGAGAAAATCCAGGCATTGCTCCAAACGCTTCTTATCCAGTCCGTAAGTTCGTTTGATACGGCTGGCGAGAATTTTTATCATGGATTCGTGCTTGGCCTGTGCGCCATGCTGGGAGGGGTGTTTGTGCTTTCAAACAGGGAATCTGGTGAAGGCAGGTACGACGTGGAACTCAGACCGAAAAGCAATAGGCTTCCCGGTATCTTGATTGAGCTGAAGGCTGAAAAAGACTGTACGGAAGACCGTCTGAAAAAATTGTCTGAAGCTGCCCTGAAACAGATTTCAAATAAGAAATATGACACCGAAATGAAAACGGCCGGAATAAAGGTGATTTATAAATACGGCGTCGCTTTCAGTGGGAAGAGGGTTGCTGTAGCGTGCGAAACTGGATGACCGTGGATATCTCCCTGCATTCTGATGAATAAAACTGGCGCAGGATTTCCTGCGCCAGCTTTTGTCAATGAATGTTTGACGATATCTGCGGGGGAGTGGTAAAATAAAAGAGGAGAGAAAAGCTCATACGAGGAGGATTACTATGGCAGTGTACAGATGCAGTGTATGTGGTATGATTTTTGATGAGGAAAAGGAAGGAAAAAGATTCGAGGAGCTGGAGCGCTGCCCTTTGTGCGGGCAGCCTGTATCGAAATTCGAGAAACTTGAGGATTCCGGGAGCGAAACCCTGGCAGCGGGGGACGATTCAGAGCTTGCCTATGATCCGGCGTATGCCCGCAGGGATCCGTCGTGCAGGTATATGGCAGAGATCCATGAGATGGCGGTAAGTGGGAAAAGCATCCATGCGGCCATGGGTACACAGCTTCCGGTGCCAGGCTGGGATGATATTCTGATTCTTGGGGCGCAGCTGGATCCGCCTCCTCTTTTGGATCAGGAGCCGGTGAATTTGCGGACGGTGATCGGAAAACATGCCAAAAAGCCTATGGTGCTGGAAAGCCCGATCTATATATCCCATATGTCTTTCGGGGCCTTGTCGAAGGAGGCCAAGGTAGCGCTGGCCAAGGGTTCTGCCATGGCAAAGACTGCTATGTGCAGCGGAGAAGGCGGCGTTCTGCCAGAGGAAAAGCAGGCGTCCTATCGCTATATTTTTGAATATATTCCCAATAAATACAGTGTGACGACGGAGAATCTGCTGACGGCGGATGCTATTGAAATCAAAATCGGCCAGGGAACGAAGCCCGGCATGGGCGGGCATCTGCCTGGAAGCAAGGTGACGCCGGAGATCGCCCGAATCCGCGGAAAGAAGGAGGGGGAGGATATTCAAAGTCCCAGCAAGTTCCCGGAGATCAATTCCAGGGAAGATTTAAAGGATTTGGTGGATACGCTGCGGGAATGCTCCGGAGGCAGGCCCATCGGCATTAAGATCGCTGCGGGCCGGCTGGAGCGGGATCTGGCATTTTGCGTGTACGCGGGACCGGATTTTATCACCATTGACGGCCGTGGAGGAGCCACCGGCTCCAGCCCGCTTTTGCTGAGGGATTCCACAACCGTGCCGACTATCTATGCCCTGGCGCGGGCCAGAAAGTATCTGGACTCCATCCAGTCGGATATTTCTCTGGTGATTACCGGCGGTCTGCGGGTTTCCTCTGATTTTGCCAAGGCGCTGGCCATGGGAGCGGATGCAGTTGCCATTGCCAGCGCTGCTTTGATTGCGGCGGCCTGCCAGCAATATCGGATCTGCGGCAGCGGCGGCTGTCCGGTCGGTGTGGCCACCCAAAATCCGGAGCTTCGGGCAAGATTCCGGGAGGAGGCTGCCGCGGCGCGGGTCGGCAATTTCTTAAAGGTATCCGCCAAAGAGCTGGAAATGTTTGCCCGCATAACTGGACATAAGGACATTCATGATTTGCATGTTGGGGATTTGGTGACGGTCAATGAAAGCATCGCCAAATATACGGCAATTCCCCATGCGGGGGAGGCCCAGAGAGTCTGGGAATAGGATAATCTGTGGATAAAGGTTCGCCCGGAATTTTTTCTGGTCTGCCGGATACTGATCACAGGGAGCATGATATTATCTACAGAACTACGATGGAAAAGAGAGAAAATGTATATGGCAACCATCATTGATCTTATGTTATTAATCAGAAAAAGGAATACTTTATTTTATCATAAGGATACGAATGTGTTTGACTACTCGCCGATTTCCGCAATAGAATTTAAAACTCTGGACCCGAATGCGAAGATTCCTCTTGTGGATTTGAATAATTTCCAGCTTCCGTCCTATGAGGAGGTTGACCATGAGGGGATTATGCGGTTTTATGTGAAAGAGTGCGTTGATGATAAGGCGATTCGAAAGCAGATGTTTGACATTTTAAGGCGCCATGACTACATGGATGCATTTCTGGATAAGCTTCGGGAACTGGATTTGTATGAGGATTTTATAGATGTCTGCGGAGATATTTACGTGCAGATTTTTAACGAATGGGCGGATAAGAATGGCCTTGAGTTTAAGTAGATGGTATCCGGCGGCGACGGCGAAAGTCATGATTCTGACCGGCGGCCCCGGGACTGGGAAGACAACAACAACGCATGGCATTATTTCCGCATACAGGGCTTATGGGCTGAAAATCAAGACAAATGGATTTCAAGAAATTCACAGACCAAAAAATTTCAAAACTCCAGGGAGGAACCAACTTTACCCATATCCAGCAGTGTGGTATAATACGAAGCAGAGCCGAAGGCGAGAATTGAATTTAGTGACCAGGAATAATATGAACACGAGCCGAAGGCGCAGTCAGCTGCAGCGGGAAGTGACTGGAAAGGAGCGGAGAGTATGAAATTGTGGAAAAATGAGGATGAGATGTTTGCGCTTATGAGGGAGAAGCTCTACACACCGGTGGTGGGAGATATCCTGGATCAGTTGGGGTATAACCACCAGTTTTTGCCGGCGGCAATCCGTCCGCTAGAGGCGCTGGTGCCGGCGGCGCAGTTTATGAATCCGGATGAGCCGGATAACCGTATAAAGCTTGCGGGGCGCGCGTGTACGATTTTGGAGAATGATGTGTTTTCTCCGCAGAAGAAGGCCTTCGGCTACCTGACAGAGGCGCTGGATCAGCTGCGGCCGAACGAGGTCTATGTGGCAACCGGCGCGCACAACAGTGCGCTTTGGGGTGAGCTTCTCACGGCGACGGCACGCACCAGGGGAGCGGTCGGCGCCGTGCTGGATGGTTACTGCCGTGACACGCCGCAGGTGCTGGAGCAAAATTTTCCGGTGTTCTGCAGCGGCTGCTGGGCGCAAGATTCTTCAATCCGCACGAACGTCTGCGACTTCCGCTGTACCATTGAGATCGGCCAGGTGACAATCCACGACGGAGATCTGGTATTTGGCGATGTAGACGGCGTGCTGATCATCCCCCAGGAGATCGCTGACGAGGTGCTGGAAAAAGCATTGGAAAAGGCCGCCGGAGAGAAGCTGGTGCGCAAAGCGATCGAAGGCGGCATGAGCGCCACGGATGCATTTGCGAAGTTTGGGATCTTATAAAGCAGCAGCCCCCTATGCAAACGCCCGGATTTGTGCACAATAATCATGGTTTTTACCATAAGTCTCAGAGAACACGTCTTTGCGGGAGGGTTCTCTGGGACTTTCATAGCCTCTCATATCCTCAAAACAACAATCGGTTACTTTATCGACGGCGCTTTGGTGGGAATGCCAAAACCGCAGCGATAATTCATATATTTTCCGTAGTATTCCTTCACAGCGCTGTCTTCTTTATCCGTGCCGTTGGGGATTCTCAGGACCATTTTCATAATACTCTCTCCATCTACCCGACAAATCACGTGAGTTTGTACGCCGCTGTTCATAGCGATCCATCCCTGAATCCGGAAACGGTAGTCGCCGTCATACTCTTTAAAATTATTTTCAAGTCCGTTATACAATGCCGCCATCTCTCGATCGCGCCATTCCTCTGCATAGCTTTTGATATTTTCCACACCATCAGGCAGCGGATGTACGGATACTTCCAGATAACTGGGATCGTTATCGCAAGTAAATATGATGGTGATATCCGCACCGTCATTTTCCAGCGTATAATCCACATGGTCATAGAACCGCGTCGGATACTGGAACCAGAAGCGCTCCTGCGGTCCCTTATAGGTGGAATAGTTTGATGCCACAATATAGGTCTTATCATAAAGAGCTCTGTTCTTTCTGGAAGCTATCTCAGGAGACGGATATTTTACAGCCGGGTCGTTAAGTCTTGCTTCTTCCTCCATGCGTTTCTGTTCTTCCTCGATGCGTTTCTGTTCTTCTTCCTGTTCCGCCGCCACTGGATCATAGAGGCTTCTTTTCAAAGGAATGCGCTGATAATTCCACGCCTCCGTCCAAACATTAATCAGGTTCCGGCTATTTTCTTTCGTATCCTTCAAATAGGTAAGCCTGGAAAGCAGGCTGTCGTCATACTGAATAGAATAAATAAAATTTCCGGCAAAACCTGAAATCCTGGTTGTATCGGTGTTCCAACTACCACCTTTAACATTCATGATTCCGATATCCCGTGTATCCAGCCAGAGTCTCTCCTGATTGTCCAGATACACAAGATATTGACCCTCCTCCCCCAAATCGACATGGTGGATGGACGTAAATTCTGCTGGTTTGCCTTCCGATTCCGGATGAGTAAACATCGTTGATTCCTTCCAGCTATTCAGCATAATAGATTTTACCTCATTTCCGTCCAGATAAGCGAGGGCCCTTTCGCTCATGGAAAGATAATACGGCATGCCTTTCCCTGATATGTAGGTGGGGGTAAAAGTTCCCAGCTTTTCCCGGCTGCCCGGTTCTGTCTGCCGATAAACCGTCACTTCTCCTTTTTTCGCTTTTGATGCGAAAACAGCCATATGGCTTTCACTGTCATAGCCCAATAACAAACCGTTTCTTTGGGCATAAGCCACTACGCCTACCTCGTCGTAAGGGAATTTCAATTCTTCCTGGGTATTCTGGCGTTCCAGAATATCATAGACACGCTCAAACTGCTCGTCTTCGGATAGTTTTTTAAATTCACTGGTCCATTTCGTTTTTTTCCATGTATACTGTCCTTTGCGTCCGCAGACAAAAACTTTATTATATCCGAAAACAAAGGCATTGGAACCATCAAGTACCAATGCGTCGGTTTTCCGCGGAATATAACCAGCTGTGTTATAGGCATCTGTTACGGTATCATCCCGTACGTACAGAAGTCCATTCAAAAGAACAGCTAGCGTAGTTTCATTTCCGGCGATCAGGTTCTTCTCCCCCTGCACGATATTGTTGTTTCCATGATCGATGCAGGTAGAATAGAAATTATTTTCAAACACCCAATCCTTTTCCTTATCAAAGAAAGCCTTGTAATCATCGCTGACCTTATCGCTTCCAAGCATATTGATATGATTAAAAAAGGACTGGGCTGCAATCACTGCAGGCTTGCAGCTCAAAACCCCGCTAATAGAATTAGTCGCGGAGAGCATCGGCCATCCAATCACAACAAAAACCAACAGGCTTCCCAGAAATGTTGTCAGTGCGCGCATGGTTCTTCCGCCAGCTGACTTTCCTGCTTTGTCGATCGCCGCTTTTGTTCCGTATGCCACGGCAGCGCCCGAACCCGCGACAGCAACGCCGATGCCGGTAGCAATGGACAGAGGTCCGGAAACCATAATCACTTCTATGGAAGTCAGCCAGCCGCACACAAAAGTCAAATAGACGCCGCTCAACATATAACAGATTAATCCTGCGATAAACATGAGAAGAACCGACTCAATAATCAGGTCCAGAAAAAGTACAACTACATATGGCAGAAAGAAAAAAACAACACTGACCAAAATGCTCATAAGAGCCATGCCCACAGGCGGCAGCAAAATCATCTCCGCCACAAAGAAAATGATCAGACACAGACCACTGATAAAATTGAGAAGCGACAACCCCTTGCTTAGAGCACTTGCGCCCGGTATCAAACTGAACAACTCCAACAATACCAGGCCAATTCTCAACGCCGCAGCTATATAAAGCAGAATTTTTACTCGATCCTGCCATTCCTCAGCGATGCTTTTGTCCAATGAATTACTCATAACCAATCCCCCTGTAGTTTTCTTTTGCTATTTAGCTCACTATTCTTCAGTATACCATAACCATGATCATAAAACATGACAAAAATTTTCTGTTTTGTATATTTTTATATCAATTATGAAGAGATCTTTCCATCTTTGAGCAGATCCTCAAGCAGAAAATAGCGCCGGGCGGCTTGCACAAAGACAGACAGCGTAGACTACAGGGAGGCAGACTACAGGGAACGAAAAATATCTTGCCACACGCTGGAAAATACCGTATAATTTATCCGTACTAATCAACAAAATAGAGGTAACTATGAGAAAGTTAGCATTAAGTGATGAAATATTATTATCCATTCAGCAGCCGGCCCGTTACATCGGCGGAGAGATGAATATGGTGGTTAAGGATCCGTCCCAGGTGGACATTCGCTTTGCCTTTTGTTTCCCGGACGTCTATGACATCGGCATGTCCCATATTGGCATGCAGATTCTGTATGACATGTTTAACCGGCGGGAGGATGTTTACTGCGAGCGGGTCTTTTCCCCGTGGATGGATCTGGATCAGGTCATGCGGAATCAGAAGCTGCCTCTCTTTGCCCTGGAATCCCAGGACCCGGTCAGGGACTTTGATTTCCTGGGCATTACCATTCAGTATGAGATGTGCTATACCAATATTTTACAGGTGCTGGATTTAAGCGGCATTCCGCTGCATGCGGCGGATCGCGGCGAGGAGGATCCCATTGTTATAGGCGGCGGCCCCTGCGCTTACAATCCGGAGCCGCTGGCGCCGTTTTTTGACCTGTTTTACATCGGCGAGGGGGAGACTCAGTATTACGCGCTGTTTGATTTATATAAGGCTGTGAAGGCCCGCGGGGGAAGCCGTCAGGACTTCCTTTATGAGGCGGCGAAGCTTCCAGGGATGTATGCGCCAGAATTTTATGATGTGACCTATCATGAGGATGGCACTATCGCTTCCTTTACACCGAACCGGGAAGGAATCCCGGCGGTGATCCGCAAGGAAATCGTGGTGGATATGGACGATGCTCCCTACATGGAAAAGCCGATCGTACCGTTTTTGCAGGTGACCCAGGACCGGGTGGTTTTGGAAATCCAGCGGGGCTGCATCCGCGGCTGCCGGTTCTGTCAGGCGGGCAACGTATACCGTCCTTTGCGGGAACGCGACCTGGAGCATTTAAAGGAATACGCCTGCAAAATGCTGAAAAATACAGGCCATGAGGAGATTTCTCTGAGCTCCTTAAGCTCCAGTGATTATACTTATTTGAAGGAGCTGGTTACCTTTCTGATAGAGGAATTTAAGGGCAAGGGGATCAATATTTCCCTGCCTTCCCTGCGAATCGACGCCTTTTCCCTGGATGTGATGAGCAAGGTGCAGGATGTGAAAAAAAGCAGCCTGACCTTTGCGCCGGAGGCGGGATCCCAGCGTCTCAGAGATGTGATCAATAAGGGACTCACCGAGGAGGTGATTTTAAAGGGCGCGGCGGAGGCCTTCCACGGCGGCTGGAATCGGGTCAAGCTGTACTTTATGCTGGGTCTGCCCACGGAGACCGTGGAGGATATGGAAGGCATCGCCCTTTTGTCTCAGAAGGTGGCGGAAACCTACTATGACGAGGTGCCCAAGGAGCAGCGTCAGGGCAAGGTCCAGGTGGTGGCAAGCTCCTCTTTCTTTGTGCCCAAGCCCTTTACGCCCTTCCAGTGGGCGAAAATGTGCACTAAAGATGAATTTTTGGATCGGGCTTATATTGTCCGCAATAAGATGCGCCAGATGAAAAATGCCAAAAGCCTGAAATACAACTGGCACGAGGCGGATGTGACCGTTCTGGAAGGGGTTTTGGCCCGGGGCGACCGCAAGCTGGCTCCGGTGCTGGAGGATGTGTACAAAAAGGGCGCCATCTACGATTCCTGGGGCGAGTATTTCCACAATAATTTGTGGATGCAGGCCTTTGAGGAATGTGGTGTGGATCCGGACTTTTATACCACCCGGGAGCGGGGACTGGATGAGATCTTCCCCTGGGATTTTATCGACGCCGGCGTGTCCAAGGAGTTTTTAAAACAGGAATGGCTGACAGCCATGGAGGAAAAGGTGACGCCGAACTGCCGCCAGCGCTGTTCCGGCTGCGGCGCGAGAAGCTTTGGAGGAGGTGTCTGCTTTGAAGATAAGAATTAAATTTGCCAAGGAAGGCACCATGAAATTCATCGGGCATCTGGACATCATGCGTTATTTTCAGAAAGTGATGCGCCGGGCCGATGTGGATATCCGCTACAGCGAAGGCTTCAGCCCCCACCAGATCATGTCCTTTGCCGCGCCGCTGGGCGTGGGCGCCACCAGTCGGGGAGAGTATGTGGACATTGAGGTGCTCTCCACCGATTCCTCCAGGGAGATGGTGCGCCGTATGAATGAGGTGGTGGTGGAGGGCATCGAGGTGCTGAGCTATCGCCTGCTGCCGGACACGGCGGCCAATTCCATGTCCATCGTGGCGGCTGCGGATTACCGGGTCACTTTTCGTCCGGGGAAGGGTCCCGCGGACTGGGAGGCTTTTGAGGCCGCGCTTAAGGAGCTGATGGCACAGGAGGAAATCCTGGTTTTGAAAAAGAGTAAAAAGGGCGAAAAGGAAATAAATATCCGCCCCATGATCTATGAGCTGCACGTGGAAGGACAGGAAATACACCTGCGGATCGCCACCGGAAGTGCGGCAAATTTAAAGCCGGACGTGGTGATCCAGGCAGCCTTTGACCGGATGGGACAGGTCATGGCGCCCTTTGCCCTTTTGATTCACCGAAAGGAGGTCTACGCCAGCCAGGAGGTGGACGGCGTGCGGCAGCTGGTGCCCTTGGAATGGTTTGGAGAAGAAATTGAATAAGCTCGTGATTACCCGGTGGAACGGACGGATCCTGACGGCTCTGCTTTCAGAAGGCAAGGCGGTGGAGATCGGTTTGGAGGCGGATGATTCCATTCTGGGAAATATTTATATTGGAAAAGTAAAGAAAATGGTCCGGAATTTGAATGCCGCTTTCGTAGACTTCGCGGAGGGGCGGACCGGCTATTACAGCCTGACGGACAATCCGCTGCCTCTGTTTGCCGACGGCCATGAGGGAAAATTGAAGGAAGGGGACGAGATCATCGTTCAGGTGGCGAAGGATGCGGTCAAGACCAAGGATCCGGTTCTGACCTCCAATATCACTTTTACCGGAAGGTACGCGGTGCTGACCGCAGGGAAAAAGGTGATAGGCTTTTCCGGAAAGATCAATGACCGGACATTTAAAGAACGGTTAAGGCCGCAGATCGCGGCGCTGATCGGCGAATCGGCCGGTATCATTGTCCGCACCAATGCCTACGGCATGGAGGAGGCGCTTTTTGATGAAATCCGGTCTTTAGCCGGGCAGTACCGGGAACTTTTAAAGCGGGCGTCCTACCGCACCTGCTATAGTCTTCTTGGCCGGGCGGAGCCGGAGTATTTAAAGACGCTGAAGGACCGTCCCGCGGGAACGCTCGAAGAGATCGTGACGGATCTGCCGGAGGTTTATGAGGAGGTGGCGAGTTGGCTTAAGGAGCAGGAGCCATGCAGGCCGCCGAAGCTTCGCATGTATCAGGATCCTCTGGTGTCTCTGGCAAGACTCTATTCCCTGAACACGGCCATGGACCAGGCTCTGGAAAAGAAGGTCTGGCTCAAATCCGGCGGCTATCTGGTCATCGATATTACCGAGGCCATGGTGGTCATCGATGTGAATACGGGAAAGTACGCGGGAAAGAAAAAACTGGAGGAGACGGTGCGCCTGACCAATCTGGAGGCTGCCGAGGAGATCTGCCGCCAGCTGCGGCTGCGGAATTTGTCCGGGATCATCCTGGTGGATTTCATTGATATGTACGGCGGTGATGAGGATAAGGAGTTGCTATTGGAAGCTTTGCGCCGCCATGCGGCCAGGGATACGGTTCCCACCACGGTGGTGGACATGACTGCCCTGGGGTTGGTGGAGATGACCAGAAAAAAGCAGAAGCGCCCATTGTGGGAACAGCTGGCTGATCAAAAAATATGAAAGGAGGAGAACAAAATGTTGGAAAAAATCGATTTGTCAAAAAAGGCAGGAAAGGGCGCGTATAAGAAGGTGATGGAGACCGAGGGCGTCCGCCTGGGCGTGCTCCAGCGCGAGTGCAAGACAGCGAAGATTCCGGTGATGATCGTGTTTGAGGGGATGGGCGCCGCGGGAAAAGGCATTCAGATCAACCGTCTGATCCAGGCGCTGGATCCCAGAGGCTTTTCCGTTTACGCCAGCAATTCTTCCAGTGAGGAGGCCAGGCTGCGCCCATTTTTGTGGCAGTTCTGGACCCGGATTCCGGCCCAGGGACGGATCGCGATCTTTGACCGCAGCTGGTACCAGCGGGTTCAGCGGGATCGCTTTGAGGGAATCACCAAAGAGAAGGATCTGGCGGGCGCCTATCAGGATATTCTGTCCTTTGAAAAACAGCTGAGCGACGATGGTATGGTGATTATCAAATTCTTTCTGCATATTTCCCAGGAGGAGCAGAAGAAACGGTTTAAAAAGCTGGATGATTCCAAGGAAACGGCCTGGCGGGTATCCAAGGAGGACTGGAGACGGAATAAGGAATACGACGCCTATTTGCAAATCAACGAAGAAATGCTGGAAAACACAGACACCGAATACGCGCCCTGGACCATCATTGAGGCCACCGATAAGGATTACGCGGCCATGAAGATCCTGACTACGGTGGCAGAGCGGCTGGCCTATGAGCTGGAGCGTAGAAAGGATCAGGAGGCAGAGCAGAAAAAGAGTTCTGCGGTAAAACCAGCGGAGCGGTTCCAGAACGGCGTTCTCTCCGGCGTGGATTTATCAAAATCCATATCTAAGGAGGATTACAAAAAAGAACTGGAAAAGCTGCAGAAGCGGCTGGAGACCCTTCACAGCGAGCTGTACCGTCTGCGGATTCCGGTGGTGCTGGGCTTTGAGGGCTGGGATGCCGGCGGAAAGGGCGGCGCCATCAAACGTCTGACCAGCCATCTGGATCCCCGTGGCTATCAGGTAAATCCCACATCTGCGGCCAATGACATAGAGAAGGTGCATCATTATCTGTGGCGATTCTGGAACAATATCCCAAAGGCCGGGCATATTGCCATCTTTGACCGGACCTGGTATGGCCGCGTGATGGTGGAGCGGATCGAGGGCTTCTGCACGGAAGCGGAGTGGAAGCGGGCCTACCAGGAGATCAATGAGATGGAATCCCACCTGGCAAACTTCGGTACGGTGATCCTGAAATTCTGGATTCATATTGACAAGGACGAGCAGGAGCGGCGGTTTAAGGAACGGATGGAAACTCCGTCCAAGCAGTGGAAGATCACCGATGAGGACTGGAGAAACCGGGAAAAATGGGATCAGTATGAGGCGGCCGTGGACGAGATGCTGGTTCGCACCTCCACCACCTATGCCCCCTGGATCGTGGTGGAAGGAAACAGCAAATACTACGCCCGGGTGAAGGTGTTAAGGACGGTGGTGGACGCACTGGAAAAGAAAATCAAGGAACGGAAGCGGGAGCTGCGGGAAGAACGCGATTAGACGCGTCACCGGCAAGAATAATGGCAGCTGCCTGCTTGGAAAAATTGCAAGGTTTAATCACATAGATAACCCCCTTTCGCACGCATCAGCTGCGTCCGGAAGGGGGTTCTTTCATTTTACAGATTAGATATTGAAGGAAGAGTATTGGATATTATTTAAAATCTGCTGAAATGTGATTTTCTTCGTATTTTCAATGTGCAAATCCATTTGATGTGCCGCTTCACTCCAATTTTTCTGCATGCAGGCGAGAATGATGGCCTGATGTTCATTGCAGGACTCCTGTATGCGATCCATGGATATATCGTTTCTGGTAACGTAGCGGATCCTTTCATCCTGTGATCTTACGAGCGCATAGTTAGAACGGATGTAAACATTGGGGCACGAGTTGACAATCATGAAGTGGAAGGCATCATCCTGATTATGGAAAAATTCCGGATCATGAATAATGGAACTGTCGGATTCCGTACTGAAAATATTATAATACTTCTTATTTTCTTCGTCCGGAATGAGAATGCCGTAATGCAATAGAATATAAGGTTCATACAGTTTACGTATTTCAATATTCATATTAATATCGTTTACAGTCAGTGATGGAACCATAATGCCATGCTTGGGGAGAATTTTTACAAATCCCTCCTGCTCCAGGCGACTGATGGCATCTCGTACGGGGGTGCGGCTGATTCCCAGATCCTGGGTCAGCAACTCTTCATTTATCATAGAGCCAGGTGCATATTCACAGGTGATGATTTTCTGTTTAATTTTCTCATAAGCAAGTGTTTTTAAATTCAATTTTGTCATATCTTAAGACCGCCTTTATAATGCTGATGTATATTTCATTGTATCATAAGTGATTGGAAATTTCAATATATTTTTAAAGCTGGAGGATCTTCCAGGGATTACATGAAGATTTATTTAAAAAAAAGAAGAATTATATTGACATTTGAAAAAACTATTGTATAATATGATGTATACAACAAAAAATTCATCAATGTCGCAAGTTGATGAACAAAATCATGTATAAGGAGAAGAAAAGGATGAAAAAACAATTGGTAAGCGTTTTGGCAGCAGGGGTTATGGCTTTTTCTACGACAGCTTGTGGAGGAGGAAATACATCTGCTACAGTTGCCACAGAGCAGGCAAAAGAAAAGACAGACGGGGCGGAAGCACAGGATACAGCTTCTTCCGCGTCAGGATCAGCGATAGAGCTTGCGTGGAATGTTCCGGATCCGGATGGTCATCCATGGACGGAATCCGCGAAGGAGATCGCCGAAGAAATCGAAAAGCGTTCAAACGGCAGTCTTAAAATCACGGTTTATCCAAATAACCAGCTTGGCGTTTCGGAAGCGCTGGATATGATGTCCACAGGATCCCTTGCGATGGATCTGACAGGATTTGGCGCATTTGCCAGCTATTATGCTCCCTGTGAGGTATTCGCGCTGCCATATGCGTTTGATGATGCTGATCAGGCCTATGCTTATTTTGAATCGGATTACGCGAAGGAAATTATAGACAAGATTGACGAAGCCAGCGGAATTATGACGATCGAAGCGTGGTATTTTGGAGACCGCAATCTGACGACCAAAGGGGTGGAGGTTCATACACCTGAGGATCTGAAAGGAACGCCGATTCGCTGTATGGACAGCGTTGGTTCAAAGGCAGTCATTGAGGCTCTTGGCGGAACTCCGGTGCCGATGGCTTTGAGTGAAACCTATCTTTCCCTCCAGACTGGAACCGTGAAGGGACAGGAAAATCCGCTTCCGACCATCGTTGCCCAGAAGTTTAATGAGGTACAGGATCATCTGGTTATGACGCATCATAGTGTTCATCTTGGCACGATTCACTTTTCCAGGATGATCTGGGAGACATTATCCGAGGAGCAGCAGGAAGTGATTACAGGCGTGATGAAAGAATACCGTCCAATTGTTACTGAAAGAATCGAGGCAAGCCAGGAAGAAAATCTAAAGGCTCTTTCAGATTCAGGAATGCAGGTAGATGAGGTAGATCTGGATGCGTTCCGGGCGAATGCGAATCAGGTGATTCATGCCACCTATGGCGATGATGAAGAGTGGATGAAGGTGATCAACGGTCTGGAAGAGTTTAAGGCCTCCTACACAAAATAAATGAGGAGTTCAGCATGAAAAAAATGATAAAAAATCTGTTTGGGCATTTTGAAGATTATTGCTGCGCGGTATTGATGACGGTAATGTGTATTTCCACAACTTTACAGATTGTTTTCCGTCTGATCAAGCATCCGCTTGTCTGGACTATGGAACTCGCGACTTATAGTTTTATCTGGATTGCTTTTTTGACCATTGCCTGGGCAGAAAGGACGCATTCTCACTTTTGTGTGGACGTATTTACCAATTGGATCAAGGGAAAGGCAAGAAATGTGCTTTATATTGTGAATGATCTGATCGCCGGCGCGTTTTATCTGCTGCTTTTTTATTGGTCCGTGCGATATTTTCCCATGCAGGCTTCCCAGACGTCATCAGCTCTTTTGATTTCCAAGGGATGGATTGAAGCGTCCATGATTGTCTGTTTTTCACTGGGATTTATTCATCGAATTGCTCATGTGATATGGACAATTCGTAATTGGAACGCGGTTGAGGAGGAAAAGAAATGAGTCTTTCACCTATTACCATATTTTTTATTGTGTTTGTTATCCTTATTTTGATTCGTATGCCCATGTTTATGTGCCTTCTCGGCGCCTCCGTAACTTATATTGTCCTGAATCCACAGCTCAATATGCTGACGGCAATGGCAAAACTGATCAAGGGTCCGGAATCCTATACGCTTCTGGCCGTGCCGTTTTTCATTTTTGCGGCGCAGCTCATGAATCAGGGAGGCGTGACAGATCGGATCTTCGGGTTTTGTAAGATCCTTTTAGGACATTTGCCATGCGGACTGGCTTATGTAAACGTGGTGGCCAGCCTGATATTCTCAGGCATCAGCGGTTCCGCACTTGCGGATGTAGGCGGATTAGGCCAGCTTGAGATCAAGGCGATGCGTGATGAGGGATACGATGATGACCTGATTATTGGCGTTACGGCTGCTTCAAGCACCGTTGGCCCGATCATCCCGCCGAGCATTCCGTTCATTATTTATGCTTCCATGTCCGGGGTGTCGGTTGGCGCGATGTTTATGGGCGGTATCGGACCAGGATTGCTTTGCTGTATTGTTTTATGCTTTTACATTTTTATGATTGCGAAAAAACGTCATTACAGTGCAAGCCGACGCGCGTCACTGGGCGAAATCTGGAAATCCTTCAGAAACGCGTTTGCGGCATTGATGTTTCCGGTTATTATGCTGGGCGGAATCTGGAGCGGTGTGGTGACTCCTACGGAGGCCGCGATGGTTGCCGTGCTGTATGGCTTGTTTGTGTCGATTTTTCTGTACAAGGATATCCAGCTTCGGGATTTGCCGAAAATCATGATTGAATCGCTTGGCCAGGCAGGCCCATCAATGGCATGTGTAGTAGCAGCCGGTTTGTTCGCATGGGTTCTTACTTATGAAAAAATTGACCAGGTGCTGGTTTCCGCGATTCTTTCAGTGACGACAAATAAATATGTGATCCTGCTGCTTTTGAATATTCTGCTTCTTTTCCTTGGCATGTTTGTAGAAGTGACAGCGGCGATTATGATCACGCTGCCGGTGTTGACGCCGTTGATTGCGATTGCGGGAATCGATCCGGTACATATGGGAATTATTCTTGTTTTTAACATGATGATCGGACTTTTGACGCCGCCGGTAGGTTTTTCCTTATATATGCTGACGAGTGTAGCAAACCGGAAATTTGAAGATGTTGTAAAAATGATCATTCCATGGCTGATTCCATTATTCATAGTATTGGCTCTGATTACTTATGTGGAACCATTTGTTCTTGGACTTCCGCGTCTTTGTGGATTGATGTAAAAGGAGATTAATTATGGCAATTTTGCAGGCAAAAACGGAAAGCGGATATGTAGAAGGTATTCGGGCAAATTTCCCTTTTTTTAGTATATTTAAAGGAATTCCCTTTATGGCGCCTCCTGTTGGGAATCTTCGATGGAAAGCGCCGGTTGATCCGGCACCATGGGAGGGCGTTTTAAAGTGCGATCATTTCAAACCGATGGAATTACAGCCGAAATACGCTTCCGAGGGCGGCTTAATCGCGGACGAGTTTATGGGGGTTCAGATGCCGATGCAGGAGGACTGCATGTACTTGAATATCTGGACGCCAGCAGAATGTACCGATGAAAAGCTTCCGGTCGCTGTGTATTTCCATGGCGGGGCGTTTACGACCGGATTAAGCTATCTGAATTGTTTTGACGGGGAGGGCTTTAATAAAAGAGGAATCATCTTTGTGACAATTCCGTACCGGTTAAATATTTTCGGATTTCTGGCACATCCCGCCCTGTCAGCGGAAGCTCCTCAGGAGACTTCCGGAAATTATGCTTTTCTGGATTTGATTCAAGGACTGAAATGGGTTCAGAAAAATATTTCCGCTTTCGGCGGCGATCCGGAAAATGTTTCAATTTTTGGTCAGTCCGCAGGCGCCGGATGTGTACGGGCAATGTGTAATTCCCCGCTTGCGAAGGGTCTGTTTAAGAGGGCGATTATCCAATCCATCGGCGCTCTTAACAGCACTCCGTTTACATCCTGGTGCGATACACTGTCCCATGCGGAACGATTGGGGGAAGATTTCTTTCGATTTGCAGGCTTCAAGACGATTGAAGACGCGAGGGCAGTGAGCGGGGAACAGCTGGAGGATTTATTTGTCCGTTTTAATGCGGAGAAACGATATCCGGAAGATGATGAAATATACGCAGGTGGATTTCTTCGTTTTGGACCGATTGAGCAGGATGGCTATCTATTCCCAAAACCGCAGGCAGAAATCACGAAAGCGGGGGAACACGCGGACATTACGTACATTATCGGATCCACCGCGAATGAATATCCTTATATGACACCATGCAATATTGCTTTTGCGGAAAACCAGATCATTGTTCAAAAAAATCCGGTATATGTGTACTATTTTCAGTATGTGCCGCCAGGCGCGGAGGCAGAAGGAGCGCATCATTCGGTTGAACATCATTATGTGTTCCAGACTTTGCTGCGGTCCAGGAGGCCTTATGGCGGATTTGATTTTGAATTGTCCAATGAACTCGCAGACCGCTGGGCGCAATTCTTTAAAAGCGGGACTCCGAATTGCCCGGGAAAGCCTTATGCCGCGTGGCTTCCGTACACGGCGGAGAATCGTGAGGTATTGGGAATTACCAGACAAGGCTGTCATATGATGCCTTGCCCGTTGTCTGAAAATGACAGGGAAAGAATAAAGAAAGAACTTGCATAAAATCAGTTGAACGATGGAGGAGTGCGAAAGGCTTTGGCATTCCTCCATGCTTACAAAAAATGATGTGTACAACAACGTATTTAAAAAGGAGAAAAATGAAAGCAGTATATATTGATGAAGCAGGTATTGTAAATATAAGGGATATTGATATGCCTTCCAGAAAACCGGGAGAGGCATTGTTGAAAATTCTGTATGGAGGCATTTGCGGAAGTGATTTAGGCTCTTACAGGGGAACATTTGCGTACTTTGATTATCCGCGTATCCCAGGTCATGAATTATCAGCAGAAGTGGTAGATGTAGATGAGGACAATGCGTTTGGTATCAAAAAAGGCATGATCGTTACAGTGAACCCATACTTCAATTGCGGCGCCTGTTATTCCTGTAAAAATGGCAGAGTAAACGCATGTGAGCATAATGAGACAATGGGGTGCCAGAGAGACGGTGGCTTTTGTGAGTACATTGCGATGCCTTTGGAACGGATTTATGACGGCAAAGGCATTGACCCGAAAACGCTGGCGGCGATAGAACCATGTTGTATAAGTTATCACGGAATCCGGAGGGGCAATGTCAGTTCCGGGGACAGGGTATTGGTGGTTGGCGCCGGAACGATAGGAGTATTGGCGGCGGTGACAGCAAAGGCCAGAGGAGCTGAAGTCTATGTGGCAGACATTGCGCAGGGAAAACTGGAACTGGCCAAAACCTTTGGAGTGGACGGGGTTATCCTGAATGATAATCAAGAACATTTTTTGAAGCAGGTTTATGAGATTACGGAGGGAAATGGCTTTGATGTAACGATTGAAGCGGTAGGCTTACCATCAACTTTCCAGAATTGTATAGACGCGGTATGCTTTGGCGGACGTATGGTTCTGATCGGTGTCGGTAAAAAGAATCTGGATTTCAATTTCACATTGATCCAGAAAAAGGAACTGCATATTTACGGCTCCAGAAACGCGATGAAGCAGGATTTCCTGGAACTCATAACTCTTACAAAAGAAGGGAAACTGCCATTAGAAAAAATCATTACGAACACCTATAACTGGACCGATGCGGCAAGGGCGTTTCACGATTTTTCAAATAATGCCGGCGATATGTTAAAGGTCGTTCTGGATTTTACCGTTTCATAGCAGCCGGTGAGCACTTACATTCCTATATGAAAACCTGATTCTCTTCCAGTATCTCTTTATGCGTGAAATTTAAAAAACAGCTTGACTTTTTGTGCGCCGGATGCTACTATAATTCAGTATGCCGCACAATGAGGTTGAAAAGCTCCGGGCTATGCTTCCGGACACCATAGTTGGCGAGTAATGATAATAGGAGGTGCCATATGTACGCGATTATTGCAACAGGTGGTAAGCAGTACAAAGTAGCAGAAGGCGATATCATTAAGGTAGAAAAACTTGGTGTAGACGCTGGCGAAACCGTTACGTTTGACCAGGTGCTTGCTGTAAACGACGGAGAGTTATCCATCGGATGCCCGACCGTAGCCGGAGCAACTGTTTCCGCAACCGTTATCAAGGAAGCGAAAGCAAAAAAGGTGATTGTTTACAAGTATAAGAGAAAAACCGGATACCACAAAAAGAACGGACACAGACAGCTGTACACCCAGGTTAAGATCGACAAGATCAACGCTTGATTATGATTACAGTTACGGTCTTTCAGGATTCTGAAAGGGACAGGTATACCGGGATCGAGCTTGCCGGGCATGCCGGATATGCCGAGCACGGAGAGGACATTATCTGCGCTGCGGTTTCCGCGCTGGTACTAAATATGGCAAATTCGGTGAAACAGTTTACCGAGGACCCGTTTGAAGGTGGTACGGAGGAGGCGACCGGACATTTCTGGTTCCGCTTTACCGATGCGATCAGTTCAGAATCAACACTCCTTATGAACTCTCTTGTCCTGGGATTGCAGAACATTCAGAGGGAATATGGAAAAAAATATATTAAAATTCGAATGAAGGAGGTGTAAGTGATGTTTAAGATGAACCTTCAGTTATTCGCTCATAAGAAAGGTGTAGGCTCTACCAAAAACGGCAGAGATTCCGAGTCCAAGAGACTGGGCGCCAAGAGAGCAGATGGTCAGTTCGTATTAGCTGGCAACATTCTTTACAGACAGCGTGGAACCAAGATCCATCCGGGTCTGAACGTTGGACGCGGCGGCGATGATACCCTGTTCGCTACTGCAGACGGTGTTGTGAGATTTGAGAGAAAGGGCAGAGACAAAAAACAGGTTTCTGTTTACCCAAGAACAATCAACGAGTGATGCGATGAATTTGACGGGCTTCATACTGATTCCGGTATGAAGCCCTTTTTCGAAAGGACGGAAAATAATGTTTGCAGACCGTGCAAAAATCTTTATCAAATCCGGCAAGGGCGGGGACGGACATGTCAGTTTCCGCCGCGAGTTGTTTGTTCCGGCAGGGGGTCCTGACGGCGGGGACGGCGGAAAGGGCGGAGACATTATTTTTGAGACGGATCCGGGCCTTAATACGCTGACGGATTTCAGACATGTTCATAAATATATCGCAAAAGACGGAGAACAAGGCGGCAAGAAGCGGTGCCACGGATCCAACGCGGAAAACCTGGTGATCAAGGTGCCGGAGGGCACGGTGATCAAGGATTTCGAGTCCGGCAAGGTCATCGCCGATATGTCCGGAGAAAATAAAAGAGAAGTGATATTGAAGGGCGGAAAAGGGGGCCTGGGCAATATGAATTTTGCTACGTCCACCATGCAGGCGCCCAAATATGCCCAGCCGGGCCAGCCGGGTCGTGAGCTGTGGGTGACCCTGGAGCTGAAGGTGATCGCGGACGTGGGCCTGGTGGGTTTCCCCAATGTTGGCAAATCTACCTTGCTCTCCCGGGTATCCAACGCCCATCCGAAGATCGCCAACTATCATTTTACCACCCTGGATCCCCATCTGGGCGTGGTAGATTTGGACGGCAATGCGGGCTTTGTCATGGCGGATATCCCGGGGCTGATTGCGGGCGCCTCCGAGGGCGTGGGTCTGGGTCATGATTTCCTGCGCCATATCGAACGAACCAAGGTGCTGATCCATGTGGTGGATGCGGCCAGTACCGAGGGACGGGATCCGGTGGAGGATATCCGAACCATCAACAAGGAGCTGGAACAGTATAATCCGCAGCTTCTTTCCCGTCCCATGGTGATCGCGGCCAATAAAATGGACGCGGTTTGTGAGGGGGATGAGGATCCCTGCAAGCTTTTGCGGGATACCTTCGGGCCGGAAGGAATCCAGGTTTACCCCATTTCCGCTGTCAGCGGCAAGGGCGTCAGGGAACTTTTATATGCGGTCTATGAACTTTTAAAGACGGTAGACCAGAAGCCGGTGATATTTGAGAAGGAATTCCACATGGAATATGCGGGAGATAAGAATCTGCCCTATACTGTGGAGCGGGATGAGGACGGCAGCTTCGTGGTGGAGGGACCCCGGATTGAGAAAATGCTGGGCTACACCAATCTGGAGTCTGAGAAGGGCTTCCGGTTTTTCCAGAATTTCTTAAAGGAGAACGGAATTTTGGAGGAGCTTGAGAAGGCAGGCATAAAAGAGGGCGACACCGTGCGCATGTACGGTCTGGTCTTTGACTACTACAAATGATTGGGGCACAGGCTCAATCATCCGACTTATGATATGAGGAGAATAAAATGACAAGCAAGCAGAGATCCTATTTAAAAGGGATTGCCATGACCACGGAGCCGATTTTCCAGATCGGCAAGTCCAGCGTGACGCCGGAGCTGACCACGGCCATTGGGGAGGCGCTGGAGGCGCGGGAGCTGATCAAGATCACCGTGCTGAAAAACTGTCTGGACGACGGCCGTTCCATCGCCGAGATGCTGGCGGAGCGAACCCATGCGGAGGTGGTGCAGGTGATCGGAAAAAAGATCGTGCTGTATCGGCCGGCAAAGGACGAGAAGAAGCGCAAAATCCAGCTGCCCAGGGCTTGAAGGGGCGACGGAAAAAAGACAAAGCAAGGAGGCAGACAGGCCCATGGCGAAGATCGGCATTATGGGCGGGACCTTTGACCCGATCCACAACGGGCATCTGCTGCTGGGGCGGCAGGCCTATCAGGAATACGATTTAGATGAGGTCTGGTACATGCCATCCGGTATACCGCCCCACAAAAAAGGCCATAAGATCACAGACGCCAAAACCCGGTGTGAAATGATAAAACTGGCCATTGCGGATTTTCCCTATTTTAAGCTGTCGGATTTTGAAATCCGCCGGGAGGGCAATACCTACACCGCCCAGACTTTACAGCTTTTAAAAGAGGCATATCCCCAGCATAAATTCTATTTCGTTGTGGGAGCGGATTCCCTATATCAGATCGAAAGCTGGTATCAGCCGGAGCAGGTGCTTGGCAGCGTGGTGCTTTTGGCTGCCCACCGGGATTATCCCAAGGCTCCTCGGACCATGGAACAGCAGCGGGTCTATTTGATGGAAAAATATCATGCGGACATCCGGCTTCTTCACTGTCCGGATGTGGATATTGCTTCCGAGCAGCTGCGTGAAATGCACGCCAGAGGAAGTCATATTTTTCAATACGTACCCAAAGCGGTAGAAGTTTATATTGACGCGCATCATCTATACCAGGAGTGAATGAATGATGATTACCATAAATGAACAGATCATGACGATCCGCAAGCAGCTGAAGTCCAAGCTGGATCCCATGCGCTATGAGCATTCCGTCAGCGTTTCCTATATCTGTATGGCGCTTGCCATGCGTTATGGCTATGACCTTCAGATGGCGGAGCTTGCCGGGATTCTCCATGACTGTGCCAAGCGCTACAGTGATATCGTGTTGATTGATAAATGCAAAAAGCACGGGATTGCTCTGACGGAGGATGAGCTTCGCGCGCCGGCGGTGATCCATGCCAAATACGGCGCCTGGATGGCGGAAAATAAGTTTGGCATCCGGAATGAGGAGGTTCTTTCCGCGATCCGTTGCCACACCACTGGCAAGGCCGGCATGGGGCTTTTGGACAAGATCCTTTATATCGCGGACTATATTGAACCGCGGCGGGATAAGGCGTCCAATCTTCCCCAGATGCGCTGCCTTGCTTTCCAGGACCTGGATGAAACCATGTTCCAGATATTGGAAAGCACTCTGCAATATCTGAAAAAAAAGGGCGGAAGCGTGGATTCCATGACGCTGCAGGCTTACGAATATTTCAAGGAAAGGAGAAAGGCTTAGATGAACGATTCAAAGAAAATGGCAAGTCTGGCGGTCCATGCCCTGGAGGAGAAAAAGGGCGAGAATATCCGGGTAATTGATATTTCTGGAATTTCCGTGATCGGCGATTATTTTGTCATTGCCAGCGGCAGCAATGCCAACCAGGTTCAGGCAATGGTCGACAGCGTGGAGGAAACGCTGGGGCGGGCTGGCTATGCCTGCCGCCAGATCGAGGGCTACCAGAGCGGCGGCTGGATTTTGATGGATTACGGCGATATCGTGGTCCATGCATTCAGTCGGGAGGAACGTTTGTTCTATGATCTGGAGCGTGTCTGGAGAGATGGAAAGATGCTGGACGCGAAGGAATTTACCCTTGAGGAAAAAGCGGAATAGGCTGAGCAAAAAAAGGAGCGCGAATTATGCCGAACTATGTCATCGCATTGGATCAGGGAACCACGAGTTCCAGGTGCATCCTGTTTGATCATGCGGGAAATATCTGCAGCGTAGCACAAAAAGAATTTACCCAGATTTACCCGCAGCCGGGCTGGGTGGAGCACAATCCCATGGAGATCTTGTCATCGCAGCTTTCCGTGACCATGGAAGCCATGGATAAAATCGGTGCCCACTGCAGCGATATCGCTGCCATCGGTATCACGAATCAGCGGGAGACTACCATGATCTGGGATAAGGTGACGGGGGAGCCGGTCTACAATGCCATCGTCTGGCAATG
Organism: uncultured Lachnospiraceae bacterium; assembly: GCA_964537765.1. Classification (GTDB taxonomy): domain Bacteria; phylum Bacillota; class Clostridia; order Lachnospirales; family Lachnospiraceae; genus Brotaphodocola. The sequence continues at coordinate 123,257 of CAZICB010000001.1, forward strand.
CCGCCGAACCGCCGACCGGATTGAAAAACTGAAGAAGGACGGCTGGGAAGAGAAAATCACCGAGCGGACCGGACTGATCCCGGATGCTTATTTTTCCGGAAGTAAGATTGCATGGATCCTGGATCATGTGGAGGGCGCCCGGGAGCGGGCAAAAAACGGAGAACTTTTGTTCGGGACGGTAGATACCTGGCTGATCTGGAACCTGACCAAAGGCCGCATCCATGTGACAGACTATACCAATGCGTCCCGCACCATGCTTTATGATATCCACAGAAAATGCTGGGACGAGGAGATCTTGGAGTATTTTCATATCCCAAAATGTATCTTGCCGGAGGTGAAACCGTCGAGTTGCGTCTATGGCTATACCTCTATGGATGTGATGGGCGGAAAGATTCCGATTTCCGGGGCTGCGGGAGATCAGCAGGCTGCTTTGTTCGGGCAGTGCTGTTTTGAACCAGGCCAGATGAAAAATACATATGGCACCGGCTGCTTCCTGTTGATGAACACCGGGGAGAAGGCCGTGCGCTCCCATCATGGCCTGCTTACCACGATTGCGGCCAGCACCGGGGAAAAAGTGAATTATGCCCTTGAGGGCAGCGTTTTTATCGCCGGGGCGGCTGTTCAATGGCTGAGGGATGAGATGCGCATGGTACGCACGGCAGCCCAGACGGAGGAATATTGCACAGCGGTGCCAGACACCGGCGGCGTCTATGTGGTTCCGGCTTTTTCAGGTCTTGGCGCCCCGTATTGGAATCCTTACGCCAGGGGAACCATCGTGGGAGTGACCAGGGGTACCAATAAAGAACAGTTCATCCGTGCCACGGTGGCTTCCATGGCTTACCAGGTGTATGATTTGGTGGAGTCCATGCGTCAGGATGCCAGCATCGAGCTGAAGGAATTGAAGGTGGACGGCGGAGCCTGTGCTAATAATTTCCTTATGCAGTTCCAGTCCGATCTTCTGGATGTAGAGCTTTCCAGGCCCAGGTGTATCGAGACCACCGCTCTTGGAGCCGCGTATCTGGCGGGCCTGGCTGTAGGCTTTTGGAAGAACAAAGAGGAAATCCGCGATAACTGGCAGGAGGCGCGTCGGTTCAGCAGTCAGATGGCCCCGGAAACCAGGAGAGATCTGATCAAGGGATGGAAACGCGCGGTGAATTGCGCCATCGCATGGAGCGCGGATGAAGAGTGACCATCCATTGAAAGGGTGCGGCTTAACCGTAAAAAACCGGTTGAACCGCACATTTTTTTATTGATTTATATAACGGAATTTAGTATAGTAGTTAAAGAATGGAAGTCCCGGTAAAGACCGGAAAGGAGATAAGAGCCTGTTTTTTATGTGAGGAGACGCAGCGATGATTACAGTAGCAGTTGACGCCATGGGCGGTGACAATGCACCTGCCGAGATTGTCAAGGGGGCAGTGGAGGCGGTGTCTGCCAGAAAGGACATTCAGGTGCTTTTGGTGGGCCAGGAGGAGGTTGTGAAAAAGGAGCTGGAGAAGCATACCTATCCAGGGGAGCAGATCCGGATCGTCCACGCATCGGAAGTGATTGAGACGGAGGAGCCTCCGGTCAATGCAATCCGGAGGAAAAAAGATTCCTCCATCGTGGTTGGCATGAACCTGGTGAAGCATGGCGAGGCGGATGCATTTGTTTCGGCTGGCAGCTCCGGCGCGGTTTTGGTAGGAGGGCAGACCATTGTCGGCAGGATCAAAGGAGTGGAACGTCCCCCCTTTGGCGCGTTGATTCCCACGGAGAAGGGAGTCTCCCTGCTGTTGGACTGCGGAGCCAATGTGGATTCCCGCCCCTCCCATCTGGTCCAATTTGCACAGATGGGTTCTATTTACATGGAACATGTAATAGGTATTAGCAAGCCCCGTGTGGGAATTGTCAACATCGGCGCTGAGGAGGAAAAGGGCAATGCCCTGGTGAAGGAAACCTTCCCGCTTTTAAAGGCATGTGAGGATATCAACTTTACCGGTAGCATCGAAGCAAGGGAGATTCCTCATGGCGGCGCGGATGTCATCGTATGCGAGGCCTTTACCGGAAACGTGATCCTGAAGCTTTACGAGGGCACGGGAGCGGTATTGATCAGCATGATCAAGAAGCAATTGATGAGCAGCCTGCGCAGCAAGCTTGGCGCGCTTCTTGTTAAGCCTGCGTTAAAAGGCACGATGAAAGCTTTTGACGCCTCCCAGTATGGAGGCGCACCCCTTCTGGGCCTGAAGGGTCTGGTGGTGAAGACTCACGGAAATTCCAAAGCGGCCGAGGTGAGAAATTCCATCATCCAGTGCGTCACCTTCAAGGAACAGAGGATCAATGAGAAAATTAAGGAAAGCCTGGATGCCAAAGAACAGGCAAAAGAAAATGTATAATTAGGAGGAAAATATGGAATTTGAAAAATTGCAGGGGATTATCGCGGAAGTTCTGAATGTGGAAGCCGATGAGATTACCATGGACACCACGTTTGTGGAGGACCTGGGAGCGGATTCTTTGGACATTTTCCAGATTATCATGGGAATTGAGGAGGAGTTTGATATCGAGATTCCCACTGATGCGGCAGAGCAGATCGTTACCGTTGGGGATGCGGTCGAGCAGATCAAGAATGCATTGAACTGATTCCTGGGGGCGTCGCAGAGCATGCGCCGCCCTTTTTCCACTTTAACAGCATGAAAACAGCAAAAACAGCATGGAAAGGAGACCCTATGAATCGGAATATACAGGGCCTGGAGGAGCGAATCGGCTATCAGTTCCGGGACAAGCAGCTGTTTAAGCAGGCGCTGACTCACAGCTCCTATGTAAACGAGCACCGGATGGATAAGCTGTCCTGCAATGAGCGGCTGGAATTTTTGGGAGACGCGGTTCTGGAAGTGGTATCCAGCGAGTTTTTATATGGCAAATACCCGGAAAAGCCGGAGGGAGAATTGACCAAAATCCGGGCCAGCATGGTCTGTGAGCCGTCCCTGGCTTACTGCGCGTCAGAGCTGGATTTGGGCGCTTATCTGCGGCTGGGCAAAGGAGAGGACGCCACCGGAGGGCGGGGACGTGCTTCCGTGGTTTCGGATGCCATGGAGGCGCTGATCGGCGCGATTTATCTGGATGGTGGTTTTGCTAATGCAAAAGAGTTCATTCACCGCTACATCCTGAATGATATGGAGAACAAGCAGCTCTTTTATGATAGCAAGACTATCCTGCAGGAGATGGTCCAGGCAGGCGAGGGCCGGCGCCTGGAGTATGAAATCTTAAAGGAGGAGGGCCCGGATCACAACAAAACCTTTGAAATCCGCGCCCTGCTTGATGGGAAAGAAATCGGGAGAGGAAGCGGAAGAACGAAAAAAGCGGCGGAGCAGCTGGCTGCCTACCGCGGCATTCTGAAGCTGAGGGATGATTTATGTATTTAAAAAGCATTGAGATACAAGGCTTTAAATCCTTTGCCAATAAGCTTTTGTTTGAGTTTCACAATGGCATCACCGGCATTGTCGGCCCAAACGGAAGCGGAAAAAGCAATGTGGCGGACGCGGTCCGCTGGGTGCTGGGCGAGCAGCGGATTAAGCAGCTGCGGGGAGCCAGCATGCAGGATGTGATCTTTGCGGGCACCGAGCTGCGAAAGCCCCAGGGCTTTGCCTATGTGGCCATCACCCTGGACAATAGCGATCATCAGCTTGCCATCGATTATGATCAGGTGACCGTTTCCCGGCGGCTTTACCGCTCGGGGGAAAGCGAATATATGATCAATGGCAGCGCCTGTCGCTTAAAGGACATCAACGAGATGTTTTATGATACGGGAATCGGCAAGGAGGGCTATTCCATCATCGGCCAGGGCCAGATCGACAAGATCCTGAGCGGAAAGCCGGAGGAACGGCGGGAGCTGTTTGATGAGGCCGCCGGCATTGTCAAGTTCAAACGGAGAAAGGCCATTGCCCAGAAAAAACTGGAGGATGAAAAGCAGAACCTGGTCCGGGTCAGCGATATTTTAGCGGAGCTGGAAAAGCAGGTGGGTCCCCTTGCGCGTCAGTCGGAAGCGGCCAGAAAATATCTGGCCCTGAAGGATGAGCTGAAATCCTACGAGGTCAACCAGTTCCTTATGGAGTCAGAGGATATCCGGGGGCGGCTGGGAGAATTGGACGGAAAGATCACCATAGTCTCCGGCGATATGGAGGATGCCGGTCAGGAAAGCGAACGGCAGAAGGCGGAGTATGACCGGCTGGCCGGGGAGATCGGAGAGCTGGACGGACAGATCGGACAGACGACGGCAGCTCTGTCCCAGGCACAGATGCTGAGGCAGAACCTGGAGGGCCAGATCAATGTTTTAAACGAACAGATCCGCACGGAGCAGATGCATGCGGAGCATATCCGCACCCGCATGGAGGCCATCGACAGGGAGCTGGAGGAAAAAAACTATCAGATCGTCCACTACCAGACGGACAGCGCGGATATTTTGGAATCGGCAAAGAAAAGCCATGTGCGGGAGTTAGAGGCGGAGGAAGCCTTGCGGCAGGATGATGAACAGATCATGCTGCTGGATGATAAAATCGAGCAGGCGAAAAACAGTATGATCGCCGGACTCAATGAAAAGGCATCCTTAAGCGCGCGTCAACAGCGCTATGAGACCATGCTGGAGCAGATCCAGGTGCGCCGCTCAGAGGTCTGCCAAAAGCTTTTGAAATATAAAAGCGACGAGTCGGTTCAGGAGCAGCAGCTTCTTGCAGAGCAGGAAAAGGTCCAAAACGCCCAGGAGGACATCCGTCAGCTGGAATTTTCCCAGACGGAGCAAGAGCAGGAGACCGCCCGCCTGGAACAGGAGGTCCGCCGGCTTTCTCGCAGCTTAAATGAAAGGCAGCAGGAATACCACACCGCCTACACCCGTCTGGAATCCCTGCGCAACCTGGCAGAGCGCTATGACGGCTACGGCAATAGCATCCGCCGGGTGATGGAGGTCCGGGACCGGGTCCGCGGCATCCGCGGCGTGGTTGCCGATCTGATCGCCACGGAAAAGAAATATGAGACGGCCATCGAGACGGCGCTGGGCGGCAGCATCCAGAATGTGGTCACCGACTCGGAGCAGACGGCCAAGCATTTGATCGAATATCTAAAGAAAAATAAATACGGCAGAGTGACCTTTCTGCCTTTGGCCAGCGTCGGGCAAAAAGCAGGCTTTCATCAGCCGGAAGCCCTGCGGGAGCCGGGGATTATCGGCCTGGCCAGCGACCTGGTACAGGTGGATGAGGAATATCAGGGACTATCCCGGTATCTTTTAGGGCGGGTGTTGGTGGCAGACACCATCGATCACGCCATCGCCGTCGCCAGAAAATACCGCTATACCCTGCGGATCGTGACCCTGGAGGGCGAGCTGCTAAGCGCCGGGGGATCCATGACCGGAGGCGCCTTTAAAAATTCCAGCAATCTGCTGGGGAGAAAACGGGAGCTGGAGGAGCTGGAGGAACAGTGCAAAAAGGCTCTCCGTGCCAGCGACCAGCTGCAGAAGGAGCTTTCTTTAAACGAGGGACTTTTGCGGGAAACCAGGGAGGCCTTGGAGCAGACCAAACAGAAGCAGCACCAGGCATCCCTGGTATTAAATACCTTGCAGATCAATGTCAGTCAGCTGGAGGATAAGCGGCAGGAAATCCGGGAATCCTATGAGGATCTGGAGCTGGAAAACCGTCAGCTGGCAGTCCAGATCCAGGAGATCGAGGGCAGCCGCAGCGGCATTGCAAAGGACAGCGATTCCCTGGAGCAAATGAACGTCCAGGCAGAAAAGGATATTGGGCAGATGAGCCAGAAGCTGGAGGCGGCAAAGGCCGCCCGGGAGCAGACGGCCCGCCGGCTGGAGACGGCCCGCCTGGAAGCGGCCAATTTAAAACAGAAGGTGGATTTCGTAAAGGAGAATATCCGCCGTGTGGAAGAGGAAATCGGAAAGCTGAAGGAAGAGCTGGAGGGACTGTCCGCAGGCACCGGGGATTCCGGCCAGGTGATCGCGGGAAAGCAGCAGGAAATCGCCGCTTTGCAAAAGCAGATCCAGGAGGCAGAGCAGGAAAAGGGAAGGCTTGAGGAAGCGCTTGCCGCCTATACGGAAAAAAAATCGGCGGCAAACCAGGCACAGAAGGGCTTTTTCGACAAGCGGGAGGAGCTTTCCGGGCGGATCAGCCGTCTGGATAAAGAACTGTTTCGCCTGCAAAGTCAGAAGGAAAAGCAGGAGGAAAAGCTGGAGAGCCTGGTCAATTACATGTGGAGCGAATATGAGCTGACCCTGACTATGGCGGCGCCCATGCGCAGTCCGGAGCTTTCTTCCTTAAGTGATATCAAAAAACGGGTGGAGGAATTAAAAACCGCCATTCGTGCCCTGGGAAATGTAAATGTCAATGCCATCGAGGATTACAAGGAGATTTCTCAGCGGTATGAATTTATGAAAACCCAGCACGATGATCTGGCGCAGGCCGAGCAGACCTTGCTGGGAATCATCGATGAGCTGGACGCGGGCATGAAGCGGCAGTTTGAGGAAAAATTCCGGGAGATCCGCCTGGAATTTGACCGGGTGTTCAAGGAGCTGTTCGGCGGCGGTTATGGGACCCTGGAGCTGATGGAGGATATGGATATTTTGGAGGCCGGCATCCAGATCATCGCCCAGCCGCCGGGCAAAAAGCTGCAGAATATGATGCAGCTTTCCGGCGGTGAGAAGGCGCTGACGGCCATCGCTCTTTTGTTTGCCATCCAGAACCTGAAGCCATCCCCTTTTTGTCTCCTGGACGAAATCGAGGCGGCCCTGGATGATTCCAATGTGGACCGGTTCGCCAAATATCTGCACAAGCTGACGAAGAATACCCAGTTTATAGTCATTACCCACCGGCGAGGCACCATGGTCGCCTCAGACCGTTTGTACGGGATTACCATGCAGGAAAAGGGTGTATCCACCCTGGTGAGCGTAAACCTGATAGAAGATCAATTGGACCAATAGGGACAGATGGGAGATAGTTTATGGAAGAAAAGAAAAAAGGATTTTTTGGACGGCTTGTGGAAGGGCTTGCCAAGACCCGGAGCAATATCGTTTCCGGCATGGATTCCATTTTCAGCGGCTTTTCCGCCATCGATGAGGATTTCTACGAGGAATTGGAGGAAACCCTGATCATGGGTGATCTGGGCATCCGTACCACCATGTCCATCATGGAAGATCTGCGCAAAAAGGTGAAGGAGCAGCATATCAAGGAGCCGACGGAATGTAAGCAGCTTTTGATTGACTCCATCCGGGATCAGATGAACCTGGGTGAAAATGCCTATGAGTTTGAGAACCGCCGTTCGGTGGTGCTGATCATCGGCGTCAACGGCGTGGGAAAAACCACTTCGGTGGGCAAGCTGGCCGGACAGCTGAAGGATGAAGGAAAGCGGGTGATTCTGGCGGCGGCGGATACCTTCCGGGCGGCTGCTATCGAGCAGCTGACCGAGTGGGCGAACCGGGCCGGCGTGGAAATCATCTCCCAGCAGGAGGGCTCGGACCCGGCGGCGGTGATTTTTGACGCGGTGGCGGCGGCCAAATCCCGCCGGGCGGATGTGCTGATCTGCGACACCGCAGGCCGTCTCCACAATAAAAAGAACCTGATGGAGGAGATGAAAAAAATCAACCGCATCATCGATAAGGAATATCCGGAGGCTTACCGGGAAACCCTGGTGGTACTCGACGGCACGACCGGGCAGAATGCGTTGACCCAGGCGCGGCAGTTTATGGAGGTGGCGGACATTACCGGCATTATTCTGACAAAGCTGGACGGCACGGCCAAGGGCGGCATCGCCGTGGCCATTCAGTCAGAACTGGGCATTCCGGTAAAGTACGTGGGCGTAGGAGAGAAAATCGACGATTTGCAGAAGTTCAATTCAGAGGACTTTGTAAATGCGCTGTTTCAGGTGCCAAAGGAATAAGCAAGGAACATAGAAACAAACAGTTGACATAAAAATATTATGTAAATTGGATATAAAGAAATTTAAATGAAAGATGAATAAAAAGAAATAACGCGAGCGAGGAAGAAAGATATGGATCAGGAACTGACACAGGAATTATCATTAGAGAAATTTGAGGAGGCTTTCGAGGAGGTGAAGAAGGTCACCCTGGAGACCAAGCTGGTTTACAGTGAATACTTTTCCGCCATGTGCGGCAACAAGGTTTATTTCAAGCCTGAGAACATGCAATACACGGGCGCCTATAAGGTTCGCGGCGCCTACTATAAGATCAGCACCTTGAGCCAGGAGGAGAAGGAACGCGGTCTGATCACCGCCTCCGCCGGGAACCATGCGCAGGGCGTGGCCTACGCGGCAAAGCTGGCTGGCGCCAGGGCCGTGATCGTGATGCCCACCACCACGCCGCTGATAAAGGTCAACCGCACCCGCGGCTACGGTGCGGAGGTGGTTCTTTACGGGAATGTGTTTGACGAGGCCTGCGAGTACGCCTACAAGCTGGCAGATGAGCATGGCTATACCTTTATCCATCCCTTCGATGACCTGGATGTGGCCACCGGACAGGGAACCATCGCCATGGAAATCATCAAGGAGCTCCCCACGGTGGATTATATTTTAGTCCCCATCGGCGGCGGCGGCCTTTGTACAGGCGTTTCTACCCTGGCAAAGCTTTTGAATCCGAAGATCAAAATCATCGGCGTGGAGCCGGCGGGCGCCAATTGCATGCAGGTGTCCCTGCGGGAGGGACATCCGGTGACCCTGCCGCAGGTGAATACCATAGCGGACGGCACGGCCGTGAAGCATCCGGGGGAGAAGCTGTTCCCCTATATCCAACAGAATGTGGACGACATAATCACCGTGGAGGATTCGGAGCTGATCGTGGCCTTCCTGGATATGGTGGAAAATCACAAGATGGTAGTGGAAAATTCCGGCCTTCTGACGGTGGCTGCCCTGCGTCATATGAACGTGCAAAAGAAAAAAATCGTGGCCATTTTGAGCGGCGGAAACATGGATGTGATCACGATGTCCTCCGTGGTGCAGCACGGTCTGATCCAGAGAGATCGGATCTTTACCGTATCTGTGCTGCTGCCGGATAAGCCGGGTGAGCTTGCCAAGGTAGCCGCCTTGCTGGCCGAGGAAAAGGGAAATGTAATCAAGCTGGAGCATAACCAGTTCGTCAGCATCAACCGCAACGCGGCGGTGGAACTGCGCATTACTCTGGAGGCGGAGGGAACGGAGCATAAGAACCGGATTGTACAGGCATTGAATGATGCCGGTTACCGGCCAAAGCTGGTGAAATCCAAAGGAACCATCAGTGACTAAGTACAGGTACAGGGGATGATCAATATGATAGACGGCAGAGAAACTCCGTTGATGCAAAATATCCGTTATTTTTTGAAATGGACGTTCATTTCCATCTTGATCGGAGTGATAGTGGGAACCATCGGTTCTGTTTTCGGACATGGGGTTATCTGGGCCACCGGATTCTGGCAGCAGAATCATTGGACCTTGTTTCTGGCTCCCGTTTCCGGCCTGCTGATCGTATGGCTTTATAAGGTGACCAGGGAGGAGAAAAACCGTGGAACCAATATGGTCCTGGATTCGATTTCTTCCAACGAAGAGATCACGATAACCACCGGACCGTTGATTTTTATTTCCACGATCCTCAGCCATTTTGTCAGCGCCTCCGCTGGTCGGGAGGGCGCGGCTCTGCAGCTGGGCGGCAGCATCGGCAGCTGGATGGGAAAGCTTTTAAAGCTGGATGAGCAGGATAAAAAGATCGCGGTCATGTGCGGCATGAGCGCCTGCTTTTCCGCGCTGTTTGGCACACCGCTGGCGGCCGGCGTCTTTTCCATGGAGGTGGTCAGCGTGGGCGTCATGTATTACGCCGCTTTGGTCCCTTGCCTGTTTGCTTCCTTTATCGGCGCGGCCATTGCCGGGAGGCTTGGTCTTTCGCCGGAGCACTATGAAATCGGCGCCATCCTGGAGTGGGGGCCGGGCAGCGCGGCCCTGACGGTCATTCTGGCATGCCTGTGTGCCGTGGTGGGGATTCTGTTTTGCTCTGCCTTACATAAAACCGGACATGCCTACAAAAAATATTTTCCCAATACCTACGCCCGGGTGGTGGCGGGCAGCGTGATCTATATTTTGCTGACGTTGATTTTTAACGACCGCCTTTACAACGGCGGCGGCCTGCACCTGATCGAACGGTGCTTCGAGGGGGAAAGCGTGCCCTGTTATGCGTTTCTGATGAAGATTGTCTTTACGGCGGTGGCGTTGGAGGCCGGCTTTAAGGGCGGCGAAATCGTTCCCACCCTGTGCATCGGGGCCACCTTCGGATATACCTTCGCGACCCTTTTGGGACTGCCGGGCGGGCTGTTTGCGGCAGTAGGCATGATGGCGCTGTTTGTCAGTGTAACCAACTGTCCGGTGTCCACGGTCCTGATGGCGTTTGAACTGTTTGGCTTTGAGGCAATGCCCTATTTTGCCATCGGCATCGCCGTCAGCTTTACCTTATCCGGCTATTACGGGCTGTACAGCAGCCAGAAGTTTATTTTTTCCAAAATCCGGACGGAGTATATCAACCGCAAATCCAATTGAGCGGGAGGCGAAGATTGAAAAATGAAAACACGGATTGAACATGTGACGGTTCTGACCATGGATGAAGAACGAAAGGTATATCCGGACGGTTATGTATTGATCGAAGATGACCGGATTCTGGAGGCAGGAGCGGCAGGAGATGTGGTTCCGGTAAGCAGCCCGGAGGAGGTCCGGGTGGTGGACGGCAAAAACGGCATTCTGATGCCGGGCATGATCAATGTCCACAGCCATATTCCCATGGTGCCCTTCCGGTCCATGGGGGATGACTGCCCGGACCGGCTGCGCCGTTTTTTGTTTCCCCTGGAACTGGAGGCCATGACCCCCGGGCTGGTTTACGCGGCATCCCGATATGCGGCGGCGGAGCTTTTGCTTTCCGGCGTGACCTCGGTGCTGGATATGTATTATTTTGAGGATCAGGTGGCTGAGGCCTGCCTGGATATGGGTATTCGCGCCTGGGTGGGGGAAACGGTGATCCATATGGAAACCTGTGACAGCAAGACCCCTGGCGGAGGCCTGGATTTTTGCCGTCCTTTTTTGAAAAAGTGGAGCGGCCATGGTCGGATCCATCCGCTGGTGGCGCCCCACGCCACCAACACCAATCCGCCCGAGCTACTTAAAGCCGCCTATGATCTGGCGCGGGAATACGATGTGCTTTATACGCTCCATGTCAGCGAAATGGATTATGAAATGACATATTTCCGGGAAACCTATGGAAAGACTCCGGTACAGTTCATGAAGGATTTGGGGGTTTTGGATGAGAAAACCATCGCCGCCCACTGCATCCATCTGGAGGAGGAGGACATCCGCATTCTGGCGGCATCCGGCGCCAAAGTCGCCCACTGTGTCAATGCCAATACCAAGGCAGGCAAGGGCATCTGCCCGGTTCGGGATTTGCTGCGGGCAGGCGTGGACGTAGGGCTAGGCACTGACGGTCCCTCCTCGGGCAATACCCTGGAGCTTTTTACTCAGATGCGCATGGCGGCTTGCTTTCAGAAAACAAAATACCACGACCGGGCGTTGCTTCCGGCCATCCAGGTGGTGGAGCTTGCCACCCTTAGCGGCGCGGCGGTTCTGGGAGCCGGGCAGGAGATCGGTTCCATTGAGCCGGGAAAGAAGGCGGACCTGGTGCTTTTAGAAACAGAGTCCGCCAATATGTTTCCGGTTTACAATCCTTACGCGGCGGTGGTATATTCTGCCGGACCGGCCAATGTGGACAGCGTGTGGGTAGACGGACGTCGGCTGGTGGAGGGTCACAAGCTGACGGAAAAATCCCTTCCCCTTCTGCGGTCCGGGCTGCAGCGGGAGATGTCGGATTTCTGGCGTTTGGCCAGAAAATATGAAGACATGATATAATGAGCGAAAGCGAGCCGTAAGGGAGCTTTCTTACTCACGGTGAGCGGCGAATGCCGATCATGAACGAAGTTCATGATATAAGATATGGTGATAACAACCGGTTTTAAATGATAAAAATCTTATAAATAATTGACAATTTATTATAAGAATGATATGTTTATGATGTAATTTCAAAAGAAAGGTTGGTAAAGCCAATGCTTGAGAAAAAGACAAAGATCTATTGGCTGTTCATCCTGCCGGGGTGCCTGTTTCTGGCAGTATTTATGTTGATTCCCCTGTTTTCCCTGATTTTAAAAACTTTTTTTGATGATGCCGGAAGCTTTTCCCTTGGAAATTATTTCGCGCTTTTGGACAGCACCTACTTTAAGCAGGTGTTCTGGCGCAGCATCCGGCTCAGCCTTGTAAGCACTTTCGCCTGCGCACTCTTAGGCTTTCCAACCGCCTATTATATTTCCAAGTATTCCAAAAACAAAGGAATCCTGATGGCGCTGGCGGTGTTTCCCATGTTTACCAGTCCGGTTATCCGTTCCTTTAGCTGGATGGTTATTCTGGGAAAGAAGGGCTTTATCAACGACCTTTTGGTAAATTTCGGCCTTGTGAAAAAGCCTGTCAGCCTGCTTTATAATGAATTTTCCATGGTGGTAGGCTTTATCCAGCTGTTTCTTCCTTTGATGATCCTCTCCCTGATCGGCGTGATGGACAATATTTCCGAGGATTTGAATCTGGCGGCGGGCAGTCTGGGAGCCTCCCGGGCCTCGACCTTCCGCTATGTGATCCTGCCTTTAAGCATTCCCGGGCTGGTGACCGGCAGCGTATTGGTGTTTACCGGCTGTCTGACCGCTTATACGACGCCGCAGCTTTTGGGCGGCACGGATACCCGCGTGCTGGCCACCATGATTTACCAGCAGGCCATGTCCCTGGGCGACTGGACCCAGGCTTCCGTGGTGGCGGTGGTGATGATCGTGATTACGATTCTGGTTTCCAATGGCATTAACGCGGTCAGCCGCAAGCTGAACCCGACCATATAAGGTACAGAGAGGAGAAAGAGATGGCACTTTTGGAATTGCAGGGGATTACCGCGGGATATGATAAGAATGTGATCCTGAAGGATCTTGATTTCCAGGTGGAGAAGGGGGAGTTGGTGTCTTTGCTTGGCTCCAGCGGATGCGGAAAAACCACAACCCTCCGCCTGATCGCCGGATTTTCCAATCCCATGGGCGGAAAATTCATCTTCGACGGGAAGGATTATACCCAGGTTCCTTTGAACCGGCGGAATTTCGGGTTCGTATTCCAGAGCTACGCGTTATTCCCTCATATGACCGTGTTTGACAATGTAGCCTTCGGCCTTAAGATGCGCAAGCTTCCCCAGGACCAGATCAAAAAAGAGGTTATGGAGATGTTAAAGACCGTGGACCTGGATGGCTTTGAAAACCGTTTTCCAAAGGAAATGTCCGGCGGTCAGCGCCAGAGAGTAGCCCTTGCCCGGGCACTGGTAATCAAGCCGGATCTGCTGCTTTTGGACGAGCCTCTTTCCAATCTGGACGCCAAGCTCAGAGTAAAGATGCGCGTGGAGATCCGCCGCCTTCAGCAGAAGTTTGGCTTTACGGCCATTTATGTGACCCATGACCAGGAAGAGTGTTTCGCCATCTCCGATAAGGTGGCCATCATGAACCATGGCGTGATTGAACAGATGGACAGTCCGTCTGTGATTTATAATCATCCAAAGACCGAGTTTATTGCCCGTTTCGTAGGCTTTGAAAATTTCCTGGATTTAAAGAGCACCAAAGCGGCCGGTGTTTACGAGGCGGCCAATGGCAGCCTGATCCAGGCGGCAGAGGGAAAATCCGGGGATTCCATAAGGGCATGTATCCGCCCGGAGGATATCCTGATTGTACCGGATGGGGCAGACGCCCCCAATCCTCTGCGCGGTGAGATTATGGTAAGTACCTTCCTTGGGAAGCGCAACCAATATAATGTTCGTACAGAAATCGGCGAGTTCGAGGTCAGCACGGACCAGGAAAGTGTTTACAGGATCGGAGACCAGGTGACTTTGTCCCTGACTCCGGCAAAAATTATTTTGCTTTAAAGAAAAGGAGAGTATTATGAAAAAGGAAGTATGGAGCATTGTGTTGGCAGCTGCTATGGTGTCCTCATTGACGGCCTGCGGCGGTTCTAGCACCCAGCAGACTACGGCGGCGCCGGCAGAGACCACGGCAGCGGCAGAGACTACGGCCGCAGCAGAGAGCGCAGAGAGCGCAGAGGAAGCAGGCAGCGAACTTCCCAGCTTTGAGGGACAGGAGCTGAAGGTTTCCACCTTCTCCTTCAACGCGGAGCTGCTTCAGAAAAATGTTTATGATCCGTTTATGGAAGCTACCGGCTGTAAGCTGGTGGTAGAGGGCGGAAAGAACGCGGAGCGCGTGACCAAGATCAAAGAGACCCCGGAAAATTATGACGTGGTTATCATCGGCGATGCCTTTGTGGCGGATTTGATTGACGCGGATCTGCTGGAACCGCTGGATTCCTCAAAGCTTTCCAACCTGGAATTTGTGTATGATAATGCGAAGGCTCCTTTCGGAGACGAATATGGCCCGGCCTATACCTTTAACCGCCTGGGTATTGTCTATGACAAGTCCACCTGCCCCATCGAGATTACCTCCTGGGCAGATCTGTGGAATCCGGAGTTAGAAGACGCGGTAGCGATTCCGGACATCACCACCACCTCCGGCCCGCTGTTTTATTACTCCGTGGCTGAGATGGCCGGTCTGACTCCCGGGACCGATGACGACGCGATCTTTGAGAAGATGGCAGAGTTAAAGCCCAATGTCATGAAGACCTACACCAGCGCCAACGATACCATCACCATGCTGAACCAGGGTGAGATCTCTGTGGCGGTGCTGCTTGACTATTCCTATACGGCTGCCAGATCTGCGTCTGAGGATTATGTATGGGTGGACCCGGTGGAGGCCAGCTACAGCGGTTTCAATACCTTAAATATCGTCAAGGGCTGCCAGAATAAAGAGCTGGCTGAGGCATTTATCGACTTCTATATTTCCAAGGATGTACAGCTGGCTGAGGCTTTAGACGGCGTAGACTCTCCGGTACGCACCGATATCGAGCTGACAAAGGAGCAGGCGGCTAACTTCACCTATGGCAAGGAAATGATCGACGGTCTGTCCATTCCGGATTGGTCTGTAATCAATCAGAATAAAGCCGACTGGACCGAGAAGTGGAATGAGCTGTTCTCCGTACAGTAAACGGCTATGCTAAGCCCGGCCGTGCCCTGATGGGCTTGCCTTGCTAAGCGCCGGAACACGGCCGCGTCTGCTGCCCCTGGCTGTTCCACAGATAAAGGAGTTCCCATGAAGAAGAGTAAAGCATTACTGTTGGTTACCATACTGGTATATATTTTTCTGATCGGACCGCTGCTGATCATCATGGCGGCGTCCTTCAGTGACACGACTTACCTGAAATTCCCGGGTGAGGGCTTTACCCTGCGCTGGTACGCGCAGATCATGCAGGTAAAGTCCTTTGGCAGCGCGGCCAAATACAGCATCCTGATTGCCTTTGGGGCAACCTTCGTGGCGTTGCTTTTAGGGCTTCCGGCGGCTTATGCGCTGAATCGCTACCGGTTTAAGGGGAAGGAATTGATCAAGGGATTGTTTTTGTCTCCGGTCCTGATCCCGGTGATCGTACTTGGTTTTGTGATGCTGCGCTATGTGGTGAACCGGTTTAAGCTTCCGGCGCTGCCCAGCCTTCTGATCGGACATACGATCCTTTCCATTCCTTACGTGATGCGTGTGGTGACCTCCAGCCTTGCAAACTTCGATTTCTCCATGGAGGAGGCTGCCCGGATTCTGGGCGCGGGGAATATGTATACCTTTTTCCACATTTTGCTGCCGAATATCAAGTCCGGCATTGTGTCAGCCTGTATTATGGCAATCATCAATTCCTTCAACAATGTCTCTCTGTCGGCATTTTTGACCAGTGCCGGCGTATCGATGCTGCCGATTGAGATGATGGCTTATGTGGAATATCATTTTGACCCGACGATTGCCGCTCTGGCAACGCTTTTGATGGCGATTACCCTGGGCGTGATGCTGCTGATTGAGAAAACGTTGGGCTTAAAGAGTGTTGTATAGAAAATGCGAAGAGACACGTCAGCGGCGAGCCTCATCGCATTCTGATGAACAAAAGCCGGAGAACTGCCGCAGGGCAGTGCTTCCGGATGTTTAACGATCCTTGTAGGGCGGGCGGCGCGGAGGAATCCGGCCTCCTGCCCTATTGCCGGTTTAGCGGAAAAAATCCCTGGAATCCGGCAGGCGTTCCGGCGGCAGAGTGGCTCCGCTGACGCCGATGACGGCGGCGGAAACCCGGTTGGCGTAAGCGACAGCTCTTTCCAGAGGAAGGTCCCGAGTCAGGCAGGCCAGGATGGTGCCGATGTGGGCATCGCCGGCCCCGATGGTGTCCGCGATCTGAGGACAGGCTGCAGGCGGAGCCAGGAAGGAGGAGCCGTCTGCTTTCAGGCAGTAGGCGCCCTTTGCCCCGAGGGTGATGATTACGGTGTTTTTGGTCTGATTTTGCAGGCGGCTTGCCGCGTCGCGGAAATTTCCCTCGCCGGAAAGCTGCAGGCTTTCCGATTCATTAATATGAAGGAGAGGATGGAGCGCCATCATGCGTGCCGTCTTTTCCGGCGATATTTTGACACCCCGTGGACCGGGGGCGTAGCAGACAGAAAGCCTGGGGTGCTCCTCCAGATATTCGATCAGCTGGATGCCTGTGGTCTCTTCGATCTCTAACCCACATACGTAGGCGATGCCGTATTGGCTGGCCGGGAAGGAGTCCATCCAGGATTTTTGGAAGGTGTATTCCGCTCCGTGGACGGACAGGAAGGTACGCTCGCCGCTGGCCTCTACCAGACAGTAGCAGCAGCCGTTTTCCTGATCCGGGATGCGGATAGGAACCGAAAGCCCCAGGCGCTTCAGCTCCTTGGCGGTAAAATCCCCGTAGCTGCCTCCGCCCACCGGGGATACCAGGGTGTGAGGGGCGTCAAGCAGGCGCATGATCCAGGCCACATTGAAGGCGCAGCCGCCCAAGGCCATGGACTGGGAGGAGGGACGGATGTTTTCTTCTGATTTTGGCAGGTGGTCAATATGGATGATGACATCGACACAGGTAGAGCCGATAATCAATGCAGGTTTCATGGGATGATCTCCTTATCCTAAGTATTTGTTTTGTCATAAGTATACGCCAGGAGGGCAAATGGTGCAAGCCTTTGTCGGAAATCGGCGATTGGGAGGAATTGATATGGGAAAAGAAGAAAATGTAACAGAAGAAAATGTAACAGGAGCGGATTACGTGGTAGAAACCATCATCCGGCAGGCAAAGCTGCTGGATGAAAAAAGCCGGGCCAGGAGGCGGGATTTCCACCGGTATCCGGAGACAGCCTGGCTGGAAATGCGCACGTCGGCGATTATAGCCAAGGCATTAACAGAGTTAGGCTATGAAGTTCTCACCGGGCGTCAGGTGTGTCTGGAGGAAGCCCGCATCGGCGTGCCTTCCCGGGAAATCCTCAAGGAGCATGCCAGGCTGGCATTGTCCCAGGGAGCGCCGGAGGAGTATTTGACCGAGGACATGCGCCAGGGCTTTACCGGCGTGATCGGCATCCTTCGCTGCGGCCCGGGACCGGTGACAGCGCTGCGGTTTGACATTGACGCCCTGGGGCTTAATGAGGATCAGAGAGCAGATCACAGGCCTTACGCCGAGGGCTTTTCCTCCCAAAATCCGGGGATGATGCATGCCTGCGGCCATGACGGCCATGCAGCTATCGGCCTTGGTACAGCGGAGGTTTTGATGAAGCTTCGGGATCAGCTTCACGGCACCGTCAAGCTGATTTTTCAGCCAGGAGAGGAAGGGACCAAGGGCGCCAGGGCCATCGTCGCCCATGGCCATCTAGATGATGTGGATTATTTCGCGGCCACCCATGTGGCGCCCACCCACGGTCCTGATGACGGGGCAGTGACGCCGGGCACCTGGGGTTCCCTGGCAACCAGCAAGTATGACGCCCATTTTTATGGCTGCGCCGCCCACGCCGGCGGATTCCCGGAGAAGGGCTGCAGCGCCATCACGGCCGCGGCAAACGCGGTGCTGAATTTAAACGGCATTCCCCGCCACAGCGGAGGTATTTCCCGGGTTAATGTGGGCGTCATAAGCGGCGGTACCTCCCGGAATGTGGTGCCGGACCATGCGATGATTCAGCTGGAGGTGCGGGGAGAAACCACGGAAATAAATCGCTATTTGAGTGAACAGGCCTGTCGGATCTGCCAGGCCTCTGCCGCCATGTCCGGCTGCCGCTGTGAGATGATTTTGCAGGGAGCGGCGGAGTCCCAGCACAGTGATGAGGACTTTATAGAGCAGATCGCCGAGGTCATCCGCCGGGATCTGCCCCACCTGCCGGTCAGCAGTTGCATCAACGCCCAGAATTGGGGCAGCGAGGACGTTTCCCTGATGATGAATCGGGTGCAGGCCCACGGCGGGAAGGCCACCTATATGCGCTCCATGACCGATATGCCTTCCGCCCAGCATACGACCGCCTTTGATTTTGATGAGCGGGTGCTGGTGGATGCCATCGAGACCTTTTCTGTAATCGTGTGGGAGCTTATGGGAGAAAAAAGAAAAGGATAAAAAATTGTAACAGTTCAGTCAGTCTGCATATTCTTGCCCGGCTTCGCCGGACAAGAATCATCGGAGGTTCCTCCGATGTGAAAAACCGTGTAAAAGTGTGCTTACAAGCAAGCTTGACACCCACTTTCACACGTTTTTCCCGCCTGACTGAACTGTTACAAAAAATTTGCGGGTGTCAAGAAAAAATACTTGACACCCGTAAGGCTTTCGTGTATGATAACACAGGTGATGTTATGGAAAGCATTGTGAAACAAAGTATGTTGTATGATTTCTACGGGGAGCTTTTGACGGAGCACCAGCGGGCTGTTTACGAGGATGTGGTGTTTCAGGACTTATCCTTGAGCGAGATCGCCCAGGAGCAGGGCATCAGTCGTCAGGGCGTTCATGACCTGATCAAGCGCTGTGACAGGATTCTGCTTGGCTATGAGGAGAAGCTTCATCTGATCAGCAAGTTTGAGAAGACCCGGGGCATGGTGGAGGAGATCCATCAGAAGACCCGCCGGTTTAAGGAAACCAAGGATGAATCCCTGATCACAGAGATTGAACAAATATCCAATGACATCATGGAGCTGTAGCCTGCCCTGGGCGGGAGACAGCAGGCAGGAGGACCGATATGGCTTTTGAAAGCTTATCCGATAAATTGCAAAATGTATTTAAGAACCTGCGGGGCAAGGGGCGCTTAAGCGAGGCGGACGTAAAAGCCGCTTTGAAGGAAGTAAAGATGGCGCTTCTGGAAGCAGACGTCAGCTTCAAGGTGGTAAAGCAGTTCATCAGCTCTGTACAGGAGCGGGCTGTGGGCGAGGAGGTTCTAGGTTCTTTGCAGCCGGGGCAGATGGTGATCAAGATTGTAAATGAGGAACTGGTCCGTCTGATGGGTTCCGAGACCACCGAGATCGCCTTAAAGCCGTCCAATGAAATTACAGTCATTATGATGGCTGGACTTCAGGGCGCGGGTAAAACCACCACCACGGCAAAGATCGCCGGGAAGCTGAAGGCGAAGGGCAGAAAGCCCCTGTTAGCAGCCTGTGACGTGTACCGCCCGGCTGCCATCCAGCAGCTGCAGATCAACGGCGAGAAGCAGGGCGTTCCTGTATTCTCCATGGGAGAAAATCAGAATCCGGTGAATATCGCCAAGGCCGCGGTGGAGCATGCGGCAAAGAATGGCTACAATGTAGTCATCCTGGATACCGCGGGACGTCTTCATGTGGATGAGGAGATGATGGAGGAGCTGGTTAATATCCGCGATGCGGTGAATGTGGACCAGACCCTTTTGATCGTAGATGCCATGACCGGACAGGATGCGGTCAATGTAGCGGCCAGCTTCAATGAAAAGGTAGGCATCGACGGCGTGATTTTGACCAAGTTAGACGGCGATACCCGGGGCGGCGCGGCCCTTTCTATCCGCTCCGTGACCGGAAAGCCGATTCTCTATATTGGTATGGGAGAAAAGCTCTCCGATTTGGAACAGTTTTATCCGGATCGGATGGCCTCCCGGATTCTGGGTATGGGAGACATCCTTACCCTGATCGAAAAGGCGGAGCTGGAGGTAGACGAGGCAAAGGCCCGGGAGATGAGCCAAAAGCTGCGCAAAGCAGAGTTTGACTACAATGATTTCCTGGATCAGATGCAGCAGATCAAAAAAATGGGCGGCGTGGCCAGCATCATGAGCATGATGCCGGGCATGGGCCAGATGAAGGGCGGCATGCCGGAGGTGGACGAGTCCGCCATGGGCCGTGTGGAGGCGATCATCCTCTCCATGACCAAGCAAGAGCGGGCAAATCCATCCCTGATGAATCCGTCCAGAAAGCAGCGGATTGCCAGGGGCGCCGGAGTGGACATCAGCGAGGTGAACCGCATTGTCAAGCAGTTTGACCAGATGAAGAAAATGATGAAGCAGCTTCCCGGCATGATGGGCAAAAAGGGACGGGGCGGCCTGGGCGGAATGCTTGGAAAGTTCAAAATGCCCTTTTAATTACGCGAACAATACAGAATCCTGTATTGGTTTATAGATCATGATTATTTTATTTATTTCAGGAGGAAAACAAAAATGGCTGTAAAAATGAGACTTAGAAGAATGGGCGCGAAGAAGAAACCGATCTACAAGATCGTTGTGGCGGATTCCCGGGCGCCGAGAGACGGCAGATTCATCGAGGAGATCGGTACCTACAACCCGAATCTGGAGCCCAGCGCCATCAAATTCGACGAGGAAGCTGCAAAGAAATGGCTTGCAAATGGTGCACAGCCCACTGATCGCGTAGCAAAGCTTTTGAAGAATGCCGGTATCCAGTAAGATAAGAATCCGCCTTTTTGCATAGCTGTAGTTAAGACAGTACGAGGTGATGCTATGAAAGAATTAGTTGAGGTTATTGCGAGAGCATTAGTTGATAATCCCGATGAAGTAGTTGTGACCGAGACGGAAAAGGATGGCGAGACCCTGGTGGAATTAAAGGTCGCCCCATCTGACATGGGTAAGGTTATCGGCAAACAGGGACGCATTGCCAAAGCGATCCGTTCCGTGGTTAAGGCCGCTGCATCAAAGGAAGAGAAAAAGGTTGTTGTGGATATTCAATAGCCAGGAGGAGGGCTGTCGTGAGGGAAACCTGCGGCAGCTTTTTTGTTTCATTGAAAATGAGGTAAAAATATGGACGATACATTGCGGGTTGGCGTGATTTCATCCACCCATGGGATCAAGGGAGAGGTAAAGGTATTTCCTACCACGGATGACGCGGCGCGGTTTAAAAAGCTGAAAACGGTGATCCTGGATACCGGGCGGGAGCAGATGACTTTGAACATTCAATCAGTCAGGTTTTTTAAGAACATGGTCATCCTGAAATTTAAGGAATTTAATGATATTGATGAGATCGGAAAATATAAGGGCAGGGACCTTCTGATCCACCGGGATCAGGCGGTAAAGCTGGAGCCGAATGAGAATTTTATTGTGGATTTGATCGGACTTTCTGTGGTCACTGATGAGGGTGAGGACTTCGGCATCATGAAGGATGTGCTCCAGACCGGGGCCAACGATGTCTACGTCATCGAGCATAAAAGCGGCAAGGAATATTTGTTCCCGGCAATCAAGGACTGCATTTTGAAGGTGGATCTGGAAAAAAAGGAAATGACCGTCCACGTGATGGACGGATTATTAGATTTGTAGGAGACATCGGGCATGAATTTTCATATTATGACATTATTTCCTGATATGGTTCTGGACGGATTGAATACCAGCATCATCGGCCGGGCTGTGGACAAAGGACTGATCTCCATCGAGGCGGTCAATATCCGGGATTATACGAAAGAAAAGCACGGCCATGTGGACGACACTCCCTACGGCGGCGGGGCCGGCATGGTCATGCAGCCAGCTCCGGTCTGTGATGCCTATCGGGCTCTCTGCGATCGCATCGGAAAGCATCCCAGGGTGCTTTATATGACGCCCCAGGGTAAGGTTTTTAATCAGAAGATCGCCGAGGAGCTGGCTAAGGAGGATGAGCTGGTATTTTTGTGCGGTCATTATGAAGGAATCGATGAGAGGGCGCTGGAGCTGATCGTGACCGATTATCTTTCCATCGGAGATTATGTGCTGACCGGCGGCGAACTGCCGGCCATGGTGATGATCGACACCATTTCCCGGCTGGTGCCCGGGGTTTTAAATAATGATGTCTCCGCCGAAATCGAGTCCTTCCATGATAATCTGTTGGAATACCCCCAATACACCCGGCCGGAGGTCTATGAGGGGCTGCGGGTGCCGGAGGTGCTTTTATCCGGCCATCACAAAAACATCGAAACCTGGCGCCGCCAAAAAGCCATTGAACGCACTCTGGAGCGGCGGCCGGACCTTTTGGAGGAAGCCAATTTGTCCAGGAAGGAACGGCAGTATTTAGATGAGTTATTGCAGAAAAAACAAGCTAAAACCCCTTGCATTTCCAAGGAATCTATGGTAATATATGACCGTTGTGACTAGAAAAAGAGATGGTCCTCTGGTGCAGGTCGTGCATTATAGAACATCAAACATATGAAGGAGGTTCACACAAATGAACGAAATTATTAAAAACATCGAAGCAGCTCAGCTGAAGGAGTCCGTACCGGAGTTCCGTGTTGGCGATACCGTCCGGGTATACAACAAGATCAAAGAGGGTAACCGTGAGAGAATCCAGGTATTCGAGGGTACTGTGATCAAGAGACAGAACGGCGGCGCCAGAGAGACCTTCACGGTTCGTAAGAATTCCAATGGCATCGGCGTTGAGAAGACCTGGCCGGTACATTCCCCGTTTGTTGACAATATCGAGGTTGTCCGTCACGGTAAAGTAAGACGTGCGAAATTGAACTACTTGAGAGACAGAGTTGGTAAAGCAGCGAAAGTGAAAGAGTTAGTTAAATAACGATGTTTGAAAGCACTTTATGGGGGACAATGAAAATTGTCCCTCAGTTTTTCATGTACAGGGACGATGTACCATCCCTGAAAAATGATATGGGAGAGCATTTGTGAAATTTTATGAAATGAACGAACAAAATCTCATCCGGCGGGTGTTTGGATGGATTGTGGACATTGCGGTGGCGCTGGCCTTTGCCTGGTTCTGCCTTCATTGCTTTGGAACTCAGGTACAGATGGTTGGCCAGTCCATGACTCCGCTTTTGCAGCCCGGGGATGTGGTGTTGGTCAACCGTCTTGCCTATGATTTCGGAAAACCGGACCGCATGGATATCGTGGTATTTCGCCGGGAGGACAACAAGGCAAACATCAAGCGGGTCATCGGGATTCCCGGGGATGTGGTTCAGATCCAGGACGGATGGATTTATTTGAACGGTGAAAAATTGGAGGCGGAGGACGGTCTGGGAGAGGTGGCTCTTGCCGGTCTGGCGGAGCATCCGATCGAGCTGGGGGAAGGAGAATACTTCCTTTTGGGAGATAACCGGGACAGCAGCGAGGACAGCCGGTTTGTCAATATCGGCAATGTGAAGGAGGACCAGATCCTTGGTAAGGTCTGGCTGCGGCTGTTTCCTTTGATTGATATCAGCCTGATCCGTTCCCATTGAGGGGGCGCAGAGGCAATGAGAAGTAGCAGGAGGTAATTCCTTTGAATATACAATGGTATCCGGGTCATATGACCAAGGCGAAGCGGGCGATGAAGGAGAATATCAAGCTGATTGATTTGATCATCGAGCTGGTGGATGCCCGGGTTCCGCTTGCCAGCCGCAATCCCGACATCAATGAGCTGGGACGGGGCAAGGCAAGAATTATTTTATTGAACAAGTCCGATCTGGCAAACGAAGAGCTGAACGAAGCGTGGACCCGGTATTTTAAGGAAAAAGGTTTTTTCGTGCTCAAGGTCAATTCCCGGAGCGGAAATGGTTTCAAGCAGCTAAACGGCGTGGTTCAGGAAGCCTGCAGGGAAAAAATTGAGCGGGACCGGCGACGGGGGATTTTGAATCGTCCGGTGCGCGCCATGGTGGTGGGCATTCCCAATGTAGGGAAATCCACCTTCATCAATTCCTTCGCGGGAAAGGCCTGCGCGAAAACCGGAAATAAGCCAGGGGTCACCAAAGGAAACCAATGGATCCGGCTTAATAAGACCCTGGAGCTTTTGGATACCCCCGGTATTTTGTGGCCCAAATTTGAGGACCAGCGGGTAGGACTTTTGCTGGCCTTTATTGGTTCTATCAATGACGAGATCCTGAACCGGGATGAACTGGCGCTGGAACTGTTATCCTTTTTGCGCCGCCATTATCCGGAAGCCCTGGCAGACAGGTATGGGTTTCAGGCGGCAGCCGGAGAAGTTTTGCCGGAGAGTGTTGATATGCTGGAGCGGATCGCGCGTTTGCGGGGCTGTCTGTTAAAGGGCGGAGAGGCGGATCTTTCCAAGGCGGCCGCCCTGGTGATCGATGATTTCCGCAGCGGAAAGCTGGGACGGATTACTCTGGAATTTCCGCCTGAACAGGAAAAACAGCCCTCATAGGGCATGGAAGGATATCAAATGGCAGGAAAAATGACGGAAGAAAAACTTCAGGCAGAGCTTCTCCGCCTGAAGGCAATGCAGGAATACGAAGATACTTACGTGGCATGCCAGGCGATTTGCGGGGTTGACGAGGCGGGACGGGGACCTTTGGCCGGTCCGGTGGCGGCGGGAGCGGTGATTTTGCCCAAAGACTGCCAGATCCTTTATCTGAATGATTCGAAAAAGCTCTCCAAGAAGCGCCGGGAGGAGCTTTTTTTGGAAATCCAGGAAAAGGCGGTTGCCTGGAAGGTGGGCATTGTAGGACCGGGGGTGATCGACCGGATCAATATTCTTCAGGCCACCTATGAAGCCATGCGCCAGGCAATCGCCGGTCTTTCGGTGAGGCCGGATCTGCTTTTAGTCGATGCGGTCACCATCCCGGCTGTGGAGCTTCCCCAGGTGCCTATTATCAAAGGGGACGCCAAAAGCGTTTCTATTGCGGCGGCGTCCATCATGGCAAAGGTCACCAGGGATCATATGATGGCGGAATACGATGCCATTTATCCGGAATATGGTTTCGCCAGGCACAAGGGTTACGGTACCGCCGCCCACATCGCGGCGATCCGGGAATACGGTCCCTGCCCGATACACCGCAAGACCTTCATCGGAAAGTTTGTGCAGGAAAAGTAGAAAGGGGTGTCCGTTTGGCAGAGGATAGGCTGATATGGAATAACCGGAAAATCGGAAACCAATACGAGGCGGTCGCCAGGCAGTATCTGGAAGACCAGGGAGTGAAAATCCTGGAACAGAATTTCCGCACAAGGCAGGGCGAGATCGATCTGATTGGCCAGGATGGCGGATACCTGGTGTTTTTTGAGGTGAAATACCGCAGAGACGGCAGGAAAGGGGATCCATCTGAGGCGGTGGGAAGCCGAAAACAGCACCGGATCCGGGAAGCCGCCCGCTATTATTTATACAGCCGCCGCCTAGGAGAGGCAGTTCCCTGCCGGTTTGATGTGATCAGCATCCTGGGAAACCGGATCCGGTGGATGAAGCAGGCTTTTGAATAAGCGGCCGGGAGCAAAAACAGAAGCCGGAAACAGAAGTCAGGAAACAGAAGTCGCAAACACAAGCCGGGAGAGAGAAGCCGGAAACAGAAGCCGGGAGAGAGAAGACAGGAGGGAGCATCGCTTGGAGTGGATTCGGAAACCGTCGGCAGAGCCGCTGGAGGAACGAGCGGCGCATGGCGTCACCTATCTGGCCTTTCCTGCGCTGGATGAGACCGGGATCGTGCGCCACAGCTTTTCCACACGGCTTGGCGGCGTCAGCAGCGGGATTTACAGCACCATGAATTTCACCTTCACCCGGGGAGATGACCCGGAGTGCGTGATGGAAAATTATCGCCGGATGGCAAAGGCTTTGGGCGTGGATGAAAACCGCATGGTTCTTTCTTATCAGACCCATACTACCAATGTGCGGATCGTCACAGAGGAGGATGCGGGAAAGGGCGTGGTGAAGGAACGGGATTACCGGGATGTGGACGGGCTGATCACCAATATCCCGGGGATCACTCTGGTAACCTTTTACGCGGACTGTGTGCCCTTATATCTGGTAGACCCGGTACATAAAGCTATCGGTCTTTCCCACTCTGGATGGAGAGGAACGGTTCACCGCATGGGGCGCGTGACATTGGAGGAGATGAACCGCGCCTACGGCACGAAGCCGGAGGATGTCATTTGCTGCATCGGTCCCAGCATCTGCCAGGATTGCTTTGAGGTGGGGCCGGAGGTTGTGGAGGAATTTGCCCGGGAGTTTGAAAGCGGCTGTCATCAGCAGTTGTTCTACCGGAAAGAGAACGGAAAATACCAGCTGGATCTGTGGCGCGCCAACCAAATAATCTTTGCGGAGGCCGGCGTGAGAGAGGAAAACATCCACACCACCGATATTTGCACCCATTGCAATCCGGAACTTTTGTTTTCTCACCGTACCGCGGGCAATGCCCGGGGGAATCTGGCGGCGTTTTTGTGCATAAACGAATAAAAAGCCTGGAATAAAAAGCCTGAAAAAGGGGCGCGTCGCGGTCAATTAAGACCGATGACCCGCCCTGTTTTGCAGATGCTTCATCTAATTATCTGAAAATACTCGTATCCGTCAGCCTGATATTTCTGCACCAGATTCTGGATCTTTTCCGTGGGAGACAGGGAGGCGCCGATGGATACGTCGTGGTTTAAGGAATTGATGATGCCCGCCATGTATTTGCTCATATCGGCCTCCAGATACCATTCCCGCTCAAACAATTCCTTCGGGCGGTAGTTTAAATTGGTGGTGATCACGTAATCGATATAGCCCTTATGGTAGAACTCATCGAATTTTTCCAGTCCGTTGGTGAACAGGCCGAAGGTGCAGCAGATGATGACCTTGCCGGCCTTGCGTTCCTTTAATTCTCTGGCGGTGTCCAGCATACTTTCCCCGGAGGCGATCATATCGTCGATGATCAGTACGGTCTTTCCTTCTACGGAGGAGCCGAGGAATTCATGGGCAACGATGGGATTGCGGCCATTGACCACCTTCGAGTAGTCGCGGCGCTTGTAAAACATTCCCATGTCTACGCTTAAGTTGTTGGCCAGGTAGACGGCGCGGTTCATAGCGCCCTCATCCGGGCTGATAATCATCAGATGATCCTTATCAATGATCAGATTCCGGTCATGAGCAAACAATGCTTTTACAAATTGATAAGTGGGCATGAAGTTGTCGAAGCCATGGAGCGGGATCGCGTTCTGTACCCGGGGATCATGGGCATCGAAGGTGATGATATTGGAAACACCCATGGAAACCAGCTCCTGAAGTGCCATGGCGCAGTCCAGGGATTCCCGCTTGGTGCGTTTATGCTGGCGTCCCTCATATAAGAACGGCATAATCACATTGACCCGATGAGCAGTGGCGGCGGCTGCGCCGATCACCCGCTTTAAATCCTGGTAATGGTCGTCGGGAGACATGTGGTTGGTGTAACCGCACATGCTGTAGGAAAGGCTGTAGTTGGTAATGTCCACCATCGCGTACAGATCTACGCCGCGGACGGACTCATTAATCACCGCCTTCGCTTCCCCGGAGCCAAACCGCGGGCAGGAGCACTTTAACAGGTAGGAATCCACATCGTAGCCGCGGTAATTCAAATCCTTTTTGCGGCTGATCAGTTCCTCCTTGTCATTGCGGCGGAAGGTCACGATATGGTCGTTGACCTGGGTCGCCAGCTCCGAAATGCTGGGAAGAGCGGCAATTTTCAATGGTGCAACCGGTAACACGTCATTGAATACATAGTTATTTGCCATGATTCTATCATCCTCCATAAGTATGAGTTGAAATCCATCTCCACCTTACGTTATATCATCGGAAAAAGAGGATCGTCAATAGCAAATGTCGTATTTCAGCGAAAAAAACAAAAGTGGATTTCTTTACAAAGAACGGGAATATTGATATGATAACAGCATGAGAGGAAGAAGCATGAAAAACAAAGGACATTTGATCAAATCGGTGGACCCGGGTTCCATTGCGGAGGAATTGGAGCTGGAAGCGGGAGACCGTTTGCTTTCGATTAATGGCAATGAGGTCGAGGACATTTTCGACTATGAATATTATGTGGACAGCGAGAGCATGGTGATGCTGGTGGAAAAGGCAGACGGTGAGCTGTGGGAGCTGGAGATCGAAAATGACTATGAAGATCTTGGCATTACCTTTGAAAACGGGCTGATGAGCGATTACAAATCCTGCAGCAACAAATGTATTTTCTGTTTTATCGACCAGATGCCGCCGGGGATGCGGGAAACCCTGTATTTCAAGGATGATGATTCCCGCCTTTCCTTTTTGCAGGGAAATTATGTCACCCTGACCAATATGAAGGATCACGATATCCAGCGGATTATCGACTTTAAGCTCGCGCCCATCAATATTTCCGTCCATACCACAAATCCCCGGCTGCGGTGCATGATGCTGCGCAACCGTTTCGCCGGAGAAGCATTGAAAAAAATCGATACCCTTTATGAGGCGGGGATTCCCATGAACGGGCAGATTGTGCTGTGCCGGGGGGTGAATGACGGCATTGAGCTGGACCGGACGATCCGGGACCTGAGCAAATACCTGCCTTACATGGAAAGCGTGTCGGTGGTTCCGGTGGGGCTTTCCAAATACCGGGAGGGCTTGTATCCCTTAAAGCCCTTTGACCGGGAATCGGCGTCGGAGGCCGTGGATACGATTGAACGGTGGCAGCGGATACTCTATCAGGAGCACGGCACTCATTTTATCCATGCCAGCGATGAGCTTTATATTTTGGCCGGCCGGGAGATGCCGGAGGAGGAGCGATACGACGGCTATATCCAGCTGGAAAACGGCGTGGGCATGCTGCGGCTTTTAGACACGGAGGTGGCGGAGGCGCTGACCCGGGTGAGGGAGGAAAAGCCGGAGGAGGAAACCCTCTCCATCGCTACGGGAATGCTGGCGTACCCTTATGTGAAAAAACAGCTGGAGCGAATCGAGAAGCAGTTCCCCCAGAAGCATGTAAGACTATATCCGATCCGCAATGAGTTTTTCGGCGAGATGATCACTGTGTCGGGGCTTCTGACCGGGCAGGATCTGATCAAGCAGCTAAAGGGGCAGGAGTTGGGCAGCCGCCTGCTGCTTCCGGTGTCCATGTTTCGCAGCGGCGAGGAAGTGTTCCTGGATGATTTGACCCGCCAGGATCTGCAAACTGCTTTACAAGTCCCGGTGAATATTGTAAAATCAAGCGGTCAGGACCTGGTGGACGCGGTATTATACCCGGCCCGGGAGGATGATACGACCTACGAGGGATATGAGTTAAAGGAGATATAAAAGATGAGTAAACCAATTGTAGCCATTGTGGGGCGCCCGAATGTGGGAAAGTCTACCTTGTTTAACGCGCTGGCAGGGCAGACCATTTCCATTGTGAAGGATACGCCCGGCGTGACCAGAGACCGGATTTACGCGGACTGTACCTGGCTGGATATGAATTTTACGCTGATCGATACCGGAGGCATCGAGCCGGACAGCCGGGATATTATGTTGTCTCAGATGCGGGAGCAGGCTCAGATCGCCATCGACACCGCCGATGTGATTATCTTTATCGTGGATGTACGCCAGGGCCTGGTTGATGCGGACAGCAAAGTGGCGGATCTGCTGCGCAAGTCCGGAAAGCCGGTGGTGCTGGCGGTGAACAAGGTGGACAGCATCCAGAAATTCGGCAATGATATTTATGAATTTTACAATCTGGGCATTGGCGATCCGATCCCTGTGTCCGCGGCTTCCATGCTGGGCATCGGCGATTTGCTGGATGAGGTGGCAAAGCATTTTCGCGCGGAGCAGTTGGAGGATGAGGAAGATGATCGGCCGCGGGTGGCGATCGTGGGAAAGCCCAATGTGGGAAAATCTTCCATTATCAATAAGCTGATCGGCGCCAACCGGGTGATTGTGTCGGATATCGCGGGTACGACCCGGGACGCGGTGGACACGGAGGTGGTGCATAATGGCACCGAATATGTTTTTATCGATACCGCGGGGCTGCGCCGCAAAAGCAAAATTAAGGAAGATTTGGAGCGCTACAGCATTATCCGCACGGTTTCCGCGGTGGAGCGGGCGGATGTGGTGCTGATGGTGATCGACGCCAAGGAGGGCGTCACCGAGCAGGACGCCAAGATCGCGGGCATTGCCCATGACCGGGGCAAGGGCATTATCATTGCCGTCAACAAATGGGACGCCATCGAGAAAAATGACAAGACCATTTACGAGTTCACGAGAAAAATTCAGGACACCCTGTCCTTCATGCCTTATGCGGAGATCGTATTTATTTCCGCAGTGACCGGCCAGCGTTTGAATAAGCTATTTGACCTGATCGATATGGTGCGGGAAAATCAGAACCTGCGCATTGCCACCGGTGTGCTCAATGAGATCATGACAGAAGCTGTGGCCCTGCAGCAGCCGCCGTCGGACAAGGGCAAGCGGCTGAAGCTGTTTTATATGACCCAGGTGGCTGTCAAGCCGCCCACCTTCGTGATTTTTGTTAATGACAAGGAACTGATGCATTTCTCCTATGTTCGTTATCTTGAAAACCGCATCCGGGAATCCTTTGGTTTCCGGGGAACCGCACTGAAATTTCTTATTCGGGAACGTTCCGGAAAGGAGCAGTAATGGAAAGAATCCTCTGTCTGGCCATAGGCTATTGTTTTGGACTGTTTCAAACCGGCTATCTCTACAGCCGCGCTCATCATATGGACATCCGCAATTACGGGAGCGGCAATCCGGGCAGCACCAATGTACTGCGTGTGATGGGTGTGAAAGCGGGGCTGATCGTATTTTTAGGCGATGCTTTCAAGATGATTTTTGCCTGTCTTTTGACCCGGGTGCTGTTTCGTTCCCAGCCGGAGATGATGTATCTGTATCTGTTGTACACGGCCTTTGGCGTGATTCTGGGGCATAATTATCCATTTTATATGGAGTTTAAGGGCGGAAAGGGCATCGCGGCATCGGCTGGTCTTCTGGCGTCCTCCGACTGGCGGGTGATGTTAGTCTGTCTGGTGGTATTTGTGACGGTGGTGGCGGTTACCCGCTATGTGTCACTCGGCTCGATCCTGGTGATGATTCTTTTCATGATCGGTATGGTGTTTTTCGGGCATAGGGGAGACTATGGGATCGCGGCCGCCAGGCTGCCGGAGTTTTACTGTCTCGCGGTTTTGATCGGCGGCATGGGCATCTGGCGCCACCACAGCAATATCAAGCGCCTGCTGTCCGGAACGGAAAACAAAATCGGAGCAAAGAAAAAAGAATAATCGCAGCGGTTTTGCCGCAAGGCTGAACTGTTACGGGAAGTCACGTGGGGAAGTCGCGCTGCCGCGGGGAAGTCGCGCTGCCGCGGGGAAGTCTCACTGCCGTGAGGAAGCAAATAAAGTGCTTGACAAGCTTTTTTGATGCAACTATAATTAGTTCAGCTTTTAGCGAGACTTTTGAAAGAGGAGGAAAAAGTTATGAGAAAAGTTATGAGTTTAGCCCTTGCAGTAGCGATGGCAGCTTCTTTGACCGCATGCGGCGGAAGCAAGACGGCAGAGACCACCGCAGCTGCTACCCAGGCAGCTAAGGAGGAAGCGGCAGCTACAGAAGCAGCTCCGGCTGAAGCAGCTCCGGCTGAGGGCGGCGTATTAAAGATTGGCGTTATGGGACCGCTGACCGGCCCGGCAGCCGCTTACGGTACTGCAGTGGCAAACGGTGCGGACCTTGCTGTAAAGGAGATCAATGAGGCAGGCGGTATCAATGGCATGCAGGTAGAGCTGAATCCGCAGGATGATGAGCATGATCCGGAGAAGGCGGTCAATGCTTACAATACCTTGAAGGACTGGGGCATGCAGGTACTGGTAGGACCGACCACCTCTAAGCCGTGTATCGCGGTGGCAGCGGAGTCTGAGGCAGATAACCTGTTCCAGATCACTCCTTCCGGTTCCGCAGTAGAGTGCGCAGCACCGGATAATGTATTCCGTGTATGCTTCTCAGACCCGTCACAGGGCACTGCATCCGCACAGTACATTGGCGAGCATCAGCTTGCTACCAAGATCGGTATCATCTATGACAGCTCCACTGAGTACTCCGCAGGCATCCGTGAGTCCTTCGTTTCTGAGGCAGCAAACCAGGGCCTGGAGATCGTGGCAGACGAGGCGTTCACCGCGGATAACGCTACGGATTTTTCCGTACAGCTCGATAAGGTAAAAGAGGCCGGCGCGGAGCTTCTGTTCCTGCCGATCTATTATCAGGAGGCTTCTGTTATCCTGAAACAGGCTTCTGACAAGGAATTCG
Source organism: uncultured Lachnospiraceae bacterium (assembly GCA_964537765.1). GTDB lineage: Bacteria > Bacillota > Clostridia > Lachnospirales > Lachnospiraceae > Brotaphodocola. The sequence goes on from CAZICB010000001.1 coordinate 155,608, forward strand.
CTCCGATCTTCTTCGGTGTGGACGGTATGGACGGCATCCTGTCTGTAGAGAACTTTGATACTTCCCTGGCTGAGGGCGTTATGCTTCTGACTCCGTTCTCCGCGACTGAGGAGAGCAGCAAGCCATTCACAGAGGCTTATGTCGCGGCTTACGGCATTGACCCGAACCAGTTCGCGGCTGACTCCTATGATGCTGTATATGCGATTAAAGAAGCGGCGGAGAAGGCAGGCATCACTGCTGATATGGACACCTCCGCAATCTGCGACGCACTGAAGGTTGCTATGACCGAGATCACCATCGACGGACTGACTGGTGAGGCTATGACCTGGGATGCAGCAGGTGAGACCGGAAAGGCTCCGAAGGCTGTTAAGATCGTAGACGGCGTATACGAGATGCAGTAATCAAATAAAATCCTTAAAAAGAATCCAAATAGGGATCGCCCCATGGGCGGTCCCTGTTTTTTCTTCAAAACGCGATGAGATGAGCCGTTCAGAACGCGATGAGACGAGCCGGTGTCGCGCTTCACCATATCCGTGCTGCTGCCGGAAAGTGTCATATTTTGGCTTGCACATCGTTTTCTGCTGTGTTATAATTTGTCTAAATTATGTGTATTTTCTCTAAATAATGATAAAGAGGAGTAGGATTTCATGCTGAGTTTTCTGTCTTATTTTATTAATGGAGTCAGCCTGGGAAGCATCTATGCGATTATCGCTCTGGGATATACAATGGTATATGGCATTGCGCGCATGCTGAACTTTGCTCATGGCGATATTATCATGGTAGGCGGCTTTGTGATTTTCACGATGGTGAATACTCTGGGGCTTCCGTCTCTGGCAAGCGTTTTGGTGGCTATGGTGCTGTGTACTATTCTGGGCATCACCATCGAGCGGATCGCTTACCGGCCGCTGCGAAGCGCGACCTCTCTGGCGGTATTGATTACGGCTATCGGCGTCAGCTATCTGCTGCAGAATATTGCACTTCTGATTTTCGGCTCCAATGCCCGCCAGTTTACCTCCGTGGTAAATCTGCCGAATTTAAAGCTGGCCGGCGGACAGCTGACCATCTCCAGCGTGACCATCGTCACGATTATTACCTGTATCGTAATCATGGCGGGATTAACCTCTTTTATCAATAAAACCAAGATCGGTCAGGCCATGCTTGCCGTATCTGAGGATAAAGGCGCGGCGACTTTGATGGGTATCGACGTGAACCGGACCATCACCATCACCTTTGCCATCGGCTCCGCGTTGGCTGCAGTGGCGGGAGCGCTGCTTTGCTCGGCTTATCCCTCCCTGACTCCCTATACCGGCTCCATGCCCGGCATCAAGGCATTCGTTGCGGCCGTATTCGGCGGCATCGGTTCCATACCGGGAGCCTTGATCGGAGGCGTATTGCTGGGAATCATTGAGAACCTTTCCAAGGCCTATATTTCCTCCCAGCTTTCCGATGCCATCGTATTCTCCGTTTTGATTATTGTCTTGCTGGTACGTCCCACAGGCATTCTGGGCAAGAAGATCAATGAGAAAGTGTAGGTGGGCAGGATGAAGAAAAATAAAATCTTGATTCAAAACAGCATCACATATGCCATCGTGATCGGATGCTGGATTCTGGTCCAGATCCTTATCAGCACCGGGCATATGACCAGCCTTCTGAAGGGGATTTTAGTACCCCTTTGTATTTATTCGATCCTTGCGGTTTCCCTGAATTTGACAGTGGGAATTTTGGGCGAGCTGAGCCTGGGACATGCGGGCTTTATGTGTCTGGGAGCCTTTTCCGGAGCCTTTTTTACCAAATGTATGGAAGGAGCCATTCCCAGCGTGCAGGTGCGTTTCTTCATTGCCCTGCTGATCGGAGCGGCGGTGGCAGGCGTTTTTGGCTTCCTGATCGGTATCCCGGTGCTGCGCCTGAAGGGCGACTACCTGGCTATCGTAACCCTGGCTTTCGGCGAAATCATCAAAAACCTGATTAACGTCATGTATATCGGCAAGGACAGCGCCGGCTTTCATTTTTCCATCAAGGATACGACTTCTTTAGGCATGGCTAGTGACGGCGTAGTGATTATCAAAGGTGCCCAGGGCATCACCGGCACGCCAAAGGCGGCCACCTTTACCATTGGCATTTTGCTGCTTTTGATTACTCTGGTGATCGTTCTGAACCTGATGAATTCCCGCACCGGACGGGCCATCATGGCCATCCGCGACAATCGGATCGCGGCGGAGTCCATCGGTATTAATGTCACCAAATATAAGCTGATGGCTTTCTCTATTTCCGCGGCCCTGGCCGGCGTGGCAGGCGTTTTATATGCCCATAATCTGTCCACCCTGGCGGCGACCACGAAAAATTTCGGTTACAATATGTCCATCATCATTTTGGTCTATGTGGTGCTGGGCGGCCTTGGAAATATCCGGGGCTCCATGATCGCGGCAGTGATCCTGACTTTGCTGCCGGAGTTGCTGCGCGGGCTGAATGATTACCGTATGCTGATTTATGCGGTGGTGCTGATCGTGATGATGCTGTTTAACTCCAGCCCCAAGGCCATTGAAATGCGGGAAATCCTTATGGATAAATTGAAAAAGAAAAAATCTACGGCAAAGGAGGCTGCATAATCATGGCTATGTTGGAAGTGAAAAATTTAAGCATCTCCTTTGGCGGCCTGAAAGCTGTGGATGATTTTAATGTTACCATTGAGAAGGGACAGCTGTATGGTCTGATCGGCCCCAACGGCGCGGGAAAGACCACGGTTTTTAACCTGCTGACCGGAGTTTATAAGCCGGATCATGGCTCTATCCTCCTGGACGGCACCAATATCACCGGGAAAAAGACCATCGAGATCAATCAGGCCGGAATCGCCAGAACCTTCCAGAATATTCGCCTGTTCAAGGATCTGACGGTTTTGGACAATGTAAAAGCCGGGCTGCACAATCACCATTCCTATTCCACCTTTGAGGGGATCCTGCGTCTCCCCCGGTATTTCAAGGTGGAGAAGGAGATGAATGAGCGGGCCATGGAGCTTTTAAAGGTTTTCGACCTGGACGGGGAGTATGATTACAAGGCATCCAACCTTCCTTACGGAAAACAGAGAAAGCTGGAGATTGCCCGCGCCCTGGCTACGGATCCGAAGCTTCTGCTGCTGGATGAGCCGGCGGCCGGCATGAACCCCAACGAGACTGCGGAGCTGATGAATACGATCCGTTTTGTGCGGGATCATTTTGATATGACGATCCTGCTGATCGAGCATGATATGAGGCTGGTATCCGGTATCTGCGAGAAGCTGACGGTGCTGAATTTCGGCCAGGTTCTGACCCAGGGCAATACCACGGATGTGCTGAATGATAAGCGGGTGATCACCGCATATCTTGGAGAGTAGGAGGAGACAGATTATGGCAATACTGGAAGTAAAAGACCTGGAGGTTTACTACGGTGTCATCCAGGCGATTAAGGGAATCTCCTTCGAGGTCAATCCAGGTGAGATCATCGCTTTGATCGGAGCTAACGGCGCGGGAAAGACCACGACTTTGCAGACCATCACAGGACTGATCCCTTCCAAGGCAGGCACGATCACCTATGAGGGAAAAAATATCACCAAGGTTCCGGGCCATAAGCTGGTATCCATGGGCATCGCCCACGTTCCGGAGGGACGCCGGGTGTTTGCGGAACTGACGGTATTACAAAATTTGAAGCTTGGTGCCTACACCCGCAGCGATAAAAAAGAGCTGGAGGAAACCTTAAAGATGGTTTATGGCCGTTTTCCCCGTTTGGAGGAGCGCAAAAACCAGCTGGCGGGCACCTTGTCCGGCGGCGAGCAGCAGATGCTTGCCATGGGTCGGGCGCTGATGTCCCATCCGAAGCTGATCGTCATGGACGAGCCCTCCATGGGTTTGTCGCCCATCTATGTAAATGAGATCTTTGATATTATCCAAAAGATCAATGCCGACGGCGTGACGGTGCTTTTGGTGGAGCAAAATGCGAAGAAGGCATTGGCCATCGCGGACCGTGCTTACGTTCTGGAGACCGGAAAGATCGCCCTCAGCGGCGACGCCAAGGTGCTGATGAATGATGATTCGGTGAAGAAGGCATACTTGAGCGAATAATCAGAAAAATTCAGAAATGCATTGAGACGCGTCACCGGCGCGTCTCAATGCATTTTGATGAATCATAATCTTCCTCCTCCCCGCATATATTGATAACAATTCAGGACGGCGAAAAAAACGGGCACAGGGATCTGTGATGCTGTCCGGAGCAAGGAGCGAGGAGGACGGCATTATGGACATCTATGATGTATATCAGGATATTAAACGGCGAACCGGAGGGGAAATCTATCTGGGCATTGTCGGTCCGGTACGGACCGGAAAATCCACCTTTATCAAGCGGTTTATGGAGCAGATGGTGCTGCCGGATATGGCGGATGAGCATGCCCGCGCGCGGACGGTGGATGAGCTGCCTCAGAGTGCGGCCGGAAAGACCATCATGACCACGGAGCCCAAGTTTATTCCCAAGGATGCGGCACAGGTGAAGCTGGCGGACGGGATCGAGGTGGCCTTGCGGCTGATTGACTGTGTGGGCTTTATGGTGGAGGGCGCCAGCGGGCATATTGAAAATGAGCAGGAGCGGATGGTAAAGACGCCCTGGTTCCAGACGGAGATTCCCTTCACCCGGGCGGCGGAGATCGGCACCCGCAAGGTGATCACCGAGCATTCCACCATTGGGATTGTGGTGACCACTGATGGATCCTTCGGGGATCTGAAGCGGGAAGCGTACATAGATGCGGAGGGGACGACCATCCGGGAATTAAAGGAGATCGGGAAGCCCTTTATCGTGCTTTTAAATTCCAGCCGGCCTTATTCGGAGGACACCAGGCAGCTGGCGCAGGAGATGCAGGACGCCTACGAGGTGACGGTACTGCCGGTCAATTGCGAGCAGCTGAAAAAAGAAGACATTAACCGGATTCTGGAAATGACCCTCAGGGAATTTCCGGTGACGGAAATCGATTTTTTCATTCCCAAATGGATGGAGATGCTTCCGAGGGAGCATTGGATCAAAACCCAGATCATGGATGCCTGCCGGAAGTATCTGAGCGCCATCCGGCGGATGAAGGATGTGCCCTCTGTCTGGAGCGAGGAGGGCTTTCCGGTATTGGACCGGATGGATCTGGGGAAACTGAATTTGTCGGACGGGACCGTGACTGTGACGGTGCATCCGGCGGACGGCTATTATTATCAGGTGCTCAGCGATTTTTCCGGGCTGCCCATCGAGGATGAGTATCAGCTTATGAATCACCTGAAAGAGTTTTCTTCCATGCGGCAGGAGTACCAGAAGGTGGAGAATGCCCTGGCGCAGGTGCGGATGAAGGGCTACGGCGTGGTGACGCCGGACCAGAGCGAGATCGTTTTGGATGAGCCGATGGTGATCCGCCATGGAAATAAGTATGGAGTGAAGATGAAGGCGGAGGCGCCTTCCTTAAACCTGATTAAGGCCCATATTCAGACCGAGATTGCGCCTATCGTGGGCAGCGAACAGCAGGCACAGGATTTGATCGCCTATATGAAGGAAAATGCAAACAGCAAGGACGGCGGCATCTGGGAAACCAATATTTTCGGAAAATCCATCGCCCAGATCGTGGAGGACGGCATCCAGGCAAAGATCAGCCAAATGACCGAGGACTGCCAGATAAAACTTCAGGACGCCCTCAAAAAAATCATCAATGACAGCAATGGGGGAGTCATCTGCATCATCATCTAGCTGTTTTGATCGGTCGGGAGCCCGTCAGCGAGATGAAGCAAAGCGAAATCGAGCTGCACTGCGCCGCCGGAAAAAGCGAAGCGGAATCTTGCTGCGCCAAGGAGGATTACAAAGCCACAAAGGAGGTACACATATATGCGTTTAGTATTTAGCGGAGCCGCACATGAGGTTACGGGAAGCTGCCACTATCTGGAGGTCGGCGGAACCAGGCTGTTTGTGGACTGCGGCATGGAGCAGGGGCAGAATATTTACGAAAATGTTCCTCCGCCTGTATCCTACGCCCAGGTGGACTATGTGCTTTTAACCCATGCCCACATCGACCATGCGGGTATGCTGCCCTACATCTATGCCAGGGGCTTTCGGGGAAAGGTGATCGCCACCCCGGCCACCTGTGACCTGTGCGATATTATGCTGAAGGACAGCGCCCACATCCAGGAGATGGAGGCGGAATGGAAAAACCGGAAGGCAAGGCGTGCCGGTAAACCGGAGGTTCCACCTCTTTATGAGATGAATGACGCCCTGGGCGTGATCAATCTGTTTGTCCCCTGCGAATACGGCCAGCTGATGAAGCTGAGCGAGGAAATCACCGTGCGCTACACGGACGTGGGGCATCTGTTAGGCTCGGCTTCCATCGAGATCTGGATGAAGGAAGGGGACGTGGAAAAGAAGATCGTCTTTTCCGGCGACATCGGCAACAAAAACAAGCCGCTGATCCGGGATCCTTCCTATATTTCCGAAGCGGATTATGCGGTGATGGAGTCCACCTATGGGGACCGGTTCCATAAAAAAGGCGTCGACCACATTTCGGAGATTGTTAAAATCGTTCAGGAGACCCTGGATATGGGCGGGAATGTGGTGATCCCGGCCTTTGCCGTGGGACGTACCCAGGAGCTTTTGTACTACTTCCGCCATATTAAGGCGGAGCGGCTGATCCGCGGCCATGATAATTTTGAGGTTTATGTGGACAGCCCCCTGGCGGTGGAGGCCACCCACGTGTTTAAACAAAACCAGCTGGAATGCTACGACGAGGAGACCCAGGAGCTGGTACGGATGGGAGTCAATCCCATTTCCTTCCCGGGCTTAAAGCTTTCCATCACCAGCGAGGAATCAAAAAACATCAATTTTGACACCAAGCCGAAGGTGATTATTTCCGCGTCCGGCATGTGCGACGCCGGTCGGATCCGCCATCATTTAAAGCACAATCTGTGGCGGAAGGAATGCACGGTGATCTTTGCCGGATACCAGGCGGAGGGTACCATCGGGCGCACCCTGGTGGACGGGGGAAAAACGGTGAAGCTGTTTGGCGAGACCATTGATGTGGAGGCGCGGATCGCCACCCTCCATGACATCAGCGGTCATGCCGACCAGAACGGACTTCTGGAATGGGCAAAGCATTTTACGAAGAAGCCGGAGCAGTTCTTTATCGTCCACGGTCAGGACAGCGTTTGCGATCGGTTTGCCGAGCTTCTCACCAAACAGACCGGCGTGCCGGCGAAGGCGCCCTACAGCGGCGCGAAGTATGATCTGGCAAAGGGCGTATGGGTCAGCGAGCCGGCAGGCGTGCCGATTGTAAAGGCATCCGCGGCGACCAGGAAGGCACAGGGAGTCTTTGCACGTCTTGTGGCAGCCGGCGAGCGCCTGCTGCAGGTGATTTCCCACAACGAAGGCGGCGCCAACAAGGACCTGGCAAAGTTTGCCGATCAGATCAATGCCTTGTGTGATAAATGGGACAGATAGGAGACAGGAGGTTCATGACAAAAGTACAGATTTTTACGGACGGCTCCGCCAGGGGCAACCCGGATGGGCCGGGGGGCTACGGCACCGTTTTGCAATTTACCGACAGCAAGGGGCAGCTGCATGAGAAAACCCTTTCTGCGGGCTATAAAAGAACCACCAACAACCGGATGGAGCTGATGGCTGCTATTGTGGGCCTGGAAGCCTTGAACCGTCCCTGCGAGGTGGAGCTTTATTCCGATTCCAAATATCTGACGGACGCCTTTAACCAGCATTGGATCGAAAACTGGGTCAAAAACAACTGGGTCCGGGGAAAAAGCGGCCCGGTGAAAAATATTGACCTGTGGGAACGGCTTTTAAAGGCCAGGGCGCCCCATCAGGTGACGTTTATCTGGGTGAAGGGCCACGCCGGCCATCCTCAGAACGAACGCTGTGACAGAGTGGCCACCTCGGCGGCCGACGGAACGGAGCTTTTGGAGGATGAAGCAGTCGGATGAAAATGAGTTTTCATCTTGATAATTGATGCTTCCTATGATAAAATGGGCGGAAGAGAGCCGTAAGGGAGCTTGCTCACTTACGGTGAACGGCGATCACAAGCTATGCTTGTGATACTATAAATGGATGGAGCATAGATATCTGAACGAAGGAGGATTTTAATATGGCAGCTATCGCAACCAGTTTCGCAGGATATACGTTGAAGGCAGTTATTTTTGGCGTAATCGCATATGCAGGTATCATATGCGGAAAAAAATTAAAAGATAAAAAAGTTGCATCCCAGGCTCAGGGCAGCCAGGAAGGCAAATAGTACGGAGGAAGCGTTAAAGTGAAGAAGTATGGTGTAAATGAATTGAGAAGAATGTTCCTGGAGTTCTTTGAGAGCAAGGGACATTTGGCGATGAAGAGTTTCTCGCTGGTTCCACACAATGACAACAGCCTGTTGCTGATCAATTCGGGTATGGCTCCGCTAAAGCCTTATTTTACAGGACAGGAGATTCCGCCCAGAAGACGTGTGACCACCTGCCAGAAATGTATCCGTACCGGAGACATTGAGAATATCGGAAAGACCGCTCGCCATGGCACCTTCTTTGAGATGCTTGGCAACTTCTCATTTGGCGATTATTTCAAGACCGAAGCCATCCACTGGTCCTGGGAGTTTCTGACTGAGGTGGTCGGACTGGACCCGGACCGCCTGTATCCGTCCGTGTATCTGGATGATGATGAGGCGTATGATATTTGGAATAAGCAGATCGGCGTCCCGGCGGAGAAGATTTTCCGCTTTGGAAAAGAGGACAACTTCTGGGAGCACGGCGCGGGTCCCTGCGGCCCCTGTTCCGAGATTTACTATGACCGGGGCGAGAAGTATGGCTGCGGCAAGCCGGGCTGTACCGTAGGCTGTGATTGCGACCGCTATATTGAGGTCTGGAATAACGTATTTACCCAGTTTGATAATGACGGACATGGAAACTACACTGAGCTGGCACAGAAAAACATCGATACCGGCATGGGCCTGGAGCGTCTGGCTGTGGTGGTTCAGGATGTGGATTCCCTGTTTACCGTGGATACCAATAAAGCGCTTCTGGATGAGGTCTGCGCCATGGCGCACACCCAGTACCTGGCGGACGCGAAAAAGGATGTATCCCTGCGGATTATTGCGGACCATGTGAAGTCCTGTACTTTTATGATTTCGGACGGCATTATGCCGTCAAACGAGGGACGCGGTTATGTGCTGCGCCGCCTGCTGCGCCGTGCGGCCCGCCACGGAAGAATCCTTGGCATTGAGGGACGGTTTATGGCGGAGCTTTCTAAGACCGTGATTGCCCTTTCCAGGGACGGCTATCCGGAGCTGGAGGAGAAGAAGCCGATGATCCTCAAGGTTCTGGCTGAGGAGGAAGAAAAGTTCAACAAGACCATCGACCAGGGCCTGGCAATCCTTGCGGATATGGAAGCAGATATGGCAGCCAGGGGGGAGAAGGTCCTTTCCGGGGCCAATGCCTTTAAGCTGTACGATACCTACGGCTTCCCGCTGGATCTGACCATCGAGATCTTGGAGGAGAAGAACCTCTCCGTGGACGAGGAGGGCTTCCAGGCAGCCATGAAGGAGCAGCGGGAGAAGGCACGGAAAGCGCGCAAAACCACCAACTACATGGGCGCTGACGTGACCGTATATCAGTCGATTCCGGCGGAAATTACCTCCGCATTTGTGGGCTATGACCGCCTGGTACATGATTCCAGGATTTCCGTGCTGACCACGGAGACGGAGCTGGTGGAGGCTCTGACCGACGGCCAGACCGGTACTATTATTGTGGACGAAACTCCGTTCTACGGAACCATGGGCGGCCAGACCGGCGATACCGGTGTGATCGAGAGCGCCCACGGCACCTTTGAGGTGCAGGATACCATCCATCTGCAGGGCAGCAAGATCGGCCATGTGGGACGGATGACCTCCGGTATGTTTACGGTGGGCGATGTGGTGACCTTGAAGGTAAATCCGGAGAGCCGCCAGTCTACCGAGAAGAATCACAGTGCCACCCATCTGCTGCAGAAAGCGCTGCGCACCGTGCTGGGCGAGCATGTAGAGCAGGCCGGTTCCCTGGTTACTCCGGACCGTCTGCGTTTTGACTTCACCCATTTCTCTGCCATGACCGCCGAGGAATTGAAAAAGGTGGAGGACCTGGTAAACAAAGAGATCCGGGAGAACCTGGATGTGACCACGCAGGAGATGAGCCTTGATGAAGCGAAAAAGACCGGTGCTATGGCACTGTTTGGCGAAAAGTATGGCGAGAAGGTACGTGTCGTTAAGATGGGCGACTTCTCTACGGAGCTTTGCGGCGGCACTCATGTGGGGAACACTGGTGTTATTCACGCATTCAAAATTGTTTCAGAGGCTGGTATCGCAGCAGGCGTCCGCCGAATCGAAGCATTGACCGGCGATGGCCTGATGAACCATTACCAGAAGGAGGAGGATCAGCTCCATGAGGCGGCGAAGGCAGCGAAGACCTCCCCGGCAGAGCTGAAAGCCAAAATCGAATCCATGATGGAGGAGTTAAAAGCGCTCCATGCGGAAAATGACAAGTTAAAGAGCAAGCTGGCTCATGAGTCCCTGGGGGATGTGATGAACCAGGTGCGGGAAATCAACGGCGTGAAGGTGCTGGCTGCCAAAGTAGGCGACGTGGATATGAACGGTCTGAGAGGCTTAGGCGACCAGTTAAAGGACAAGCTTGGCGAGGGCGTGATCGTGCTTGCCTCCGTGCAGGAGGGGAAGGTCAGCCTGATGGCGACAGCTACCAGCGAAGCTTTGAAGAAGGGCGCCCATGCGGGCAACCTGATCAAGGCCATCGCGGCGCTGGTTGGCGGCGGCGGCGGCGGACGCCCGAACATGGCACAGGCCGGCGGCAAGAACCCGGCCGGCGTGGATGCAGCCCTGGAAAAGGTATACGAGGCGGCCGAGGAGCAGATTCACTGAGATGCCTGGATGGGTACGAAACCTGACAAAAAATCTACAAAAAATTTGCCAGCTTTTTCAAAAAATAGTTGACGAATGAAGAATTTATGATATAATCATGTCAGTGCTAGAAAATACCCAAACAGTTGTATTATGCACAAGTACACAACTGGAGGGAGGTTAGGTGTGAGCTATGTCAAACGTAATCGTTAAAGAAAACGAGAGCCTGGACAGCGCTTTACGCAGATTCAAAAGAAACTGCGCAAAGGCAGGTATTCAGCAGGAGATTCGTAAAAGAGAGCATTACGAGAAGCCGAGCGTAAGACGTAAGAAAAAGTCTGAAGCGGCTAGAAAACGTAAATTTAACTAAGTATTAGGAGATCCCCAGTCATAGGACTGGGGATTTTTTCGTACAATAGAAAAAAGAAATGCGGAGCGTGGTAGATTGTTTGACCATATGCGTATGGCGGCCTCCGAGGAGTGGAAGCTTCCGGGGGATGTGGTGGCAGGGGATGTGCTGGTCAGCTTTGTGGGCCGCCGCAGCGTGACCATTGAAAATTACCGGGGAATCCTGATTTATGACGAATCCCGGATCAAGCTGCAGGCAAAGCAGTGTAAGGTGACGGTGCTTGGAAAAAGGCTTCATATTGATTATTATGACCATGACGAAATGAAAATTTCCGGCTGGATCACTTCGCTGGAATTTGGAGAATAGAAGGGTGGAGCAATAGAGGGGTGAAGCAATAGAGGGATGGAGCGTTTGCCATGAAGGAAAGAATCCGTGTCTACATCAAAGGACGCCTGCGCCTGCGCATAACAGGATCCGCGCCGGAACGTTTTTTTAATCTGTGCCGGACAAACCGGATTCCTCTTTGGGGACTTTGCTGCCAGGAGTCCGGCTATGAATGCTATATGCATTTGAAGGATTTGTACCGGATCCGTCCCTATGCCAGGAAAGCCCAGGTCCGGGTGCGGATCATCGGAAGGGGCGGGCTTCCTTTCTTTTTACAGCGCAACCGCAGGCGCAAATGGTATGCGGCCGGGGTCCTGTCCTTTTTTGCGGTGCTCTCGGTCATGTCCCAATTTATCTGGGCCGTTTCCGTGGAGGGCAATCATTCCATTTCCGATGACATGCTGATCCATTATCTGGATGAGGAGGATATTCACTACGGCATATGGAAGGGAGGGCTGGACTGCGACCGGTTGGAGGAACAGCTTCGAAGCCATTTCGACGAGATTATCTGGGTTTCCGCCCGGATCTTGGGCACCCAGCTTATGATCCGGGTTAAGGAAAATGACGGGGTTGTGGAAACCAAGCAGGAGGAGGAGCTTCCCCGGGATCTGGTGTCGGACGTGGCAGGCACCATCACCGGGCTGATTGTCCGCCAGGGAAAGCCTCAGGTGCAGATCGGCGCCCAGGTGGAGCCGGGGCAGGTTTTAGTCAGCGGCTTGATCCCGATTCTTAACGACGCCGGAGAGACGGTGAAGGAGAATCTGGTCTTTGCCGACGCGGATATTTACGCCCGGACCGGAGAAAGCTACGCGGAGCCTGTGGCCAAAACCCGGAAGGTCCGTATTTACAGCGGCAGGAGCCGCCGGGGCCTGCGTCTGCGTGCCGGAGGGCTGGATTTTCTCTGGATGCCTCCCGGCAAGGAGGAAGAGCTTTGGCAGATAACGGTGCAGGAGCATCAGCTTTGCCTGCTTGAGGATTTCTATCTGCCTGTCTGGTACGGCGTGATCCAGGCCAAGGAATACGGAATTTATGAGCAATTTCTGACAAAGAACCAGTTGGAAGCCCAAAAAGAGCGAATTCATCAGCAAAAGCTGCAAAATTTTACTATAAAAGGGGTACAAATAATCGAAAATAATGTTAAAATACAAGATAAAGGCTCCTTCTATGAGATGCAGGGGCAATTGGTGCTGAACCGGAAGATCGGGATCGGACAAAATATCAGCGAAACAAGAGGAGAAGAGACAGCAGAATGAGTGTAATGGAAACCAGCATTGATATCCCCATGGAGCACGAGAAAAATATCTGCGGGCAGTTTGACGGATATTTAAAGAAGATTGAGCGAACTCTCCATGTGACCATTGTCGCCCGGGACGGTACGATCAAGCTCATCGGCCCGGAGCAGATGGTGAAAAAGGCAAAGAACGTTATCAATACGCTGACGGAGCTTTCCAAACGGGGAAATGTGATTACCGAGCAGAACGTGGATTATGCGCTGTCATTATCCTTTACGGAATCGGACCATGAAATCCTGGAGATTGACAAGGACATCATCTGTCGGACAGTCAATGGAAAACCGGTGAAGCCAAAGACCCTAGGGCAGAAGCATTATGTGGATACGATCCGCAAAAAGATGATCGTGTTCGGCATCGGACCTGCCGGTACAGGAAAGACCTACCTGGCCATGGCCATGGCGATCCAGGCATTTAAAAGCGGCGAAGTGAGCCGGATTATCCTGACCCGGCCGGCCATCGAGGCCGGGGAGAAGCTGGGCTTTCTGCCGGGAGATCTGCAGAGCAAGATCGATCCCTATCTGCGGCCCTTGTATGACGCCCTGTATCAGATTATGGGGGCGGAAAGCTTTCTGCACAATTCCGAGAAGGGGTTGATCGAGGTGGCGCCTCTCGCCTACATGCGCGGGCGGACTCTGGATAATGCCTACATCATTCTGGATGAGGCGCAGAATACCACCCCCGCCCAGATGAAAATGTTTTTGACCCGTATCGGCTTTGGCTCCAAGGTGATTATCACCGGCGATCAGACTCAGAGGGATCTGCCAAGCGGAGCCGCCTCGGGGCTGGATACGGCGATCAAGGTCCTGCATAAAATCAGCGACATCGGTTTTTGCACTCTGACCAGTGAGGATGTGGTACGTCATCCTTTGGTTCAGAAAATTGTACAGGCATACGACGATTACGAGAAGAAAGGAAAGCCGTCAGACCGGGCGAAACGGTTCCGGGAGCGGGAGAGGTAGGACGATGACGATCCAGATTGAGTATGAGACAGAGATCCAGATGGGGATTGACTATGAGAAAATAATCCATGACATTGTCCCGGAGGCGCTGCACTACGAGCAGTGCCCCTATGAGGCGGAGGTCAATGTGATTCTGACGGACAATGCTTCCATCCAGGAGATCAACCGGGATTACCGCCAGATTGACGCGCCCACGGATGTGCTGTCCTTCCCCATGGTTGATTACGAGAAGGAAGCGGATTTCAGTCACGTGGAGGACCATGTGGAGGATTATTTCAATCCGGAGACCGGTGAGCTGATCCTGGGGGATATTATCATATCCGTCGAGAAGGTCATGGAGCAGGCGGAAAAGTACGGCCACTCCAGGGAACGGGAGCTGGCGTTTCTCATTGCCCACAGCATGCTGCATTTGTGCGGTTATGACCACATGGAGGAAGGCGAGCGGGAAATGATGGAGCAAAGACAGCGGGACATTTTAGAGAGGAAGGGCTACCACAGATGAAAAAACAAATGTTCCTGGGGCTTTGTCTTTTGCTGGCTCTGGCAGGAAGCGGGTGCGCGAAGCAGGCATCCTCCAAGGAGTACATTACTGTGCCGGAGACCACGTCCACGCCGGAGACAGAGCCGATCCAGATCGAGACGGAGGCTGAGACGGAAAGCGAGCCGGAGACCGAAATCTACCCGGAGGAACGGGTGGAGGTGGACGGCATGATCCGCAGCTACTTAACCGGGGAGATGGTTCCGGTCAGCCAGGGAAACCGCAGGCCCCTGGCCATCATGATGAGCAATGACAAGGAGGCCCAGCCCCAGTACGGCATTAACCGAGCGGGGGTGGTCTACGAGGCTCCGGTGGAGGGAACCATGAACCGTTATATGGCGATCCTGGAGGATTATGACGACTTAGACCGCATCGGCTCTGTGCGCAGCTGCCGCACCTACTATACCTACTTTGCCAGGGAGTTTGACGCCATCTACGCCCATTTCGGACAGAGCACCTTTGCAAAGCCTTACCTGAAAAATGTGGACAATATCAATGGCATCGAGGGCTTAGGAGGCAGCGCCTTCTACCGCTCCACCGACCGGAAAGCCCCGCACAATGCCTACGCCAGCTTTGAGAAGCTGCAAAAGGCCATGGACGCCCTGGGCTATTCCCAGGAATATGACCCGGAGTATGAGGGGCATTACCAGTTTGCGAGAGCCGGGGAGCCGGTGGTTCTGGAGGGGGAGGGTTCCTTCGAGGCAAAGAAGGTGACGCCGGGGTATCCCTACAACCAGCCCTGGTTTGAATATCATGAGGACGACGGGCTGTATTATCGCTATCAGTACGGCGGCGTACATAAAGGGAACGAGGGTCCCATTGCGGTGAAGAATATTATCATCCAGTATTGTCCCGCAGGCTATTACGCGACCACCGCGTACCGGAATATCAATGTCCATGAAGCATCCTGGGGCTATTATATTACCAGCGGCAGAGCGGTGGGTGTTTCCTGGGAAAAGGACGGGGAATTTGGCGTGACCCATTATTATGGCCCCGGCGGCGAGGAGATCGTGCTGAATCCAGGCAAGACCTGGGTCTGCATCATGACCACCGCGGACGGGGATAAAATTACCTTTGAATAATTTTGACAAAAAAGGCAGATACTATCTTTATGGAGGTTTCTATGAAAAGATATTGTATCTGCTTTTTTGCGTTTTTGGCTGCCAGTCTGGTTTGTCTGGCGGCAGGCTTTTATCTGACCCGGGCGCAGCGGCAGCAGCAGGCCAGAATCCGGCAGGAAACCCAAAATCAGACGGAGGCGTCCACCCGGGCGGTGGTGAGCCAGGAAAAAGTGCTGCCGGAGACACAGCTGGCGGAGGCACAGCCGGAGAAGGCCTATTATCTGGTGGCGGAAGAAGGCTTTTTGCTGGTTTTTGCGAAGGATAAAAGAACCATCTGCCTGTATACCCATATTCCGATTACGGATTTTCCGATGAAGGAGCAGGAGCGGCTGCGGGAAGGGATCTGGTTTTCCGATATGATGGAGGTTTTCCACTATCTGGAATCGTATACCAGTTGAAAGCAAGCATGATGCCCGCTTTTACCCCGTTTTTCCCGCCTGACGGAACTGTTATGAAAATGCACTTGAAAACTGAGGGCAAGCTGGTAAAATAGAACGTGAAAAATTCATGACGGCGGGAGGACATTCCAAAAGCAGGCCGCCCGTTTACTTCATCGGAGGATCAGATATGCCAGGCAGAGTATTGATTATCGGCGGCGGCGCATCCGGGCTGATGGCGGCCATTGCGGCGGCCAGGCAGGGAGCCGGCGTCCGGGTGCTGGAGCATAAGGAGCGTATGGGAAAGAAGCTCCTTTCCACAGGGAACGGAAAATGTAATATGACCAATCTGCAGCTGGATGAGGGCTGTTATTTCTGCTCGGAGCCGGAGTTTCCCATGGCGGTGATCCGGCGGTTTTCAGTGGCGGATACCATAGCATTTTTTGAGAGCATTGGGATTCTGATGAAAAATAAAAATAACTATCTCTATCCGGCTTCCGAGCAGGCGGCCTCAGTGCTGGAGGCGCTGCTTTTGGAGGCGAAGCATCTGGGGGTAGAGCTGATTACCGATTGCTCCATAAAGAAACTGGAAAAGCAGGCGGACGGACAGTTTTTCGCCGGAACCAGCCAGGGGAATTTCCGGGCGGATACGCTTGTTTTGGCCGCCGGCTCCCAGGCGGCTCCGGTCACCGGCTCCGATGGCAGCGGGTATGAATTGGCACGGAAGCTGGGACACCGGATTGTCACGCCCCTGCCTGCCCTGGTGGCCCTGCGGTGTCAGGGAAAACTGTTTAAGGTGCTTGCCGGGATCCGCTGGGATACCAGAATTTCCCTGCTGGTGGACGGCGTGTGCGCCGCTCAGGAGACCGGGGAGCTGCAATTGACCGATTATGGCGTATCGGGGATCCCCACCTTTCAGGTGAGCCGTTTCGCGTCGGAGGCGCTCCATGAAGGAAGAAAGGTGGAGGTGCAGCTGGATTTCTTCCCGCATCAGGCCCTGGAGGAGACGACCGCCTTGTTCCGGAGCCGGCAGGAGCAGCTTTTCTGGAGGACTCCGGAGGAGTTTTTATGCGGGGTGCTGCCGAAAAAGCTGGCGGCGGCCCTTTGCAAGGTTTCCGGTATCCCCATGAATCTGACTGCCGGGGAGATCGCGCCGGAGGCCTGGGAGCGGTTTGTAAGGATCGCCAAAACCTTCCGCACCACCGTGACGGCGGCTAATCCCTTTGAGCAGGCCCAGGTCTGCCGGGGAGGAGTGGATACCAGCCAGGTCTGTGAAGAAACCATGCAGTCCCGTCTGCTTTCCGGATTGTATTTTGCGGGAGAGTTGCTGGATGTGGATGGAAAATGCGGCGGCTACAATCTACAGTGGGCCTGGTCCAGCGGCTATCTGGCCGGTATCAGCGCAGCCGGTGCCGGGTGCCGACCGCACCCGGCAGCCTCTGCGTTCAAAAGACATGAAAAAAACGATTCTCAGGGAGAATTGACATGATACAGATTACACAGTTAAAGCTTCCGGCAGCTCATGAACCGGAGGAACTAAAGCAGAAGGCAGCCAAGGTGCTGCGGATCTCTCCTGAGCAGATCCGGTCTTTGACCATTCGCAAGCAGTCTTTGGATGCCAGAAAAAAACCGGAGCTTTTTAATATTTACACCGTAGATGTGGAGGTTTCCCGGGAGCAGGCGGTGGTACATAAGGCGAAAAGCCCCCAGGTGATGCTCCGCCAGGAAAAAAGCTACCATTTCCCGGATCCGGGACCGGAAGCTCTCCGGCGCCGTCCGGTGATCATCGGCACCGGTCCGGCAGGCTTATTCTGCGGGCTGATGCTGGCGCGGGCAGGCTTCGCTCCCTTGCTTTTGGAGCGGGGTGAGGATGTGGACACCCGCCAGCGAAAGGTGCAGAGGTTCTGGGAGAACGGACAGCTGGATGTTTGCTCCAATGTGCAGTTTGGAGAAGGGGGAGCAGGAACCTTTTCCGATGGAAAATTAAATACCTTAGTGAAAGATCCAGCGTGCCGAAACACCCAGGTTCTGCGGATTTTTGTGGAGTTCGGGGCTGATCCGGCGATCCTTTATCAGAATAAGCCCCATATCGGCACCGATGTATTAAGCGGCATTGTAAAGAACATCCGCCAGGAGATCATCCGTCTGGGCGGGCAGGTCCGCTTCGGCTGTCAGGTGACAGATTTTGAGATAGAACAGAACCAGATCACAGGGGTGATTACGAAGGCCGGTGAGATCATCCCGGCGGAGGCTGTGGTGCTGGCAATCGGACACAGCGCCCGGGACACCTTTGAAATGCTTTGGAAGCGGCAGGTTCCCATGGAGGCGAAGGCCTTCGCCGTAGGGATGCGGATCCAGCATCCCCAAAGCATGATTAATTTATCCCAGTACGGCAGAGAGGATGCGGGCCGGCTGGGAGCTGCCAGCTATAAGCTGACCAGCCAGACAAAAAACGGCAGAGGCGTGTATTCCTTCTGCATGTGTCCCGGCGGCTATGTGGTTAATGCTTCCTCGGAGGAAGGCATGCTGGCGGTCAACGGCATGAGCTATCATGCCCGGGACGGTATAAATGCCAACAGCGCGCTGATTGTCACCGTGACGCCGGAGGATTACCCGGACCGCTCCCCGTTAGGCGGCGTAGCTTTTCAGCGGGATCTGGAGCGCCTGGCCTTTCAGGCGGGCGGAGGAAAAATTCCGGTGCAGCTGTGGCAGGATTTTAAAGATAACCAGGTCAGCCAGGGCTTGGGGGAGGTAGAGCCCCAGTTCAAGGGCGGCTGGACCTTTGGCAATTTAAGGAGGGTGCTTCCGGAGCCATTGTCCGCGTCCATAGCCGAGGCTATGGGGCAGTTCGGGCAGATGATCCGGGGCTTTGACCGGCCGGACGCAGTTTTTGCCGGCGTGGAAAGCCGTACCTCTTCCCCTGTACGCATTTCCCGGGACGAGGGGATGGAAAGCGCCGTGCGGGGGCTGTACCCCTGCGGCGAGGGCGCCGGATATGCGGGAGGGATCACCTCCGCAGCCATGGACGGATTAAAGGTGGCAGAGAGGATTGCCGCCAATTATCATATCGAATGAGGAAACCATCATGAATACACAGAACCGAGCATATTTAAAAGAAAAAACAAGAATTGTCATTAAAATCGGGTCCTCTTCCCTGACTCATCCCCATACGGGAGCGCTGAACCTGTTAAAGATCGAGAAGCTGATCCGTATTCTCTGCGACTTAAAGGGAGCAGGGAAGGAGGTGGTTTTGGTATCCTCCGGCGCAATCGCAGCTGGACGGCAGGCCCTGGGGATCAACGCGCGTCCCAGCTCCATCTCGGAAAAGCAAGCATTTGCGGCGGTGGGGCAGGCGCGGCTGATGATGGTGTACCAGAAGCTGTTTTCCGAGTACAACCAGGTGGCGGCTCAGGTGCTTTTGACCAAGGACACCATGACCCATGACGCCTCTCGCTACAATGCCCAGAATACCTTCGAGGAGCTTTTACGTCTGGGGGTGATTCCCATTGTCAATGAAAACGATACGGTTTCCACCCATGAGATCCAGTTTGGTGATAATGACCGGCTGTCCGCCATTGTGGCGGCGCTGATCGGCGCGGATCTTTTGATTTTATTATCGGACATCGACGGGCTGTATTCCGACGATCCCCATGCCAATCCGGATGCGGCGTTTATCGATTACGTGGAGGAGATCACGCCGGAGCTTTTGTCGATGGGAAAGGACAGCTCCGCCAGCAATGTGGGCACCGGCGGCATGGCGGCAAAGCTTGCCGCGGCGCAGATCGCCACCGACAGCGGTACTGACATGATTATCATCAATGGGGACAATCCGGAGGTGATCCCGGAGCTGCTTTCGGGAGTGGAGAAGGGAACCTTATTTAAGGCTCAC
Source organism: uncultured Lachnospiraceae bacterium (assembly GCA_964537765.1). Classification (GTDB taxonomy): domain Bacteria; phylum Bacillota; class Clostridia; order Lachnospirales; family Lachnospiraceae; genus Brotaphodocola. Next base: position 175,432 of record CAZICB010000001.1, read on the forward strand.
TCCAATCAGAATTTTGATTTGATGGATTACCTGAATTACAACTACTAGGGAGGAAACGTCATGGATGTAAGACAGATTGACCGGATCAATGAGCTGTATCATAAATCCCAGTCCGTCGGGCTGACCGAGGAGGAAAAGGCGGAGCAGGCGAAGCTGCGCCAGGAATATATCTCGTCGATCCGACAAAATATGCGGGCGAATTTAAACAATATTTCCATCAAGGAGCAGGACGGCAGCATCACCGACCTGGGGAAGAAATTCGGCGGCGTGGCGGAGAAAAAGTCGTGACGGCAGCCGAAGAAAAGCAGGCGCTGCGCCAGAGGATGAAGGCGCTGCGGGCCGGCCTGGATGCCGGGGAACGGGCAAAGCTGGATGAGAGGATCTGCCGGCAGCTTTTGGAGCTGCCGCAGGTGAAAGAGGCCGGGCTGGTTTATGTCTACGCCTCCTATGGAAGTGAGACAGATACCTGGGGGCTGATCCGTGCCCTGCTTGAGCGGCAGGTTTTGGTGGCCTTGCCCAGGGTGGATGGCCAGACCATGGCTTTTTACCGGATCGAGGCGCTTGGGCAGCTTTCGAAAGGCTACCGGGGGATTCTGGAGCCAGGCAGGTCCTGCCCGGAGGCAAAGGAGCGGCAGGCGCCGGTGATCACGCCGGGGCTTGCTTTTGACCGGAGGGGCGGCCGCCTGGGCTATGGCGGCGGATATTATGACCGCTTTTTTGCGGCGGAGCCGGAGCATTTCCGGATCGCGGCCTGCTATCCGTTCCAGGTGGCGGAAAAGGTGCCGGGAACGGAGCTTGACCTTCCGGTTCAGCTGCTTGTGACCGGAGAGGAAATCATCCATTGCCGGAGCGTGTGAGGACGGGCGGCAAAGGCCGGGAAAATGGCTTATAAGGCCGGGCGCATGCAGGCAAAACCCGGATAACAATAAAATTTCAGGCAGGAATTTTTGTGCCGGAAGGGAGCGGGATATGGAACTTGTGGAGATCGGAAGGCGGGCGAAGGACGCCGCCAGATACTTAAATAACTTAAACGTGACCATGAAGAACCGGGGACTGGAGGCAGCGGCCGGCGCCCTGATCGCCGGAACGGAGGAAATTTTGACAGCCAATGCCGCAGATGTGGAGCGGGCAAAGGAGCGTGGCATGAGCCCGGCATTGGTGGACCGGCTGCAATTGACGAAAGGCCGGATCCAGGCCATGGCAGACGGCATCCGGGAGATCATCGCCCTGGAGGACCCCATCGGGGAGGTTTTGTCCATGAAGCCCCGCCCAAACGGGCTTTTGATCGGCAAAAAGCGGGTGCCCTTAGGGGTCATTGGCATCATCTATGAGGCGCGCCCCAATGTGACGGCAGACGCCTTCGGGCTGTGCTTTAAAAGTGGAAACGCGGTGATTTTAAAGGGCGGCAGCGATGCATTGGAATCCAACAAGGCGATTGTGAAATGGATTCAGAAGGGGCTTTCGGATGCAAAGCTCCCCACGGAGACGGTCCAGCTTATCACCGACACCAACCGGGAGACCACCCGGGCCTTTATGCGGCTTAATGAATACGTGGATGTGCTGATTCCCCGGGGCGGAGCCGGACTGATCCGCACCGTGGTGGAAAACAGCACGGTTCCGGTGATCGAGACCGGAACCGGAAACTGCCACATCTATGTGGATGAGACGGCGGATCCTGATATGGCGATAAAGATCATCATGAATGCCAAAACTCAACGCGTCGGTGTCTGTAACGCATGCGAATCCCTGGTGGTTCACAAAGGCATTGCCCAAAAGCTTTTGCCGGAACTGAAAAAGGCGCTGGACACCAAGCAGGTGGAGGTGCGGGCCGACGAGGCCGCCTGCGCCATGATCGAGGGCTTTGTGCCGGCCACTAAGCAGGACTGGGGAACCGAGTATCTGGACTACATATTGTCCCTGAAGCTGGTGGATTCCCTGGACGAGGCGATCGCCCACATTAACCGCTACAATACCGGGCATTCGGAGGCAATCATCACCCGGGATTATGCCAACGCCCAGCGGTTCTTAAATGAAATCGATGCGGCGGCGGTTTACGTCAATGCCTCCACCCGTTTTACGGACGGCAACGAGTTTGGCTTTGGCGCGGAAATCGGCATCAGCACCCAAAAGCTTCATGCCCGGGGCCCCATGGGACTGGAGGCGCTGACCACCACAAAATATATTATTTATGGGAATGGGCAGGTACGGTAGAATGCGCCGTCAGCAGCGCTTTTGATTCCTGGTAAGATCGATCTGATCCAGATGGCAAAGACTCTACGGGAAATATGAAAGGAATCATTTTTGTGTTGATTTTAAATATTCGTTATTATATAATTATACAAAATTTCTTTTTATGAAAAAGCAGCCTTTTTGCCACTGCTCGCAATTGACATATAATCAGGAAATGGATAAGCTTTCCTTGCATGGAGTGTATGATGATATCCAATAAAGAAGTGGAAGATAAGATAAATAACATAGATCCCGGCGCCACCCCGCCGGAGAACGAGCTTGATCGCCAATATTATTTTATAAAGGCGGCGCGGGAGCTTTTGCGGGAGCGGTTTGAAAAAGAGGTAGAGAGCGGAGCCGCCCTGAAACGATACGGAAAAGAACAGCTTGAGGAAATGCTTGCCAGAAAGGTTTACGGAACCTTTCATATTGAAACCTTCGGCTGTCAGATGAACGCCAGGGATTCCGAAAAGCTGGCAGGCATTCTGAAGCAGATCGGTTATCTGGAAGCGGCGGACGAGCACGCGGATTTTGTCCTTTATAATACCTGTACTGTCCGGGACAATGCCAACCAGAAGGTCTACGGTCATCTGGGCCATTTAAGCACCTTAAAGCGCAAGGCGCCGGACATGATGATCGCCCTGTGTGGCTGCATGATGCAGGAAAAGGAAGTGGTGGAAAGGATCCGGAAAAGCTATCCCTTTGTGGATCTGATTTTCGGCACCCACAATATTTTTAAGCTGGCGGAGCTGATCTACCGGCGGATGAACCAGGATAAGATGATGGTGGAGGTGTGGGATTTTACAGACGCCATCGTGGAGGAGCTGCCCACGGAGCGGAAATTTCCGTTTAAATCCGGGGTCAATATTATGTTTGGCTGCAATAATTTCTGCAGCTATTGCATCGTCCCTTATGTGCGGGGGCGGGAACGCAGCCGGAAGCCGGAGGATATTATAGCGGAGATCAGGCGGCTGGTGGCAAACGGCGTGGTGGAGGTGATGCTTTTGGGGCAGAATGTAAACTCCTATGGCAAGAACCTCGAAACGCCGGTGACCTTTGCCCAGCTTTTGCGTCAGGTCAATGAGATCGAAGGTCTAAAACGGATCCGTTTTATGACCTCCCATCCCAAGGATTTGTCCGATGAGCTGATTCAGGCCATGAAGGACTGCCATAAGGTTTGCAGGCATCTGCACCTTCCGCTCCAGTCCGGCAGCAGCCGGATTTTAAAAATCATGAACCGCCGCTACACCAAGGAAGCGTACCTTAAGCTGGTGGACAAGATTCGTGCAGCGGTACCGGACATTTCCCTGACCACGGACATCATCGTGGGCTTTCCGGGAGAGACGGAGGAGGACTTTGAGGAGACCATGGACGTGGTAAGGCGCGTGCGCTATGACAGTGCCTTTACCTTCATCTATTCCAAGCGTACCGGAACTCCGGCGGCGGCCATGGAAAACCAGGTGCCGGAGGAGGTGGTCAGGCAGCGTTTTGACCGCCTGTTAAAAGAAGTGCAGCAGATCTCTGCCCAGGTTTGCGGAAGAGATGAGGGGACCGTTCAGAAGGTGCTGGTGGAGTGCCTGGACGACCATCAGGAGGGGTACGTGACCGGACGCCTTTCCAACAACACCACCGTCCATTTCCCCGGAGGGGAAGCGCTGATCGGCCGGATCGTGGACGTTTACCTGGAGGAATCAAAGGGCTTCTATTACATGGGAACCCGCGCAGATACACAAGCATAATCGTCGGATAAGGCAGGGTGTTTTGCAGTCAATGCAGGACACCCTGCTCTGAGTCCTCAAACATACAGGCTCAATCATCCGACTGCTGCACAGGAGGGATTATAGCAATCGGCAAATATTTTTTTCGATTGCTATAACTTACAAACATATTATATGAGGAGTAATACTGTGACTGGATTATCACCAATGATGACCCACTATATGGAGACAAAAGAGCAATACCCGGATTGTATTCTTTTTTATCGCCTGGGCGATTTCTATGAAATGTTTTTTGACGATGCCATTACGGTTTCTAAGGAGCTGGAGATCACGCTGACCGGAAAGGAATGCGGCCTTCCGGAGCGGGCGCCCATGTGCGGCGTACCCTATCATGCCGTGGACAGCTATTTAAGCCGTCTGGTTCAGAAGGGCTATAAGGTAGCCATTGCGGAGCAGATGGAGGACCCGAAGCTGGCGAAGGGACTGGTCAAGCGGGAGGTGATCCGGGTGGTAACCCCCGGCACCATCACCAGCGCCCAGGCCCTGGATGAGACGAAGAATAACTATCTGATGGGCATTGTTTATCTGGGAGAGAAGATGGGTATTTCCGCGGCGGATATTTCCACCGGGGATTTTCTGGTGACGGAGGTGTCCTCCGAACGCTCCCTGGTGGATGAAATCAATAAATTTACTCCCTCCGAGCTGGTAGTCAACGACGCCTTTTCCATGTCCGGCATTGACCTGGAGGAATTAAAGGACCGCTACCATTTTGCTGTGTCCACGCTGGACAACCGGTTCTTCCAGGAGGAGGGCTGCCGGAAGGTGCTGCGGGAGCATTTTAAGGTGGGAAGCCTGGAGGGCTTAGGACTGGCCGATTATGACTGCGGCGTGATTGCCGCCGGCGCGGTGCTGCAATATCTGTATGAGACTCAGAAGTGCACTCTGGATCACATGACCACCATCACGCCCTATTCCACCGGCAATTATATGGTGATCGATTCCTCCACCAGGCGGAATCTGGAGCTTTTGGAAACCATGCGGGAGAAGCAGAAGCGGGGAAGCCTTCTGTGGGTGCTTGACAAGACCCGCACCGCCATGGGCGCACGGATGCTGCGCACCTGGATTGAACAGCCGCTGATCGTGCGGGAGGAGATTCTGGAACGCCAGAAGGTGATTGAGGAGCTGAATTTAAACTACATCAGCCGGGAGGAGCTTGGAGAATATTTAAATCCGGTTTATGACCTGGAGCGGCTGATCGGCCGCATCAGCTATAAAACGGCCAATCCCCGGGATCTTTTGGCCTTCCGCAATTCCATCGCCATGGTGCCCCACATCAAGAATTTGTTATCGGAATTTACCAGCAAAAATATCAAGGAGCTTCAGGAGGAGTTAGATAACCTGGAGGATTTAAATGACCTGATTACCCGGGCGATTGTGGAGGATCCGCCGATTTTGGTGCGGGAAGGCGGCATCATCAAGGACGGCTATCATGAGGAGGCGGACAAACTTCGCCACGCCAAAACCGAGGGTAAAAGCTGGCTGGCCCAGTTGGAGACCCGGGAGCGGGACAAGACCGGAATCAAAAACCTGAAAATCAAGTTTAACAAGGTGTTTGGCTACTATTTTGAGGTGACCAATTCCTTCAAGGATCTGGTGCCGGATTATTTCATCCGCAAGCAGACTTTGACCAATGCGGAGCGGTATACCACCGATGAGCTAAAGGAGCTGGAGGATGTGATTCTGGGGGCGGAGGATAAGCTGTTCTCCCTGGAATACGAGCTGTTTTGTGAAGTGCGGGATAAGGTGGGAGCGGAGGTGGTCCGGATCCAGAAGACGGCCCGGGCCATCGCTGCCGTGGATGTGTATGTATCCCTGTCCACTGTGGCCACCCGCAACAATTACGTGAAGCCGGCGATCAATGAAAAAGGAATCATCCAGATCAAGGGCGGCCGTCACCCAGTGGTGGAAAAAATGATGAGAGACGATCTGTTTGTGCCCAATGACACCTACCTTGACAATGGCAAAAACCGGATCTCCATTATTACCGGACCCAACATGGCGGGCAAATCTACCTATATGCGCCAGACGGCGCTGATTGTGCTGATGGCCCAGCTGGGAAGCTTTGTCCCGGCAGCCCAGGCCAATATCGGCATCTGCGACCGGATTTTCACCCGGGTGGGCGCTTCCGATGATCTGGCTTCCGGCCAGAGTACCTTCATGGTGGAGATGACGGAGGTGGCCAATATTCTGCGCAATGCCACCCGCAGCAGTCTCTTAATTTTGGACGAGATCGGGCGGGGAACCAGCACCTTTGACGGATTGAGCATCGCCTGGGCGGTGGTGGAGCATATCAGCAACACCCGCCTTCTGGGAGCCAAGACCTTGTTTGCCACCCACTACCATGAGCTGACAGAGCTGGAGGGGGTCATTGCCGGAGTGAATAACTACTGCATCGCCGTCAAGGAGCAGGGGGATGACATTGTATTTTTAAGAAAAATCGTAAAGGGCGGCGCGGACCGCAGCTACGGTATCCAGGTGGCAAAGCTGGCCGGGGTGCCGGAGTCGGTGATCAGCCGGGCCAAGGAGCTGGCCCAGGAGCTGATCGATTCCGACCTGATAGCCAAGACCCGGGAGATTGCCCAGGTCAGCGCCAATGTGACCTCCCACAAGCCGGTTTCCAAGCCGGATGAGGTGGAGCTAAGCCAGCTGACCCTGTTTGATACCGTGCGGGAGGATGACATTATCAAAGAAATTAAGGAGATTAAGCTGAGCAGCATGACGCCCATCGATGCCTTAAATACCCTCTATCGCCTCCAGACCAGGCTGAACAACCGCTGGAGCGCCACAGAAAAATAAAAACCGTTTTGAGGGCGGCCGCTTGCTGCCGCCGGAACGGACACGCAGCATAAAGGAGCAGAAACGTGCCAAATATTCATGTATTGGATCAGAATACCATCAATAAAATTGCTGCCGGCGAGGTGATCGAACGGCCTGCGTCGGTGGTCAAGGAGCTTTTGGAGAATGCCATCGATGCCAAGGCCTCCGCGGTGACTGTGGAGATCCGGGACGGCGGCATTTCCTTCATCCGTGTCACAGACAACGGCTGCGGAATTCCCAGGGAGGAAATCGCTATGGCCTTTCTGCGTCATTCCACCAGCAAGATTCAGTCGGTGGAGGATTTGTTTATGGTGTCCTCACTGGGGTTTCGGGGAGAGGCCTTATCCAGCATCGCTGCCGTCGCCCAGGTGGAGGTGATCACCCGGGTGCAGGAAAGCATCACCGGAACCCGCTATCAGATCGAGGGCGGGCAGGAAAAGAGCCTGGAGGAGATCGGCGCGCCGGAAGGAACCACCTTCATTGCCCGGAATCTGTTTTTCAATACGCCGGTCCGCAGAAAGTTCTTAAAGACTGCCATGACAGAAGGCTCCCATGTGGCGGACATGGTGGAGAAGATCGCGCTGTCCCATCCGGAGGTATCCATCCGCCTGATCCAGAACAATCAGAACAAGCTTTATACATCAGGAAACCATAGTTTAAAAGATATTATCTACACTATATATGGCCGGGAGGTTGCCGGAAATCTGCTCCCGGTGAAGCTGGAGCACGAAGCGGTCCGGATCAGCGGCTTTATCGGAAAGCCGGTCATCGCCCGCAATAACCGGGCCTTTGAAAATTATTTTATCAACGGGCGGTTTATCCGCAGCAATATGATCTGCAAGGCCATAGAGGAGGCCTATAAGCCTTTTATGATGCAGCACAAGTATCCCTTTACCATGCTGCATCTGACCATTGAGCCGGAGTATCTGGATGTGAATGTTCATCCCACCAAAATGGAACTGCGGTTCCAGAACGGGGAGCTGGTTTTTAAGCTGGTGCGGGAGGCCCTCAGCGGGGCGTTGATGCACAAGGAGCTGATCCCGGAGGTGGTGCTGGATGAGAAAAAACAAAAGGAAGAGGAGCGGCAGGAGCGGAAGCTGAATCAGGAAAAGAGGCTTCCTCTGCCGGAGCCCTTTGAGCGGCACAGACTTGCGAAGGAAGCGGATGTGCCGGTGAACCTGCCAAAGACCTCCGCCTCAAAGCCGGGGCCCTCTGGATCCGCCTGGCTGCGGGAGACGCCTGCGGCCTATGACGTCAAGCAGCCGCCTGCCGGGACCGGGGTACAGACGCAGCCGCCCGCCGGGGCCGGAGTACAGACGCAGCCATCCGACTGGACCGGGGTACAGACGCAGCCGCCTGCTCCGGCAGACGAAAGCCATCAGTCCCAGCAGCTGGATCTGTTTGAGGAGCGGCTTTTAGAGCCAAAGTCCCGCAGCCGCCACAAGCTGATCGGGCAGCTTTTCGATACCTACTGGCTTGTGGAATTTAAAGACCAGCTTTATATTATCGATCAGCATGCGGCCCACGAAAAGGTTCTCTATGAGAAAACCATGGCCACCTTAAAGACCCGGACCTACACCAGCCAGATGGTCAACCCGCCGATTATCCTCTCCCTGGGCAGCCGGGAGGAGGATCTTTTGAAACGCAATCAAAAGGTATTCCGGGACATCGGCTTTGAAATCGAACACTTCGGCGGCAAGGAATACGCGGTCCGGGGGGTGCCGGACAACCTGTTCTCCATCGCCAAAAAGGAGCTGCTTTTGGATATGCTGGATAATCTGGCGGACGATACCCAGGTGGAGAACCCGGATCTGATTTACGAGAAGGTGGCATCCATGTCCTGCAAAGCAGCCGTCAAGGGCAATCACGCCATGAGTCCGGCGGAGGCGGACCGGCTGATCGATGAACTTCTGGAGCTGGAAAATCCCTACGCTTGTCCCCATGGCCGGCCCACCATTGTCTCCATGAGCAAATACGAGCTGGAAAAGAAATTTAAACGAATTGTTTAAAGAAAGGATGGGATTGCTCATGAAACGACCGCTTATCATTCTCACGGGGCCTACCGCGGTGGGGAAGACCGCCTTGTCCATCGCCCTTGCAAAGGCCCTGGACGGGGAGATCATCAGTGCGGATTCCATGCAGGTATACCGCCATATGGACATTGGCTCCGCCAAGGTGACCAGGGAGGAGATGGAGGGTGTGCCCCATCATCTGATTGATGTGCTGGAGCCCACGGAGGAGTTCAATGTGACCTGTTTCCAGGCGCTTGCGAAGGAGGCGCTGGAGGAGATCTATGGCCGGGGACATGTGCCCATCGTGGCGGGGGGAACGGGCTTTTACATTCAGGCATTATTATACGATATTGATTTTAAGGACAATGACGAAGGCCAGGCCCTCCGCCGGGAGTTGGAAAAGCTGGGAGAAGAGAAGGGAAATCAGCACCTGCATGAGATTTTGCAGGAGATCGATCCGGAGTCTGCCAGGGCCATCCATGCCAACAACCGCAAGCGGGTCATCCGGGCCATTGAATACTACCGCCTGACCGGACAGAAAATCTCGGAGCACAATGAACAGGAGCGGGCTAAAAAGTCTCCCTACCAGTTCTTCTATTATGTGCTGACCTGCGACCGGGCGCGGCTTTATGAGCGGATTGATCAGCGGATCGATCAGATGCTTGCGGCCGGGCTTCTGGAGGAGGTAAAAGCGCTGAGAGCCATGGGCTGCCGCCGGGGTATGGTTTCCATGCAGGGCCTGGGCTATAAAGAAATCCTGGACTATCTGGACGGCGCGTGCAGTCTGGAGGAAGCCATATATATACTGAAACGGGATACCCGGCACTTTGCCAAGCGCCAGCTGACCTGGTTTAAACGGGAGCGGGACGTGCGCTGGCTGGTGCTGGAGGATTTCGGCAATGACCGGGAACGGATTTTAAACCATATTCTCACGGAATATGGACGGGAGACCGGGGATTTATCATCCGACCGCTGCAGGCAACCTGCAAATAAATGATATGAGGAGAAGATTACCAATGGAACTGGATCAGATGTATCAGGAGCTTGGCATCAGCAGCCAGGTGCTGGAATTTGGCAGACAGATCGAAGAAGGATTAAAGGAGCGATTTCTCGCCATCGATGAAACTGCGGAATACAACCAGATGAAGGTTTTAAAGGCCATGCAGGACGCGCGGGTCAGCGACATTCATTTCGCGGCCACTACCGGCTACGGCTACAATGACCTGGGAAGGGATGTGCTGGAGGAGGTTTATGCCAGGGCATTTCACGCGGAAAGCGCCCTGGTGCGGCCGCAGCTGATCAGCGGCACCCACGCGCTTCACATTGCGTTATCTGGCAATCTGCGCCCGGGAGATGAATTATTGTCCCCGGTGGGAAAGCCTTATGATACCCTGGAGGAGGTCATCGGCATCCGGGATTCCGTCGGCTCTTTAAAGGAATACGGCGTGGTTTACCGGCAGGTGGATTTACTGCCGGACGGCACCTTTGATTACGACGGCATTGCCCGGGCAATCAATGAAAAAACCAAGCTGGTCACCATCCAGCGCTCCAAGGGCTATGCCACCCGTCCCACCCTGTCCGTGGCACGGATCGGGGAACTGATCGCTTTTATTAAAAAGCTCAGGCCGGAGGTGATCTGCATGGTGGATAACTGCTACGGAGAATTTGTGGAGCGGATTGAGCCTACGGACGTGGGCGCTGATATGATTGTGGGTTCTTTGATAAAGAATCCCGGCGGCGGTCTGGCCCCCATCGGCGGTTATATCGCGGGGCGGCAGGACTGTATTGACCGGGCCTCCTACCGCCTCAGCGCGCCGGGACTGGGCAAGGAGGTGGGCGCCAGCCTGGGGCTGAACCAGTCCTTCTTCCAGGGCTTTTTCCTCTCCCCGACGGTGACCGCCGGGGCGTTAAAGGGATCCATTTTTGCAGCCAATGTCTATGAGAAGCTGGGCTTTGCCGTGATGCCGGACGGCAGGGAGTCCCGCCACGATATTATCCAGGCGGTGACCTTCGGCACCAAGGAGGGCGTGATTGCCTTCTGCGAGGGCATTCAGGCAGCCGCTCCCGTGGACAGCTTTGTGGTGCCGGAGCCATGGGATATGCCGGGCTATGACGCGCCGGTGATCATGGCGGCAGGCGCCTTTGTTCAGGGCTCCTCCATCGAGCTGAGCGCCGACGGTCCCATCAAGCCGCCCTATGCCGTGTATTTCCAGGGCGGACTGACCTGGTACCATGCGAAGCTGGGAATTTTAAAATCCCTGCAGAGATTGGCGGATAAGGGGATTGTTTCGCTGTGAGAATTTTATGACGGCCGTCCCGAATAGTTATTAAATTAATCTAAAATCTTTCATTTTGGTGTACATGTATTTTTATTTGTGTTAAAATGGAATCACTTAGGCGAAAACCGGACGTACCTGGAGAGAGGCATGGAAAGGGAGCGCCTTATGAAAATCAAAGACATACCAAATGAAGACAGGCCCTATGAGCATTGCCTGCGGTCAGGCCCGGAGGATTTAAGCGATGCGGAGCTTTTATCCATCGTTATCCGGTCCGGGTCGAAGGAAGCCAATTCTCTGGACCTGGCTTCCAAAATACTAGCCTTAAACTACCCGAAGGAGGGTATTTTAGGGCTATTGCATCTTTCCCTTGAAGAACTGATGTCCGTAAAAGGCATCGGGCAGGTGAAGGGAATTCAGCTTCTCTGTATCGGAGAGCTGTCACGGCGGATCTGGAAACGAAAGGTATTGGAAGATCCTCTGCCTCTGGACAATCCACAGAAAATCGCCGATTATTACCAGGAAGATATGCGCCACCGGGACCGGGAGGAATTTCACGTCATGTTTTTTAATTCCAAGCAAGGCCTGATCCGGGAAATCCTGATTTCCAGGGGCACGGTCAACGCGTCCATCGCCGAGCCGCGGGAGATCCTGGTGGAGGCGCTGCGCTGTCATGCGGTCAGCATGATCCTGGTGCATAATCATCCCAGCGGGGATCCGCAGCCAAGCCGGGAGGACGTGGCTGTCACGGAGCGTATCCGCCAGGCGGGAAACCTGGTGGGCATTTTGCTGGTTGACCATGTGATTATCGGAGATAATACCTATGTAAGCTTGAAAGAACGGGGATTAATATAGATGGAATCCAAACGCGGCAAATATATTTTAATTGGCATCTCGGCATTTTGCATTTTGCTCATCGGCATTACCTCTTTTAAAGACGGTTTTCTTGCGCCGCTGCGCACCGGAGTAGGCTATTTCCTGATTCCGGTCCAGTCGGGGGTGAACCGGGCGGGAACCTCGCTGTACAACAGCATCTACAATTACAGCAATTTCCGCGCGGCCCTGGAGGAAAATGAGGAGCTGAAGATCAAGATCGGAACCCTGACCGAGGAAAATACCCGTCTGCAGGCGGAGCAGTTTGAGCTTGTGCGCCTGCGGGAGCTGTATCAGCTGGATCAGGAGTATCAGCAGTATGAAAAAATCGGCGCCCGTGTGATCGCCAAGGATTCCGGGGACTGGTTTCAGGTATTCCGCATCAATAAAGGCTCCGCCGACGGTGTCCGGGTGGATGCCAATGTGATTGCCGGAGGCGGCCTGGTGGGGATCGTGACCGACGTGGGAGCAAATTATGCCACCGTCCGTTCCATCATCGACGATGTGAGCCGGGTCAGCGGCATGGCCCAGCAGTCCGGGGACAGCTGCATCGTGGCGGGGGATCTGACCCTGTTTTCCGAGGGGCGGCTGAGGATCACCAACATTACCAAGGACGGGGACATCAAGGATGGGGACCGGATCGTGACTTCCAATATCAGCTCCAAGTTCCTGCCGGGGATTCTGATCGGCTACGCGACGGACATTACCACCGACGATACCCGCCTTACCAAATCCGGCTATCTGGTTCCGGTGGCCCAGTTTGACAGCCTGCAGGAGGTGCTGATTATCACACAGCTGAAAGCCGATGAGACCGCCGACTATGGCGAAGCGGCCCAAAGCGGACAAGGAGCGGCACAATGAAGCGGATCCTGATGAATATTTTTCTGATGCTGCTGGCCTTTACCATCCAGAACGGAGTGTTTCCGCTGATCCCGTTTTTGTCGGCCACGCCGAACCTGCTGCTGATTCTGACCTTCTCCTTCGGATTCATCCACGGGCGGGAGGCCGGGATGTGGTATGGGTTGTTTGCCGGGATCCTTCTGGATTTGTTTTACAGCGGCCCCTTTGGATTTTATACCCTGCTGTTTGTAAATATCGGCTATTTCAATGGCATCTGCACCAAGTATTATTATGAGGACTACATTAACCTGCCGCTGGTGCTGAGCCTGATCAATGAGCTCATCTACAATTTATACGTTTATGTGTTCCGGTTTCTGATCCGGAACCGGCTGGATTTTTTCTACTATTTCCGGGAGATTATTGTGCCGGAAACGATTTTTACGGTTGTAACAACATTATTGATATACCGTTTCTTCCTCTTTACCAACCGGAGAATGGAAGAAATTGATAACAGGAGAGACTGATTGGAAGTGCTGAATGATATTCTTGAAATTGTAAAGGAAGGTGTAAGACGGATTGCCGGATCCCGGATTTTTGCGCTGGCGCTGCTGTTTGTCTGCATGTTTCTGGTGCTGATCGGAAAGCTGTTTCAGCTGCAGATCGTGTCCGGCGAGGAGTACCTGGATAAGTATGTGCGGCTGACGGAAAAGACCGTGGCGACGCCGGGCACCCGCGGAAATATTTATGACCGGAATGGCTATCTGCTCGCCTACAATGAGCCAGCTTATTCGGTTACCTTCCAGGATACCGGAGCCTATCCGGACAATGCTTCCATGAATGCCATGCTGCTGAAGCTGGTCCGGATTCTGGATCAGCATGGTTATGAGGTCCAGGGCCAGCTGGAGCTTGGGCTGGACGATCAGGGCCAGATGGTATATACCACCTCCTCCGAGGCGGCAAGAAAGCGATTTCTGCGGGATTATTATGGTTTGAAATCCGCGGATGAGCTGGACGATGAAAAGGGAAAGTATCCTTCCAATATATCCGCCCGGGATCTTTTCATGCTCCGTTGGGATCGGTATGAGCTGGGAAAGCTGAAGGATAAACTGGGAAATCCGGTGATTTTAAGCGACAAAGAGGCCCTGCAGATTGTCAACATCCGCTATACGCTGGCGCTGAGCGCTTATAAAAAGTATGAGACGATTACCATCACCTCCCATGTGGATGAGGAGACCATGGTGGATATTCTGGAGCACACCGATGAGCTTTTGGGAATCGGCATTGAAGAGTCCACGGTCCGGATTTACAATGACAGCATTTATTTTGCCCCCATCATCGGGTATACGGGAAAGGTTCAGGAGGATCAGCTGGAGGAACTGCGCAAGGTGAACCCGGAGTATGAGCTCAACGATATTGTGGGACGTACCGGAATCGAGGCGTCCATGGAGGCGGAGCTTCAGGGGAAAAAGGGCTACCAGAACCTGATTGTCAACAATGTGGGCAGCATTATGCAGGTGGTTTCCGAGACCAAGCCCACCACAGGAAATGATATTTATCTGACCATTGACCACGACCTGCAGATCGGTATTTATCATTTGATAGAGCAGCAGCTTGCCGGAATTATCGCAAACAAGCTGGTCAACGAGGATGTGGATGTAGAGGATTATTCTGACACCACAAAGCTGCCGATTCCGGTAAAAGATGCATATTATCAGCTGATTAATAATAATGTATTATCACTGAGTCATATGGCTCAGGAGGATGCTTCCGAGATGGAGCAGGAGATTTATCAGCAGTTTTCGGCGTCCAAGGACAATATCATGGAGCGGCTGCGCTATGAACTGATGAGCGAGCATGCCACAGTGATGAAGGACCTTCCCAGGGACATGGCTGCTTATATGGTCTATATTTACAGCTACCTGTCTGATTCCGCGGTGGGGATTGTAAAGAAGGATGCCATCGATGGGAACAGCGCTTCCTATCTTGCCTGGAAGGAGGACGAGATCAGCCTGCGGGATTATCTGTATTCGGGAATCGCGGACAACTGGATCGATACCACCAAGCTGAATGTGACCAGCAAATATTCCAGCGCGGACGACATTTACCAGGTACTGGTGGATGATGTGCTCAAGGAGCTGGAAAATGACGGGAAATTTTTCAAGCGCATTTTCCGTTATCTGATCAATGATGAGGTGATTACCGGGAGGCAGCTTTGCATTGCGCTGTATGATCAGGGGGTTCTCCCCTATGACGAGCAGCAGGTGCAGCTTCTTCGGGCAAACGGAGGACAATATGCCTTCGAGTTTATCAAAGAACGGATTTCCCAGATTGATATTACGCCGGCGCAGCTGGCGCTGGATCCCTGTACCGGAGGTGTGGTGATCACCAATGTCAATACCGGAGAGGTGCAGGCGCTGGTGACCTATCCCAGCTATGATAACAATCGGCTGTCCGGCACGGTGGATGCCAGGTATTATAACCAGCTTCAGGAGGATTTGTCTCTGCCCCTTTATAACAATGCAACCCAGGCCAAAAAGGCGCCTGGTTCCACCTTCAAGCCCATCATGGCCATTGCCGGGCTGGAGGAGGATGTGATCGAGCCTTATGAGAAGATTAACTGTACGGGCCGTTATGATGAGATAACCCCGCCGCTCCGTTGCTGGATTTACCCGGGGCGGCACAATGAGCTGGATGTCCGGGGCGGTATCCAGAACTCCTGCAACTATTTCTTTGCGGAGGTGGCTCACCGGCTGTCTACGGACAGTGAAACCGTGGTTTATTCCACGGACATGGGTATCCAGAAGATCCGCAAATATTTGACTATGTTCGGGATGGACCGGCCTTCCGGCATTGAAATCTCAGAGACCCAGCCCAATATGACCACCAAAGACCCGGAGCGTTCCGCCATCGGACAGGGTACCAACGCCTATGCCAATATCCAGTTATCCCGGTATGTGGCGGCCCTGGCAAACCGGGGTACGGTGTTTGAGCTGAGCCTTCTGGACAAGATGACGGATGCGGAGGGGAATCTGATCGAGGACTTTACGCCGGATGTGTCCGGCCACATAGAAATCGCGGATTCCACCTGGGATGCCGTCCAGGAGGGCATGCGAGCGGTGATTTCCGACGGCTCCTCCAAGCAGATCTTTAAGGATCTGGAGGTGGATATTGCCGGAAAAACCGGTACGGCGCAGGAATCCACCACCCGTGCCAACCATGCGTTTTTTATTTCCTACGGACCTTATACAAACCCGGATATCTGCGTTACGGTTAATATCCCCTACGGATATTCTTCCTCCAACGCAGCGACTGTGGCAAAGAACATTTACCGTTTTTACTATGGATATACGGACCTTGACTATATTATGAATACGGGAGCATCAGATGTTTCCAATGTCAAGATCGGAGACTAAAAGGATGTGGAAAGCGGGGAACTGGGCTTGAGAAGCAAAGTGGTAATTAAGAGCAGCAAATCCGGAATGAGCGTATATCTGGATCCGGACTGTACATTTGAAGAGCTTTTGGAGAATATTGCGGCGAAATTCCGGGACAGCGCCCGCTTCTGGGGCAACGTCCAGATGGCGCTGATTCTGGAGGGCAGGAAAGTCACAGCACAGGAGGAGTTTGAGATCGTCAACACAATCACGGAAAACTCCGGGATTGAGATCCTGTGCCTGCTCGATCAGGACGCCAACCGGATCGAGCGCTGTGAGAAGGCGCTGAACCAAAAGCTGATGGAACTGTCCTCCCAGACCGGACAGTTTTACAAAGGGGATTTACACCGGGGCGAGTCCCTGGAATCCGAAGCCAGCATCGTGATTATCGGCGATGTGCTTCATGGCGCCAGGGTCACGGCCAAGGGAAATATCATCATCATCGGGGAGCTGAAGGGCAGCGTTCACGCGGGAGTTGCCGGCAACGAAGAAGCGGTGGTCGCTGCCCTGGAAATGCAGCCCCTTTCCATCAAGATTGCTTCCTTCGGACAGCATTACGGGGAGAAGGGCAGGAGGATGGGCAGAGGTCCCATGATTGCCTGTGTCGAAAATAGTAATATTTGTGTAAAACAAATAAAAAAATCGTTTTTAAGTATGTTAAATTTCAATTAATACTGGAAATTTTTCTAACTTTCATGTAAAATGTATTAGAGTATCTTTTTCTCAGGAGGATAGCTATGAGTCAAGTCATTGTGATTACTTCTGGAAAAGGCGGCGTCGGTAAGACGACGACAACTGCTAACATCGGGACAGGCCTGGCACTTCTGGGCTATCGCGTGGTGCTGATTGACACAGACATCGGCCTGCGCAATCTGGATGTGGTGATGGGACTGGAAAACCGGATTATTTATAATCTGGTGGATGTGGTCGAGGGCAATTGCCGTATGAAACAGGCGCTGATAAAGGACAAAAGATATCCAAATCTTTACCTGCTGCCATCTGCACAGACACGGGACAAGTCTTCTGTCAATCCCGGTCAGATGTGTAAGCTGACGGATGATCTGCGGGGGGATTTTGATTATATTTTATTGGATTGTCCTGCCGGGATCGAGCAGGGCTTTCAGAATGCCATCGCAGGCGCCGACCGGGCGCTGGTGGTCACTACGCCGGAGGTGTCGGCCATTCGGGATGCGGACCGGATCATCGGTCTTCTGGAGGCGGCCGGCATGCGGCAAATCGATCTGATCGTCAACCGGATCCGGATGGATATGGTCCGCCGGGGCGACATGATGTCCATGGAGGATGTATCCGACATCCTGTCCACACACATTATCGGAGCAGTGCCGGACGATGAGGATATTGTGGTATCCACAAACCAGGGAGAGCCTCTGGTGGATACGGATTCCCTGTCCGGACAGGCATTTTTCAATATCTGCAAGCGCATTGCCGGTGAAAATGTGCCCTTTCTTGACCTGGATGCCCAGAAGGGGATTCTGGTGCGCCTTTCCAGCTTCCTGAAACGGGCGTAGGAGGTCGGCGTATGAGGCAGATATTCGGTTGCCACAAAAGAAATTCCGGCGTAATTGCCAGAAACCGTCTGAAGCTGATTTTGGCGGCGGACCAGTTAAATTGCAGGCCGGGAATACTGGAATCCATCCGGGATGATATGATTGCAGTTCTTTCCCGCTACGCCGTATTTGACCCTGCACTGGTGGATATCAGCCTGGACAGGCTGTCGGTCCTGTCCGCAAAGGTTCCCATCCTCCAGCTTCACAATTTGAGGAATGAATAAATGCTGTTAGACTACGAACTGAAAAAATATAATTTTCGTCTGATCCTTTATGTTTTATTGTTGAATTTACTGGGAATCATGGTAATCAGAAGCGCAACCAACAATGACATGACCTATGTTGGAAAACAGATCATGGGCATTATCGTCGGTTTTGGGATCGTGCTGGGATTGTCCCTGCTGGATTATCACCGGATTATCTCGGCGGCAGGCGGCGTATATACAGTCTGTATTCTGGGATTGGTCGCCGTGCTGTTGTTTGGGCGAAATGTCAATAATGCCACCCGGTGGCTGGTCCTTCCAGGAATCGGACAGATCCAGCCTTCCGAATTTGTAAAGGTGGGTATGATCGTTTTTTTTGCCTGGTTTTACAGTAAATACCAGGAGAAGCTGAACCGCGTACAGACGTTGGCGGCGGCGGGCGTATTGTTTTCCATCCCGTTTTTTTTGATATTCCGTGAGCCGGACCTGTCCACAGGCCTGGTGATTATGTTTATCTTTTTATGCATGTTGTTTGTGGCAGGCTTAAGCTACCGCTGGATTTTCGGCGCGATGGCCGTGGCGATCCCCTGCGGGGCTTTGTTTATTTATCTGCTGCAATATAATATGGTTCCGTTTTTGAAGGAATATCAGGCAAGGCGGATTCTCGCGTTTGTCAACCGTGCAAAATATGCGGAGGCAAACCTGCAGCAGGATAATTCCATTATGGCCATTGGCTCCGGAATGCTGTGGGGAAAGCGGCTGAATAATGACAGCCTTGTGTCCGTCAAAAACGGTAATTTCCTGTCAGAAGAGCAGACTGATTTCATCTTTGCGGTTATCGGAGAAGAGCTTGGCTTTATCGGCTGTACCTGTGTGATTCTCCTGATTGCGCTGATTACCTTTGAATGTCTGCTGATGGCAGCGAAAGCGCGGGATCAGGCAGGTATGCTGATTTGCACCGGGATGGCTGCACTGATCGCTTTTCAAAGCTTCGCCAATATTGCGGTGGCCACCGGGGTATTCCCCAATACCGGCCTGCCGCTTCCGTTTGTCAGCTATGGGGTCAGTTCCCTGATCAGTGTCTACATAGGCATAGGGGTTAGCCTCAATGTGGGACTGCAACGAAAACTCAGTAATTATTAAAGGAGGATATACTTATGAATATCGGTTTGATCGCACACGATTCCAAGAAAAAACTGATGCAGAACTTTTGCATTGCCTATCGTGGAATTTTAAATAAGCATGAGCTTTTTGCTACAGGAACCACCGGGCGGCTCATTGAAGAGGTGACAAATTTAAACGTTCACAAATATCTGGCCGGGCATCTGGGCGGCCAGCAGCAGATCGCGGCGCAGATTGAGCACAATGAAATGGATCTGGTGATCTTTCTGCGGGATCCCCTTACCCCGAAATCCCACGAGCCGAATGTGAATGATGTGGTAAAGCTTTGCGATATTTACAATATTCCCTTTGCTACCAATCTTGCAACAGCGGAGCTTCTGATCAAGGCATTGGATCATGGTGATCTGGAATGGCGTGAGATTTACCGATAGGAGAGCAGCTTGAAAAAAATATATTATCGGACCTTGCTTCTGCTGGCGGCGATAGGGCTGCTGGCAGGGTGCGGACATGAGACAAAGGCATCAGAGGCAGAGGCCGGGCGCATGCAGGTTCTTCTTTCAGAATGCGATGCCGCAGAGCAAAGGGCGGAAACCTTTGCGGAGCATTTGTGCGTTCTGGATGGATCGGAGCCGGCGCCGGACGCATCGGTGGAGGCGGAAGCCGCCGCTGTTTTTTCCCTGGATTCCCAGAAGATTATTCTGGCGCGGGATGCCACAAAAAAGCTTTATCCGGCCAGCATGACGAAGATTCTGACTGCTCTGGTGGCGATACGCTATGGGGATGTGACAGAGACCATGACGGTCGGAGACGAGGCCGTGATCACGGAATCCGGTGCGTCTCTGTGTAATATCAAGCCTGGAGATACCCTGACCTTAGAGCAGCTGCTTTATGGACTGATGCTTCCTTCCGGGAATGACGCAGGAGCCGCCATCGCTGTACATATTGCAGGCAGCATCGAGGCCTTCAGCGATTTGATGAATGAGGAGGCACATCGGATCGGAGCCACGGATTCCCATTTTACCAATCCCCATGGGCTGCATGATGAGAATCATTATACAACGGCTTATGATTTATATCTGATTTACCGGGAAGCCATGCAGGAGCCGCTGTTTCGAAAGATCATCAGCACTGCCTCCTACACGGTGCGTTACCAGGGAAGCGACGGTACCGAAAAGCAGCAGCTCTGGAAGAACAGCAACCGCTACATCAATGGCGACCTGGCGATGCCGGACGGTCTTTCCGCTCTGGGCGGCAAGACCGGCACCACAAAGGCGGCAGGCTATTGTCTAATCACGGGAAGTGCGGACGAAAAACAGCAGGAATATGTCTCCGTGATTATGAATGCCCCCAGCCGCAGCAGCTTATATGATGGAATGACAAATATAATTCAGAAAATTGTCAATTAGTGATTGCGCAAAAATGGGATTTGTACTATAAT
>CAZICB010000002.1:0-89522 GCA_964537765.1 uncultured Lachnospiraceae bacterium
CATGAATAGATCATAGCAGTTTCTTTTCTGTTTGTCAACGAAATTTCCCTGCATCTGCCCCAGCAGTATAGTTTTTTGTATTTTGCATATTCCTCGCATTTCTTAAAAATATTTTAAAGATTTTTCTCTGTTTTCCTGATATGATAAACGGAAGGAGGCGTATTAGAATGTTGCATATTGGGAAATTGATCTGCATGACTGCCGTGCTGCTGATGCTGGCCGGCTGCTCTGCTTTTCCTTCCGGCGCTGCTCCTGGCGCCGACGATGACATGATTGAATACAATGGCATTTATAAAAAGAAATCCGAGCTGTCCGAGGAAACGTTGAAATGGCTGGAATGGTACCATTCCCTGCCGGAGGAGCAGCAGCTTGCCCTATCCATGATTCCCTCAGAATTTGCCGATTCCGTAAACCCGTCCTCGGCCGCGGAAACCGCGGTTGATTTGGGCCTGGAGGAGGAAACCCCTTCCTACCTGGCGGCCCTCTCCGAAAAAGACCTGGAAGAAACCGCCGAGCTGGCGCGGTTTTATTTCACGGAAAAAACCCCCGTGTTTGAGGGGGTAGAAGAAATCGAACCGGCAGACGACAGCTGTCCCTTCTATCAGAACACAGGAATCGAGGATTCCTATGCCCCGGGAAACATTATCATCTATCTGGTTCTCACCGCGAAAGATGCGCGGGAGGGCAACCCACAGCGTTTCATCAGCATTGCCCGAAAGTCCAAATCCGACGAGTGGAAGGTCATCAACTGCGGATATTAACATTTACTCAATCATCCGGTAGCCCACACCGATCTCTGTGAAGATGTAATGTGGTTCTGCCGGATTTTTTTCGATTTTGCGGCGGATATTGGCCATGTTTACCCGCAAAATCTGATTGTCCGTATCCGCGTAGGGCCCCCAGATTTCCTTCAAAATGAAATCATAGGTCAGCACACGCCCGGCGTTGCGGGCGAGCAGGGACACCAGCCTATACTCGATCTGGGTCAGGTGGATGGCATTTCCCTCCAGGGTAACCAGCCGCTTGTCAAAATCGATCACCAGCCCGTCCCGGGAATAACTGGATTCTTTTGTGACGAATGCTCCTGCCAGGATCCGGTGGCGGAGGGCCGTGCGGATCCTGGCCAGCAGCTCCTCAGAGCCAAAGGGCTTTGTCACATAATCATCCGCCCCCGCGTCCAGAGCCTGCACCTTCTCAGATTCCTGACTTCTGGCAGAAATCACGATGACAGGAACCGTCGAAAACTCCCGGATCTTTTTAATAACCTCCATGCCGTCAATGTCCGGCAGACCCAGATCCAAAAGAATCAGGTCCGGATGATGGGAGACACACATGGAAATACCAGACATGCCATTGCGGGCGCGAAGGGATTTATATTGATTGGAAACGATGATCGTCTCGATATAATTTCCGATATTTTTTTCGTCTTCAATGATCAGAACGGTCTGTTTATTTGTCATTTTTCTGTTCTTCTCCTAATGGTAATGTAAATATAAACTCTGCTCCCCTGGACCGGTTGTAGGCTTCGATGCTCCCCTGATGGGCGGTGATAATGGTCTTGCAGATCGTCAGCCCGATTCCCATTCCCTTGTGGGAATCGCCGCTGGCATTGGTATCCATGCCCATCCCGTCAAAAATCGTTGCCAGCCGATCCGGGCTGATGCCTTTTCCGTAATCCCGGATATGGAATGCCACATCCGAATCCTGCTTCTCCACAAAAAAATCGATCCCTGTATTCACACCGGAATGGTAAATCGCATTTTCCAGCAGGTTGATAATCACCTGCTCGATCAGCATCGCATCCATGGGCACCATCAGAAACTCGTCCGGCACCTGCACATGGATCACCGCCCCCGGCAGCCGCTTGCGCAGTCTTTGGACCGCCTCGGAAACCACCTCTTCCACCGGCTCCGGGCTGGTGGCAAGCCTGGCCCCGCCCACACGGATCCGGGTAACCGTCAGCAGGTTTTCCACCATATTGAGGAGCCAGCCGGCATCCTCCTGTATCCCTTTTACCATATCGGATTTTTCCGTGTCTGTCAACTGCTTCTCCCCTTCCAGATACGCATTTGCCAGGCCGATAATCGCAGTCAGCGGCGTGCGCAGATCGTGGGATACCGCCCGCAGGAGATTCGCCCTCATGGTCTCCTTCTCCGCCTCCATGAGCAGCTTTTCCCGCTCGCTCAGAAGCTGGCTCTGTTTTTTAAAGCGGGTGGTCAGGGTACTGGTAATTCCCGAAATCACTGCCATGCCCAGAAACGTCACCGGATAACCGTCGATGGTAAAATTCATCTTCATATAAGGATAGGTGAACACGTAATTGACACATCCCACACCGATGATGGATGCGATAATTCCCGGAACGTATCCGTAGGTATAACGCGCCACCAGCATAACCGCCAACACATAGACAATGGCCACGCTGGTAGAGTTTTTGCTGTAATGAAAAAACGCATAGGCCGCCGCCGTCGCCACCGTCATCAAAATGACCGTCACCGCGACGTTGGTAAGCAGTGCATGTCTCTCTGAAATTTCTTCAATTTTCGTTTTCTGTCTCATAAATGATCTTTATTTTAAGCTGTGCATACGCCGGAAACACAGCAAGACGCGTCACTGGCGCGTCTTGCTGCATTCTGATGTATGAAACTTATATTACTGTGCGTTGCACTTCATGGATTACTTATTGTAGTTGACAATAGCTCCGAAATCCGGTTTCAATGAGGCTCCGCCTACCAGGCCGCCGTCAATATCCGGCTGTGCAAACAGCTCCGGAGCGCTGGCTGCGGATACGGAACCGCCATACTGGATACGGATGGCTGCCGCAGTCGCCTCGTCATAAACCTCGCCGATGCATGCACGGATAGCTGCGCAAACCTCCTGTGCCTGCTCCGTGGTAGCTACCTTGCCGGTACCGATGGCCCAGATCGGCTCGTATGCGATTACCGCAGTCTTTGCCTGATCAGCGGTCACATTCAGGAATGCGATCTTGATCTGCTGGCGGATCCAGTCGATGGTGATGCCCTGCTCTCTCTGGGTCAGGGTCTCGCCGCAGCAGATGATCGGGGTCAGGCCATGCTCGAAGGCCTTCAGCACTTTCTTATTGACGGTTTCGTCGGTCTCCGCGAAGTATTCTCTTCTCTCGGAATGTCCGATGATCACGTATTTCACGCCAGCATCCACCAGCATATTCGGGGAAATCTCTCCGGTGTAGGCGCCCTTCTCCTGGAAGTACATATTTTCTGCGCCGATGGAGATATTAGTGCCCTTGGCAGCTTCCATGGCCGGGATAATGTCGATGGCCGGAACGCAGAACACCACATCCACCTCGTCATTTTTTACCAGTGGTTTTAAGGTTTCAACCAAAGCAACTGCCTCGGACGGAGTCATATTCATCTTCCAGTTGCCTGCAATAATTTTCTTTCTGGACATAATCGTTCTCTCTTTTCTATATTCTATGGTCTATGAAAAATTTATGGAGTAGGCTCGCGCTCCCTAAGTGCAGACGGGTAACTTCTCTCTGCTAAGCTCGCGCTACGCCTGACGGCTTGCGCTCCCTAAGCGACGAGAAGTAAGTTCGCACTAAACTCCCGCTGCGCCTGGCGGCTTGCGCTCGTTAAGTGCTCACTTATCGTCAGCAGCTGCTACACCGGGAAGCTCTTTACCTTCCAGGAACTCTAAGGATGCGCCGCCGCCGGTGGAGATGTGGGTCATCTTGTCGGCGAAGCCCAGCTGATTCACGGCTGCTGCGGAGTCGCCGCCGCCGATGATGGTGGTAGCCTCGGTCTCGGCCAGCGCTTTTGCTACGGCGATGGTGCCTGCTGCCAGAGTCGGGTTCTCAAATACGCCCATCGGTCCATTCCAAACCACGGTCTTTGCGTTCTTCACTGCCTCCGCATAGAGCTTCGCGGTCTCAGTACCGATATCCAGGCCTTCCATATCCTTCGGGATCTGATCTACCGGAACCACCTTGATCTCAATCGGCCCGTCGATGGGATTCGGAAAAGCCGCTGCGATGGTAGTGTCAACCGGAAGCAGGAGCTTCTTTTCAAGCTTCTTCGCCTTCTCCATCATCTCCTTGCAGTAATCCAGCTTGGTATCGTCCACCAGGGAATTGCCGATTTCCTTGCCCTGTGCCTTTAAGAAGGTAAATGCCATGCCGCCGCCAATGATCAGGGTGTCGCACTTCTCCAGCAGGTTGGAGATTACATTCAGCTTATCAGCAACCTTTGCGCCGCCCAGGATCGCCACGAACGGACGAACCGGGTTTTCCACGGCATTGCCCAGGAACTCGATCTCCTTCTGCATCAGATAGCCCACCGCGTTGGTGCCGCCTTTTTCGGAGATATATTTGGTTACGCCCGCAACAGAGGCATGTGCCCGGTGGGAGGAACCAAATGCGTCGCATACATAGTCGTCAGCCAGGTCAGCAAGCTCTTTGCTGAATTCCTCGCCGTTCTTGGTCTCTTCTTTTCCGCGGAAACGGGTGTTCTGCAGAAGGATCACATCACCCTCCTTCATAGCTTCCACAGCCTTGGTGGCAGCCTCGCCGGTTACATTATAATCGGAAATAAATTTGACCTCCTTGCCCAGCTTCTCGGAAAGCCGTACTGCAACCGGAGCCAGGGACTCACCCTCGTTGGGGCCATTTTTTACTTTGCCCAGATGAGAGCAAAGGATCACCTTTGCGCCATCGGCGATCAGCTTCTGGATTGTCGGCAGTGCAGCCACGATACGGGTCTCGTCAGTAATTTTGCCTTCCTTTAACGGCACATTGAAATCACAGCGCACCAGGACACGTTTACCTTTTACATTTAAATCATCTACAGTTTTTTTGTTCAGCATAAGTTACTCCTCTCTACTATGAAATGCAGTGAAACGCGTCACCGGCGCGTCTCATTGCATTCTGATGAATCGCAAAAAAGTCCGGCCCTTTTAAGACCGGACCCTTTGTGAGTCGATAATTACAGCTCAGCGAAATATTTAATGGTGCGAACCATCTGGCTGGTGTAAGAGTTCTCGTTGTCATACCATGAAACAACCTGAACCTCATACAGATCGTCAGCGATCTTTGCTACCATGGTCTGGGTAGCATCGAACAGGGAGCCGTACTTCATACCGATAACGTCAGAAGAAACGATCGGATCCTCGTTGTAGCCGAAGGATGCGGAAGCTGCTGCCTTCATAGCTGCATTGATGCCCTCTTTTGTCACGTCAGCGCCCTTAACAACTGCGGTCAGAATGGTGGTGGAACCAGTCGGAACCGGAACACGCTGTGCAGAACCGATCAGCTTGCCGTTCAGCTCTGGAATAACCAGGCCGATTGCCTTAGCAGCGCCGGTGGAGTTTGGAACGATGTTAGCAGCGCCTGCTCTTGCTCTTCTTAAATCGCCTTTTCTGTGCGGTCCGTCCAGGATCATCTGATCGCCGGTGTAAGCATGAATGGTGCTCATGATACCGGACTGGATCGGAGCGTAATCATTCAGAGCCTTTGCCATCGGAGCCAGGCAATTGGTGGTGCAGGATGCTGCGGAGATGATGGTATCCTCAGCGGTCAGGGTGTTCTCATTTACGCTGTAAACGATGGTCGGCAGATCATTGCCAGCCGGAGCAGAGATAACAACCTTCTTAGCGCCAGCATCGATATGAGCCTGAGATTTTGCCTTGGAGGTATAAAAGCCGGTGCACTCCAGAACTACGTCAACACCGATCTCGCCCCACGGAAGATCCTTTGCATCCTTCTCAGCATAGATCTTGATGGTCTTTCCGTCAACAGTGATAGAACCTTCGCCAGCCTCTACCGTGTGTACGCCTTCACCGATCTTTCCGCAGAAGCCGCCCTGCGCGGTATCATATTTTAATAAGTGAGCCAGCATTTTAGGATCAGTCAGATCGTTGATTGCCACTATCTCATATCCTTCTGCATCAAACATCTGCCTGAAGGCCAGGCGGCCAATACGGCCAAAACCATTGATTGCTACTTTTACTGCCATGATTCATTCCTCCTAGAATTTGTTAAAAATTTGATGATTGTTAAAATATCATCAACCTGTCCCTATTTTACCTAATTATATGGAAAATAGCAAGGGGTTTTCCTATTTTTTCGCTGATTTTATATCCCCGGCCCGTCAAAGGGGGATTTAAAGCGTGCTCCCGGCCCGATATCTCCGGGCGAATGGGATCATTCCACGCCGGATCCGGCCATATCGGAGGGAGTGGCGGTCTCGGCTGCCGCTTTCGTTTCCCGCGCGGCGAGAGTCACCGTATCGAAGCTGGTGACCTGGATCGCGGGAAGGGTTTCAATCTCGCCGGAATCCATCCGATAGCGGTTTAAGGCCTGGAAAATGCCAGTCACCGTCACCTGGTCGCCCGCCATAAGCTTTAAATCAATCAGTCCTTCCTGGTAATCGCAGACCAGCTTTGCCGGCTCACGGCCCTCCACCGCCAGTACAATCTGCGATGTGGATGCTCCGTCCGACGCCGCCCGGATCACCGACCCGGAAAAGACGATCACCTGATTTTGATAGGCCGTCGGATTCTCCACCAGCTGCTTATACAGACGCAAGGAAAAGGAAGCCTCCTCCTGGGAGGTCAGCGTCTCCTCCGAGGTCTGCTCCTCCTCCGAAAGCTCAGAAACCTCTCCCGCAGCGTCCAGGGTCTCCTCCGTCTCCGTCGGAACCTCCGCCGCCGCAGATCCTTCTGTCTCTGCCTCCGGTTCTGTTTCCGGCTCCGTCACTTCAATATATACCTCAACCGAGGACTCCGGGACCGCCAAGGTCTCTGCCGGAGCCGCTTTCCCAAAACACCCGGAGGTCAGAACTGCTGCTCCGAGCATCACACCCGCCCAATAGTTTCTCATAGCTATCCCCTTCCTGGATTTTACAATTCATCCTTTACATACCCGGCCAGATTATAAGCATGATCGGAGACACGCTCCAGATTGCTGATAATATCCAGGAAGACCACGCCTGCGGACGGCACGCACTCTCTTCTGGACAGACGCCCGATGTGCTCCTCCCGCATTTCTTCTTCCATATTATCCACTACATCCTCATACTGGCTGACCTTGCGGACCGCCTCCATGCTGCCATTCTGTCTTGCCTCAATGGCATACTGGAAGGAATTGACCGCCGCCTCGCTGATTTCCTGCAGCTCCTGCCGTCCGATCTCGGTGAAATCCAGCTTATGGCTCACCATGTATTCGGCCTGCTCCGCCAGGTTCTCCGCGTGATCGCCGACCCGCTCGATATCGCTGACGCTGTAGAACAGATTGTTGACCACCTTTTCCTGTTTTTCCGTCAAAGACAGATTATCCACCTTAATCAAATATTCGATCAGCTTATTTTCCATATTATTGATGGTTTTCTCCACCTTATAAACCTCCTGGATTTCCTCCAGATTGCCGGTCAGGACCGCATCCAGCGACCGTTTCAGATTCTTCATGGTGATCTGCCCCATATGAACCACCTCCAGGGCGGCAATCTCCACTGCAAAGGCCGGCGATTCAAAAATACGCTCGTCCAGATGGCGCAGGGTCGCAACCGTTTCCTCGTCCTCCCCGGCGGGTTCCTCTTCCTCCTTTTCCTTGACCACCAGACCGGACAGAGTCACCAGCTGATTGGCGAAGGGAAACAAAAGCGCCGTGTTGGTCAGGTTAAAAATCGTGTGGAAAATAGAGATCTCCACCGCATTGATGCTGGATACGGCAAATGCCGGCCGCATGATAAACAGCACGGTCCCCAGGACGCCGAACACGATCGCGCCGATCACATTGAAGGAAAGATGGATCACAGCCGCGCGCTTGGCGGTGCGGGAGCCTCCGGCGCTGGAAAGCATGGCCGTCACGCAGGAACCGATATTCTGCCCCAGGGTAATATAAATCGCCGCGTTGGTGGTCACGATCCCATTCATGGCCAGGGTTTGCAAAATACCCACGGACGCGGAGGAGCTTTGCAGCAAGGCCGTAACCAGGGCGCCGATCAGCATGCCCAAAAACGGATTTCCGCCCAGCATAGCAAAAGCCTTCGCGAAAATCGGCGCATCCGTGTAGGGACTGATGGAGCCGGACATAAAATCCAGACCCGTAAACAAAAGTCCCAGACCGATCATGATTTCACCGATCATTTTCTTTTTCTGGCTCTTGCAGAATACCAGCAGCAACGCGCCTATGCCGATAATCAGCGGCGCGTAAAAGGCGGGCTTCATAATTTCAAAAGCATCTCCCAGCTGACTCATGGACACGATCCATGCGGTGATGGTGGTACCGATATTGGCGCCCATGATCACGCCCACCGCCTGGGTCAGATTCAGGACCCCTGCGCTTACGAAACCAACCACCATAACGGTGGTGGCGCCGCTGCTCTGGATGATCGCGGTGATCAAAGCACCCAGAGCAACCGCCATAAGCCGGTTGTTGGTAAGCATCCCCAGAAAGCTGCTCATCTTGCTGCCTGCTGTCTTTTGCATACCATCTGCCATAATGCTCATGCCATACAGAAACATACCCAGTCCGCCCAGAAATCCGAATATGTTCGAAATGTCGCTGACTGACATACTTTCCTCCCCCTATGCAGCGCCGTATTCTCTCATTTTCTCCATGACGCGCATACAAATTTATGATAACATACATGCTTCCTGTTTTTCAACCAGTTCTTTCCTTTTTTCCTTTTCTTGACTTCTAGCAAACGATAAAAATATTTGCCGTTTGCTATCATTCTATGTTTCCCAAATACCGGAACCCGTGCTATAATATTGGAACTATGATTGGATCAGGAGGAATTACATTTATGCTCTGTGATTTTCACCTTCATACCGCGTTTTCCGGCGACTCCGACACCCCCGCCCCGGCGCAGGTAAAACGGGCCATCGCCCTTGGAATGGATGAAATCTGCATCACCGACCATCACGACTACGATGCCGGCGAAGCAGGCGATACCTTTCTTCTGGATTTTTCATCCTATTTTCCTTATATGAGACAGCTCCAGGAGACCTATGCCGGACAAATCCGCGTCAACATCGGTGTGGAGCTGGGGCTGCAGGCCCATATCCGGGACTATCTGACCGAGCTGGTTCCCCGGCTGGACGTGGATTTTCTCATTGGATCCTGCCACTTCATCGACGGGCAGGATCCTTATTATCCGTCCTTTTTCCAGGGGCGAAGCGAGCAGGAGGCCTACGGCCGTTATTTTGCTTCCACCCTGCATCGGGTCCGCACTCTGGACTGCTACGATGTGCTGGGACATCTGGATTACGTGGTCCGCTACGGCCCCCGAAAAAACCAAAATTATTCCTACGAAAAGTACCGGGAATATATCGATCCGATCCTGAAGACGCTCATTGAACATGGAAAAGGGCTGGAATGCAACACCAGCGGTTTTAAAGCCGGGCTTTGCCATCCCAACCCTACGGAAGAAATTCTCATTCGTTACCGGGAGCTTGGCGGCGAGATCCTCACCATCGGATCAGACGCCCATACTCCCGAATATGTAGGCTATGAATTTTCGAAAACGGCCGCGCTGCTGCGTTCCTGCGGTTTCCGGTATTACACGGTCTTTCATGCCAGAAAACCACAATTTCTGCCGCTATAGCCGGTCTGCTGACTGATTCAGCGGTGTCTCCCTGGGGAGGAACACATTCAAAATGATCGCTACCACCGCTGCCGGCACGATGCCGGAGCCGCCGAAGATCAGCTGTACCACCTGGGGCATATGTACCAGCGCCGCGGAATTGGCGCCCAGACCATAACCAAGTCCCAATGCCACCGATACAATCGTAATCTTTCTCGCGTCGACCTCATCTTTGGTGATCAGCTGAATACCACCCACCACGATGGAGGCAAACATCATCACCGCCGCTCCGCCCAGCACGCTCTGAGGCATAATGGACACTAGGGCCGCCAGCTTCGGGAACAGGCCGCAGGCAATCAGGAAAATGCCGCCGATGCCGATGGCGAACAGATTGACCACCTTGGTCATGCCCACCAGACCCACATTCTGGCTGAAGGAGGTATTGGGCAAAACGCCAAACAGCGCCGCAAAGGAAGAACCAAGGCCGTCACACATCACACCGCCGGACAGCTCCTTGTCCGTGGCCTCTCTCCCCAATCCGCCTTCGGTAATGCCGGAAATATCGCCAACCGTCTCCACCGCCGTCACGATAAACATGATGCCGATGGGCACAATCGCCCGCGCGTCAAATACGATCGGCACCGGCATAATTCTGGGCAGGGAAATCCAGGGCGCGCTGGCCACCTTATCCCAGTTCAGCACCCAGGATTTTGTGATTTCCGACACCGCGCCCGAGGTCGTATCCATGTAGGAGAAGGTATGGGGAAGCACCATGCCCATGATCGCCGCCACAAAATAGCCGGCAATGATTCCCAGCAGCATGGAGGAGGAGCTGGCAATGCCCTTGCACTTGTGCTTCAAAAGAATGATGGTGATCAGAACCACCGTGCCGAGAAATAAATTTTCCAGGGAGCCAAAATCCTTCACGCCGCTGCCGCCGCCAAAGGAATTGATGCCCACGCTGATCAGAGACAGACCGATGGACATCACCACCGTACCGGTGACCACCGACGGGAAAAACCGGCGCAGCGGTTTTAAGAAAAAGCCGAGCACCGTCTCAAACAATCCGCCCACTATGGACGCGCCCAGAATCGCGCCGTAGGCCACGACTCCGCCGCCCATAAGCTTCGATATGCTGCTGCATACGCCGATGAAGCCGGAGCTGGTTCCCATCACAATCGGCAGCCTGCCGCCCACCGGTCCGATGGTAAACAGCTGTACCAGGGTCACAATGCCCGCGATCAGCATGGCATTTTGCAAAATAGCCACCTGCAGCTCGGAACCCGCCGCGATGCCGCAGCCTCCCGCAATCAGAATGATCGGGGTCAAGTTTCCCGCAAACATTGCCAGAACGTGCTGCAGTCCCAGCGGAATCGCCTCGCCAAGAGGCAGCCGTCCCTCCAGCTCGTGCGGGCTGGAGTACTCTTTTGTCGATTTTCCATTCATAATTTTTCTCCTCTGTTTTATTTTAATGGATCATTGCATATTTCGCTGCCAATATCCAGACCTGCTTGTTCCGGTTCCAGACATCCATATATTCGGTCAAAGGAAGGGGACATGCCACGCTGCCTACCTCGATGGTCACTCCGGGAATGGGATTTCCCTTGATCTGGGTCCAATCCTTAAAACCGCCGTGGCCGCTGCTGCTCTCTGTTCGGTAGCCGGTCATCTCAGCGATCACCGTCGCCAGCTCCCCGGAAGCCTGCTGCACCTGATTCCCCGGATAATCCCAGTAGATAATATTTCCCATGCTGTGATAGCTGATGGCCGCCGCCCAGGAACGGGAATTGGCCAGATTGGCAAGGGCCTGGGATTCCGGCTCGGAAAGGGCTGCCGGCCCTTTGTAGGTTCCGTAGGAAGGGGCCTCGCTGGAGGTCACCTGATCCCAGTCCGCCGGGAAATTCTGATTCAGGTCCACGCCCCGCCCGTTTGCCTTCCAGTAAATCAGATAATCCTCAAACGCCGCATCGGTCCGCCCTGAGGCAATGTCATTGGCATAGACCTGCTGAACCGTCTGGCGAAGCTGCTCGGAACGAAGGCCGTTTAAGCCAAACTGGCTGATGCTGATGCCGTCCGGATTCACCATGGGGACAAAATGGACCGCCACGCTGTTTAAAATACTGGCAAAGGTTTCTCCCTCATAGGTGCCGGTATCATATAACTCCGCGCCATACTCCAGCTGCTTCATCACCAAAAGCGGCGTCATATATTCCCGGGCATGAATCCCCGCATGGATCAAAATATGTTTGGGAGCATCCGGATTTCCAAGGACCGCCTCATAAATAGCCCGGCCGTCCAGGGAGGTCCCGATCTGTCCCACCCGCAGATGCGCCCCATAGCGGGACTGCAGGGTATTTAAATCCTTCACCATCTGATCGTAGGAATATTTCTCCACAATCGGCACGATGGGATCCGGCACGTCATGGGTGATCTGCACCGACGGTCCGCTGTAGCCTGGGCCGATGCCTGGCCCGGTCTGGGCGCCGTAGGACATGCCCGGCCCCATGGAGCCTGAAACTGCCTGCCCGGCCCCCACTGTCAGCACAGCCGTGTCTGCCAGCGCCGCCATCGGATACATACAAAGCAGCAGACCGGACAAAAGTCCGGCCACTGTAATATGATATTTTTTCATAGAATCATCTCATTCCTATTTTTTCAAATCTCCTGGTTTCATGCTCAGGCTGATCTTGCCCATCTTATCCACATCCAGTACCTTAACCGTAACAGTGTCGCCGATGTTGACCACATCCTCCACCTTTTCCACCCGCCTGTCAGATAGTCTGGAAATGTGAATCATGCCGTCCTTTTTCGGCTTCAGCTCTACGAAAGCGCCGAAGGGCATAATGCGCACAACCTTGCCCGTAAGCACCTGGCCCGGCTCAATGTCGGTCACGATTCCGATGACAATGTTCTTTGCCTTTTCGATCATCTCCCGGTCGGTGCCGCAGATAGCCACCATGCCATCCTCGGAAATGTCGATCTTCACGCCGGTCTCCTCGATAATCTTATTGATCACGCAGCCCTGCTTGCCAACTACATCACCGATCTTCTGAGGATCGATAGTCACCTGATCGATCTTCGGAGCGTACTTGCCCACGTCCTTTCTCGGCTCCGCGATAGCCGGCTTCATGCAGGTATCCATGATGAACAGTCTCGCCTCCCGGCATCTTGCGATAGCTCCCTCCACGATCGGGCGGGTCAGGCCATGGATCTTGATATCCATCTGGATCGCGGTGATCCCTTCCGTGGTGCCTGTTACCTTAAAGTCCATATCGCCGAAGAAATCCTCCAGACCCTGAATATCGGTCAGCAGCACGAAATCATCATCCGTCTCCCCGGTCACCAGACCGCAGGAAATACCTGCCACCATCTTTTTAATAGGAACACCCGCTGCCATCAGAGACATGCAGGAAGCGCAGGTAGACGCCATGGAAGTAGAGCCGTTGGACTCAAAAGTCTCGGACACGGTGCGGATCGCGTAGGGGAATTCCTCCTCGGTAGGAAGCACCGGAATCAATGCCCGCTCCGCCAGAGCGCCGTGACCGATCTCCCGTCTTCCCGGTCCCCTGGACGGTTTGGTCTCGCCTACGGAGTAGGACGGGAAATTATAGTGATGCATATAGCGCTTGGAAACCTCATTCTCATCCAGGCCGTCGATCTTCTGTGCCTCAGACAAGGGGGCAAGGGTACATACGTTGCAGATCTGGGTCTGTCCGCGGGTGAACATGGCGGAACCATGTACCCGGGGGATGATATCCACCTCGGCAGCCAGCGGACGGATCTGGGTGATCTGACGTCCGTCGGGACGCTTGTGATCCTTTAAGATCATCTTGCGGACGGTCTTTTTCTCATACTGATATACGGCTTCGTCCAGGATTGCCAGCCACTCCTCATTCTCCGCGAAAGACTCCTCCAGCTTTTCCGTGATCACGCGGATATTTTCCTCGCGGGTCTGCTTGTCATCAGTGAAGACGGCAACCTCCATCTCCTCCGGAGTCACCAGCTTCTTCATCTCCTCGAACATCTCTGCCGGGATCGCGCAGCTGGTATATTCGTGTTTGGCTTTGCCGCATTCCGCCACGATCTGGTCAATGAAGGCGATGATGGTCTGGTTAATCTCATGAGCCTTGTAGATGGCCTCAATCATTTTTGCCTCCGGAATCTCATTGGCTCCGGCCTCGATCATGATGACCTTCTCTCTGGTGGAGGCAACGGTCAGGTTCAAATCTCCCTGCTTCCACTGCTTCTGGGAGGGATTGACCACAAATTTCCCGTCGATCATCCCCATCTGGGTCATGGCACAGGGACCATCGAAGGGAATGTCGGAAATGCAGGTGGCAATGGCAGAACCCAGCATAGCCACCAGCTCGGGACGGCACTCCGGATCCACGCTCATAACCAGGTTATTTAAGGTAACGTCATTGCGGTAGTCCTTAGGAAACAGCGGTCTCATGGGACGGTCAATGACACGGGAGGTCAGCACTGCATTCTCAGAAGCCTTGCCCTCACGCTTGTTAAATCCGCCCGGGATCTTTCCCACGGAATACATTTTCTCTTCATATTCTACGCTCAGGGGGAAGAAATCAATTCCCTCTCTGGGCTTCTCGGACGCAGTTGCGGTGGATAATACTACGGTGTCTCCATAATGAATAAACGCGGCGCCATTTGCCTGCTTGGCCACTCTGCCCACATCCACGGTCAGAGTTCTGCCGCCAAGCTCCATACTGAAACTTTTGTACATGCTTTTGTCTCCTTTTCTTTTTTAAACTTTGTACAGCAAACGGCAAATATTTTTGTCGTTTGCTATAACTAATGGGGACGAAGACACCGAAACTACTGCTCTATGCGCAAGCCCTTGTACACACAGCAGTCGTCTCGGGATACGTCCTCTTCCAAAATGCTCCCTTCATGGTTCCTTTTTCGCAGCCGGAAAGCAGAAACAATTTAGGGTGGAGAAAACCTCTCCACCCTAATCCATCGTCCTTACTTTCTGATGCCTAATCTTTCAATCAGAGCGCGATAACCTTCCAGGTCGGTTTTCTTTAAGTAGTCCAGCAAACCACGTCTCTGACCTACCATCTTCAGCAAACCACGTCTGGAATGATGATCCTTCTTGTTCTCCTGCAGATGTGCAGTCAGCTCCGCAATTCTGGCGGTCAGGATCGCAATCTGAACCTCCGGTGAACCGGTATCGCCAGGCTTTCTGCCATACTCTGCGATAATCGCTGCTTTCTTTTCCTTTGAAATCATGATGATTCTCTCCTTATTCTCTAATCTTTCATTCTCACCGAAAACTAAGCTCTGGTTGGAGCCTCCAAAGAACCGAGTCCCGGCGTTATTCATACCGATACATTCTAACATATTCACATTTCTATGTCAATTATTATTTTTAGCTTCTTTTGATACACTTCTTTTGATACGAAGAGCCCTGCCGGTCATTGCAAGGGAGAACGGTTAAATGTCCCTTTTTTTAATAACTGGGAGGTCCTTTTTGTTATCCGCAGCTTTCCCTTGCGCCGCACTTATTGCGGTAATAATCCTCTACCACTCTGCGCGCCGTGGTCCAGCAGCCTTTGCTTACCGGGAGGACGATGTGATTCTTTAAATGGGCGCCTCCGGCACTGATGGATTCCAGCTTATCCATATTGACCAGGAAGGAGTTGTGTGTCTTTACCATGGGGAGTTCCCGAAGTTTCTCGACCTCTTCCTTCATGGTCTCACGCACCTGGTAGTAGCGGTTTCTGGTGTGGATCAGGGTCCTTCCTTCTTCCGCGCTCACATACCAGATATCAGACCCCCGAAGCAGGATCCGCGCTCCTTTAAACGTCCATAAAAAATACTTTTCGTCTCTTTCTTCCATAAAGCCTTCTCGCTTTCCGTAAAATACCGTGGTCGGCTGATCACGGTTCATTGATATAAACGCCATTTCCCCAAAAACGTGACATGACATCCGAAAGCATCCCCAGGGCCCTGCGCAGCGCGATGATTAAAAAGGCAGACGCGAAATCCCGCGTCTGCCCGCAAACCCATCTCAAAACCATATCAAATCGAAACCATATCAAACATACTGCTGATGAACAAACAGGGAAACCAAAATTCCCAGCACCGCTCCTGCCAAAACCTGCAGCGGGGTGTGTCCGACAAGCTCCTTCAGCCGATTCTGAAACTGTTCATTATCCAGCTGAAAGAAGTCCTGCTCCATGATCAGATTTAGAAGCTTCGCCTGCTTTCCGGTCTCCTGCCGCACACCAATGGCATCATACATCACCACCGACGCCAGGATAAAACAGATGGCAAATTCAAAGGAATCCACTCCGTAGCACAGCGCCGCGCTGGTCGCCAACGCACATACTGTGGCGGAATGGGAGCTTGGCATGCCGCCCGATCCCACCATCCGCTCCGGTGAAAAGCTTTTCGTAAACCAAAAATCAATCAACGTCTTCAACACCTGCGCCACCGTCCAGCCCACGATCGCGCTGATCAATACTTCATTTTCCCCCAGTTGTCCCCAGAATGTCATGTTGCACTCCTGCTTTTTTCAAGTCTCTGCTGAATTTAATACCCAATCAGCCAGTCATACAGCTCCTGATATTTCTTCGCGGAGGTATTCCAGGAATAATCCTTTGCCATCGCCCGGTCAATGATCTTATTCCATTCCCGTTTTTTTTCATAATAAACATGTTTTGCGTAACGAATCGTATCCAGCATCTCATGAGCATTATAGTTGGCGAAGGAGAAACCGGTGCCGGTATTCTCGAACTCATTATACGGCTCTACTGTATCCTTCAGGCCGCCTGTCTCGCGCACAATCGGAACGGTACCATAACGCAGCGCCATCAGCTGGCTCAGTCCGCAGGGCTCAAATAAGGACGGCATCAAAAACGCGTCGCAGCCCGCGTAAATCTTGTGGGACAGCTCCTCAGAATAGTAAATCTGAGCAGATACCCGGTCATGATATTTCCAGTCATAATGGCGGAACATGTTCTCATACTGCTCATCGCCGGTACCCAGCACCACCAGCTGCATGTCATCGGAGCACAGCTCATCCATGACTCCGCGGATCAAATCCAGACCCTTCTGATCTGTCAGACGGGAAACGATACCCACCGTGAATTTCTTTTCGTCAACCGGAAGTCCCAGCTGCTCCTGCAGCGCCGTTTTGTTTTTTACCTTTTCCTTGCGGAAATTCTTGGCATTATACGGCTGCGCGATAAAGTGATCTGTCTCCGGATTAAAATCGGTATAATCGATGCCATTGACAATGCCCCGCAGGCTGTTGCTCCTGGCACGCATCAGGCCGTCCAGCCCCTCGCCGTAGAACGGCATCTTGATCTCCTCCGCGTAGGTCTGGCTCACCGTGGTGATGGCATCCGCAAACACAATGCCGCCCTTTAACATGTTGCCGTCCTTGTAAGCCTCCAGCTTGTCCGGAGTAAAGTAATAATCCGGCAATCCGGAGAATCTCTGGATCGTCTTCACATCCCATACGCCCTGGAATTTCAGATTGTGGATGGTCATAACGCTCTTCATATTGGCAAAGAACTCGCCGGCATGGAAGCGCTCCTTTAAGTATACCGGAATCAGTCCGGTCTGCCAGTCATGGCAATGTACCAGATCCGGCCGGAAGCCGATCACCGGAAGCGCGGACAGGGCTGCCTGACAGAAGAAGGAGAACTTCTCCAGGTCAAAGAACCAGTCGCCATATGGCTTTGCCCCGCTGAAATAGGACTCATTGTCAATAAAGTAAAAGGTAACTCCCTCATGAACATACTGCAGGATGCCCACATAGCGGCTCTCTCCCAGATAATCCATGTAAAAATGATCTACATAAGTCATCTGATTGCGCCAGGATTCCTTGATGCACATGTACTTGGGAATCATGACGCGGACATCATAATATTCCTTATCAAAGCACTTTGGAAGAGAACCAACTACATCCGCAAGTCCTCCCGTCTTAATAAATGGAACCGCTTCTGACGCCACAAATAAAATATTTTTCATCGAACTTAACCTCCTCGTCGCATGCTGCCCCCCAGGCAGATTTAATTACTTTTGATTATACAATATTTATGCAAATTTAGGAAGCACATTCTGAAAAAACTTATGCTCTTTGGCTGCTTTCATGTATGTGTAACCAGCAAGGCAATCCCGTAAGGGCGCAGCCGGGCTTAGCATAACCGTTTATACTCCAGACGCATGCGGTCTGTCAGCAGAGCGATGAACTCGGAATTGGTGGGCTTGCCCTTGCCATTGTTGATGGTGTAGCCGAAAATGTCGTATATGGTGTCCAGCCTTCCTCTGGTCCATGCCACCTCAATGGCATGGCGGATCGCCCGCTCCACACGGCTGGAGGTGGTATTATGCTTTTTGGCAATGGCCGGATACAAAACCTTGGTCACAGACACCATCAGTTCTTCCTCCTGCACGGAAATGGCGATGGCATCCCGCAGGTACTGGTATCCTTTAATATGCGCCGGAATCCCGATCTCATGCAGGGTTGCCGTCACATCGCTTTCCAGATTCTGCTCCATATAATCCCGCTTGTTCACATAGGGGTTGACCTTATGGGACTGGGCATAGAGCGTCAGCTCCTCTGTTCCCCGGGCGACCCGGCGGATTTTGTCCATGACCACATTGCTGTCAAAGGGCTTCATGATGAAATAATTGGCTCCCAGACCAAAAGCATCCGCCGTCACCTGATCGCTGCCCGCCGCTGTCACCATAATAAAAGAAGGCATTTTCCTTCCTCTCTGTTCCCGCTTCAGTTTTTCCATAACCGCGATTCCAT
This sequence comes from uncultured Lachnospiraceae bacterium, assembly GCA_964537765.1. Taxonomy (GTDB): domain Bacteria; phylum Bacillota; class Clostridia; order Lachnospirales; family Lachnospiraceae; genus Brotaphodocola. The sequence goes on from CAZICB010000002.1 coordinate 18,352, forward strand.
CCATTTTAGGCATGATCACATCCATCAAAACCAGATCCGGACAGGTATTCACGATCATCTCATAAGCGTCCTCTCCATTATCCGCCTTTCCTACCACGCGGAATCCTTCTTCATCTTCCAGCATATGATTCAACAAATTCAGCATTTGTGGATTGTCTTCTGCGATTGCAACATTACATTCCGTCATTTTCCAATTCCTCCTGTTTTTTTCTGTTGTAAAATGTATTATAGTCTCTCCATTTGTCTGCTTGCAACGAGATTCAATCGCAAGTTTCGACATTTGAATAAACGATATCCCAGGAGCAATGTGACCTACTCGCCTGCGCCGGGGCGCGTGCTGCTTTTAGCAGCAAAATTCCACACGCGCCCCGTGTGCATAAAAAAGGCGTCCCAAAACGATGCCCTTTCGCACCTTTGGAACGCCTAAAGATTCCCATAATTATTTTTGTCTTTCGTCTGCCATGCGGAGAGGTTTTGCTTATGTCTCCGCTTACACTCATACATGGCGGTGTCCGCCTGGCGGATAATCTCATCCAGGGTCATGGACCGATCCTTGCCGTGAATCTCCACCACGCCATAGCTGAAGCTGCAAGGATAACGGCCGGAGTCAGACTGCCGAAACTCATCAAGCACATGCGCAAGCTTCTGCTCCGCCAGTTCTTTGTGACAACCAGACAGAATCAAGGCAAACTCATCTCCGCCGATCCGCGCCAGAATATCCTCACTGCGGAAGGAATTCTGGATGATACGCACAAAATCCACCAGATAACGGTCGCCCTCCTCATGACCAAAATGGTCATTGACATACTTCAGACCGTCCAGATCCAGATAACACAGGGTCGCGTCACTCTGGTTCCGGGACATATGATCCATATATTCATCAAAATAACGGCGGTTGAAAATACAAGTGCCCGGATCATGATAAGCGATATTCGCCAGTTTATTCTGCTCCTGCTTCTCCTTGGTAATATCCAGGATCGTATGACACCATGCCTTCCGATCCTGCCAGACGATGCCAAACGAACTGATCCGATAATAAAGGCCGGACGCGTCCTGAACCTCCCAGGATGAGAACTTCGTGTTTTCCTTCCAGCCAATCAGCTGATTATAAAAGGAGTAACGGCTGATATAAGGCAGATCCTCACTTTCTTCTTCAGGTATATGGAGCGCCTGCTTATTGCAGTAGAGGCACTGGCAGGTCTCCTGATCGATGACCGCGATCACCTCCTGGCGCATCCTCGCCATTTCAATAAAAGCGTCATTGTAGCCGATGATCGCCTCCGTCTGGTGCTGGAGCTTTTTCGTCTCCTCCTTCAGCTGGTCCTCCCGGTCCTTCAGCTGCCGGACCATCTCATTGAATGCCTCCTGAAATGCCCCGAGATAAGAGACGTGCTGGGAATAATCCCCTTTCGCCACCTGCTGGGTCTGCCAGGTCAGATGATTCAGATTCGCGTGCAGGTTTTTTAAATTCGCGCAGAGAAAATTGTCCTTGGAAGGATAGTATTCGGACAGATTTCCCACGGAAAGCGCCTTGGAATATTCCAGCATCTCCTCCACGACCCTCTGCAGAACCTGCATTCCTCTTCCCAGATCCCGGTATGGCTCGTCCAGCTCTTCTATATCCAGTTTTTCAATTTTCTGATCGTACAGGATGCTACGCAAATATTGAAAAAGCTTTTCACAATTTTTATCTGCCATGCTGTCCCGGTACCTCTTCTCATTCATGCCCGGTTTCCTCCACCTGAGCGCGGAATCTGCACACCCGGTCTCCCGTCGCCCAGCAATCCACCTCTACGGCCCTGTACGGCTTTCTCATATAAGACGATAAAATCCCGCTGATGAAGCCCTCGTCATAATTGCACACGACCTCGCCCAGAACCGGCAGGCCGGAACATCCCACATCTTCCGCCACAGTCAGCATAATCGTCCCATCTTGCGGGTCAACGCTCTCGATCCGGAGCAAGCCGATTTTATAATCCTCAAGCTTTCTTTGCAGGGACGCGATAAATCTGTCGAAAGGAAGCGATAAATCCAACATCTTTTTCGCGAAAAAGCATCCTGCCTGAAAGCCGGCCTTCTGAAACAGTTCCACCTGCATCTGCGAACCCAGAGATTCACGAAGCTGGGCTTTCATGGAGTACTGAAGCAGGCGATACATTACCACCGGAATCTCCCCGCCCAGATCTCCCCGCCCTTCCGGTTCAAAATTCATGTAATCCTCCAAGCTGGGCTCCTTTTGGTTTTTCAAAAAAATATTATTGTTCATTCCATCTCCCACAAACGCGATCAGATACATCCTTCATGCATCCTGCCGCCTTCCATACTCACACATAAACGAAATATTACCGCATTTGTGTAATTGTACCATACTTATCTCAATATTTCAATAAATAGCTGGAATTTTTTAACATTTTTAAGCACATTTTTTAGGAGAACCGAAGCTGCCTCATCAATGCTCCAGCATGGTTTCCAGGAAAATCCCGTATCCCCTGGTGGGATCATTGACAAACACATGGGTCACTGCCCCTACCAATTTTCCTTCCTGGATGATGGGCGAACCGCTCATCCCCTGGACGATTCCTCCGGTCAGCCGCAGAAGTTCCGGGTCCACCACCTTCAGCACCAGATTTTTGCTTTTCGAGGAAGAGCTATAATCTACCCGGGTGATCTCGATCTCGTAATCCCGGATATGCCCGGACACATCGCTGCGCAGCCAGGCGCGGCCTTTCTTCACGTCCTGGCGGTAGCCGATGGGCAAGGGATCTCCGACTATGAATTTTTTCATTTTTTCATTGGCGGCGCCGAAAACTCCGATCTCCGTGTTGGCCTCCACCGTGCCGATACAGGTGCCGGGACCATAATAGATGACCCCCGCCATAACGCCGGGATTTCCCGCGCTTCCCTTGTCTATGCCCAGGATTTCCGTCTCATACAAGGCCCCCTCCCCGATTTCTACCACCTCCCCGGTATCGCTGTCGCTGATGCCATGGCCCAGGGCGCCGAAGCTGCCGTCCGCTTCCAGGTAGGTCAGGGTGCCGATGCCTTGGGTGTCGTCCCGCACCCAGGTGCCCAGCTTATAGCTGCCATCCTCCGCTTGCACCGGGTTCATACGCACCTCCCGCTCCTCGCCGTCCCGGCGAATGCTCAAAATCGCCGGCTGGCCGCCGCTTTGGTTTAGAAGCTCGACCAAAGCCTCCTTGTCCTGCAAGGGTTGTCCGTTGATGGCTTCAATGTAATCGCCGGATTCCAGCACGCCGAACGCCGGCTCCGTTTCCTGGCCGTCCACCCCGGTGATCCGCCCGGTGCCGATGACCATAATCCCCCTGGATTTCAGATAAATGCCCACCGGCACGCCGCAGGGGACCGCGTAGCGGGTCTGATCCACATTGATTTGAATTTCCTTTAATTTCCATTTCCCGAAAAGCTTCAAATCCAGGCGGTAGCTCCCCTCATTTTTCGCATACAGGGAAAAAGGCTCATCCATTTTCAGCCGGATTTCCCCCGACGGAATCCTGGACTGATTGCTTAAAACCACCTCCTCGCTGTCGCTGTACAGTGTCACGTCAAAGGGCAGCGCAAAGTCAAACTCTTCCTGCTTCTGCACCACCACATTCAGCCGCCCCGGAATCTGTCGTTCCACATAGTACCAGCAAAACCAGGCCGCCAAACCTAAGCTGATCCCAAAACCCCAGGCCAGAAGGCGGCGGAATTTCGGTTTCTTCTCCTCATATTCCCACATCACACATACCTCCTCATTTCCTCGTAACAGTTCAGCCTGGCCGGACAATTACATTTTCTTTGGTTTTGCCAGGCTTATGCCGCAAAAAAGGAGCCGTTTTATCAGCTCCTTTTTAGTATGTAGAGAATCGGGAGATTCCACACTGTCAGTTTTTAGTTGTCAGTTTTTTCTGTTTAAAACCCGGCCGTTTAAAACCCGGATTCCTTTCCGCAAAAGGAACGGATCTTTGCCGCCATCCGCTTCATCTCGGCGGCATTTTCCCGGACGGCGTCGGTGATTTTTGCTCCGCCCAGAAGCCTTGCCAGCTCCTCCACCATTTCCGCTTCCCGAAGACTATGGATCCGGGTGATGGTTTTTCCGTTTTCCACCGTCTTGGCGATTTCGAAATGGCAGTCCGCCATGGCCGCGATCTGAGGCAGGTGGGTGATGCAGATTACCTGATGGCTGCCGGCAATGATTGCCAGCTTCTCCGACACCTTCTGCGCCGTCCGCCCGCTGATCCCAGCATCGATCTCGTCAAAAATCAGGGTGGGGATCTCATCGGTGTCCGCCAGCACGGTCTTGACCGCCAGCATGATCCGGGACAGCTCGCCGCCGGAGGCCACCGTTCCCAGAGGCCGCACAGGCTCGCCCGGGTTTGTGGAGATCAAAAACTCCGCCTCATCGTAACCGGAGGCCGTGTATTGATCCAGCCGGCGAAACTCCATGGAAAAATCCACATCCAGGAAATTCAAATCCTCCAGCCCTTTTTTAATCCGCTTTGTCAGGGTCTTTGCCGCCTCCCGGCGAACCTCAGACAATTGGCCGCACAAAGCTTCCAGCCGGACTTTCGTCTTTTCATAGTCTCTCTCAATTTTTTCCCGGTATTCATCAAAATGCTCCAGCCTTGCGAGCCGGACACGCTTTTCTTCCAGAACCTTCCTGATTTTTTCAATGGTATTGCCATATTTGGACTGCAGATGATGGATCAGGTCCAGACGCTCCCCGATCCGGTAAAGCTCCGCCTCGTCAAAATCCGCGTCGTCCAGATAGGCGCTGATGGCATGGCGCACATCGTTGAGAATGGATTCCGCGTCGTAAAGCTGATCCTGGATCTGACAAATCTGCGGGTCGTAGGAAGCCGCCTCCCCCACCTCGTGGAGGGCCATGCCCACCTGATCCGAGTCCACCGCCTCATAGGCCGCGGACAAATTTTCGATGATCCGCCGTCCGTTGGCATACTTGCGGTACTGCTCCGTCAGACTTTCCTCCTCACCGTCCTTTAAACCTGCATCCTCGATCTCCTGAATCTCGTACTGCAGAAGGTCAGCTTCCCGCTTCCTGCTTTCCCCGTCGGTTCCGGTTTTTGCAAGCTCCTCCTGCAGGGACCGGTATTTCTGATAAACCGGACGGATCTCCTCCTTTAACGGCCCTGTCTGCTTCTGGGCATAGGCATCCAGAATCTCCAGATGCTTTGCCGCGTGCAGCAAGGACTGGTGCTCATGCTGCCCATGAATATCCAAAAGCAGCGCCGTCACCTGGCGCAGCTTTGCGGCCGTCACCGTCTTGTCATTGATCCGGCTGATGCTTCTGGCCGGCATAATTCTGCGGGTGATGATCAGCATGCCGTCCTCATCCGGCTCCACATCCAGCTCCCGCAGGCGTTCTTCCCGCTCCTCATCCACGGAAAAAACCAGCTCCACATAGGCGTATTCCGCTCCGCTTCGGATAATATCCTTCGGCGCCTTCTGCCCCAGCGCCAGGTTTACAGAGCCGATGATAATGGATTTTCCGGCTCCTGTCTCTCCGGTCAGGATGTTTAAGCCCTCGCCAAACTCCACATCCGCCTGCTCAATCAATGCAAGATTCCTCACATGCAATTCCAAGAGCATTCCATTCCCTCCTATTTTCCCACCAGTTTGCGGATCTTATCCATCAGCAGGATGGTGTCGTCCACAGTCCGCACGGCGCACATGATGGTGTCATCCCCGGCGATACAGCCCACAATCTCATGAAAATGCATGGCGTCCAATGCCGCCGCCACCGCCATGGCCATGCCGGACACGGTTTTGATCACCAGAATATTCTGCGCCATATCCATGGAAAGATAACCTTCCTGCAGAATCCGGATGTATTTTTCGCTGAAGACTTCCGGACTTTGCATGACCACATACCGCTGCCTGCCATGATCACCCTGGACCTTTGTCAGATTCAGCTCCCGGATATCCCGGGACACGGTTGCCTGTGTCACATGATAGCCCGCCTGCTTTAAATACTCCGCCAGCTCCTCCTGAGTTTCAATTTCCAGCTTTCCAATCAGTTCCACAATCTTACTGTGCCGTTCCAGTTTCATGCTTTTCTCCTTTAAATCAAACGGTCCTAAATCCGGTTCATTTTGGATCTGAGATTTTCCAAAAATGATACATCCTTCAGCTGAACCAGGGTGGTATAACTTTCGGACTCCCGGATCGTAAGGCTCTCCATGTTATCCAGATTCAAAACCTGATCCCCGTCAAAAACCGCCATCTGCTTTTGCCTGCCCTGCGGCACGGGGCGGATCGTCACCACGTCCTCATTGGACAGGATAATGCTGCGGGAGCTGAGGGAATGAGAGCAAATGGGCGTCAATACCAGAAGCCTCGCCGCCGGAGTCACGATAGGGCCTCCCGCCGACAGATTATAAGCTGTGGAGCCGGTGGGCGTGGCCGCAATGATTCCGTCGGAGGCATATTCATTTAAAAATACGCCGTTGACGCTGACCTGAAATTTCAGCGGATGCATCACATCCTGCCTGGTCAGCACGATCTCATTGAGGGCAAGGCCCCGTTTTTCTTTTCCGGCGCCGCTGACGATCCCCTCCAGCATCATCCGCCTTTCCAGGCGGAAACGGTCCTCCAGAAGGGCATCCAGCATCCAGGTGTAATCCTCGCTGCGGGCGATCTGGGTCAGATAGCCCATGGTGCCCATATTAATGCCAATCAGGGGGAGCCTTCGCTCCACCAGATCCCTGGCCGCCTGGATCAGCGTTCCGTCACCGCCCAGAGTGATCACGCACTGGGTCTTGTCCGGAATCTGGTCAGGATCCGTATAGCCGTGCCCCTTGCCCTCCAGTTCCCTGCGCTGGGGACTGCCCATGCAGGTGGCTCCCCGGCTCTTTAAGTACGCCGCAATCTCCCGTGCCAAATTTTCCGTCCCCCGCTTGGAGGGATTTGCAATCAGGTAAAAATGTTTCATTCCCGTCTCCCGTTACTATTCAATGTCTTATGTGCTTCCTCCACGACGGCCCCGGGATCCAGATGGAATTCTTCATAGCTTCTGCCGTCTGTGTGATTCTGCAGATAAAGCAGGTATTCGATATTGCCTTCCGGCCCCTTGATGGGAGAGAAATCCAGATTCAGCACTTCAAAACCGATGCTGACCGCATAGCGGATCACCAGATCAACGACCTCTAAATGAGTGCTTTTTTCCCGCACAACGCCTTTTTTGCCGACCTTTTCCCGCCCGGCCTCAAACTGGGGCTTGATCAGACAGACGATCTGCCCCTCATCCGATAAAAGGGCCTTCACCGGTCCCAGCACCTTGGTCAGGGAAATAAATGACACATCGATGGAAGCGAACTGGATCCGGTCCCCGATATCCTCGGGCGTCACATAACGGATATTGGTCTTTTCCATGCAGACCACCCGTTCATCATTACGCAGCTTCCAGTCCAGCTGTCCGTGTCCCACGTCCACCGCATAGACCTTGACCGCGCCGTTTTGCAGCATACAGTCCGTGAAGCCTCCGGTGGAAGAACCCACATCCATGCAGACCTTTCCCTCCAGAGTCACGCCAAACCGCGTCATGGCCTTTTCCAGCTTCAGCCCTCCCCGGCTGACATATTTTAAAATGGTTCCCCGCACCTCGATGGCAGCCGTATCCTCAAAGACGGAACCGGCCTTGTCCTCCTTTTGACCGTCCACATAGACGATTCCCGACATGATAATCGCCTTCGCCTTCTCCCGGGAAAGCGCCAGCCCCCGATTTACCAGCAGGATATCCAATCGTTCTTTCATGCTTCCTTTGTTTCCTTTCCGTCCGCGCCGTCTTTCCCGGTTTCCAGAACCGCCCGGATCCGGCGGATCACCGAATCGCTGTCAATCCCAAGGCTCTCCCGCAGCACGGACACATTGCCATGCTCCACATAGGCATCCGGCAATGCGATATTCAATACCTTCACCTGAGGATGATGGGCGTGGATCCATGCGGTCACCGCCAGACCATAGCCGCCCTGCAGCACATTTTCCTCCAGGGTAACCACCAGCTCATGGGAAGCGGCCAGCCGCTCCACCAGCTCCTCATCGACTGGCTTGATAAAACGCCCGTTGGCCAGAGTACAGTCATAGCCCTCCTCCGCCAGCTTATCACACACATGCTCCGCGGTGCTGACCATACTGCCCACGGCCAAAAGGGCGATCTGGCTGCCTTCCCGCAGCAGCTCTCCCTTGCCATAGACCACCGGCGCGGTATATTCCTTCAATCCCCGGTAGGCCTGTCCCCGCGGATAGCGGATGGCGATGGGACCTTCATGCTCCTTCACCGCGTATTCCAGATCCTGCCGCAGTTCCCAGAGGTTTTTCGGCGCCAGCACCGTCATGCCGGGAATGGAGGATAAATAGGACAAATCAAAGATACCCTGATGGGTCTCTCCGTCGCTGCCCACCAGTCCCGCCCGGTCAATGGCAAAAATCACCGGAAGATTCTGAATACACACATCGTGGAGCATCTGGTCATAACCCCTTTGCAAAAAGGAAGAGTAGACCGCCACCACCGGCTTTAAACCAGCCGCCGCCATACCTGCCGCCGAGGTTACCGCGTGCTGCTCCGCAATGCCCACATCGAAAAACCGGTCCGGAAACTGCCGGGAAAACGCCTTCAGTCCCGTGCCGTCCGGCATCGCCGCCGTCACTGCCACCAGCCGGGGTTCCTCCATGGCCAGCCGGCACAGCTCCTTGGAAAACACATCCGTGTAGCTGGGATATATTTTCTGTTTTAATGGATTGCCTGTGCGGATATCAAAGGGTTCCACCCCATGGAAGCGGGAGGGATGCTTTTCCGCGGGCCGATAGCCTTTCCCTTTTTTCGTCAGCACATGTACCAGCACTGCGTGATCCATCTGCCTGGCCTCCCGCAGAACCTTGGTCAATGCCTTGATGTCGTGCCCGTCCACCGGCCCTAAATAGGTGACGCCCATGTTTTCAAACAGCATCCCCGGAATAATCAGCTGTTTGATGCTGTTTTTGGTGCGGCTGATTTTATCCACCAGGCTCTCGCCGATCACAGGAATCCGCATCAGCGTGCCGGACACCTGCTTTTTTAATTCATTGTAGCCCACGCCGGAACGGATGCCATTGAGATATTTGGACATGCCGCCCACATTCTCCGAGATGGACATGTTATTGTCATTGAGGACAATGATAAAATTATTCTTCAGATGGGCGGCATTGTTCAAAGCCTCATAGGCCATGCCGCCGGTCAGGGCACCGTCGCCGATCACCGAGACCACGGTGTAATCCTCCCCCAGCAGATCTCTGCCCTGGGCCATGCCCAGGCCCGCCGAAATGGAGGTGGAGCTGTGGCCGGTATCAAAGGCATCATAGGGGCTTTCCTTGCGTTTCGGGAAGCCGCTCATGCCGCCATACTGGCGCAGCTCGTCAAACAGCTCCCGCCGCCCGCTTAATATTTTGTGGGTATAGGACTGATGTCCCACATCCCAGATGATCTTGTCCTTCGGAAGATCGAAGGCCAGATACAGCGCAATGGTCAGTTCCACCACTCCCAGATTGGAAGCCAGATGCCCGCCGGTCACGCTGATTTTTTCAATCAAAAACTGACGGATTTCCGCCGCCAGCTGTTCCAGCTCCCCGGGGCTTAAACGTTTTACGTCCCAGGGACCCTCTATCTTTTCTAACAGCATTTTCTATTCCCCTATTTATCCCTGGTGATCAGAAGCTCGATCAGACCTGCCAGAAACGGATTTTCTCCGGGAAGGCTCTCCAAAAGGCGGATCGCCCGGGCGGAAATCTCCGCCACATCTGCCCGGGCCTTTTCAATGCCCTCCAAAGTCACGTAGGTTGTTTTGTGATTTTTTTCATCGCTGAATACAGGCTTTCCCAGCTGCTCGGCCGTGCTGGTCACATCCAGAATATCATCCTGGATCTGGAAGGCCAGGCCCACCGCTGCCGCGATCTGTTCCACAGTTTTTAACTGTTCCTCATCGGCGCCGCCCAAAAGAGCGCCGATCATCATGGACGCCTCCAGAAGCGCTCCGGTTTTCAGCCGGTAGATGAAATCCAGCTTTTCCCGGGGGATCGGCTGATTGGTCAATTCCACATCCACCACCTGCCCGCCGATCATGCCGTAGATACCGGTCTTTGCCGCCAAAAGTCCCATGGCCCGGGCGATCCGTCCGATCTGCACCGGATCCGTCGTGCGCTCACAGGCCTTGGCTGCCGTCTCAATGGCATAGATCAAAAGCGCATCTCCCGCCAGCACCGCCATGTCATAGCCGTATTTTACCCAGGTGGTGGGCAGGCCCCGACGCAGCTCGTCATTGTCCATACAGGGCAGATCGTCGTGAATCAGAGAGGAGGTGTGAATCATCTCAATGGCCGCCATAAAGGGCTCGATCTGCGTCCCGGTCCCGCCGAAAAGCCGGTAGGATTCCTGCATCAGCATGGGGCGCAGTCGTTTGCCGCCTGCCTTCATGCTGTAATTCATCGCTTCAAAAATCGTCTTCTGGTGACCGGTCTCCTCCGGCAAAAAGCCGAGAACCACTGCCTCCACCTGGGCAGTCCGACGCTTTAATTCTTCACGCATCTCCATCGCTTTCTATGCCCTCCTGCAGCACGATCATTTGTTTTTCCACTTTATCTATTTTTTCCCCGCAGGCCTTCACCAGCTTCATGCCGGCCTCATAGCATGCGAAAGAATCCTCCAGGCTGGTCTGTGGATCCTCCAGCTTTTTCATGATCTGGTCCAGCTCTTCAAATGTCTGCTCAATGGATTTTCCCGTCATCTGCTCCTTCTCCTTCTATTCTGGTCTGTTTAAATCCGGTCTGCTTTAGTTTGGTCTGCTCAAACACCCGGGTGCGCAGGCTGCCGTCCAGAACCCGCACAATGAGCGTATCGCCCACCTGCACATCCTCCACCCGGCAGACCCGCTTTCCGGCGCTGTCTGTCAAAAAACCGTAGCCTCTGCTGATCTTTTCCAGAGGCGACAAGCCCTGCAGGCTTCCGGCGGCCAGCGCCAGCCGATGTTTCGCCTCCAAAAGCCGCCGCTCCATAACGGTCTGCAGCCCGGTTTCATAGCCCTTTGCCGCCTGGCGTCCGGCCTCCAGCCGTTCCTTCATCTGTCTGCCCATCCGCTCCTCCAGATCAGCAAGGCACATCCGCTTTTCATTGATCTGGCGGACCGGGTCATGGACCTTCAGGCGCAGCCGGAACTGATCGGTCCGGTAACGCACCCGCTCCAGCTTCCGCCCCATGGAACGCTCCAGGGCCGCCGCGCAGGCCAGCCGAAGCTCCTCAAATTTCTGATAATCAAAAACCGCCAGCTCCGCCGCCGCCGAAGGAGTCGGAGCCCGCAAATCCGCCACATAATCCGCGATGGTCACATCGGTTTCATGGCCCACCGCCGAGATCACCGGCGTCTCACACTCAAAAATCGCCCGGGCGACCGGCTCTTCATTGAACGCCCACAGATCCTCGATGGATCCGCCTCCGCGCCCCACGATCAGCACATCCAACCCCAGGACGTCCAGGGTCCGAATGCCGGCGCAAATGCTTGCCGCCGCGCCTGCCCCCTGCACCAGAGCCGGATACAAAATCAACTGCACATAAGGGTTCCGCCGCGCCGTGATATTCATAATATCCCGGATCGCCGCCCCGGTGCTGGCCGTCACCACGCCGATTCGCGTGGCATATTTGGGAATCGGCTGCTTATACTCCGGCGCGAACATACCCATCTCCTCCAGCTCTTCCTTCAGCTTCTGGAAGCGGGCATACAGGTCTCCCTTGCCGTCCAGCTCGATCTTTCTGGCATAAAGCTGGTATTTGCCGTCCCGCTCATAGACATCCACCGAGCCGGTCACCACCACCTGCTGTCCCTCCGACAATTGAAAAGAAAGACCGCGCCTTTGGCTGGCAAACATGACAGCCGACAAAGTCCCGGTCCGATCCTTCAAGGTGAAATAAATATGCCCGGAGGTATGATATTTGCAATTGGAAATCTCTCCCCGGACAGAAATCCGGCTCAGCGCAAAATCCTGGGCAAACATATTCTTAATATAGGAATTTACCTGTGATACTGAATAAATACTTGCCATATTACTCCGTTTTTATCAATTTTGCCAGCACGCCGTTGACAAAGGCGGCGGAATCCTTGCCGCCGAATTTTTTCGCCAGCTCCACCGCTTCATTGATCGCCACCTTATCCGGCACCTCGCTGTCATAGGACATCTCATAAAGCGCCTGACGGAGAATGGTCAGCTCCACCTTCCCCATCCGCCGGGTCTTCCAGCCCTGGGCCACCTGGTTGATCTGCTCATCCAGCTCCGGCACCTTTCCAAGCATCCCTTCCGCCCGGTCAATCAAAAACGCCCGGTCAATGTCGCTTACATCCACCCGATGGATGATCTCGGTTTTGCCGTCCTCCGTGGTGTCATCCTCCTCGGGGGAAGCAAAATACTGCTCCGCCTGATTTTTCGCTTCTTCAGCCGGGTAGAATCCCATCCCGAACAGCATTTTAAAACAGTGCTCCCGCATCTCTCTTCTGGTCATCCGTTTCTTCCTCCTGGCGCAAAACATACTTGGAAATTATCATATCACATTTTCCCCGGTTTCACAAGCCTCCGCACATTTTTCGCTACAATTCAGCCTGGCTGAATAGTTACTATTTTTCCGGCATCGCATATTTTTTTGGCAGATGGAAATGCTATGGAAAAGTGCAGCATTTATAAGTGCTGCATTTACGATTCTCTACTATTCTCATGGAAACGGAGGAAATCACTATGTGGGGATTTTTGATTGCACTGCTTTCCGGCGCTCTGATGAGCATTCAGGGCGTGCTTAATACGGAGGTGACCAAACAGACCAGCATCTGGGTGTCCGCAGGCTGGGTGCAGCTGACTGCCTTTCTGACCTGCATGATTTTCTGGCTGCTGGGAGAGCAAAGTCCCATTTTAAACATCTTGCAGGTCCGGCCCTGGTACATGCTGGCAGGGGGCGTCATCGGCGCCTTCATCACCTACACGGTGATCAAAAGTATGGACGGCTTAGGTCCGGCGAAGGCGACCCTGCTGATCGTTGTCACCCAGATCATCGTCGCCTATGGCATTGAGCTGTTCGGGCTTTTGGGGGTGGAAAAATCCCCCTTTGAATGGAAGAAGCTGATCGGAGCGCTGATGGCCATCGCGGGAATCATTATTTTCAAATGAAAAGGTGGGGTGTAATCACCCCACCCGCATCTCTTACTTTTCTTCGGCCAGATTTACGCCTGCGATGCGGATATTCACATCCAGCACAGTCAGTCCGGTCATGTTTTCGATCGCGCTCTTGACCCGGTCCTGTACAGTCTCGCTGACATCCGGAATATTGTACCCATACTTTAGGTTCAGGGACAAATCCACGGATACATGCTCCTCCGTCACATCCACCTTCACACCCTTGGACAGGTTGCGCATGCCAAGCTTTCCCACCAGCTCATTAGTAATATTGCCTGCCATGGAATCCACGCCCTCGACCTCCGTAGCGGCAAGCCCCGCGATGATCGCCACCACCTCGTCCGCGATCTGGACCTCGCCGATTTTATCCTTTTCATATACCTTATGTGTATTTCTCTCGTTTGCTTCTGCCACGGTAATCCCTCCTGTTCCTGCAATTGCGCCTGAAATATTGCGATTCCGGATGGGCAGCATCCTCCCGAATCGTGATCCTGGATCTATTATAGCAAACGAAGTCGGTTTTGCATAGGCATCATTTTGTTTTTTCCAGACGTTTCACCATTCGTTTCATCATTCATCCAGGTTCAGAAGGGTGATGACAATGCCATCGGCGGGGACCTCGGTTTTGCGTTTCACAATATCCTCGATCTGCGCTCTCTGCTGGTCGGTGATGCTGCCGGCGTTGATTACCACGTCCACCTTGCTGCCGCTTACGCTGACCACCGGATCCGCAAAGCCCTTTGCCTGCAGCAGGGTCTCCGCCGCATTTTCCTTCTCTGCCACCGCGGTCATGGCGATCATATTCTGGATGGCTTCCTGCTTTGCCTCCTCCTCAATGTTGGTATTATTGATAATGCTGTTCAGGATTTCCTTGTTCTTAGCACGCGTCTGCTCGCGGTTCAGCTGCACATTGGCTATGTAGTCGGATACGGTCAGGCCGCTGGTCAGCACCGCCTCTCCCGGATTCTCCATGCCGGTCTCCTCGCCCTCATCCCAGCTCTCGATCTCCGCGTACTGTTTGGCCCCCTCGGGCAGCTGACCGGAACCGTCGGTCATCTGTCCGGAACCGTCGGTCATCTGACCGGAGCCCTCTGCCACAGACTCCGCCTCCTCGATCTCTCCCGGAAAATAATAATTGGCATTTTCCAGCAGCAAATCCTCATCGGAAATCTCCAGCATGCCTGCCTCCTGGATACTCACATCCGAGCTTGCCTCCAGCTCCTTCTTCCCAGCATAATTCAAATATCCTGCTGCCGCAATCATAATCGCCAGGGTCGTAATGATGATCTGGTTCCTGCGGAACAGCTTTTTCATGTTGACGTCCTTATGGCTGATCTTAAATTTTCTTTCTTTCATGCATGCCACTCCTTTATTCCACCCGCTTTCGTACTTTTATCTTATGATAACGGGCGGGAAATATGCCTGTCCGGCGCAAGATTGTTTCTTCCATTTTTCATTTGCGGCGCCTTGTCTCGACGATGTTTTGCATCTGGTGGATTTCCTGGTAAAGGAACGGGACAGCTAGACCAGAGCCCCCGCGGCAAAACGTGCGGCGTTTATTCCACCCGTTTCAGCACCTTGATCTTATTGGCCGGAAGCCCGAACAGAGCTTCCATGGCCTCGGAAATTTCCGCGCGCACGGCGGGACTTCCCCCGCCGGCGGCGCTGATGATGATGCCGGACAGCTCCGGCTTTAATTCCTTTTGAATCACCGGCTCGCTGCTGCCGCCGGAGGACATCATGACTGTTCCCCGGCTCAGCTCCTGATTTTCAGTTTTCCGCCCCACACCGGAGCTGTCGGTCTCCTCGGTGACCGAGCGGACCTCATCCTCATCCACGTGAATCACCTTCTCCGCAGAGGATTTCAGGACGATCATCACGTCCACCTCCCCCACGCCGTCCACATGCTTTAGGATTTCCTTCACCCGGGTCTCCAGCTGCTTTTCATAAGAATCCTCCGCCTCCGAGGCAGCCGCCGATGCCGGAGTACGGATTCCGGAATGATCGATTTCGGAGCTATTGATCCCCAGGCTGCTTTTGCCGGAATCAAGCAGGGCTTCCGTCTGATCTTCGTTTCTTCCTGCCAGCCGCTCTGCCGGAAACGCCAGAATACAAAGAATGGCGCCGATTCCTGCCAGAAACAGCCATTTATCCTTCCCCTTCCACGACTTCAATTGCCACATACTCTGCCTCCAGATCATAATACTGCGCCAGCTTCTGTCTCAGGCCTCCGATTCCCTTTTCCCTCGTCAGGTGATTTTCTTCCAGTGCCAGAAAAATCTCCAGAAGCTGCCCGAAGCGTTCCTCCTGGGTTCTGCCCTCGATTTGCACCTTGCATTCCCTTACTACATACCCGTCCGCCCGGGCAAGCTCCTTAACGGCCCGGGCTGCTGCCTGCTCGTAAGCCTCCACCATGTGGGACAGCCGCTCCTCCTCCGCTCCCAGAAGCTCCTTCTGCAGGCCCTCCGCCTCATATTGAAACAGAATCCTTTCGTATTCCCGCACCAGCGCGTCCTCCAGCCGCAGGCCCCCGACGACGGGCTTTAGCACTAGAAGGATCAGCACAATCCCGGCAAAAAAGCGCACATATTTTCCATAGGCCTTGCCGGGTAAAAGCTGTTCCAATACCGCCAGGAAAAGATAGTAGCCTGCCAGGCTGCGGACCCACTCGTACACCTGCTCCGCCATGGTTTATCTGCCTCCTTTCCTGCCAAAGAAACACCGGCGCCATCCGCCGCCAAATCGGTTCGCGCCTGCTTCAGGCCAGATAGGTCACATTGGTCCCCATACAGATCAAAGCGATAGTCAGAATAAATACCATCATCCCCGACACCGTCAGGCCCAAAAGCAGCTTCTCTCCCTCCGCCACACCGGCTATGCAGGCCACCAGCCGCTTATCACTGATGGGCTGTAAAAGGGATGCAGTCGCCCGATACAGCAAAAACAGAACTGACAGTTTCAAAATCGGAGTCAGGCTCAGAACCAGCAGCACCACAATGGCCGCCGCCCCCATGGAATTTTTGATGAGCACGCCGGAGCCGATCAAAAGCTTTGCCGCCGCGCCTAAGCCCTGGCCAACGCCAGGGATCACCTGCAAAAGCTTTTGCGCTCCGGAGGTTTTGACCGCATCCGCATAGGGCAGCACCATCCCCTGAATGGCCTGAAAACCGATGACCACCCCGAACAAAGTCCGGCTCCCCCAGCGGACCAGGCTCTGCACCAGTTCGGCCATTTTGGAGAGCATGTCCTCCTTTCCCATATTGCCTGCCATCACCAACAGCGTATAGATACGGATCAATGGCAAAAGCAGGCTCAAATACAGCCAGGGCACCAAAGACAATAAAAGCAGAATCAGCTCCATCCAGGCCGCCGCCGTCATGCTTCCTCCCGCCCAGGTGATGGCCAGTAGATAGGCCGGAAGCAGCACCCGCATAAAGGCGGTCTGGGATTCCAAAGCAGTCCGGGTGATCTCCACTCCCTCCAGCACTGCCGCCGCGAGAACCGCCGCCACCAAAAGATAGGTCAGGAAAAACCCGGTCTCCGATACCTGGCCGCTGTGAAAGATTCCCGAAAAATTGGAAAACACCGCTCCCATAATGCAAAGCGCTATCAGCTGTCCCGCCAGGCGGCCGCCGTTTCTCACCTCTTGCAGGAGAAGCTTCTGGAACAAATCCAGCAAAATCCTTCCTGCCTGTTTCCCTTTTCCCGCCATCAGGCTTTGCACCAGCCGGGAAAAGGACGTAGAGCCGGTCTCCGGCTGTACCTTTCGTAAAAACTGGTCGATGTCCTCCCATTTTTCCTGGCCGGGAAGGGACATCCCCTCCGGCTCCACAGCCGCCCCCTCGAAAGCTGCCGCCAGCCCGGGAACCGTCATCGGTCCCCAAAGGCACAAAAATACCGCCGCCAAAATCACCAACCAGGCCCGTTTCCACTTATCCATGCGCAAAGCTTTGCAGCACCTCCATCAATGCCAACACCACCGGCATGCTCACCGCCAGGATGGTCAGCTTTCCGAAAACCTCGATCTGGCTGCCAATGGATCCATAGCCGGCATCCTTGCAGATCCCGGAGGAAAATTCCGCCACATAGGTGATTCCTGCCATTTTCAGCAGGGTGGACAGGTAAATACTGTTGATGCGGATGGCGTCCTGGATCCGCTCCATCGCATCAAAAATACTTTTCAGCTTTCCTACCGCCGAAAAACAAATCAGGCACCCGGCGGCAGCCGCCAGATAGACGCCGTACTCTCCTTTTACCGCCTTTAGCTGGACTGCCAGCAGAACCGCCGTGATCCCGGCAATTCCGATTGTAACCATATTCATGCCGCTTCCTCCTCCCCGCCCCGCCTCCCATAATGGTTCCGGCAGGGCATCTTCCTGTCCCGCTACAGGGCAAACAGGCTTTTGATCGTATCAAACAATTCGTATATGTAAGGCACCATCCAGAACAGCACCAGGATCAGACCTGCCAGGCTGGTCAAAAATGCCTGCTCCTCTCTTCCGCTGTGCTTCAATACCTGACAGACCACCGACACCAGGATTCCTACCGCCGCAATTTTGAATATCAGATTGACTCCCATGGTTCCTCCTTCAGCAAAGCAGAATCGCCAGAAACATCCCCGCCATCACTCCCAGACTGGTGTACAGACGGCGCCGCTCCTGCCGGTGTGCCCGCAGCTCCTCCACCTTCAAATCCAGCTGCTCCAGATAAAGCAAAAGATTGCGCTCCTGCATCTCCTTGTCCAGAAAGCCCAGATGCTCTCCCAGGGCAGTCAGCTGCTGCCGATCCTCCTCCTTCAGCTCCGTGTCCCCCATCTGTTCCTTCACCACTTCCTGCCAGATCACAAAAAATCCTTCTCCTTGCTGCTTTCCGATCCGCTCCGCCGCCTGCAAAAACAGCCGGGCCGGGCTGCCTCCCGTCCGGCCGCCCACCGCCTCGAAGGCCTCCTGCAGGGTAGCATTGGCATAAAGAATCTGCCCCTTTAAGAGAAATATCATCTGCCGCAGCTGCTCCAAAAGCTTCATTCTCCGGTCATAGCAGCCGGACAGCCATACGCCGTAGCCGGAGCATCCGGCAATCAAAAGGCAGCCTCCCGCCAGCTTCAATAGGATACTAACCGACACTCCTTGCCCCTCCTATCATAAATCCGGATCCGGCCCGGCGACGTTCCTTGCGGCTCCAATACCACATAGCGCCCGAACCATTGCTCCTTAAAAAGCCGCTCCAGAGCCGGTTTTCTTTGCAGATCCTCGATGCAGCTTCCATGGACCGTGGCGATCAGGCGGCAGCCGCAGTTCATCACCGCCTCCATGGCCTCTAAATCCTCCCGGCTGCCGATCTCATCCACCGCCACCACCCGCGGAGCCATGGACCGGATCAACATCCGCATCCCATAGGCCTTGGGACAGCCGTCCAGCACGTCGGTGCGGATGCCCACATCGTTTTGGGGGACGCCCTGATAGCAGGCGGCAAGCTCGGAACGCTCGTCCACCACCCCCACGGTGATTCCCCGCCGTCCGCCGTTTCCGTCGGAAATTTGGCGGATCAAATCCCGCAAAATCGTCGTCTTCCCCGCTCCGGGCGGCGACAAAATCAACGTGTGACAGATTTCCTTTCCTTCATAAAGCCAGGGCAGAACCTGGTCCGCGCAGCCCCGGATCTGATGAGCCAGCCGCACATTGACCGAGGAAATCCACTTCATGGCGCGGATTCCCTTATTTCCGGCCAACGTCCTTCCGGCCAGTCCCACCCGGTGACCTCCCGGAACCGTCAAAAAACCCTGCCGGAGCTCCTCCTCAAAGGCATACAAAGAATAACGGCCCATATACTCCAGGGTTTCTCTCAGTGCCTGAGCGGACACCTGGTAGGCTTCCTGCCGTCTGTCTGTGAAATTTCCTTCTCTTGTAATGTAATATTCCTGATTCTGGTAGAAGATCAGAAGCGGCGCACATACCCGCAGACGGATCTCCTGGATCCGTGAGAAATCCGCGGGCAGCTGCCCCAGAAGTAAACGAATGTCTTTCGAAAAAATCTGTAAAATCTCTTCCCGGCATCCCATGTCCACCCTCCCTCATAGTCTCATTATATGAGGGAGAGTGGAAAATATGCTTACAGCGTTACTATTCACAGCCGATTTGGACAGATGCACAGATTCGTTGTGCATGCACATAAGAATCTGTGTATCTGTTCCAAATCTGACTGCGAAGCAGGAACTCCACCCACATGAGCAAAACCCACCCCGCAAAGCGGGGTGTAGAAGCTGCGTAGCAGCGAGTTTTGCGAATGAGGCGTGGAGGGCTGTGAATAGTAACCTTACGGAATCAATGCGCCGGACTCGTCAAAATAATATTCCACGCCATCGATCACGTGAGTGCCGGTCACCATGGCTCCCGACGGGGTTCCCTGCAGGTCGCAGTAATAGCGGCTGCCGTCCACCTCGATCCAGCCGGTGGCCATATAGCCCTGCTCATTGAAATAATACCAATTGGCGTCTGCCGGATCCTGGAACCAGCGGTTTGCCGGATAGGTGCCGTCATTGTACTTATACCACCAGCCCACTTCATCCTGCACCCACGCTCCGGCTGACACGCTGTCAGTTTGCGTTGCGCCGGGACCGGAATTTTCCGTGTCAATCTTGCCGCCGTTTTTCATCAGCTCCGCATAGGACTCATCCACATAGACGACGTCAGAATAATCCGACCAGGCGCTGTCGGTATAATCATCGTTATTTTTCTTTACCAGCGCCCGCACCCGGAAGGTATAATCCCCCTCCTTGGTCATGGATTTGCTGAAATTGTAATAATTCTTCTTGGTCTTAATTTCCTTTACCTTGCTGTCGTCACAGTAAAGATAAATCTCGTACTGATAGACCTCATCCACCTCTTCCCAGCGGGCGATGCTCTGGTCGTCTTCATCCCAGTAAATATCCTCCGGGGCATCCAGCCTTTCCTTCGCGTATCCGGTGACTGCCAAAGCCGCCGCCATCAGTACTGCTGCCACGCCGGTAGCCAGTTGTTTCGTTATCCGTCTCATCATTCATCATTCCTCCTTGTATCATATGATTGTATAGCAAACGGCAAATATTTTTGTCGTTTGCTATAAGTTACTTCTTTCACTGCTTTCAGTATACGCCAGTTCCCGCAAAAAGACAAGAGCCGCCTGTCTTTCTCCGTTTACGACACGCGGAAATAATAACCGATCCCCCATTTGGTATGCACATATTTGGGATCGCTGGGGCTGGGCTCAATCTTTTCCCGCAGCCGCCGCACATGCACGTCCACCGTGCGCACATCCCCGGACTCGGAGGCCTTATTGCCCCACACAAAGGTCAAAAGCGCCTCCCTGCTGTAGACCTTATTGGGATTGCAGACCAGAAGCTCCAGCAAATCAAACTCCTTCGCGGTCAGATTAATCTCCTTTTCTCCGATAAACACCCGCCTGCCTTCCCGGTCCATCTTCAGATCTCCGGCCACAATCATCTTGTTTTCTGATTCCTCCGCCCGGCGGTTTTTGCGGGAATTTCTGCGGATAATGGCCTTGATCCGAGCCTTTACCTCCAGAATATTGAAGGGCTTGGTGATATAATCATCCGCGCCGTACTCCAGCCCCAGAATCTTGTCCATATCTCCGCCCTTTGCCGTCAGCATAATGATCGGCATCTCGGAAAATTCCCGGATGGCCTGGCACACTTCAAAGCCATCGAATTTCGGCAGCATCACATCCAACAGTACCACATCATATTCCTTCTGCTTCGCCAGATTGATGGCTTCTTCTCCATCATAGGCGCAGTCCACCTCATAATTGTCCTGCTCCAGGCTGAAACGGATTCCTTTCACAATTAATTTCTCATCATCCACTACCAAAACTCGTGCCATACGTTCTCCTTTTTGATTTTCTCTATCTGCCGCAACAGCCGGGGCCTTTTTCTTCGCCCCGGTCAGACTGTGATCTCATCTTTTATTTTTTCAAAAGCCGCATCCTTAATCCCCGGTACTTTCATAATATCTTCAACCGTTTGAAAATATCCCTGCTTTTCCCGAAACCGGATAATATCCTCCGCCCGGGCCTCCCCGATGCCTTTTAAGGTCATCAGCTCCTCCCTGGTAGCCGTATTGATATTCACCCTTCCGCTGCCCGCGGGCGGATTCTCTTCTGCCGCGGATACCTGCTGCCACTGCTGTGCCTGATCGGCATCCGGCACCTCCAGCTTCATCCCGTCCGTCACCTTCTCCGCCAGATTCAGCCAGGTCCGGGAGGCCTCGTCGGTAAATCCGCCTGCCAGCTCAATGGCCTCATAGATCCGCTGCCCCTCCTCCAGACGATATACGCCTGGGTGCAGCACCTGACCGCAGACATGGACATAACAGATCTTCGGCTCCCCGGCGGCCAGGCCTTCCGACTCCGGGCTGACGGTCTTTGCCCTCTCTGTATCCGCCGTCTCGGTCTTTGCCGTCTCGGTCTTTGCCGTCTCGGTCTTTGCCGTCTCGGTCTTTGCCGTCTCGGTTTCCGCTGCCTGTGCTGCCTCCGATGCCAGAAAGCTTTCTTCCTCCCCGCGGGAGCAGCTGTAACAAATCCCCGCCGAAAGCACAAAGACTGCCAGCAAAATCCCCTTTATCCAGCTCGTAATTTTCAGATTCATAGATCCTCCTTCATGGGGAGAATCTCAGATTCAGCCTAGTTCTATTCTACCAAAATTCCCTTCAAACACAAGGACAATTTTTCTTTTCCTTGACATTTCTTTTTCCCCGGCGTATACTTCGGATAACGCGAAAAAACGCGTGAATCCTGCCTAAAGAGGTGATTATTATGTCAATTGTTACTCCCGACGGGGGCCTGACCGGCCTCGGCTACGGGCTTAGTATTCTGGCCGCCCTTGTGCTGTTTCTGGCGGGCGGCATTTTAAACAATGGCCGGAGAACCCGGCTTTCCACCAGGCAGCTGGTCTTTTGCGGGCTTGCCATGGCGCTGTCCTTCGTCACATCCTATATTCGCCTGTTTTCCCTGCCCTACGGCGGCTCGGTGACCTTGTTCAGCATGCTTTTTATCTGTCTGACCGGATACTGGTTCGGCATCCGGGTGGGCGTCATGACCGGACTTGCCTACGGCATTCTGCAGTTTTTGCAGGAGCCCTACGTCTTAAGCTTCTTCCAGGTCCTGTGTGATTACGTGCTGGCCTTCGCCGGACTGGGACTTGCAGGCGCCTTCACAGGCTCCAAAAACGGTCTGGCAAAAGGGTATCTGCTGGGCATCCTGGTGCGGGGCGCCTTCCATGCCCTAGGCGGCTATCTGTACTGGATGGACTACATGCCGGAAAGCTTTCCTTCCAGCCTGGCCGCCCTCTATCCGATCATCTACAACTATTCCTTCATTCTGGCAGAAGGAATCCTGACCATGGTGGTCATCTCCACGCCCCCGGTCCGCAAAGGACTGGAGTACATCCGCCATCTGGCGGTGGAGTCATAAAACCGGATATCAAAAAGGACCGGACAAGCCTTCCTAAAGCTGTCCGATCCTTTTTTATTCACCAGAATGCAGCAAGACGCGCCGGTGAGGCGTCTCATCGCATTTTCATCGTATTGTTTTTTTTCGCGTTTCGGATTTATGAGCAGAAAATTTCCTCCGCGTAATTCACCGACGCCATGGCGTCCCGGCAGTAGCGGTCCGCGCCCATGGTGCGGGCGTAATCCTCCGTCAGCACTGCGCCGCCTACCATCACCTTCGCCCAGGGCGCCTTCTCCCGCAGCTGGCGGATGGTCTCCTCCATGCTGGGCACGGTGGTAGTCATCAGGGCAGAGAGGCCCACCAGCCGGATCTGCTTTTTCACCGTAGTCTCCACAATCGTCTCCGGCGGCACATCCTTGCCCAAATCCAGCACCTCATAGGAATAATTTTCCATCAGTACCTTGACGATATTCTTTCCAATGTCATGGATGTCGCCCTTCACGGTAGCCAGGATCACCATTCCCTTTTTCTTCTGGGTCTGCCCGGACGCTGCCAGCTTGTCTTTGATAATGTCAAAGGCTGCCTTCGCCGCCTCCGCGCTCATCAGAAGCTGAGGCAGAAACACGGTGCCCTTCTCAAAGCCCTTTCCCACATGATCCAAAGCCGGAATGATCTGTGCGTTGATTACCTCCAGGGGATCCGCGGTCTCCAAAAGAACCTTCGCGCACTGGGCGGACTGCTCCTTTAAGCCCTTCTCAATGCTGACGCCAAGCGCCGCATCGGACGTGGCGCCAGCCCCGGACATGGCGCCGGCTCCGGAAGCTCCCTTTCCGGCTGCCGAACCGCCGGCTGCACCGCCGGAACCATTTCCTCCTCCCTTTATCGCGCTCTGGCCCAGACTTGCGGCCCTGCCGCTGTAGACGGAAATATAATCGCCGCACTGGGGATCCAGATCCATCAGCGCCCGGAAGCTATAGTATGCCCGCATCATGGTCTCCGAGTTAGGATTGATGATCGCGGCACTCAGGCCGTTCTGCATTGCCATCGTGAAAAATGCTCCGTTGATGATCTCCCGCTGGGGCAGGCCAAAGGAAATATTGGACACGCCCAGGATGGTCTTGCCATGAAGTTCATCCCGCACCCGCCGCAGGGTTTCCAGGGTGGTCAGCGCCCCTTTGCTGTCGGAGCTGACCGTCAGACACAAGGCGTCGATCAGGATATCCTCCCGGGCGATGCCATATCCTTGGGCGGTGCGGTAAATCTTTTTTGCAATATCGATCCGGCCCTGGGCGGTATCCGGAATGCCGCCTTCATCCAGCGCCAGAGCCACCACCACGCCGCCATATTTTTTCACCAGCGGGAACACCGCACGCATGGACTCCTCCTTGCCGTTGACCGAATTGATCAGCGCCTTGCCGTTATACACCCGCAGCGCCCGCTCCATGGCTTCCAGATCAGAGGTGTCGATCTGCAGCGGCAGGTCGATGATGCTCTGCAGCTCCCGGACCACCTCCTCCATCATGGACGGCTCGTCGATCTCCGGAAGGCCCACATTCACATCCAGCACATGGGCGCCGTGGTCCTGCTGGGTCACGCCCTCCCGCAAAATATAATCCAGGTCATGATCCCGCAGCGCCTGCTTAAACCTGGACTTTCCGGTAGGATTGATCCGCTCGCCGATGATCACCGGGTCTTTCCCGATCTCCACCGCCTGGGCGAAGGAAGAGACCACCGTGCGCTGCTTTTTGGTCACCGGAACCGGAGTCAGGTCCTTACAGCGGGCCGCCGTCCTCCTAATATGCTCCGGGGTGGTGCCGCAGCAGCCGCCCACTACCCGTGCGCCCATGCGCACAATGTCCTCCATGGCGGTGGAAAATTCCTCCGCGTCAATATCATAGACGGTTCTGCCGTTTTCACTGCGGGGAAGGCCTGCATTGGGATTGACAATTACCGGGAGGGAGGATACCTTAAGCAGGTCCTTTAAAATTTCCTTCATCTGCAAAGGTCCCAGGCCGCAGTTGATGCCCAGCGCATCCACGCCCAGCCCCTCCAGCATGGCCACGATGGAGGCCGGGCTGCCGCCGGTCAGCAGCTTTTTCCGTTCGTCGAAGGTGACCGTCACAAACACCGGAAGGCGGCATGCCTCCTTTGCCGCCAGCACTGCCGCCTTCGTCTCATAGCTGTCGCTCATGGTTTCGATAATGACCAAATCGGCGCCTTCCTGCGCGCCGACCTCCACGACCTGGCGGTACAGATCGTAAGCGTCCTCAAAGGCAAGATCTCCCAGAGGCTTTAAAAGCTTCCCGGTGGGACCCATATCCAGCGCCACATAGGCGTTTTTGCCGCTTTGGCGGATGGCCTCCCTGGCGTTACGAACCGCCGCCTGAATCACCGGCTCCAGCTGAAATTTTGTATTTTCATTATATTTTAAACGGTCCACGCCGAAGGTATTGGTGGTCACAATATCGGCCCCTGCCTCCAAGTAGGCGCGGTGGATTTTCACAAGTATCTCCGGATGACTGATATTCCAGGTGCCCGGAAGCTCCCCGGGGGCAAGACCATTTTCCTGCAAAAGACTTCCCATTCCCCCGTCACAAATCAAAATACGCGATTGTAATTCGTCGATGATACCCATACTTGTCTCCTAGCTTTGTCTCCGGTACAGACAATCTGTTTTTGCACAGCACTCACAGCCCTGCACGCTGCAGTTGCGCGGCAGACGGCTGGCTCCGATCACTGCGGTCACGGACTTGGAGGGCGCCATCAAAAGACTGTCCGTCAAGGTCACCCCGATCCGTTTGGAAAGCTCCAGCGCCGCCGCCAGCGGACGTTGGCATTCCAACAAAAAATCCCCGTAGCCTGGGCTGAACCGGGGACGCAGATACCAGCCCTTCTGCTGGTATTGCTGCTTTAATTCTTCATTTTTCTGGTCGCAAAAATCCTCCAGCATCGCCACCGATGCCGCCTGCAGCACCACTGCCTTGCTCATCTGCAGCCTGCCATACCGCTGCAGAAGCATATCCACGCCGCTGCCCAAAGTAGCCCCAAACAGGATCACCAGCTCGCAGTCCCTTAAATTGACTGCCAGATGGCGGCTCTCCGTCTGAAAGCAGGTCATATCCAGCCGCTGCCCGTCCATGTGAAGCGGGTATTCCCGCCAGATCGCCCTGGGCGCTGCCGCCCGCTCCAGCTCCGCCTCACATTCCCGGATCAGCTGCCTTACATGGTCCGGGATCTCCTGCCCCCGGTATCCCAGGTAACGCAGGATCTCCCGCTCGTTCCATTCCAGTTTTTTCGTCATTCTACAGAATCTCCGATAAGCTTTCCTGAATCCGCTTCGCTACGTCCGGATTATTCATGGAATAAATATGAATGCCATTGACATGATTCGCGATCAGGTCGATAATCTGCTCCGTGGCGTAGGCGATGCCCGCCTGCTTCATGGCCGCCGGATTGTCCCCGAAACGGTCCACAATCGCCTTGAACCGGGACGGCAGATAGGTGCCGGACATGGAGCAGATCCGTTTGATCTGGGATGCGCTGGTCACCGGCATGATGCCCGCGATCACCGGAACGGTGATGCCCTTCTCCCGCACGCGGTAGAGATAATTATATAAGATATTATTATCAAAAAACATCTGGGTGGTCACAAAATCACAGCCCGCCTCCACCTTCTCCTTCAGATGCTGAATGTCGGCGGTCTTGTTTGCCGACTCCACATGTCCCTCCGGATAGCACGCCGCGCCGATACAGAAATCTCCGGACGCCTTGATCTTAGCGATCAGCTCGGAAGCGTAGCGATAGTCCTTCTCCACCTTGCCGTCCTTGGGAATATCACCCCGCAGAGCCAGCACATTTTCTATGTCGTGCTCTTTCAGCTGTTCCAGCACAGAATCTACCTTTTCTTTCGTGGAAGAAACGCAGGTCAGGTGGGCCAGGGGAGTCACCCCCTTTTCCTTTATGGATGCGGCGATATCCACGGTATATTTGCTGGTGCCGCCGCCTGCCCCGTAGGTTACGCTCATGAATGCCGGTTTCAGCCTGGCGATCTCGGAAACCGCGTGAGCGACGGAATCATATTTGTCCTCTGTTTTTGGAGGAAACACCTCAAAGGAAAGCGTTGGCTTTCCTTTGGCTAAAATATCTTTGATTTTCATGTTGTCTTCCTGCCTTTCGGCCCATATTTATGAAACATTTACAGTATATCACAGATTCCCTGCCCCGGCAAGTTTGATGCTTTATTTGGCTACTGCCTTAAATGCTTCCTCCAGGTCCTCCAGAATATCGTCGATGTGCTCGGTGCCGATGGAAAGACGGATGGTATTGGGATAAATGCCCTGGTCGGCCAGTTCTTCCTCGTTGAGCTGGGAATGGGTCGTGGATGCCGGATGAATCACCAGGGACTTCACATCTGCCACATTTGCCAGCAGGGAGAACAGCTCCAGATTGTCGATAAAATCCTTGGCCGTCTGGGCATCGCCCTTGATCTCAAAGGTGAAAATGGAGCCGCCGCCATTTGGGAAGTATTTCTGGTACAATTCCCGCTGGCTGGGATCATCGGAAATCGACGGATGATGCACCCGCTCCACCTGAGGATGATTTTTTAAATACTCCACGACCTTCAAGGCGTTCTCCGTATGGCGTTCCACGCGCAGGGAAAGGGTTTCCAGACCCTGAAGAAACAGGAATGCATGGAACGGAGACAGGGTCGCTCCGGTATCCCGCAGCAGGATCGCGCGGATCTTGGTGACGAATGCTGCCGCACCCACCGCCTTGGTAAAGCTGATTCCGTGATAGCTGGGGTTCGGCTCGGTCAGAGACGGGAATTTTCCGCTGGCCTCCCAGTCAAACTTTCCGCTGTCAACAATCACGCCGCCGATGGCTGTTCCATGACCGCCGATAAATTTGGTCGCCGAATGGACAACGATATCCGCGCCGTACTCAATGGGACGCACCAGATAAGGAGTCGCAAACGTATTGTCCACCACCAGCGGGATCCGGTGCGCGTGGGCAATCTTTGCCAGCTTCTCGATATCCACCACATCCGAATTCGGGTTTCCAAGAGTTTCAATGTGCAGCGCCTTGGTGTTTTCCTGGATGGCGGCCTCCACTTCCTCAAAATTGAAGGGATCCACGAAGGTTGTGGCGATCCCATACTCCGGAAGGGTGTGAGCCAGCAGATTGTAGGTGCCGCCGTAAATATTCTTTGCCGCCACAATATGATCGCCCGCATGCGCCAGGTTCTGGAGCGCGTAGGTGACCGCAGCCGCGCCGGAAGCCACCGCCAGGGCTGCCACGCCGCCCTCCAGGGCCGCGATCCGTTTTTCAAACACATCCTCGGTGGGATTGGTCAGCCTGCCGTAGATATTGCCTGCGTCCGTCAGTCCGAACCGCGCCGCCGCGTGATCGGAATTATGGAACACATAAGAAGACGTCTGATAAATCGGCACCGCCCGGGCATCGGTGACCGGATCCGGCTGTTCCTGTCCCACATGAAGCTGCAGGGTCTCAAATTTTAAATTTCTATCCGCATAGGCCTTTTTACTCATCGTCGCTTTCCTCCTTGAAATTCTTGTTTTTACTATGAAAGCCCAAGAATCAAGCCCGTCAGGGCGCAGCCGAGCTTAGCATAGCTGTTTACAAAAATATCATAATGAAAAAGAACAGATCTGTCCAATACGGAAAAACGAAAACTGGTTATAGCTTTCATCTATAACCAGCCCGATTTATCAGCATACAGTGAGACGCGCCTGTGACGCCTCTTATCACATTCACAACACACATTCCTTAAATTTTGCCAGCTCCTCCAGATACTTTTGCCCCAGTTCGCTGAGCATCATTCCCTTCCGCTTCAAGTATCCGATGGTCATGACCTCGTTCGATTTTAGCTTGACCGCGCAATAATCAGAGCCGTTTAAGGTTTCGCAGATGATGCCGGAGCAAAGGGTATAGCCATTAAGCCCCACCATCAGATTCAGAAGAGTCGCCCGGTCATTGGCCCGGATCAGACGCTTATATTGATAGGTGCTTAAAACTTCCTCCGCGAAATAGAAGGAATTGTGATTGCCCTGATCGAAGGCCAGGCAAGGATACTCCTGCAATTCCTCCAGGGCGATCTCTTTCTGATTCGCCAGCGGATGGCCCTTCCACAAATAGGCATAGATCCCGCACTCCAGGATCCCGTTAAATTCCAGCTCCGACTCGGCAAACAGCTTCATCAGCACCTTCCGGTTAAAATCATTGACATACAACACGCCGATCTCGCTGCGGAAATTTTTCACGTCCTCGATCACATCCGCGGTCCGGGTCTCATGGACGGCGAACTCATATTCCTCCATACCGAACTGCTTGACCAGCTCCACGAAAGCCTTCACCGCAAAGGTATAATGCTGCATGGAAACGCTGAACCGTTTCTTGCTGTTTTTCTTCTCGATAAACCGCTCCCGCAGCAGCCGGCTCTGCTCGGTCACCTGTCTGGCATAGCCCAGAAATTCCTCTCCCTGTGGCGTGAGAATCACTCCCCGGTTGTTCCGCCGAAACAGTTCCATTCCCAGCTCCTTTTCCAGCTCCTTCACCGCCGCCGACAAGCTGGGCTGGGAAATATATAAGGTCCGCGCCGCCTCATTCATGGACCGGGTATCCGCAATGGCGACCACGTATTGCAGCTGATTTAAAGTCATAACCGTTCCTCCCAAGTTGTGAATATGTTGTCAATCTTAAAACTTTTTTGCAATTTTTCTTTCCATTTTCGAAAACTTATGATAGTATATCAAACAACTGCTTTGACCCAGGGATGGTCAAATGTGTGCCTCTATGTCCCAGAATATATGATATAAGAGGAGAAATTATTATGGAACAGACAGGCGTAAAAGCATTTTTAAAACGGAAAAATGTCAATTTCACAGTCAAAACCTATTTCATCGACGCGCTGGGAGCCATGGCCTTCGGTCTCTTTGCCTCCCTGCTGATCGGAACCATCTTCGGAACTCTCGGAGATAAAACCCAAATCACCCTGTTCAACACCATCGCGGATTATTGTAAGGCAGCCACCGGAGCAGCCCTGGGCGTTTCCATCGCCCACGCTTTGCACGCGCCTCAGCTGGTGCTGTTTTCCGCCGCCACCGTCGGCATCGCGGGCAACGACCTGGGAGGCCCCGTGGGCGCTCTGGTATCCACCATTGTGGCCGCGGAGCTTGGAAAAATCGTCTCCAAGGAAACCCGCGTTGACATCCTGGTGACCCCGGGCGTGACCATCATCTCGGGCGTCCTGATCGCCCGGTTTGCAGGCCCCGGCGTATCCGCCTTTATGACCGCCTTCGGCAATCTGGTAAAGACCAGCACGGAGATGCAGCCCTTCTTCATGGGCATCCTGGTATCCGCCCTGATCGGCATTGCTTTGACTTTGCCCATCAGCAGCGCCGCCATCTGCATCATGCTGAGTCTGGATGGACTGGCAGGCGGAGCCGCCACAGCCGGCTGCTGCGCCCAGATGATCGGCTTTGCCGTGTTAAGCTACCGGGAAAATGGCGTCGGCGGCCTTCTGGCCCAGGGTCTTGGCACCTCCATGCTGCAGATGGGCAACATCGTCAAGAATCCCCGGACCTGGATCGCCCCCACCCTGGCCTCCATGGTCACCGGTCCCATCGCCACCTGCGTCTTCCACATGGAAAACATTGCGGCAGGCTCCGGCATGGGCACCTGCGGTCTGGTAGGTCCCATCGGCGTTTACACTGCCATGGGCGGCGGCGCCAATATGTGGCTCGGCATCCTGCTGATCTGCTTTATCCTTCCGGCCATGCTTACCTTCCTCTTCGGCGAGGTTCTCCGCAAAATCGGCTGGATCAAATTCGGCGACCTGAAACTGGACTTGTAAAATCACGGGGCTGTTGCAGAACGCTATAGCAAATGGAAAATTTATTTGACGTTTGCTATAAGCTTCTGCGACAGCCCCGTCGCCATTTACTCCTCCGTCAAAATCTCCAAAGCCTTTTGTACCTGATTATCCCGCTCCAACGGGATCTCAAACGCGTCCTTCAAATCCTCCGGAATTTCCTGCTCAATCTCCACATCCGGTTCCAGTCCTTTCTTATGAAGATCATAGCCGCTGGGCGTATAGTAATGGGAAATCGTCAGCTTCACCGCCGACCCGTCATTCAAGGGCACCAGACTCTGGACAATGCCCTTTCCAAAGGAGGTGGTTCCCACCAGCTTCGCACAGCCATAGTCCCGCAATGCCCCGGCAAACACCTCGGAGGCACTGGCAGAATTTCCATTCATCAATACCACAATGGGAATCGTCAGCTCATGGTCATCCTTCTTGGGATAGCGGCTGTCCGCCCCCTGGCCGTCATTGGCCTCATAGCGTATCTCGCCGTCCTCACAGTAATAGCGGACGCCCTTGCCATACTTATCCGAGGTGGAAACCAGCGTTCCATCTAATTTATCCTCCGGCAGCACATAGGCCGCCATATCCACCACCGCGTCCAGCACGCCGCCGGGATTATCCCGCAGGTCAATGATCAGCTGCTTCATGCCCTCTGCCTCCAGGGCCTCCACCGCCTCCTCAAACTGGGCGCTGGTCACCTGCTCAAACTGAGTGATCAAAATATATCCGGTATCCTGCCTGAGCATCTGGTATTCCACCGTGGTTACCTCCACCGTGTCCCGGATGATGTGCAGCTTAACCTCCTCGCCGCCCCGCAGCACTGTAATATCCACCGGAGTTTTCTGCTCTCCGCGGATGTTCTGCTGCACCAGCACATCCAGCTCCATGGAGGCGGCCTCCACATCGTCCACCTTGTAGATGATGTCGCCCTTCTTCATGCCGGCCTTCTCCGCCGGAGAATTCTTAAAGACGCGGATCGCAGTGATCACGCCGGAATTGATATTCTGGCTGACCAAAGCGCCGATGCCGCAGTAAACTCCTTCCGTCTCCTCCGTCAAAGCCTCGTATTCCTCAGGCGTATAATAAACCGTGTAGGGATCCTCCAGCCCGGCCAGGAAGCCTTTGTAGATTCCGGCCTCCATCTTTTCCGCGTCCACATTTTCCTCAAACAGAAAATATTCCTTGACCAGCTGATTTAAAACGCCGATTTTCTGATCGACCTGCCGCATGTCGATGGTCTCCCGACGGCTGTCCCCGTCGGTGCCGCCAGTCAGCACCGGGGCGTTCTGGTAAAACATGGTCCGGCCGATCAGCTGAATGCCGGTGGCCACTCCCACCACGAACAGTCCGGCAAAGACCGTAACCAGGGCTCCTACCAGCACACCCTTCCAAAATTTATTTTTTCCTTGTGTCTTTTTCTCTTCTTCCACAATGTTCTCCTATCTATCCTGCTGCCCTGTCCCGGATCTCTTTCGGATTCCTTGTCTGCCGTTTGCTATCATCCCTCCGGGGGATACATACAATGCTGCCCCTAGGGACTGACGTATTTGGAGGGATTCACATACTGCCCGCCGGTCCGAATGCCAAAGTGCAGATGGGGTCCGGTAGAATATCCGGTGGAGCCCACCTTGGCGATGGTTTGTCCCTTGCTGACCTCCTGCCCTTCCGACACAAGCAGCTGGGAACAATGCATATAGACCGTATATACCCCTCCGCCGTGATTGACCATCACATAATTGCCGGCGGAATAGCTGTATGCGGCGATCACCACAGTGCCGGAAGCCGCCGCCACGATGGCGGAACCGGTGGAGGCTCCGATGTCAATGCCTTTGTGGTTGTCAGATGCTCCCTCCGTCGGTGAGCTGCGCCCGCCAAAGCCGGAGGTGATCCGGCTGCTGGACGGACATGGCCAGGTAAAGCTGATATCGCCCAGACTGACGGTCTGATAGGATTTGCCCGCGGCCTCCGCCGCCTTTCGGGCCTCTTCCTCCTTCCGCTTGATCTCTGCCTCCAGCTGTCTGACCTTCTCCTCCTGGGCTTTAATATCCCGCTCGTACTCGCTGATCTTTCCCTGGGCCTCATCGATCCGGCTCTCGAAATTTTTCAGCTCCCGGGTCTTCTCCCCCAGCAGCGTTTTCACCGACTGCTGCTTTGCCTTGGTGGATTCCTGAAGCTGCACCAGCTCCTCATGCTCTTTCTCAAGAGACGCCTCGTATGCCGCCACCGCTTCCTTGGCCGCAACGTACTCATCCATCTTCTTTCTATCATATTCGGATATTTTCTGAATATACTCGGCGCGGTTCATCATCTGGGTCAGATCCTCAGACTGAAACAGCATATCCACCAGACTGATATTGCCCCGCTCATACATATATTTTATCCGCAATTTCATAGAAGCATACTGTTCCTGCTCCGTCTTTTTTGCTTCCTCAAGCTCCTGCCCGGCAGCCTCGATGTCCGCCTCCTTCTGGGAGATCTGCTCCTCCAGGCCGTCAAGCTCCTCAGTCAGCTCCTCCAGGCTGGCGTCCAGCCGTTTTACATAGGCAGCCGCGTCATTTTTCAGACCCTCCAAATCCTTCAATGCCGCCTCCACCTTTTGTTTTTCTCCCTCCAGGCTGCTGGCCTTTTGTTTAGCCGCCTCCACATCCTGCCTGGTGGCATAGGCCGGAGTGACCGCCAAAACAGCCAGAAGCAGCGCCAACAGCACTGCTCCGGTTCCTTTTTTTCTGCCCATCACACGTCCTCCTACACTCTTAAGTATTTGCGGATCGTGAAAAAGCTTCCCAAAAAACCAATCCCCACGCCCAGAGCCAGCGCCACGCTCACCATCACCGGATATAATTCGCCGATGGGGATAAATTGCACGATTCCGGACAGGATATGGAACCGTTCCATAATATAGCTGACGGACCGGGTGTAAAGAAAAAACATGGCCGTAAGCGGCGCCGCCGCGCCAATCATACCCAGCAATACCCCCTCCACAATAAAGGGCGCGCGGATCATGAAATTGGTGGCTCCAATCAGCCGCATAATCTGGCTTTCCTGCTTACGCATGGCAGCCGCCACCGAGATGGTATTGTTGATCAAAAACATGGCCACCGCCAGCAGCACGCCGATAATCACCAGGGAAATGAGGCTCAGAATCTTATTAAAATTGGAAAATCCCGTCACGGCCGTATTGGAATAATTCACCTGGCGCACACCCTCCAGGCTCTCCAGCCAGGCCGCCAGCTCCTCCTGCCCGTCGATCTCATCCAGATAAATGTCCAGGCTTTCCGAACCGATCAGCGGATTATCCTCCGCAAATCCCTCCGCCAGCTCTTCATTGCCTGCAAAATATTCTTCCTTAAAGGAATCCCAGGCTTCCTCCGCCGAGGTATAAATGACCTCCCGGACTCCCTCCCTGCCGCTGATTTCTTCTTTCAGCGCCAGAACGTCCGCCTCCTTAAGATCCTCGTCAAACAATACGGTGATGCCCACCGTGCTTTCAATATGACGGACCATATACCGGACATTGGCGATAATGGAAAAAAACAGGCAAAACAAAAAAATGCAGGCAGCAATCGTCGCCGCGGAGGCCAGGGAAAACCAGATATTCCGGCCTATATTTTTGATGCCCTCCTTCAGGCAATACCAAAATGTATTAATGTTCATCCAATGCTCCACCTTTTATCTCATCGCTGATTACCCGGCCCTTGTCCATGATAATCACGCGCTTTCCCATCATCTCCACGATCTCCCGGCTGTGGGTCACCACCACCACCGTGGTACCGCTTTTGTTGATCCGCTCCAGAAGCCGCATAATCTCCACCGCGCTGCCGTGGTCCAGATTGCCCGTGGGCTCATCTGCCAGCAACACCTGTGGACGGTTGATCAAAGCGCGGGCAATGGCCACCCGCTGCTGCTCGCCTCCGGAAAGCTGCTGAGGCAAAAACTTGTACTTGGAGGACAGGCCCACCAGCTTCAGCATCCGCGGCACCCGCTCCCGGATGGCCCGCGGGGATGCGCCGATGACCCGCTGGGCGAAGGCCACATTTTCGAATACATTGCGGTCCTTTAGCAGGCGGAAATCCTGGAAAACCATTCCCAGCTGCCTGCGGTATTTGGGCACATAGCGGCGGGGCATCTTCCGCAGATCCATGTCATTGACCACAATCCTGCCGGAGGTAGGCTCTGCCTCCTTTAAAAGGAGCTTTAAAAGGGTGGACTTTCCGGAACCGCTGCGCCCCATGATAAAGACGAACTCCCCGTCCTCAATATGAATATTGATGTCCCGCAGGGCCCGGTTCCCCGTCTCGTAGGTCTTGTTGATATTTTCAATCTCAATCATAAGTATCCTCTGATGAATAAGTCCAGGAGAACATTTCTGCTCTCCCGGACCAAAACAAGCGAATTCAGGCTTATCTTAGAAATCCTGATTTTCCATATATTTCATGTATTTTACCACCATCAGCGCGATCTTGAAGGTGATGGCATCCTCAAACACCCGCAGATCCAGGCCGGTGCTCTTCTGCAGCTTATCCAGACGGTACACCAGCGTATTGCGGTGGATGTACAGCTGTCTGGAGGTCTCCGACACATTCAGGCTGTTCTCGAAAAATTTATTGATGGTGGTCAAGGTCTCCTCATCAAACTCATCCGGCGAACGGTTTTCGAAAATCTCCTTGATAAACATCCGGCACAGGGGCAGCGGCAGCTGATAGATCAAACGGCCGATTCCCAAGTTGGAATAGGCGACCACATTCTTTCCGCTGTAGAAAATCTTGCCCACGTCCAGGGCCATCTTCGCTTCCTTGTAGGAGCGGGATACCTCCTTGATGTCGCCCACGATGGTGCCGAAGGACACATGGACCTTGGTCAAGGCCTCCGTGTTCAGCATATCCAGGATCGTGTTCGCGGTCTTCTCCAGATCCTCGTAGGTCTCGGTGGGCTTTACCTCCTTCACCAGGATAATGTTCTTTTCATCCACCGCCGTGATAAAGTCCTTGGTCTTGGCGGCAAACAGGCTGCGCAGCGTCTCCAGGGCATTCACATCCTTCTCGTGCTTGGTCTCGATCAGGAAAACTACCCGCTTGACATTGGTCTCAATGTGCAGCTTCTTCGCCCGGTTGTAAATATCAACCAGAAGCAGGTTATCCAGCAGCAGGTTCTTAATGAAGTTATCCTTGTCGAAACGCTCCTTATAAGCAACCAGCAGATTCTGCACCTGGAAAGCCGCCAGCTTTCCTACCATATATACGTCGTCACTGCCGCCCTTGGCAAGCAGAATATACTCTAACTGATGCTCGTCAAATACCTTAAAAAACTGATAGCCCTGAATCACCTGGCTGTCCGCCGGAGAGTCCACAAAAGAAAGGATGGAGCTTTCATATTCTTCTGCATCCGGAAATGTCGATGCAAGAACCTTTCCCTCCGTATCGCAGATGCAAAGGTCAATTCTTGTAATTCCTTTCAGCCCTTCGATCGTGGACTGAAGAATCTGATTTGAAATCATAGTGCACGCTCCTTATAAAATATTTACCAATAAAATCTGCTTTATTAATAATAAACAAATTAACTTAGCTTATATCTTAATGCAATTTCAAAAAAAAAGCAAGCAAGACTCGCGTCCCACTTGCTAAATTTTACATAAATTCTCTTATTCCACTCTCATGCCGGTTTCCCGGTCGAAAACATAAATCCGCTCTGCGCCGGCCAAAGGATTTTGCCCTTCCATTTCCGCTCCATCGTACACTCCCAGGGTCACGGTTTTTCCTACATATCCCTGCCTTTTTAAAGCCTCGCTCAAGCCTTCCTCCGGCGCCAGCAGATCCTTGCCCCAAAGCAGAACCAGCCGTCCGTTCTCCTCCCGGACTACGCCGTCGCCAAACCGGATCTGCGGCGTCCCAAAATAACCGGCCACCGACACATTTTCCGGCCGCTCCAAAAGCGCCTGGGGCGTATCCGCCTGCTCCACCGCGCCATCCTTCATATAGGCGATCCTCTGCCCCAGCTTCAAAGCCTCCGCCGGATCGTCGGTCACATAAATCAGCGTAATGCCCGCCTGCTTATGAAGCCGGGAAAGTTCCTCCCACATCTGCTGTCTCAGCCCG
Source organism: uncultured Lachnospiraceae bacterium (assembly GCA_964537765.1). Taxonomy (GTDB): domain Bacteria; phylum Bacillota; class Clostridia; order Lachnospirales; family Lachnospiraceae; genus Brotaphodocola. The sequence goes on from CAZICB010000002.1 coordinate 54,970, forward strand.
GCGTCCAGATTGGCAAAAGGCTCGTCCATCAAAAACACCTTCGGCTCCCGGACTGCCGCGCGGGCCAACGCCACCCGCTGCCGCTGCAGATCCGTCAAATGCTTCGGCTGCTGCTCCAGAAGCTCTGTAAGCTCCAAAAGCTCCGCCGCTGCCTGTATCCTGCGGTCAATCTCCTCCTGGGACATCCGTTTCAGCTTCAGTCCAAACGCCAGGTTTTCATATACATTCATCTGGGGATACAGCTCATAATTGCGGAATACCATGGCAATGTCCCGCTTCCTTGGCTCCACCTCATTGATGATCTCCCCATCCATCAAAAGTACGCCGGACGTAATATCCTCCAAGCCCGCGATCATGCGCAGCGCAGTCGATTTGCCGCAGCCCTCCGCTCCTGCCAATACCAGGAATTCACCATCCTTCACTTCCAGATCCAGGTCCTTCACCGCCACAAATCCATTGGGATATGCTTTTGTCACATGCTGCAAGATCAATCCAGCCATTCCGTCCTCCTCTTGTACGTTTCATCTCGACGGTGCATCTGGGTCCCGCACCGTATCTTGCTTATTTATAGCCTCCCGGAGGAGCTATAGCAAATGGAAAATTTATTTAACGTCTGCTATAGCATACAATAGTTCCATTTTTTCTTCCATATGGCAAATATCCAAAAAGTTTTTCCGGATTTTAGCGAATCTGCTTCAATTTCTCCCGGGTCTGCTCAAAATTACAAAAGCGGGCAAACTTCTGCCCGCTTTTCATAGTAAATTGTAACAGTTCAGCCGATGGCTCAACAGGTTTTCTTTGCCAGAATATGGACCCAGCGCACATCGTCGTCCCCGGCAGGATCGTCGGTCTCCCAGACCTTTTTCACCTGCAGACGTTGCGTGGATTTGAGCAAATGCTCCAGGCGCTCCGGCGTATAGTCATTATAATAAAGTCCGCCCTCGAAGCCCTCGAAATCTCCGGACCGGAAGGACAAATACAGCACGCCGCCCTGACACAAAGCATCCACAATCCGCTCCAGCACCGGCTCCATCTCCTCATCCGGCACATGGATCAGAGCGCCGCTGCCCCAGATGCCGTCGAACACATCATCAAACTCCATGTCCTCATAAGCGATCTGCAATACCTCCAGGCCGGTATGGATTTCCGCCAGCTTCGCCATCTCCTCCGACGCATCGATGGGGGTCACATCGTATCCCAGCTCATAAAAGGCCTCGCTGTCCCGCCCGGAGCCGCATCCCAGATCCAGAACGGTGTCCCCTTCCTCCAGCATGGACAAAAATTTCCGGCGGATTTCCTCCATGTCCAGGTCTACCGTTTCCTCAAAAATCTTCGATGCATATCGATTATAATAGTCTATCGCGTCCAAAATACTCCTCCTGCTTTTTCCGCTTATATCCGCTCGATGGTCTTGTCTGTAATGCGGATCTTTCCTTCCTTCAAAAGATGGCCTACCGCCCGCTTGAAGGCATTCTTGCTCATCTGGAATTCCCGGCAGATCACCTTCGGATCCGCCTTGTCCGTAAAGGGCAGAACTCCGTCAAACCGGTCGATTCCCTTTAATACCAGCTCTGCGTCCGTGTCCATCTGCATGTAGGCCTTTTTCCTGGGGCTTAAATCCAGCTTGCCGTCATCCCGCACCTTCAAAACCCGGGCCTCCACCACATCACCAGGCTGGATCCTTCCGTAAATCTCCTTTTTGGGGATCAGTCCATAGTAGCAATTGTCCACGGCCACAAAGGCGCCGAGGTTTTCATTGACCTCATAAACGGTTCCCTTCACCTGATCATCCTTCTGGTAGGGCGAATCCGCCTTCATATAAGAATAGACATTCATCGTCGCCGCCAGACGATTGCTTTTGTCAATGTATAACGCAACCAGACATTCCTCTCCCTGGGAAACGCGGTGATTCTGCTCTTTAAAGGGCAGCAGCAGATCCTTCTCAAGGCCCATATCCAAAAAGGCGCCGATCCTTGCCACGTCCTTCACCTTCAAAAGCGCCACCTGGCCCACCTGCAGCTTCGGCTCCGCTGTGGTGGCGATCAGCCGGTCCTCGGAATCCTTGTAAATAAATACGCGGATTTCATCGCCTGGCTTCGTCCCCGCCGGAACCTGCTTCTTGGGAAGCAGCACCGAATGGGCGTCGTCTCCGGCCTCTCCCAGATAGACGCCGAACTGCTTTTCCCGCTGGACAACCAATGTCTGAATCTTTCCTAATTCAATCATCGAATACTCTCTTTCCTCCTGCTTTTCCTGCACCGTCACACGGTGCGAAGCCACACAACCGCGTAGGGGCTTCCCTCCCGGCTGCACAGCGCCACCGTATAGCCGTCCTCCCTGGAATATATCCGCGGGCAGATCACGTCTCCCAGCACTGCTGCCGTCTTATATTCCACGCGAAGCTCCCGGATCCGGATATGCTCCGGCAGAGCCTCCCGTGCCAGCTCCACATACTGCGCATTGTTCACATGATGGTTGGTATCGATATGATGGTGCGCCACCACGATGGGCAGGCCCTCCTCGTAAGACTCCGGCAATGCAATCCGCCGCGGCGCATACTCCATATCCAGCTTCTCATGCTGCCCCGGGCCATATGCGCGGATGTCGGACTCCTCCACCCGGACCGGACGTTTCGCCTCCCAGTCATACATGAACCAAATGGAATTTGCCTTGACCAGGTAATTTCCCGCCGGATCGCAGATGGTAAAATTCCGGTAACCGTAAATCCCCTTAAAGTCGTAAGGCCAAGTGCTGATCACGATCTGCTCTCCCAGCACCGGATAGCGCTCGATCACAATCTGCCAGGAAGAAAGCCACCAGGCCTTCCGCTCCCGGTTCAGATAGTCGATGCCAACCTGAAGGTCTTCTGACTGAAAGGTGGAACAATCCTGTAAATAATTGATCACCCCGGTCAGCGACAGCTGCTTGTCGTCGTCCAGTTCACTGTAACGCACCCGGCTCTCAAATGAATACATGCTTTCCCAACCTTTCAAACAAAATTAGATACATTATATAGTATTTCTGCGGTCTTGTCCAGACGGAGGTTGATTTTTTATCATAGGAAACGGAGTTTCCTATGATAAAAAAGGGGAAACTGCATCCGCCGGTCATGCCGACAAAAACAGTCCCCCTGTCCTTTTTGCTTTGCTATCTCAGGCTTATCTTAATTCTGTGGTCGGAATCGTATCCATGTCGTCAAATGCCTGGTTCTCTCCTCCCATCGCCCAGATGAAGGTATAATTGCTGGTGCCGGCTCCTGCGTGGATGCTCCAGGAGGGGCTGATCACAGCCTGCTCATTCTGCATCACAATATGGCGGGTCTGCTGTCCCTCGCCCATCATATGGAATACCACATTATTCTCCGGGATCTCGAAATACATGTAGATCTCCATGCGGCGCTCATGGGTATGGGCCGGCATGGTGTTCCATACGCTGCCCGGATCCAGAACCGTCATACCCATGGACAACTGGCAGGTCTCCAGCACATCCGGATGAATAAACTGGTTAATCACGCGCTTATTGGAGGTTTCCATAGCGCCCAGCGGACGCTTCGCCGCCTTCTCGATGGGAATATAGGTGGTCTTGCAGGACTTATGAGCCGGGGCGCTGACCATATAAAACTTGGCGGGAGCTGCCGCATCCTCGCTGGCAAAGGTCACCTTCTTGGTGCCCATGGTGATATACAAGCAGTCCTTGTAGCCCATATGGAACACTTCGCCGTCTGCCTCGATCACGCCTGCGCCGCCGATATTGAAAATACCGATTTCTCTTCTCTCCAGGAAATAGGAAGTACCGAAATTTTTCCAGATATCAATGCCCTTGTCGATGGACACGGTCTCTTTTACCGGCATGCAGCCCAGGGTCACCATGCGGTCCACATGGGAATACACGGCTACCACCTCATCTGCCACATACAGATTCTCGATCAGGAACTCCTTGCGGGTTTCCTCGGTGGTATAACGCTTAAAATCCCTCTGATTTGCTGAATAACGAATATCCATTCTTCTCATCCTCCATTTTTAGTTAAAATCACAAATCTATCTATTTTTAATATAAAGGTTTTTCCCAAAAAATGCAATCAAAATGTAGGATGAATTCGGAAATATCCATATGAAAACATAAAAAAGACAGATCGTGTGTCTACACCTCTGTCTTTTTAAGCTGGGCTACAAGGATTCGAACCTTGAAAATGACGGAGTCAGAGTCCGTTGCCTTACCATTTGGCGATAGCCCAATAGAAATTTTCGCAGCCAGGCAAATCCCGATTCGCATATTTGCTCTTCGTACTTGTCCTTCATTTGCGACTGCGAAAATTATTATACTCATATTATGCCCGTTCGTCAAGCATTATTTTTTAAATTTTTGTATTTTTTTGTGTTTTTAATAATTTTCCTGCTCCCAATCCTTGCCCTTCCCGGCTTCCAATTCCCGGCCGGCATCCCCGCTTGGCTCCGGCTCCGCCGCATCCGGGAGCGCTCCCTTCGTTTCCGGCCCGTTCCCATTTACTTCTGTCTCATTTGCTTTTATCTCATCTGCTTCCGTCTCATCTGCGGCTGTGTCCTTGTCCGCAGCTTTCTCTGCGTCTTCGTCTTCATCCGCAGCTTTCTCTGCGTCTTCGTCTTCGTCCGCAGCTTCCTCTGCGTCTTCGTCCTCGTCCGCAGCTTCCTCTGCGTCTTCGTCCTCGTCCGCTTCCTCCGTCTTTGCGCCTGCCGCGATCTGGGGTGTTTCGAAATAGCCCTTGACCGTGGTGGCGATTCCGGTCTCCACCGGGATCAGCCCGCCCAGCACAAAGGTGTAGGAGCGGCCCGGATTCAGCCCGGGCGCTGCGATGGTGCATTCACTGCCGGAGGTATCGTCCACCATGGCGGCGTAGGAATTACCCTCCTCATCGCGAACCGCCACCGTGGGATTCTTCCAATGAACCCGGGTCACAAAATACACCAGGATCTCTCCGTCCTCGTAATCCACAAAGTCGATTTCCACCTGATCCTCCCGGACAGGGTATGGCTCCTCTTCCGTCTCCGGCTCTGTCACCGGACTGGTCTCGGCAGCAGTGGACTCGGAGCGGGACTCTGTGCTCTCCGCCTCGGTCTGTGCAATGCTGGCTTCCTCCTCGCCGTTTTCCTCAGAGCTTTCCGGATCTGCCGGACTGGTTTCCTCGGTCTTAAGCGGCAGGGTCTCCTCCTCGGGCTCCCCGAAGGCAGTCTCCTTAAGCTCCATGTTCTGGTCCGCCAGCTCTCCGAGAGCCAATGAGCTTTGGGTAATCCGCGCCGCAATTTCTTCCATGGTCATGCCGGACAAGGTTTCCATATCCTCCATGTCAAGTCCCGGATTCTGGTCAATCAGCTCCTTCAAAAAATAGGCCTTCCCATAGGAAATTCCGTACTGGTCCGCAAGGGCGGAAATCTCCTCATCCTCAACCACCTGCTGGTCGTAAACCACAGCGGCCACTTCATTTTCCTGCAAGGTTTCCTCAATATCCTGCACTACGCTGGCGCGCAGGGCTTTCGCCTTGCTTACACTGTCATTGGTCACTGTCACCAGGATCGCATTGTCCAGCTCATCCAGATAGCCATGGGTGACCATGGAGCCGACCACCGCATTGACCGCCACCTTTAAATCCACGCCCTTCAGATCCATATCTTCCATGATCGCATCCGCGTCCGCGTTTAAGGCCTGGGCCTTCAATACCTTTTCCTTCCGGTTGATGAAAAGCTCCACACTGGGGTTCACATCGATACCGATCACCGACTCCACCTGCAGGTTTTGCCGCTGGTAATACCAGGCGCCGCCGCCTGCCAGAAAAAGGCACAGACAGGCCGCTGCCGCCAGCCCGATGCCCTGCATCCGGCGCTCCAGCCGCAAAATGCGGGACTGGGGCTGGCTCTCCGCCTGAACACGGATCTGAGGCGCGGACAAATCGATTTTTCCGGACAGATCGGGAGTCAGGGCGCCCACAGCCGAACGCAAGCTTTGTTCTATTTGCTTTTTGCTGAATGCCTGTTTCACGCCCTCACCCCTCTCTCAAATATTGCTGTAATTTTTTCATGGCACGATTGTACTTGGAAAGCACCGTGGCCAGGGGCATTTGTAGTCCTGCCGCCACCTCCCGGTGCTTTAAGCCGGCGGAAGCATGGAGCAGCACAATCTGCCGCTCGTCCTCCTTCAGGATCGACAAAGCGGCTTTCAACACGATGGCATCGGCCATCTGCTCCAACGGAAGGCATACCTCGCCCATCTCCTCGCCATTCAGCTCATCCAGACCCACATCCGCCTGATGCTTCTGATCCCGAAACCGCATATAACACAGATTTCTGGCAATGGTAAACATCCAGGCCAGGGGCTTTCCCTGGCTCTGGTAGGAAGAGGCATTGGTCCAGACCTTCAAATAGGTCTCCTGCATCACTTCCTCCGCGTCCTGCGGATTTTTCAGAATCGACAATATAAAGCTGTAGATCGTCCTGTCCGTGTCCCGATACAGCTGGTAAAAGGCTTCCTGATCGCCGTCCGCCACACGTTTTAAAAGCTCTTCGTCCTTCAATCGAATTCCCTTTCTGATAACTTAATGCACCAGCTTCTGAGCTTATTGCATGATACTGGCAAAATTTCTTTTCCATGATTCCCAGCGCCCGGCGTCTATTCCTGGCAGAAGGTACACTCGGCAGTGATAATACAATAGCAGCGCTCATCCTGTTCGTGGACCCGCTGGTAAATCTGGCGGCGCAGGGCATCCTGCATCTGCTTGGTATATTCCCGCGGCACCACCAAATCAAAAATCAGATTCACCCGGGTTTGGCCGTCCACCACCCGGAAGTCATGGATGGTCAGCCGCCCGTCCAGCTGCTCCAGCACGGACAACACGATGTTTTTAAAGCCCTGGACCCGCTCATCGTGAACCTGGACCGGGTCCATATGGATCACCAGGAAAATCCCCAGCTTCCGCATGGCTTGCCGCTCAATCCGGTCCACAATCTCGTGGGATACGCCGATATCCACGTCATTGGGAACCTCCGCATGGATGGAAGCCATGCTGCGTCCCGGACCATAATTATGGACAATCAGATCATGACTGCCCACGATCCCGTCATATTGTTCCACAAAATCCGTAATCTGATGATAAATCTTCGGATCGATCGGCTCCCCGATCAGCGGCGCCAGGGTATCCCTGGCAATGTTGATTCCGGCGATCATCACCAGCACCGAAACCACCAGTCCCACGATGCCGTCCACATTCACCTGCCAGATCCCGAACACCACAATGGAGACAATGGTGGCGGTAGTGGCGCAGGCATCTCCCAGGGAATCCGCCGCCGTGGCGAGCATCACCTTGGACTGAATCCGTCTGCCAAGCCTCCGGTTAAACAGGGACATCCACAGCTTCACCCCCACGGAAAGCACCAAAATCCAGACAGAGACCGTCATAAAGGACAGCTCCTCCGGATGAAACACCTTCCCCAGCGAGGTTTTAAACAGGGAAAAGCCCACCTGGATAACCAGGAAGGCGACCACAAAGGCGGCGATATACTCCATCCGCCCATGTCCGAAGGGATGATCCTCATCCGCCGGCTTCTCCGCCATTTTCACCCCCACAAACCCCACGATGGAGGAGGCCGCGTCAGACAGATTGTTGAAGGCATCCGCCATCACGGAAATGCTGTGGGTCAAAAGCCCGGCCAGAAGCTTTGCCCCAAACAGCGCCAGATTGCAGCAGATCCCCACCACGCCGGCCAAAAGTCCATAGCTGGTGCGCACCCGGGCATCCTCCGTCTTATCATAATCCTTGACAAACTTTCGAACCAAAAACTCCGTCATACTTTCCTTTCTGAGGCATACTGCTTCAAAATACCGCTCTTTTCAATGGCTGCAATGGCCGCGAAGGATAAACATAGAGATGCCACAAAATCCCGTTTTCTGATTTTACAGCATCCCCATATTTGAATTCTCTGACTGTTCTGAGATGAATACTTTCGTCCTGAATCGTTCCGTTTTATTTTACCTGTTTATAGAATAAACTGCAAGAGCAAAGGCATAAAAATTGCAGGAAGCATATTGCCGATTTTAAACTTTTTCTCCAAAACCAGATTAATACCCAAGGCAAAGATCAGAATCGATCCCACAAAGGACATTTTTCCGATAACCATGTCACTTAAAAAGGGACGTACCACTCCTGCCAGCAGGGTTATGCTGCCCTGATAAATCCCCAGGGAAAGTCCGGAAAAATATACGCCCACCCCAAGGACAGCGGCAACATTGATAATTGTTCCAAGTCCGATCATGATCCTACTCCGCCAATTCCTCCAAGGTCTTGATCACATAATGGCCCTTGCCCTGCAAAAATGACTCCACCACGGAGGCATCATTGGTGCGGAATACCAGCACCGGCTGCATATCCTTTTTGCTCATGAAGGAATACAGGCATTCGATATTGATATTGGCCTGACCCATCTGCTTCAAAATCTGATTCATATAGCCTGGCCGATGGTCCATCTTGACCGCGATCGCATGGCTGGTGATCACCGTGTAATTGCGCTGGGTCAGCGCCTCCTGCAGTTTCTGGGGCTGATCTACGATCAGGTGCAGCACGCCAAAATCCCGCGCGTCATAGGTGGACACGCTTAAGCAATTGATATTTTCCTCCGACATAATGTCCACCACCTTGCCAAACTCACCTGGCTTGTTGGGGATCAGCACTGATAACTGTAATACCATGATTTTTTCCTCCGTCTCTTATGATTTACGCTTCAAAAACAAATTCCGGATTGCTGCTGTTTATATAGCCCACCTGCAGCTCACAGGCAAACTGCTCCTTTAATATGGCCGCCAGCTCCTCACGGGCCTTCATCACATTTTCCTCATTGACCCCCTCAAAGCCGTCGATGGGGAACAGGGCATAGCTGGTGGTCTCGGTGATCTTTCCGTCGTCGCTCTGGCGCCAGATCCAGCGCCGGGTCTTGACCGTATGTCCGCTGACGTAAACCAGCTCTCCGGCCGGCATCTCCTCTTTGGCCTCCTCGCCCAAGGGCTGGAAATGATCCTCGGCTGTGGAAAAACGCACCATCATATCGCCGTCAAACCGGTCGATGTCATGAGCGCCCATGGGCAGCACATACTTTAAGGACATGGCATTGCCCAGGTCCACGATGGAATTGATATTGGGCAGATGATTGCCCTTCTGGACCCGCTTTGCCAATGCCTCGATGGAGCACATAAACTTGTTCGGATTCATGTTTAATTTATAAAATGCATCCCGGTAGACACAGACGCCCGGATATTCCTTTAAATTTACCCCTTCCATTGCCTGGTGGAACGCCTGCTGCTCCTCCTCCATTTTCTGTTCGATCACATCATTTTTTTCGTGATTATCGATTCCCTTCGCCACTACTACGCCCAGGCAGTAATTGGGAAGGACCTGAAATACCTCCGGATCTACCGCAAATTTCTTCATCCTGTTTCATCTCCATGTTGATTATTCTGCAGGCTTCGGACCTATCCTGGCCGAAACCGTATCGTTTATAGTATAACCCTCCAATAGCTCGAGGGTCAATCATTTTTTCATGCGAGCCCATATAGTTTTTTATCAAAGATTGACGATTTTATCACTTCTTCTCTCTACCCTGATTTTGACGGCTATGACGGCTTGGTCTGATACCTAATTCTGACAGCCTGAATTGACGTCTAATAATTCGGGGAATAGATTCATATTCCGCTGTTTCTGCTCCATGCTTGGATGCACATAACGGTTGAGGGTCATGCTTACCGTGGAATGTCCGAGAACAGAGCTTAAGGTCTTTGGGTCAAAGCCAACCTCGATCCCCCGTGTGGCAAAAGTATGACGAAGAGCGTGAAAGTTGATGTTTTCCAGACTGCATCCTCGCAGCACCCGCTTAAATTGTCTCTGCAGACTGCGCGGCTCCATGAAATGTTCCGATTCGCCAGTGAGCAGATATACATCATCCGCTTTCCGGTTTGCGGCAAGAAGCTTTGCCATTTCCTCCGTGACGGGTACCCTGCGGAACGCCGACGCGCTCTTTGGAGCCTGGACAACCACTTCTGTCCGGTTTTCGCCCAGGCGCTGGACGCGCTGCATGGTCTGATAAACCGCAATGGATTGGTCGTCTTTTGAAACATCCTTCCATTTCAGAGCGCAGATCTCTCCCAGCCTCATACCTGTGTAGAGGCTCAGCAGGATGCCGAGATTGCAAGGGATCAGGTTCTCGGAAAGCCACTGCACCAGCGTTTTCTGATCCTCTCTGGATAGGGTAGGCGGGTCATTTCTTGCCTGTTTTGCGGAAATCCCCTGGATATCCGCTATGGAAATCCTCCTTTCTCTTGAAGCATAGTGGAAAATGCTTTTTGCCACAGTCAGGATTGTGTTGACTGTATTTGCGGAAAGCCCCTGCCCCGCCTTGCCGCCGCATTCCAGCAGCTCTCTGGCGAGGGCGGTAATATCCGCCCGGCTGATCTCCGATACGCATCTGTCGCCAAGTCTCGGGTTGAGATGGGAGCTTATGATATTCGTGTAGGATGACAGGCTTGCGGGCTTCAAAAAAGGTTTTTGAAGCTCCAGCCATTCATTTGCGATGAATCGAAATGAATTTTTGTCCCGAATGATCGCCATCTGCCTCTGTTCTTCGACGATTTCAGACAGTTTTTTGACCGCTTCTTCATAGGAGCCTGCGTAAACGTAAGTAAAAACAGTTCTCCCATTTTCCTTGCCGGTACGGAGACGGGCCTCCCAGCGGCCATCCTTACGAAGATAAATATTGTTCCCTGTCGGTGATTTTCGTGCCATCTATCAAGCACCTCCTTTTGAGTGATGCTATTATTTTAACGTACGGCATTGACTTATAGATTGTATATACCTGCAGATACCGGGGGCTTGAGCTGCCCGTTTCCAGAAAATGCTTCCGTCGATTGTAACACCCTGCCGTATAATATCCTCTTATACGACAAAAATCGTGCGTTTTCCCCGGTATCGGGGCGATTTTTGCGGGGATTCTTCAGATTAAAAATCTTTGATAAAGAATTGTGTTCTCATTTTTCCATGAAAAAAGCAGAAGAAATCTTACAAAAAGACATAAAAAATGGAGACAACAGGACTCGAACCTGCGACCCTCTACACGTCAAGCAGATGCTCTCCCAGCTGAGCTATGTCTCCAATAAAATTATTTTACATGATAAAAAAGGATTTGGCAAGTTCTTTCTCATAAAAACCTGCCAAACCCATTTAAAGCTTAAACATGCTTCTTTGATTCCTCAAAATCCGCCCACAGCTCCTTAATTCTGCCTGGTGTGGTGATTAAGTCCATGCTGGTGCCGGCCAGAATCTTTGCCCCGTAAACAATGGCATCATGGCCTTCCCTGGTCTTGCCTGCATCCACAAACGCCTGGCTATGGCTGGAGGTGCCTGAGGGAACAAATTTCACACGGATGCAGCAGCCCGGTATATGATTCGTCACGTTGCCAAAGTCGGTGCTGCCGGTCTTTTTGCGGACCGGTCCGATGCCAGGTGCGTTGCAGATCCTGGCATTGTGCATGATGATGTCATTTAACAAAAAGCAGGGGACCTTATTGTCCAGGGATTTTTCCTTTTCCATGGTGTAGGTCACGCCTGCCATCAGGGCCGCTCCCTGGATAATGTCCTCGAACCGTGCGCAGACATCATTTAAAACCTCTCTGGAATAGCTGCGCATGGAGAACTCACCCACTGCCTTCGCGGGAACCACGTTGGCAGGCCCGGGGGATTCCTTGATAGTATAATGCATACGCACGTCATCCCGCACATGCTCCCTCAAAAATTCAATGCCGTTAAAAGCCAGAAGCAGCGCATCTAAAGCGCTTCTTCCCTGATCCGGAGCCAGCGCCGCGTGGGCGCCTTTACCGTGGAAGGTCACAAAATAATTGTTCAGCGCCAGGCTCTTTTCATCCACGCAGGTATCTGGGCCGCCGTGCATCATCAGCGCCACGTCAATATCCCGGAAACATCCGTTCTCCCACATGGTGACCTTGGCGCTGCTGGTCTCCTCGGCGGGAGTTCCATAGACCACAACCTCAAAAGCCTCCTCGAAGCCGGCATTTTTCAGGGCAACTGCCGTTCCGCAGATGCAGGGCCCTTGCATGTGATGTCCGCAGCCATGCCCCAAACCTCTCAAAGCATCATACTCACACAGCAGGCCGATCCGCGGTCCGCCTTCCCCGTGACGGTATACCGCCCGGAATGCGGTTTTCCACTGTCCTAAACCGCGCTCCACCGCAAAACCATTTTCCTCCAGATAATCCTCCAGAAGAGCGGATGCCATATATTCCTCACCGTCATACTCCGGATTGTCATGAATCTGGTCTGCCATGGCAAACAGACGTTCCTGCTGCTGTTCGATCAACTCATATAAATGTTCTTTCGTCATTTCCGTTCTCCTCTGCATTCCCGTGATTGATACCGTTTTACATTGGACCGTAATTCATCAGCTGTGCAATCACTACCAGCACCGCGCCGACTACAAACCAGATGGCGAACATTTTCCACATGAAACGCATCCAGCGGTCATAGGGCACATTACCTGCGCTTAAGATACCCATCAGCGCGGTGGAGGTGGGCAGGATGTAGTTACAGAAGCCGTCACCAAAGTTAAAGCTTAAGATACAGGTCTGACGGGTAACGCCCAGCAGGTCAGACAGGGGAATCATAATCGGCATCACTGCCGCCGCCTGCCCGGAACCGGAGGTCAGGAATACGTTGATTACCGTGTTGGCAAACAGCATACCTACGCCAAGCAGGGCTGCCGGAAGTCCGTTCAGCATCTGCGCAAACGCATGCACGATGGTATCGGTGATCACACCGGCGCTTAACACGCTGCCGATTGCACGGGCAAAACCGATGATGAAGGCCGCAGCCAGCATCTTTTTGCAGCCGTTCATGAATTCCGCGCAGATCTTGTTGGCGTCAAAGCCGGCAATAATTCCGATCACGATTGCCAGTACCAGGAACACGGCGCTCTGCTCATTGAAGCTCCAGCCCAGCTTAATGCAGCCATAAACGATTCCTACCAAAGCGATAATCAAAGCCGCGATACAGCCGATTCTTCTGCCGTCCATCTGCCCGAACTGCTCCAGGGTCAGATTTTTAAAATCACTGCCCTGATCCAGGTCATAGGTGGGGCTTAATTGCGGATTCTTTTTGATTTTCCTGGCATAATTCACCATGAAAGCACAAGTCACCACATAGTATACCGCAAAGCATACCCAACGGTAGCCGATGCCGGAATAGGTGGGAAGATCGGCGATCTTCTGCGCCACCAGCGTGGTGCTCACGTTCAATGTTCCGGTGGAAAAGCCGATGGCACCGCCCAGCAGGATGATTCCTACGCCAACAATGGAATCCAGCCCCAGACTCAGGGCCAGCATAACGGTGATCGGCGCAAAGCCGATAAAGGTGTTTACAGCCTGAGTTGTGCAAATCAACGCGAATACCAGCATCAAAAGCGGGATAAATATCTCCACCCGGCTGCTGAATTTTTTCACGATTGCCGCCACCAATGCCTGCAATGCTCCCGCGGCCGTCATCATATAGATGGCGCCGCCGCTTAACAGAACCAGCATAATCAGGTCCGCATTAGCGACAAATGCTTCGATAATCAGCATGGGAACCTTTACCGGATTGACCCGTACATTTTCCACGTACTCAAATGCCGTAGCATCCACCACCTTGGTTCCCGCCGCGTTTTCAATACGGGCATAGGAACCGCTGGGGACGATCCAGGTGAGAACTACTGCCGCTGCGATAATGATAAACAGAATCACAAATGTGTGCGGCATTTTGAAGCTTTTTTTGATTTTTGCTGCTTCGCTCATAACCTACCTCCTCTGAAAAGTAATTTGATGGTTTTCCAGGATTGACGCTTCCTATTGTTTTCATTATAAACGGCTATATTTATAAAAACAACTTTATCTTTTTTATATTTTTTGTGCTCGTATTGCATTGACTTCTTTCTCCATCTATGTTACCTTTAGAATAGCCTTTGATTCAGAAAGTGAGGTGGATTCATGGACGGCAGTGACAATTATAAACGATGTTGCAGGCATGGCGAGCCTGGGCAGAGGGAATACGTGGTTCCGTCCATATCCCCTGCTTCTTCTGTGTGAACATGCGGCTGCGGCACAGCTTTGATGTGCTGTCTGCGGCCTTGCTTTTTTTTGCGCTCCCCATTGCCTGACTGGAACAGTTTTTTTGTATCCCGAGGACGGATGCAGCCGGCAATGGTTTTTTTTGCCCTTTTTCCGACTGTTTTCCGACATATCACGCAGTCGGCGGCTGCAGCAGAAAGGAGTGTTCAACATGGAGGCAAAAAAGAATTATCAGACCGAACTAAAAAAAATCATCCGCAGCAATATTTCCCCGAAGGTACTAAGAGAAGAGCTTTTAAATTATCATGCCAATGACATTGCCGAGTCCTTCCCTGCCCTGACGCCGGCTGACCGCAGCCGGATCTACCGGGTGCTGAACGCTCAGACCTTGTCTGATATTTTTGAGTATCTGGAGGATCGGGCATTCTATTTTCGTGAACTGGGAATCAAAAAGAAAATCGAAATTCTCTCCTGCATGGACGCGGACGAGGCCGTGTTTCTTTTGCGGGAGTTGGAAAAGCAGGAGCGCAACCAGCTGATCGATCTGATCGATGATGAATCCCGCAAGGACATTACTATGATCGCGTCTTTTGACGAGGATGAAATCGGAAGCCGCATGACCACCAATTACATCGTCATCCAGTCGGATCTGACCATCCGTCAGGCCATGAGTGAACTGATCCGCCAGGCGGCCCAAAATGACAACATTTCCACGATTTACGTGGTCGCCGAGGATCAGACCTTCTACGGCGCCATCGACTTAAAGGATCTGATCATTGCCCGGGAGGGCAGCGACTTAAAGGACATCATCGCCACCTCTTACCCTTACGTCTACGCCCGGGAGCCGGTGGAGTCCTGTGTGGAACGGCTGAAGGACTACTCGGAGGATTCCATCCCGGTGCTGGATGATCAGAGTCATCTGCTCGGCGTCATCACCTCTCAGGACCTGGTGGAGGTCGTTGACGACGAGCTGGGCGATGATTACGCGAAGCTGGCCGGTCTGACCGCCGAGGAGGAACTGAACGAACCCATCCAGGAAAGCATCAAAAAACGCCTTCCCTGGCTGGTAATCCTGCTGGGTCTGGGACTTTTCGTGTCCAGCGTGGTGGGCATGTTCGAGGGCGTGGTGGCGCAGCTGACCATCGTCATGTGCTTCCAGTCCCTGATCCTGGATATGGCCGGAAACGTGGGCACCCAGTCCCTGGCGGTGACCATCCGCGTCCTGATGGACGAAAACCTGAACCGCCGCCAGAAATTTCTGTTTGCCCTCAAGGAAGCGCGTATCGGACTCAGCAACGGCTGTATCCTGGGACTGTTCTCCTTCACAGTCATCGGCGTTTACCTGCTTTGTTTTAAACAGTATACACCCTTTTTCGCCTTTGCCATATCCGGCTGCATCGGCGCGGCTTTGCTGGCGGCTATGCTGATATCCAGCATGTCCGGAACCCTGATTCCGATGTTTTTCAAAAGGATCCACGTGGACCCGGCCGTGGCCTCCGGCCCGCTGATCACCACCGTCAACGACCTGGTGGCTGTGGTGGCTTATTACGGGCTGGTCTGGCTGTTTCTGATCCAGGTGCTGGGGATGGGTGGATGAAGGCTTAGATACTCCAGTCATCCATGACATCCAGCACATAATCGGTGGTCTGATAAACGTAATAATTCAGCCAGTTGGCGTAGAGCGTGTTGGACACGTTCCGCCAGCTTAAAACCGGACGGCTGTGGGGATCATTGTTCTCGTAATAATTGCAGGGGATTTCCGGATTCAGGCCCTTTTGCAAATCACGGTGATATTCATTATTCAGGGTCATGCGGTCATACTCCGGATGGCCTTGAAGAAAGATCTGGCTGCCGTCTCTTTTCATCACCAGGAAGATCCCTGCCTCCTCCGATTCAATCAGCAGATTCAGGTCCGGATTTTTCTCAATATCCTTCCTGCGCACCTCCGTGTAGCGGGAATGAGGAACCATCACATAATCATCCATGCCTCGTACCAGCGGCACCTTGTGATGCAGGACCTTATGGCGGTAAATGCCGGACAGCTTTTTGTCCATCCGGTATTTGGGAATCCCGTAATGATAGTAAAGCGCGGCCTGGGCGCCCCAGCAGATATGCAGGGTAGAATGAACATGCTTCTTGGTCCATTCCATAATCTTTTTCAGTTCATCCCAATAATGGACCTCCTCATACTCCAGATTTTCCACCGGAGCCCCGGTGATAATCATACCGTCAAAACGCTGTCTGCGGATTTCATCAAAGGTCACATAAAACTTATTAATGTGACTGGCTGAGGTGTTTTTGGGCACATGGGTGGACAGCATCAGAAAGGTACAGTCCACCTGCAGCGGCGTGTTGGACAAGGCCCGCAAAAGCTGGGTTTCCGTGTCCTCCTTAATAGGCATCAGATTCAAAATCAGGATCTGAAGCGGACGGATATCCTGGCTTAAGGCACGGGTTTCATCCATGACAAAGATATTTTCTGATTCCAGAATTGCCCGTGCAGGCAATTCATTTTGTACTTTAATCGGCATTGTTTCTCCCCTCCAGCATTGCCAGGAAATCCTCCTCGGAAATAATCGGAATTCCCAGTTCCTTCGCCTTTTTATTTTTTGATGAATTGGATGTTACGTCATTGTTAATCAGATAGCTGGTCCTGGAGGTGACGGAGCCGGTGGCCTTTCCGCCCCGTTTTTCGATGACCTCCTGCAGCGCCTTCCGATTTGCAAAATGCTCCACGGAGCCGGTAATTACAAATACTTTTCCGGCAAAAATTGCTTCTTCCTGACTACTCTCCTCCTTCTGGATCGTCAGTTCCTCCAAAAGATGATCCACCTGCCGGTTATTTTCAGCAGAAGAAAAATAGGAAATCCAGGCATCTGCCAGCACATCTCCGATCCCCTCTGTCAAAAGCAATTCTTCCTTTTCCGCCCTGCGCATTCGCGGAAAATCAAACTGAAATTCCCGACAAAGAACCTTGGCATTTGCCAGACCGATTCCGGCAATTCCCAGCCCGTAAATCACCCGCGGCAGAGTCGTATGGGATGCCTGCTTCACGGCCGCAATCAGATTCTCATAAGATCTCTGACCAAAGCCCTCCATGGAAACAATGGCTTCCTGATGTCTGTCCAAATGAAAAATATCCGCAAATTCGTGAATGAATCCGGCGGCAATAAACTTCTCCAGGGTTGCCTCCGACATGCCGTCAATATTCAGCGCATCCCGGCTGACAAACAAGGCAAAGCTTTTGATCTTTTTCGCCTGACAATCCGGATTTGTGCAGTACAGGGAACGCACATCGTTTGCCTGGCGGATCTCCGTATTTCCGCCGCAGACCGGACAGTGGGAAGGGATGTGGATTTTGCCGCTGCGCGTCTGATTTTCCGCGATCTGAGGAATGATCATATTGGCTTTGTATACCGTGATGGTATCTCCTTCTCCCAGCTCCAGGGCTTCCATGATACTGATATTGTGAACGCTGGCTCGGCTGACCGTAGTCCCCTCCAGCTCCACCGGCTCAAAAATCGCCACCGGATTGATCAGTCCCGTCCGGGAGGCGCTCCACTCGATCTCCAAAAGCCGGGTCTCCCGCACCTCATCCGCCCATTTAAAGGCGATGGAATTGCGGGGGAATTTGGCGGTCCGGCCAAGGGATTCCCCGTAGGCGATATCATCCATCAAAAGCACCAGGCCGTCCGATGGAATATCATAGCTCTGTATTTTCTCCGCAAACTGCTGCACCGCATCCGGCAAGGTTTCCTTATCCACCTCGCAAAATTCCACCACGTCAAAGCCCTGATTTTTCAGCCATTCAAACTGACTTTTCCGGGAATTTTCAAAGTCCACGCCGTCTGCCTTTACCAGGGAAAATGCTTCAAAATTCACATTTCTCTGGGCAGTAATCTGATTGTTTAGCTGGCGCACGGAACCGCTGCACAGGTTGCGGGGATTTTTGTACTTTGCGTCCACATCCTCGATCTCTTCATTGATCCTGTGGAAATCCGAGTATTTAATCACCGCCTCGCCCCGCAAAATCAACTGCCCCTGATAGGCAATTTTCAGCGGGATATTGCTGAATACCTTGGCATTGTTGGTGATGACCTCACCGATCTCGCCATTGCCCCGGGTAACCGCCTTCACCAACTCCCCGCCTTCGTAGGTCAGCACGATGGTGAGTCCGTCCAGCTTCCAGGACAGAATCCCTTTTTGACTCCCCAGCCACTCCTGCAGCGCCGCCACATCCTTGGTTTTATCCAGAGACAGCATGGGCGATTCGTGGGTTTCCTTGGGAAGTTCGCTTAAAACCTCATAGCCCACCCTCTGGGTGGGGCTTCCTGCCAGAACCACGCCGGATTCCGCCTCCAGCTTCTGCAATTCATCATACAGCTTATCGTACTCAAAATTGCTCATAATCTCGCGGCTTTCCTGATAATAGGTTTTTGATGCCTGTAAAAGCGTTGCGGACAATTCCTTCATCCGCTGCAGCCTTTCCTCCTGATTCATTTCACCCCTCCAGCTTATTCCATTTCCTGTTCCGCATCCTTCGCCTCCCCGGCCAACTGGAGCTGCCACACCAGCTCCTCAAGCTCCTGCGGCGTCACTCTGCGGTAGTCTCCGGTATTCAGTCTGCCCAATTGGATATTCATAATACGGACCCGTTTCAGGGTCACCACCCGGTAGCCCAGCTCCCCGCACATTCGGCGAATCTGACGGTTCAGCCCCTGGGTGAGAATGATACGGAAGGATTTCTTTCCGGTGGCCTCCACCTGACAGGGGCGGGTGGTCACTCCCAGCTCCTTTAACTCCACGCCCTCCTGCATTTTTTTGATAAATGCGGCGTTAAAGGGCTGGTCCACCGTCACCTCGTATTCCTTTTCGTGAAAATTGCCTGCATGCATGATCTGGTTTGCCAGATCGCCCTGGTTTGTCAAAAGCAGCAGTCCCTCGGAATCCTTATCCAGACGGCCCACCGGATATACCCGGGAGGGATAATGAACCAAATCAATTATCGTAGGAGCGCGGTCCTTGTCCGATGTGGTGCAGACCACACCCCGGGGTTTATTGACTGCCAGAAGCACCGGCTTTGCTTTCCTGACGCCTGCTGCCTTGCCCACCGGCTTGCCGTCGCAGACAATCACCTCTGTGCCGGTGACCTTCTCGCCCATGGCAGCGGTCCTGCCGTCGATGGTCACCTTCCCCGCTTCGATCAGACGGTCCGCCTCCCGGCGGGAACAGATGCCCTGCTCACTCAAATATTTATTTAAACGGGTTGGCTCCATATTCCTTCTCCTCGTATAATATCTACTCTTTTTCTCGCTCAATGCCCCTATTATAGCATAGAATATTTTTTCAAACAATCGGTCTTTCCGGTAATTC
Source organism: uncultured Lachnospiraceae bacterium (assembly GCA_964537765.1). GTDB lineage: Bacteria > Bacillota > Clostridia > Lachnospirales > Lachnospiraceae > Brotaphodocola. The sequence continues at coordinate 74,464 of CAZICB010000002.1, forward strand.
TTATTGCGGCTGTCAGAACCGTGTGATAAAATGCGATGAGACGCTTCAGCGACGCGCCTCACCGCGTTCTGGTGAATAAAAGCATACGCCCGGATGCCACTATAATTTTATTTCCCAACGGAAAGGATTTTTCGATGCTCCAGATCACCCATTATACCATTCGAAGCCCAAAGCTTCCATCCGCCTTCGAGGGCTTTTGCATTGCACATTTATCCGATCTCCACGGTGCCCTGCATGGAAGGGACAATCAGCTGCTGATCCATGGAATCCGCCATGCTCATCCCGACATCGTTGTCATGACCGGAGATATGGCTGACCACACTCCCAACTCTATCCCCCAGCTGCTCCGGCTGTGCCGCCGGCTCCTCGCCTGGTATCCGGTTTATTTCATTTCCGGAAACCATGAACAGGTGCTGCCGTCAAAAACATGGTCCAAGCTGCTTTCCGACTTACAAAACCTGGGTGTCACCGTGCTGGACAACCGGCACTGCACGCTGGTGCGTGTCGGCGCCTCCATAGAACTTTACGGCCTTGTCACTCCGCTGGTTTATTATAAGGATCCGCTGGGGGAATACGTCCGCGGCATTACATTTACCGGCCAGGACACGGAAACGCTGCTGGGCAGAGGAAATCCCGATCAATTCCGGATCCTTCTCGCTCACAATCCCCTATACTATCCCGCCTACCGGGACTGGGGCGCAGACCTGACCTTATCCGGTCATATCCACGGAGGCATCCTCCGGATCCCCAAGCTGGGCGGCATGCTTTCCCCCGACCTGACCCTTTTCCCCAAATACGATGCCGGACATTTCCAGGAAAAGGGCCGCCATCTGGTGGTCAGCCGTGGACTGGGAAATCATTTTCTGTTCCGGGTGTGCAATCCTCCGGAGCTGGCGGTGGTGCATCTGAATGCTCCGCCTTTGCGGCGGCAGCATTTTATCTTACATTTTTCTTACTGATCTTGCGTTTTTATTTACACATCAATATAATATAATTGAGCTGTAAAGCTTAAGAAGCACCAGACAATGTGGAAAATGGATGTGGCTGCTCGATCTTCCCCGGAATATCTTCCGATGTTCCGGCTCACGCCGGTCAAAACCAAACCCGGCCGGGGAAAGGAGAGATGCTATGGAAAAGGATTTATTTCTCCTCATACTGGCTCTGACCATCAGCGCCGTATGGAAAATGGATCTGCTTTGGACCATCGCTGTGATTGATACTGCAGACAGGCTTCTCCGCCTGCTGCGGTACTCCTACATAGCAATGAGAAAAAGATACAAAGTAAAAAGCCCATCCAGCTCGGCAAAGCGGAATGGGCGGTTGCGGAAACGCAACTAAAACAAATCTTGTTTTTAAAGAGCAGCCACATCGGTTTTAACCCGATGTCTGGTGCTTCTTTAGTTTTATTATATGTTCTTTGCCTTTAAATGTCAAATAGTACTTTTTTCCGCCGGTTGCGGCGGCAGCATTTTATCTTACATTTTTCTTACTGATCTTGCGTTTTTATTTACACATCAATATAATATAACTGAGCTGAAAAGCTTAAGAAGCACCAGACAATGTGGAAAATGGATCTGCTTTGGACCATCGCTGTGATTGATACTGCAGACAGGCTTCTCCGCCTGCTGCGGTACTCCTACATAGCAATGAGAAAAAGATACAAAGTAAAAAGCCCATCCAGCTCGGCAAAGCGGAATGGGCAGTTGCGGAAACGCAACTAGTTTTATCACCGATTTTAAAGAGCAACCACATCGGTTTTAACCCGATGTCTGGTGCTTCTTTAATTTCATTATATGTTCCTTATTTAGAAAAGTCAAATATTTTTTACACCTGATCGTCTTTCTTTTCCAAATCCGTAAAGAAACAAGCATCTCCAAAAGAAAAGAAGCGATAACGTTCCCGAATAGCCTCCTCGTAGGCGTGCAGCACATGTTCACGCCCGGCCAGGGCGGAAACCAGCATCACCAGAGTGGACTCCGGCAGATGAAAGTTGGTAATCAAGCAGTCCAGCACTTTAAAGCGGTAGCCCGGATAGATAAAAATCTCTGTCCAGCCGCTTCCGGCTTTCACGCGGCCATCCTCCCCTGCTGCGGACTCGATGGTGCGACAGCTGGTGGTGCCCACACAGATCACCCGCCCGCCGGCGACTTTCGTGTCGTTGATTTTCTTTGCTTCCGATTCCTCTACCATATAGAACTCAGAGTGCATATGGTGGTCCAGGATATTGTCCACCTTCACTGGACGGAAGGTGCCAAGTCCCACATGGAGGGTCACATGAGCCACCTTCACGCCCATGTCCTGAATCCTCTGCAAAAGCTCCCTGGTGAAATGAAGTCCGGCGGTGGGAGCCGCCGCGGAGCCGTCATGCTTGGCATAGACCGTCTGGTAACGGTTTTTATCCTTCAACTGGTGGGTAATGTAAGGCGGCAGAGGCATCTGCCCCAGCTGGTCCAGAATCTCCTCGAAAATGCCCTCGTAGGAGAACTGAATCAGGCGGTTGCCATCCTCCACCACATCCACGACGATTCCCTTCAGGAGCCCCTCCCCGAAAACGATCACCGTTCCGGGCTTGCACTTCTTTCCGGGCTTTACCAAAGTCTCCCAAATATCATTTTCCCGGCGCTTCAAAAGCAGCACCTCGATCTTTGCCTGGGTATCCTCCTTGACGCCGAACAGCCGGGCAGGAATCACCTTTGTATCATTGATCACCAGACAGTCTCCCGGATGCAGATATTCCACAATATCCCTGAAAACCCGGTGCTCCAGCTCTCCGGTCCGCTTATCCACAACCAGCAGGCGGGAGGCGCTGCGGTCCTCCAGCGGGTCCTGGGCAATCAGCTCCTGGGGAAGATCAAAATAAAAATCCTTCACATTCATGCTTTCCATTTTCAAATCCTCGAAATCCTGTGACATCACTATGAAGAAAGTCCTGCTCCGCTTTCCGTCTCAGCCTCTTTTGCTTCTTCCGCGCTGTCTTCCGGTTCCGCGCCGCTTTCCACCTCAGCCGTTTCCTCAGCCTCTGCGCCTTCGCTCTCCAGGATCACCACCTCCGGCTCCGTCTCCTCTTTTCCCTCCCAAACCGGGGAACCATCGTGGAGAATGCCGTACACCTCATTCAAGGCTTCGTCCGAAGAAAGTGCCTCCTTCAAAAGGCCATTGATACCAGCGGCCAGCTGTCGCACCTCACGGGAGCGATTGACAGAATCCACATACTGCAGCTCCTCCGCTGACAAGTCGGTATCCTTCACAATGTGATAGGCGCCGTCCTCGCCCTTCGTCACATAGCACCACATAATCATCGGAGCTGCCGTCTCGGAAGCATAAAACTGCAAATCCGCGGTGGAATACACCAGCCAGCTATCTGCGGCCAGTCCCGCCGTCACATAGGTGACCACATTGCTGACACCGCTTAAATATTTGGCATTATTTGCCAGCTGCACTTTCTGGATTTCCAGCATATAGGCAGGCACCTCGCCCACATTGTAAATCTGATTGATCGTCTCCGCATCTGCGGTCGCCCGCGCCTGATAATACCGCACAATCAGATCGCGGATCTCCGGCACGCCGTCCTGCTGCAATATGGATACTGCCTCAGTCTCCTCCGGCTCGCTCCCTGCGTTTTCCGATTCCTGGGTCTCTTCCGGCTCCTGAGCCTCCTCTGATTCCTGAGTCTCCTCCGGTTCATCGGACTCTCCCTCCGGTTCGCTCCCGCTTTCCACCTTCCCCGGATTCGAAGCAGCCTCCTGCCCTTCGGTTTCCTGTACGGGCAGCGCCGGTTCTGGTGCGTCGGCCTTCTCCTTGGAATGGTCCGCGATCACGATGACAATCATCAATACAATCACAATCAGCGGGATCAAAACAACCGGAAGCATCCGCTTCTGGGTGTCACTCAGCCCGCCTTTTCGCTGAAATCTGTGGTCCTGTCTCATTTTTATCCCTCCCGGAACGCCGCAGCGGTGCCTGTTACGGCACCGCCTGTCTTACAGCTACCCGAAGCCTTTCCAACTCCTTATTTTTTCGATGGCATGTACAAATGTCTCGGAATACCGTCTACCATAACGGACGGAGAATCGCCCTGGATCAACGGTCTCACATATTCAATAAATTCTTCTGTCACATAGGTGCCGTCCTTGGTGATCCAATCCCTCGGAACCAGTTTCTCGTCGTTAGCAATCTTATGTACATCATAGATGCCGGTAGCGCACTGATACGGATCATCGGACACACGGTCGATTACCACCATCTTGCCGGAATCTCCCTCGTCTGCGGCCTTCACCGCAGCGCCGCCCACCATAAATGCCTCATTGACATCCACACGGGAGGCCAGATGTGCCGCGCTTCTCTGCAGGGTGCTGAATTCCACGGCTCTGGTCTTGCAGCCGATTTCCTGATTGACGACATGGGCCAGATAACTGGCGGTGCCGCTCAGCTGCTTATGTCCAAATGCGTCCACATAATCCACGCTGCTGCCCAGCTCGCTGACATATTTGCCTTCCTTGGTGCGAATACCCTCCGATACTGCAATCACAACCACATCCTTTTTCTCCAGCAGCTTTTTCACTCTCGCCATGAATTTTTCAATGTCAAAAGGAATTTCCGGCAGATAAATCAGATCCGGCCCGTCGCAATCCTCGCCGCGGGATAATGCGGACGCACCGGTCAGCCAGCCGGCATTCCGGCCCATGATCTCAATGATGGTAACCAGTTTTTTCTTGTAAGAAAAGCCTAGTCCGTCGCGGATGATTTCTTTGGTAGAGGTAGCAATATATTTTGCGGCGCTGCCATAGCCCGGGGTGTGATCCGTAAGCGCCAGATCATTGTCAATAGTCTTCGGTACGCCCACAAACTTCTGGGATCTGCCTGTCAGAATCGCATAGTCAGACAGCTTCTTAATGGTATCCATGGAATCGTTTCCGCCGATATAGATAAAGCATTCGATGTCAAGCTTATCCAGAATCTCAAAAATCCTTTCATAGATCTCCTTGCTGGTGTGGATTTCCGGCAGTTTATAGCGGCAAGTACCCAAAAATGCAGACGGAGTCCGTTTCAGAATCTCCATATCCAGGTCATTCTTAATGTACTTAGACAGATCCACATACTGCTCGTCCATCAATCCCTGAATTCCATACAGCATTCCGTATACTTTCTTTGCTCCACGGTCAATCGCAGTCCGATATACGCCTGCAAGGCTGGAGTTAATAACCGCTGTCGGACCGCCCGACTGACCTACAATTACATTGCCATTCATAAAAAACTTCCTCCTGAAATATTCTTTTGTACTCTATCATAACAAAATCCCGGCCAAAAAGCAACAAATCCGCAGAATTGATTGATTTCAAAAGTTATTTTTTGTATGATAGCGTTATAAACAGTATTATATAGGAGGTCAGTCATGATATTCACAGAAAAAGTCATTCCGTTTGAAAAGCGCTTCGGCGGTAAAGGGACCGGAGAGCTTCATGTTGTCATGGAAGGCGGAGATCTGGGCGGACGCGCTGAGGCATTTATCTCCATTGTCCTCCACCCAGGCAGCTCCATCGGCCACCATCAGCACACAGGCAATATGGAAATCTATTATGTGCTGAAAGGTGAGGGAATATTTACCCACAACGGAATCCCCCAGCCCATCCGCGCCGGCCAAGCGGGCAGTATGAACCCCGGCGACTGGCATGGAATCGAAAATACCGGGACGAAGGATATGATCATTTCCGCAGTGGTATTGCCGGAATAATCGAAGCATCGTCTTCTGAACCGCAGGGCAGATTTTTGTCCCTGCGGTTTTTTCGTTTGCCTCCGCTCGTCTGTTTATCATGTATTTCAGCAAAAAGAGAATTTTATTCTACTATTTTAAAAATATAGGGAATTCTAGTCTCCATAAAGCAAACACTTTTCTATTATACTTGATTCAGCGAGAGGAGGCCCCTATGAAGCAGGATTTTATTCAGAAACGTGTCATAGAATTATTGATTGAGAAAAATATTTCCGAATACAAAGCCAGCATGGAACTGGGACATTGCAAAAGCTATATGCAGAAAATCACTTCCGGAAAAGCCAATCCTTCGCTGAATGCTTTGAACGAATTTTGTAATTTTATCGGAATTACATTAAGTGAATTTTTCTATGATCCGGATGAAGATTCCCTTCCCAAATACAGAAGGTCCATCCAGGATCTGGCTGCCAGCGCAGACAGCCTTGACGATCAGGAGATTGAGCTTCTGATCAATGTTGCAAAGGGACTACAGGGCTTAAAGAAGGACAAAAAGAAGCGTTAAGCTGCCGTCTTTTCCCGATACGGACAAGTAATCTCTTTCGTAAGAAATTTGTCAGCAAACGAACACAATCTTGTAGAAAATTTTTCACATTTCGTACATGATTTTTCTGTACAATGGAATCATCAAAACAAGGAGGTGCTTCTTATGGCAAAATTAAATGATTTTATTATGGATCTTGAATACACCGTAACAGCAGAACAGACGGCGCCTTCCGCAGAACGAATCAAAAATGCCATGCTGGCTGCCGCTGTTCCTGTTATGAAAAACGGTACAACCTGGTATCGTTTTGCAGACGGCGAGCTTTTGACATTGGATAATTGTGTGCGGTATGCACAGATGCTGGCCGCATAATTTTCTGACAGAGACATGATGAGACGCGTCACCGACGCGTCTCACTGCATTCTGATGAAGCGGGAAGCCGGAGTACCAGAGTCATAAACTCCAGTACACCGGCTTCTGATTTTCAAAGGTGCAAAATTCCCGAAATCCGATTTCTTTCAGCACTTCTTTTACCTGAGGAATGTGATCTCCCAGATGGGTGGTCTCGTGGGTGTCGGAACCAATGGTCAGGATCCGTCCGCCCAACTGGTAGTACAGCTTCAAAATCTCCCGGGAGGGCGTCAGATCCTTCAGCTTATATTTAAAGCAGGAGGTATTGACCTCGATCCCCTTCCCGTCGGCGATCACCTGGCGGAAAATCTGCTCCACGATCCCCAGGATTTTCTCATCGGGGTAGTCCCCTGCAGGGTCGTACCGTTTGATCATGTCCAGATGCCCCAGCACGGAATAATCCTTATAGCGGCGCACCACATCATAGATTGCCTGATAATAGGCGGTCTGATACTCCTCCTGGCTCTTTCCCTCCTGAAATTCATATTTCCAGAATTCCTTGTCATTCACCTGATGATTGCTCAAAATCACAAACTCAAAGGGATACTTTTTAAAATCCGCCTGAAACCGCGGAATCGTGTGCAGCTGCACACCGAACTCAATGCCCGCCCGGATTTTCAGGCGGCCGTCGTATTTCTCCTTCATCCGGGCAACCTGGGCAAAATAACCGTCGTAATCACAGTTTAAGTCCGTTTTGACCCCATAATCCACATGCTCCGTAAATGCAAGCTCATCGATCCCCAGCTCCAATGCCCGTTTTATCATATCCTCCATGGGGCATTGGGAATCATCGCTGAAGCTGGTATGTACATGATAATCCGCAAACATTCTGCTCACCTCCTACTGGCCTTCTATCTGTTTTCTATGGGCTTCCACCTGGGCCCAGGCCTCCTCATCAAACACCTGGTCCCGGTAATAATATTTCCGGTCCTCCTCCGTGATCGGGCGGATCACCCTGCAGGGATTGCCCACGGCCACGCACCAGTCCGGGATGTCCTTGGTCACCACGCTGCCAGCGCCAATCACCACATTGCTGCCGATGTGCACACCCGGCAGAATCACCGTGTTCCCGCCGACCCATACATTGTCACCAATGGTAATCTCCACGCCATATTCATAAAGGGAATTTCTCGTCACCGGATGCACCGGATGTCCTGCCGTGTAAACGGCCACATTGGGGGCAAACATACAATTGTCACCGATCTTCACCTTCGCCACATCGATGATTGTGCAGTTATAATTGGCATAAAAATTCTTTCCCACTTCAATATGAGATCCATAATCACAGTAAAAAGGCGGATTGACAAAGGCGCCCTCCGACTTGCCGAACAGCTCCTTGATAATACCTGCCAGCAATTCAAAATCGGAGCGGTCCGCAGTGTTAAATTTCTGCAGGATCCTGCGGCATACCTTCTGCTGCTCCATCACCGCATCATCGGATATATAAGGCAGCCCCATATCTCTGCGCTTGATCTGATCCATAACTCCACCTCGTTTTTCATTTTTCCCTTATCATATCAGGAATCCTGTCCTTAAGCTATCACAATTTTTTCTGTTTATTATAATTATTATATTTGTCTGTGCTAATTGCTTCGGCGAACAAATCTGTGCTATGATTATGGAAGAAAAACACTGCCGGAGGAAATTTCTATGATTGAAGTTGATGTGATGCAGGACGCATCGGAAATCGTTCACTACGATAAACCAGGAATCCCCCTTTATATCCGAAGCAATCATCTGTCTGCCTACCCGGATATGCGTGCGCTCTGTCACTGGCATGAGGATCTGGAATTTCTTCATATTCTCAAGGGCTGCATGTATTACGATGTCAACGGCAAAAAAATTCTTCTGAAAGAACGTGATACCATTTTGGTCAATGCCCGCCAGCTGCATTATGGCTTTTCCTGCCGGCACCAGGAATGTGAATTTGCCGTGTTTCTGTTTCATCCGTCTCTGCTGACCGGGTGCCGCCCGTTTTATCAGCAATACCTGCTTCCCATCACGGAAAACCCCTGCCTGGAATACCTGCACTTTCCCGCGCCCCAAAAAGGCCAGCCCCATACCCAGATCATGCCCCGGCTTTTAACCAGAATTACGGACCTGAAAAAGCAGGGCGCCCCCGGCTATGAGCTGGAGGTGCTGGGAACCGCCTGCCTTTTATTAAGCCACGTTTACCGCCAGATCCAGGACCGGATTCCTCAAAATCCGGAGCCGGACTGCTCGGACATCGCCATCCAGAAGGCCATGGTTTCCTATATTTATCAGCATTACCCGGAAAAAATCACCTTAGATGACATTGCTGCCGCAGGAAATGTGTGCCGGAGCAAATGCTGCTCCATCTTTAAGCATTACCTGCAGCAGCCTCCGGTGGATTTTATGAATGCCTACCGGCTGGAGGTCAGCCGCCATCTGCTGCAGCACACAAACACCAATATCACGCAGATCGCCTTGTCCTGCGGCTTCCGTCATTTAAGCTATTTTTCCAAGCTGTTTCTGCGCCGCTACGGATGCACCCCCAGCGAATACCGGCTAAGGCAGGACCTTAAATGCGGGGGCTCCGAAGAGCTTCTTTATTTAAAAGAATAATAAAGCTGTCCTGCCTCCAGGCTCTTTCCCTTCGCGGCCGCCATCTCGCTGACCGTCACCATCTGATACCCACGGGCTGCCAGCTCCGGAATAATCCGCAAAGCCGCGTCTCCGGTCTGGCTGTACAGCTCATGCATCAGCACAATATCGCCGTCCGACACCTTGTTAAGCACTGCCGCCACCGTCTGGTCCGCATTGCGGGTCTTCCAGTCCAGGGTATCGATATTCCACTGTATCATCGGCATGTGGACATTGGCCCGAACCGTGGCGTTTTGATTTCCGCCGGGCAGGCGCATCAGGGTCGGGCGTACTCCGCAGGCTGCCTGAATCGCGTCGTTGCAGGCGTTTACCTGGGCCTGGATCTCCGCCGCGCCTAATTTCTGAAGATATTTATGGTTCATGGTGTGATTTGCCACCTCATGGCCTTCCGCCACCATCCGCTGGACCTCCGCTGCACGGGCGCTGACCCGATCTCCCACCATAAAGAAAGTGGCCTTGCCGCCATACTGCGCCAGGCAGTCCATAATCCGGTTCCCCACCGATGTCTGGGGACCGTCGTCGAAGGTCAGCGCCACCATAGGCCGGGACGGATCGATCTGGCGGCCGGAGGCTGCCTCCGCTTCTGCCGCGGACTGGGCTGTCGCGGCTTCTTCGGCTGCCTGCTCCTGAGCTGTAGCGGGTTCTTCGGCTGCCGTTTCCACTGTCTCGGCTGCCGCGGCTTCTTCCGCTGCCTGCTGGGCTGTCTCGGCTGCCGCCGCTTCTTCCGCTGCCTGCTGGGCCGTCTCAGCTGCCGCCGCTTCTTCCGCCTGCTGCCGGGCCTGGGCGCTGCCCTGTCCGGCCACAATCACCGGAGAAAGGGTGGTGCCTTCGTCTCCCGCAGGAGCATGATAAGACGTCTCCCCATTCTGCTCGGGACCGTTCTGAACCGCGGATGCCCCCGGCCCCAAACCTTCATTGACCTCTGTCTGTTGGGTGAAGGGTGGAACGATCACCGTCTCAGCCATGACCGGCCGCGCTATCATCAAAGCGGCTGCGACCACCACCATCATACGTACCATTCTTCTCATAGACATACCTCCATTCTTTGACGAAACGCCCCTGCCCTTTTTCCTATGCTTACAGCAATGCCTCTTATTTTCTCACAGCCCCGGACTTCACTGCCGCCGCTGCCACCTTCTCCGCCACGTGCTTTGCCACACGGGGATCCAGGGCAGACGGGATAATATACTCTGCGCACAGCTTTTCCGGCTCCACCAGTTCAGCGATGGCTTCCGCTGCTGCCAGCTTCATGTCATAGTTAATATCTCTCGCACCCGCGTCCAGAGCGCCGCGGAAAATACCCGGAAATGCCAGCACGTTGTTGATCTGGTTCGGGAAATCGGAACGGCCGGTGCCCATCACCTTCACGCCTGCCGCCATCGCCTCATCATACATGATTTCCGGAACCGGGTTTGCCATGGCAAATACGATCGGATCTGGATTCATGGTCTTGATCATTTCCGGCTTCAAAGCGCCTGCCACGGACACGCCTACAAACACATCCGCGCCGACCAGGGCATCCGCCAGGGTTCCCCGCATGTCTTCCAGGTTGGTGATATCGCAAAGCATTTTCTTATGGTCCACGATGCCTACGCCCCGGTCCTTATAAAGAATACCGTTCTCATCACAGGCAATGATATTTTTCACGCCTGCGGTCAGCATCATCTTGATGATGGCGGTGCCTGCGGAGCCAGGGCCGTTCAATACCACCTTAATCTCATCGATCTTCTTACCCACCACCTTCAAGGCATTCATCAGGGAAGCGGTCACCACCACCGCGGTCCCGTGCTGGTCGTCGTGGAATACCGGAATGTCCAGCTCCTCTTCCAGGCGACGCTCGATCTCAAAGCATTTGGGGGAAGCAATATCTTCCAGATTAATGCCGCCGAACACCGGAGCAATCTGCTTCACGGCCTTGATGATCTCCTCCGTGTCCTTGGTGTCCAGGCAGATCGGGAAAGCGTCCACGCCGCCGAATTGCTTAAACAGGATGGATTTTCCTTCCATGACCGGGATCGCAGCCTCCGCGCCGATATTGCCCAGGCCAAGCACCGCGGTTCCGTCGGATACCACACCTACCAGATTGCTCTTTGCCGTATATTTGAATACATTTTTCTTATCCTTGGCAATCTCCTTGCAAGGCTCGGCTACACCCGGCGTATAGGCAATGCTCAAATCATCCCGGGTTTCCAGCTTCACCTTACTGCAAACTTCGATTTTCCCCTTGTGCTCGCTGTGCATTTTCAGCGCTTCTTCAAAATAATTCATGGTATTTGTCCTCCTGTGGATTATGAAATATGTTGTTTCAGGAACCGGATAATCAGCTCCATCGCCTGCTCATGTCCCGGCCTCCGGTAAATGGTAAAGCCATGTCCCGCGCCCGGGAAGCGCTTTAATGTCACCTCATTGCCCGCCTGTGCCAGCTTTAAGGCAAAGGCTTCCGCCTCATTGCACAGATCATCCTGCCCGGCCGTGATCACCAGCGCTTTGGGGAAATCCTTTAGCATTTTCAGGCCGGCGTAATAGGGAGAAACGTAAGGATCTTTCTGCATTTCCCGCTCACAATAATATAAATTGTAGAGGCGTGCCCGCTCGAAGGGGATCCCCTCTCCCATCTTCGGCTTATCCGCCGGGTCCGTGTAAAGGTCCATGGGCGGGTAGTCCAGCACTGCCGCCGAAACCCGGAAATCCCCGGATTCATGGGCCATCATGCAGATACCGCACACCAGGTTTCCGCCTGCGCTGTGGCCGGTCAGGATGATCCTTTCGGGGTCGATCCCCAGCTCATCTGCATGGGCAGAGGCCCATTTCACCACGTCATAGCCTTCGTGGAGCGCTGCCGGGAAAGGATAATCCGGTGCCACACGGTAGTCCACATCCAGCACCCGGCAGCCAAGGGCATTCACAAGCTTTCTGCAAAAAACCTCATCGTTTAAGGTCCGCGCCCGGATGAAACCGCCGCCGTGAAAATTAATCACCAGAGGAGCGCCTGGCGGCACCTGGTCATTGGTGGTATCATATACATCCGAATCTCCCACCCGGGTGGGAATCCTCCGCAAGGTCACCTGAGCCGGATACCGCGCCAAAAGCTCCGGCTCCACCGGCGCGCTGGTCACATTTTTCCTGGTTTCCCTGGCCTTCTCAATCATTTCCTGTCGGGTCAAACTAGCATCCCCCTTTTTCTTTATTTCCAGCATGCATTTTCGCAACCTGATAAGTAAAATTATACCATCAAATTTCCACTCCGTACAGCGGTGTTTTTCTTGGCTGACTAACTTTTAGTTATGGTCTTCCCTGACAATCATATGCTGTTTTGTAAACCGGATCATCTTCTTTGCCGCCGAAAACTGAAGCTTATTCTTTTTCCAGAACAGGCTGATTCGCGCCTCCTCCCCATCCAGCAGCGGAATGCCTATGATCTGCGCATTTCCTTCCACCACATCCGAGGGCAGGAAGCCGCAGGCCGCACCCTGGCGGATAAATTGCAGGACCGTGTAAGCATGATTGGTGTAATGGATAATGTCCATGGGCAGATTCCGCTCCGCAAAGGACTGCTTCACCCGCCTGGTGATGCTGTAAACGTCGGACAGCAAAACCAGCGGCTCCCGGCTCATCTGCTCATAACTCACCTGGCTGCAGGATGCCAACGGATGGCGATAATTCACACAAAACTGCACCCGGGTGGACCGGATATCCACATGGTCCAGAGTCTCCATCTCCGACATGGTGCGGGAGGAGCACAGCACCAGGTCCACCTCGTCATTTTCCAGCATCCGCCGCAAGGCTCCGTTGGAATCCTCCACCGCCATGACCGCAATATCCGGATACTCCTTCTGGAACTGACTGCGCAGCCTGGGGTAGACGCTGCCTCCGCCCATGGTGGCCAGGCCCATCCGTACATAGTCACGCCCCTGGGAAAGATTTTTCACCGCTGCCTGCATCTGTTCGTACTGCTTCATCAGCTTTTTTGCTTCCTCCAGAAACAAGACCCCCTGGTCGGTAATATAAAGGCTGTTGTTGCGCCGTTCAAACAGCTCCACGCCGCATTCCTTTTCCAAATCCCGCATGGCCGAGGAAATCCCCGGCTGGGAAATATTTAGCTCCCGGGCCGCTTTGGTAAAGCTTTTGTGCTGGCAAACCCGGATATAGTATTGCATCTGCTGTATGGTCATCACACTCACCGTTTTCCATGGTTTTTTTCTATCATCAGTTTACAGCAAAAAAACCGCCCGGGCAAGAAAAAACTTGTCTTCAAAGGGCGGATATGGTATGATGGCATTGTTTCGATAAGCATTCACGCTTATCCTGATCTGGTTTCATGCGCGGAGCTTCTCCGGCAGATCCAACCATTATCATAGAAAAATTATCATAGGAAAAAGGAGGATACATGGGAATTAAAAATACCATATCAAAACAGTATCTGTCAGACAACGGACGTTTTGCGCAGCTCTGCAATAACGGACTGTTCGGCGGAAAACACATGATCTTGCCGGATAAGCTGAGGGATTTGGACCCCCAGGAGCTGGCACTTTTGGAAAAGGCCGCAGCAAAGAGCTACCGGAATCACCCCGGTTCTGTCCCCATAGAAAAATACCGGGACATCCTAAAGCTTTACGAGGAAAAAACAGTCCTTATGATCTGTGGCATCGAAAATCAGGATCAAATCCACTATGCCATGCCTTTACGCCATCTGCTGTACGACGCCCTGGAATACGAGTCCCAAAGGACAAAAATCGAAAAAAGACATTGGGAACAAAAGGATTTGTCCGGTCCGGAATTTTTAAGCGGCTTCGCCCATGGGGACCGGTTGATTCCGGTTCTGACCCTGTGCGTTTACTGGGGAGACCGGGAATGGGATGGTCCCAAAAATCTGCACGAGATGCTTGACATTCCACCGGATTTCCTTCAATATAAAGATAAGATTGCGGATTATAAGCTTAATCTTTTGGAGGTATGCCGGATTCCGGATCTGGACCAATACCAGGGAGAGCTGAAAGCCTTGCTTGGCTTTGTAAAGCACCAAAACAGCAAACACGCATTGAAGCAATTTATAACCGGAAACCAGGAGATTTTCCAAAACATCGGCAGGGAAACCCTGCATGCCATGTCCATCCTGGGCAATGCCCGGAATTTGGAGGAATCTCTTATGAGGAAACAAACCGATGAGACGGAGGAGGGATTGAATATGTGCCAGGCACTGGAGGAATGGTTGGAGGATGAACGGACCGCCGGACTTACTGAGGGGCGGGCTGTCGGGCTCACTGAGGGGCGAGCCGCCGGGCTTATAGAGGGCGGCATTCAGACATTGATCGAGGATAACCTGGAGGAAGGGATCCCCCGGAGCCGGATTCTGGAAAAGCTGCAGAAGCGGTTCGGGCTGGCCTTGGATCAGGCGGAGGAATATTTCAAAAAATACGCAATATAATGCAAGAAAGCAATGACTTTTCCTGCGTGCTTATAAAGGACAGCCCCGGATTTTTCACGGGCTGTCCTTTATAGGATGGCATACCACGATCTGTACCCGGAGCGGGTGGATAACCGCTGACCGGAGCATCCACCAGCCAAGGTACAGACGCGGCATAATAAACAACCTTTACATTTACAGAATCGGGAATACGGTCATGATCCAGCCCACGCTGACCACACAGCAGATGATGGCGATCAGCCAGGACTGCCTGAACATGGAAGCCTGGTCATATCCGCCGTAGTCCATCACATAACCACAAACCACTGCCTACTGATCACAGATCGAGCCGTCCACATTCAACCTTG
>CAZICB010000003.1:0-23302 GCA_964537765.1 uncultured Lachnospiraceae bacterium
ACGGTAGGGACGCGGCCTTTTTAGTACAGAATGCATTTCCGATTATTTCAGAATAATGATACCATCATTCGGGTGCCATCTCATTACGAACAGGAGGCAGCCTTGAAAGAAGTTATGTCCTACGAGGAATTCCTCAAAGAAGTAAAAAAGGGGATCCTGACCCCTTCCGGGAACTGTCCGCTGACGCTGCTGCTGATTATGCTGCAGGGAAATGGAAAAATCAAAAGGGCGCGATCTCATGCCTGTGTTTCCGGTTCCGGCAAGTCCTCTTTGACGCTTCGTCAGCGCCCCGGCGTTCCAGGCATCCGCAGCACGTTCGGGACAGGCACGGAGCTGCTGAACAGCCTGCGGCTGATGTTTTCAAGGCTGGCCAGCCATCGCTGACCGAATGGACACTATGTGGAGCCTTCTCTGAATGTTGCGGCGGGGTTGGAACTGGTCTGCCCGGTGTGCGGCGCACATTTCCTTGCGCCCGGTGCGGATATACTGACTCAAAATAGGATATGCAAGAGACCGCTTTCAAAAACGTAAATTTTTTGTGAAAAGTACAAAAATTTCAGCATGATTTTTTCGGAGATTTTATGCTATAATTACAATGTAGCAAAGCTACCACGAGAGTGCATTTCAGCCTGATATTTCGACGGCAGCCGTTATATCACCGTTTGTTTCGCTTGAATACCTCTCTGCATTTTATATAGCAAACGACAAATATTTTTGTCGTTTACTATAGGTTAAACATATTATACGAGGAGGTGTTATTGTGAAACGAGTAAAAGCTGCGTGTATTCTTCAGACTCTTGTTTTTTCGCAGAAGCCCGATGCGGGTTACAGCAAAGAGCAGACGCTGAAAATCAATCATGAAGAAGTCAAGCATTATAAGGCTCTGTTAGAACGTGCAAGGACCAGGTATCAGATTGTTGATGAGTCTGAGCAGGAGGATGGTTCCATCATCGTCCACGTTCGGAAACAGTACAATGATAAGGCTGATGTTAATGAGTACTTTTTACAATGAAAGCCCAGTCGCAAAGCAGGGGCACACGGGCTGCTTGCAGACCAGTGTGACCATGCTTTAGCGACGCTAACCCGTATGAGCAAAACAGACACGGGAGCAAAGCGACCGGGTCGATTTGCGAATACGGGTAGGATGGCGGGAGCGCGACAGCGCGGAGCCATCCGTGAGGCTTTCATGTATGGTGGTGCGCCGTGCCAGCGCGGAGCCATCCGTGGGGCTTTCATGGGTGGGGTGGTGTCTGCGTCAGCAGACAAGTTCGTTTACTATGAAAGAAAAAGGACTTCGCTGTGAGAGGCGAGGCCCTTTTTTTGCACACGGGGCGCGTGTGGAATTTTGCTGCTGTACGATGAAACGCGTCGCTGGCGCGTTTCCCTGCATCCTAAGGGAAAGCAGCACGCGCCCCGGCGCAGGCGAGTAGGTCAGATTGCATCTTCCCTACTCGATTGATCGCATTTGCCAGGCATGCCAGGGTGCCGTCGTATGACAGTCGGCTCCTGCAGAAACCTGTCTATAATGAAATCAAGTGATAAGGAATCTTGTAGGACGCCATCACCGTCGCCTCCCTCTGGTGGCAGGTGAAGATGATGATCTGTCCCTGATAGGCTTTGCACAGCCATTGCAGTGCGGTGCGCAGCCGTTCGTCGTCGTACAGCACGAAGCTGTCGTCGAAAACCAGGGGCATCCGGTCCTCGCCGCCCTGGATCAGCCGTGCGGCCGCAAGGCGCAGTGCCAGGTAGATCTGGTCCATGGTGCCGCTGCTGACCTGATCCACAGGAACCAGCTTGGTGCGGGTGTTCATGAAAATGTTCAGGTTTTCGTCCACGCTCATGCTGCTGTAGATGCCGCCGGTGATGCCGGCAATCATGTCGGACGCGGTTTTGTTTAAGTAAAGGCCGAAGGAATCGCGGATGGAGGAGGAAAGATCGGTCATGGTTTCCAGCGCCAGGTCGATGGCGGCCAGTTCCTCCCGGACCTGGTCGTTTTCAGAAAGGATCCGCTTTAAGGATTCCACCTGGTCTTTGCAATGGGCCAGATGGTCCAGCTTCTTTTCCAGCTCCCATTGCATACGCTGCTGTTTGGAGATGGCGGTGTCGCAGCTTGCCTGCTGTTCCTTTAAGGCATTGATCTGGTTGGCCTGTTCAGCGACCAAGGTTTCGGAGCGGGTCAGAGTCTGGCTGAGACGGATGTACTCCTCCATCCGCCCGTCAAAGGCCTGCTTCGCCTCCTCGGATATGGTGGAGTCTCCCAGATGGCGGGAGAAAATTTCCTGGAGGACCTTGCCGCTCATGGCTGCTTCCTTCTTAAGCCTTTTCCCCTTTAAAATCAAAAGGATTCCCCAAAACAGAAGCAGTACGGTTCCGGCGATACAGCCGCCTGCCAGAAGCGGCAGGGAAAGGCTTTCCTGGAACAGGGCCGGAGCTTCATCGATTGCGCCGCCCAAAAGCATGATCTGGGAGCGCATGTAGATAAGGCCGGACAGGACTGCGCAGCCAATGGCCAGCAGGATACAGATCACAGCCAGAATCCCCCGGGATTTCTTTTCGCCGGAGGCCTTGGCAGTCTGATATTCCTCGTAGGTGTCCGCCGTTTCCTTCTGATAGCTGCGGATGGAGGCTTCATCGGTAAACTGAGCGCTGCTTAATACCTGCCGCCCGGCGGCGATCTTCTGCAGCAAGGCTTCCCGCTCCGCCTGTTTTTCCGTCAGCCGGGCGCCCACCTGGCTGCGCATGACCTGGCAGGTTTTCAATTGATTTTCATACTCCGGCGCGGAAATTTCCTTTTCGATACCGCGGATCTCACTTAGCAGCGCCGTATAGCTGCGGGCCGCCTCCGGAACCAGCTGCCGCTCAAATTCCTTGCGGCGGTTTTTTAAGTAGGCGGAGGCCTTGGTGATGTTTAAGGCCATGTTGCCGGAGGTATTCATGTTGGCAATATAATTGCGCAGCTCGGAAACCATGCCGCTGTCCGTGGCGCTTTTTAGCTGGCCAATGCTGATGGTATTGGAGTAGGTGGTCTCCGTCAGCCCGCAAAGGATTTCATCCAGCAAGGGCTTTGCCGGCTCCACCGCTTTTCCCAGGGTTTCATCCACGATGGTCAGTGATTTGATATCCTTTGCAAAATCCCGTTCAATGCGGTAAATGGTTCCTTCATGCTCCACCCGCAAAGTGCCGCCGTAGGCGCCTTTGTTTTCCCAGGGAGCGGAGCGGGTATAGCAGTCATTTTTCGATGCCCGTCCCCGTCCCCGCTCCATGCCAAAGAGCATACAGCGGATGAAGGTATGGATCGTCGATTTCCCGGTTTCGTTTTTTCCATAGACCACATTTAAGCCGTCTTCAAATGACAGATCCCGGTCGTGAAATTTACCGAATCCGTCAATGTGTAAATCCAGTAATTTCATGGTCAGCTCCTCTCATCTTTGGTGCACAGCAGCGCATCGATACCGTAAAACAGCGCCTTTTTTTCCACCGGACTCATATCTTCCTTTTGCAGGGCACGGATATAAAAGCCGATCATGTCGCTGGGATGCTCGGCAAACAGCTGGCTGAAATCGTACTGGGGTTCGGATTCGTCAATGATCTCGATAATCTGAGCCCGGCGTTCCAGAATCTCCGGGTCAAAGGTGATGTCCGGATCCCGCTTGCCCCGGATGCGGATGCGGTAAATGTGCTGTTCTCCCCGTTTTTGAACCGCCTCCAGAATGCGGTCAGTCAGCTCGGCATTGGTGGTAGCCGGAGTAACATGGACGATCAGGGGAATGTATTGGGCCTGCGCCATGGGAACGAATTCCAGGGAGACGACCCGGCGGGTGGCAGGATGGATTTCCCCGATCAAAACCCCGTGCTGCCCGGTTTCGGTTTTGTCAAGCGGCTCTAAGGAGCCGGGATAGGCATAGCTGAAATCGGCCGCGATCTCCGGTTTATGGATGTGACCCAGGGCCACATAGGAAAAACCGGCATGGGACAGCAGCGATTTGTCGATGGGCAGA
Source organism: uncultured Lachnospiraceae bacterium (assembly GCA_964537765.1). GTDB lineage: Bacteria > Bacillota > Clostridia > Lachnospirales > Lachnospiraceae > Brotaphodocola. Next base: position 3,999 of record CAZICB010000003.1, read on the forward strand.
TGAGTCCCGTCGCCGCCGTGTGCCAGCAGCACATGGATGCGGGAGGACAGGGGAGCCTTGACCTGATTCAAGAGCGGCTCTGTCAGTTCCGCGGTATGATAGCTGAAACCGTGGACCTCCAGATTCAGCTCCTCAAAGCAGACGGAGGTCAGCTCCTCGCTCATCAGCCAGGTGACGTTTGGGCACCAGGTGAAGCTGAGGATCGCGGAATTTGCCCGGATCCGGTCATGGTTGCCCGCGATGATGATGACACGGACGGCAGGGATGGTGGAGAACAGGTAGTTTAACTCCTTTAAATCCCGCAGCAGCGGCTGGCGGTGAAACAGATCTCCGGCAATAAAAAGGCAGTCCACATCGCGCTTCTTTGCCAGGCTGATGACCTGGGCGAAGGTGTCCTTAATCGCCTGGGCGCGGGCGCGGGACCAAGGTTTATCATTGTCGGGGGACATGCCCCAATGGATGTCGGCGGTGTGGATGAATTTCATGGCAGCTCCTTAAAGTTCACAATTGTTTACGGTTCTCGGGAAGGGGATGACATCGCGGATGTTGGACATTCCGGTCAGGTACATCACGCAGCGCTCGAAGCCCAGGCCAAAGCCCGCGTGGCGGGTGGAGCCGTATTTGCGCAGATCCAGGTAGAAAGCGTAGTCCTCCGGCTTTAAGCCTAGCTCATTCATGCGGGCCAGCAGCTTGTTGTAGTCGTCCTCACGCTGACTGCCGCCGATGATTTCGCCGATGCCCGGTACCAGGCAGTCCATGGCGGCTACGGTCTTGTCATCCGGGTTCATCTTCATATAAAAGGCCTTGATCTCCTTCGGATAGTCGGTGACGAAGATCGGCTTTTTGAAGACCTGCTCAGTCAGGTAGCGCTCATGCTCGGTCTGCAGATCGCAGCCCCAGGATACCTTATAGTCAAAGTTGTCATTGTTCTTTTCCAGAAGCCCGATGGCCTCCGTGTAGGTCACATGGCCAAACTCGGAATTCAGCACGCCGTTTAAGCGGTCCAGCAGTCCTTTGTCGATGAAGCTGTTGAAGAAGTTCATCTCCTCCGGCGCGTGCTCCAGCACATAGCGGATCACGTATTTTAACATGCTCTCGGCAACGGCCATGTTGTCGTTTAAATCGGCGAACGCCATCTCCGGCTCAATCATCCAGAACTCCGCCGCATGGCGGGTGGTGTTGGAATTTTCCGCGCGGAAGGTGGGGCCGAAGGTGTAAATATTGCGGAATGCCATGGCATAGGTTTCTCCGTTTAACTGGCCGCTGACCGTCAGGTTGGTGGGCTTATTGAAGAAGTCCTTGGTGTAATCCACGGTGCCGTCGGCATTTTTCGGGATGTTATTTAAATCCATGGTGGTCACCTGGAACATCTCGCCGGCGCCCTCGCAGTCGCTTCCGGTGATCAGCGGAGTGTGCACATAGACGAAATCCCGCTCCTGGAAATACTGGTGGATCGCGTAGGCGATCAGAGAACGCACGCGGAATACGGCCTGAAAGGTATTGGTGCGGGCACGCAGATGGGGAATGGTGCGCAGATACTCCAGGGTGTGGCGTTTTTTCTGCAGCGGATAATCCGGAGCGGACGCGCCCTCCACAGTAACCTCCGTCGCCTGAATCTCGAAGGGCTGTTTTGCCTGGGGGGTTGCTACCAGCGTGCCCTTGACAAGGATCGCCGCGCCCACATTCAGCTTGCTGATGGCGTCGAAATTTGCCAGGGTATCATGATAGACTACCTGCAGGGTCTCAAAACAGGATCCGTCGCTGACCACGATGAATCCGAATGCTTTGGAATCGCGGACGCTGCGGACCCAGCCGCCCACCGAAATCTCCTTATCCAGATATTTTTCCCGATTGCGGTATAATTCTCTGACTGTGATTAAATCCATGACTATATCTCCTTGTATATCATTCAAAATTTTACATATCAGAATATGATTATACTTTATTTTGGAAAAGGATTCAAGGGGGCTGACAAAAAAGCCATCGCGCGGACAGATCTCAATGCTGTCTTTGCGATGGCTTTCCAGTATTTTATCAAGTATTTTAATGATTCTGCTCCCGCAGCGCTGCCTCATGCTCCGCCTGAATATCCCGGAAGTGGGAGAGCAGCGGGGTGATGGATGAGTTCCCATTTTTGCCGAAGGTCCGATCACAGTAGTTGTTGGTGATGGCAACGACGGTGCCGGACAGACTCAGCACACCGATCAGGTTCGGGATTGCCATCAGGCCGTTGAAGGTGTCGGACAGGTCGATGACCAGATCCGCGCCCATGGTAGAGCCGATAATGACAATGGCCAGGAAAATAATCTTGTATACAAAAATGGATTTGGTGCCAAACAGGAATTCCCAGGCTTTCGTGCCATAATAGCTCCAGCCCAGCACGGTGGAGAAGGCAAACAGAGTCACGGCGATGGCGATGAAAGCACCGCCCAGGGCGCCGAAGCTCTTGGTGAATGCCTCGGTGGCCAGACCCAGCTTGGTGGCTCCGCTCAAGGAAGCGCCGGTCTCCAGATCCACGATGCCGGAGGTGAGAATCAAAAGCGCGGTCATGGAGCACACGACGATGGTGTCAAAGAACACCTCGAAAATGCCCCACAGACCCTGGGTCACCGGCTCCTTGACATTGGACGCGGAGTGAACCATAACCGAGGAACCAAGGCCTGCCTCGTTGGAGAAGACGCCCCGCTTGAAGCCCCAGGTCACGGCCTGCTTGATGACCGCGCCGCCCACGCCGCCGGCCGCTGCCTTCATGCTGAAGGCGCCTTTGAAAATGGATATCAGGGCCGGGAGAATCATATCCGCATGCTGGAGGATGATTGCCAGGGATCCCACGATGTAGAAAATCGCCATGAAAGGAACGATCCGCTCGTTGGCCCGCGCTATGCGGGTCAGGCCGCCGATGATCACCATGGCCGCCACCGCCATAATGATGATGCCGATGAGCAGGCCGCCCAGCTGATGGTCAGTGGGCAGATTCATTACATGCAGAACGCTTTCTTTAATAGAAGCGACCTGTCCCATATTGCCGATGCCGAAAGAGGCAAATACGGCGAAGATGGAAAACAGCACAGCCAGCACCTTGCCGATGGTTTTGCAGCCTGGTTTGGAGCCCAGACCGTCCCGCAGATAGTACATGGCGCCTCCGCACCATTCGCCCTGCTCATTCCTGCGGCGGAAAAAGATGCCCAGAACATTTTCCGAGTAGTTGGTCATCATGCCTACAATGGCAGCAACCCACATCCAGAAAACGGCGCCAGGGCCGCCCATGGTGATGGCGTAGGCGATGCCGGAAATATTTCCGGTGCCGATGGTTGCGGACAATGCGGTGCACAATGCCTGGAACTGGGAAATGGAATTGGCATCGTCGGTTTTTAAAATATCCTTTTTGGCAAACAGACTGCCCACCGTTTCCTTCATGGAATGTCCGAAATGGGTGAACTGGAAAAATTTGGTCAGAACGGTCATGATCACACCGGTTCCGATCAGCAGCGTCAGTGCCGGAACGCCCCACACAAGACCGTTGATGACACTGTTTACCTGAGTGATTGTCTCAATCATGGTAAAACCTCCTCGTATGAAATTATGGTATTGTGTGATATATTTGCGATAGCAAATGTAGAGAAAAACACATAGTAAGCAGCTATGCACCGCTGGCGCGGCGCACCATCACCCATAAAAACCCACAGATTGTTCCTTGCTTTGCGACTGGGCTTTCATAGTATCGAATGGTTTTACTCCGTCCTTTTGCCTGAGAGATTGGAACCGGCGGACGGATCCGGAAAACGGGATCCGCCGTGTATGGTTCGTTGCACCTTCGGCACCCTGACCTGCAGGGTTTCTCCGGAGAGCTATCCATTGACAGTCCTGGATTTGAAAAATCACCTGAGAGTTTTACTCCTTCGGGTGGCTGGCGCAGCCGCGTCAGCCAATTTCCTGCCAACTTCCTTTAGCATCCATATCACATGGACGTTATTTTAGCTTAATAATTTCAAGATGTCAAGACTTTACAGAAGAATAATGTTATGTTCCCGGCATATTTTGCGCATTTCCTCCGGCCAGAGACTTGCCTGCACCTCGCCGATGTGGGCGCGATCCAGAAGCAGCATGCACAGACGGGACTGTCCGATGCCGCCGCCGATGGTATAAGGAAGTTTCCCTTCCAACAGCATTTTGTGGTAGGGCAAAGCCCTCCGGTCATCACAGCCTGCCTTGGTCAGCTGCTCATCCAGAGATTTTTCATCCACGCGGATGCCCATGCTGGAGATCTCCAGGGCACAGCCCAGGGTTTCGTACCAGAATAAAATATCGCCGTTTAACTGCCAGTCGTCGTAGTCCGGGGCCCGCCCGTCGTGGGGCTTGCCATTTGCCAGCTTGTCGCCAATCTTCATCAGAAAAACGCAGCCGTGCTCCCTGGTGATTGTATTTTCCCGCTCCCTGGGAGTCTGATCCGGGTAAAGACGTTCCAGCTCCTCGGTGGTGATAAAGAAAATATCGTCGGGCAGATGGTTGACTGCCTGGGGATATTTATACCAAACCTCGTGCTCCATATGCTTAATGATCTTGAAAATGGTGCGCACCGTGGCTTCCAGGGTCTCCGTGGTCCGCTGCTCCCGGGTAATCACCTTTTCCCAGTCCCATTGATCCACATAGCAGGAGTGGAGATTATCCAGCTCCTCGTCCCGGCGGATGGCATTCATATTGGTATAAAGGCCCTCCCCGGGCTGGAAACCGTACTTTTTCAGCGCCATCCGTTTCCACTTGGCAAGAGAGTGGACTACCTCCGCCGTCTCGCCGGGAATTCCGGCCACATCAAACTGTACAGGCCGCTCTACGCCGTTCAGATTATCATTGAGACCGCTGCTTTGCTCCACAAAAAGCGGAGCGGAAATCCTCTCCAGATTCATCTCCCTGCCAAGCTCCTTCTGGAACGTGTCGCGGATATATTTAATCGCATCCTGAGTTTCACGAATCGTAAGACGCGGAGAATAGTTCTCCGGTAAAATAAGTGCCATAATCCTGCCTCCCAATCAGCCGTCCTTCTTTAGAACAGCCCAAATCTTTTTTTGCCCGCGTTCAGCGGCGTATGGCAGACCTTCAAAAGGTACCCATACACATTTTCCATCGCTTCAGTCTGAATCCATTCCGGAGAATCCCGAAAGCCTCCATGCATGGTAGTAACCACTTCCATCTGTCCCAGAATCATCTCAAACTCCGGCGGCCGTCCCAAAAGTCCCTCCCCGTAGGTGGCAAGGGTTTTCAGATATTGAATATCCCACCGGGGCACCATGGCAATGCTTAAGACCGGAATCCGGGTACGCGCAAAGGACACATCATCGCCCTTTGGCAAAAACGGAACCACCTGTCCATGAAAGGGTTCCAGAAAAGCCTTGTCGCATATCGGCCGGAAGAGAGGTGACTTTTCGTGGCCCTTCCCGTAAATCACCAGGCTGTCTCCATAGCCGCACATGTCCAGATTGATCACACCTGTCAGAAGCTGACGGTCCAACAGGGAAACATAAAGCTTGCTGCCGGAGTTTCCCGTTTCCTCCCCGTCAAAAAACGCGAACCGGGCGGTAATTCCCTCTTCCCGAAGAGTCTTGGCCAGCCGGATCAAAATACATACCGCGGCAGCGTTGTCATTGACACCCGGACTGCCGGGCGTCGCGTCATAGTGGGCGCAGAAAAGCAGGCAAGGCGTCTGATCGCCGGTCTGGATCAGATAATTTCTGGTCCCCCGGGGGACCTTCCTGGACGGCTCTTCTTCCTGGAGCTCCCAGGAAAATCCTTCCTCCCTAAGGAGCTGCTCCAGGGCCTCTCTGCGCTGGTCCGGATCCTTGCAGGAGAGCCGCTCCAGAGAAAGGGGGAAACTGCCGGACATCACAGACACGCTTCCAGAGGCACCTTTACCACGATTTTGCGGATCGGGGCCGGGCCATCCCCCGCCTGAATGGCCGGGATATGCACATCCCACGGGAAATACATGGCATAGGTTCCAACCGTCATTTCGATGGTGCCTTCCGCGGCAGCCGGATTATTATGGTAGAAAAGGATGTCCCGCGGCGTGTCCAGCAGGTCCTCGTCTATTTGATTTGTTCCGTCGTCGCTGTAATAGCCGGCCCGCTCCGGTCCGCCCGCGGCCAAAAACTGCACGTCAATATTTTTTCGGTGAATTTCCGGGCGTAAGGTTTCTCTGGGAGCGGTCTCAAGATCCAGGACCTGCAAAATCATCGGTACGCCGTCCAGCTCCATCTCAAACTTTCCGGCCTCATGATTTGCCAGATCCGTGTCTTTCAAAAAGCGAACCGCGCTTTGTAAAGCCTTCGGCAAAATCGCGATCTGCTCCTCGATTTTTTCGTTTCTCACGTTTCCATAAATCATAAGAATTCCCTCCTATTATAAACAGTTATGCTAAGCTCGTCTGCGCCCTTACGGGCGTGACTCCTGGGCTTTCGTTGTAAAGCGTCATTGCATCGCTGTCAGGCCCCCGTCCACAGCCAGCACCTGTCCGTTTACAAATGCCGCTGCGTCGCTGCAAAGATAAAGCGCTGCCGAAGCAATATCCTGTTCCTTGCCGATCCGTCCCAGGGGAATCCGCTCTGTCAGCTTCTTATAAAATACCGGATCGTCCAGCTGGAAGGAATTGATCGGAGTCCGCACGAAGGTGGGAGCAATGGCATTGACTGTAATATGGTATTTTCCCCATTCACAGGCCAGCTGTTTGGTATACATATTGACGGCGCCCTTGCTGGCGCAGTAAGCAATATAATTTTCCGTAGTGCCAATCAGGCTTTTTACGGAAGATAAATTGACGATCCGTCCGTATCCCTGGGGAATCAGGAACCGTTTTCCCACCTCCCGGGTCACGGTATGCAATCCGTTTAAGTTTAAATCCATCACCTGCGCAAAGGTTTCGTCATCATAATCCTCCGCGTGAAGCAGCTTGTTCATGCCCGCGCTGTTTACCAGAATGTCCAGCCCGCCTAAGCCTTCCTGGATTTCATCCAGCATGGCGGTGACCGCTTCCGGATCGGTAATGTCACATTTCAGGGAAAGAAATTTCCGCCCCAGGGACCGGGCATAGGTTTCCAGCTCCTTCGCTTTCTCCGGATGGCCGCCGCAGACTGCCGTGTCCGCGCCCTTTTGCAAAAAAGCGGCAGCGATGGCGCTTCCCAGCCCGCCGGTGCCGCCGGTGACCAGAGCACGCTTCCCCTCCAGGGAAAACAGGTTTTCATAATGAATCATATAGGTTTCCTCCTTAACGTGGCTTTTCTTATTCGGTCTCCCGCCCTTTGACCGGCTGCGTAAAGTAGTCCGGATGAATCTGCCGCATGGGCTGGATCATCAGAAGTACGCGGGAAAGATGTCCTTTATAAATATCACATGCTTTATCATAATTCCGATCAGAAAGCGCGTCAGTCAAAGCCGAAAGTTCATAGATAAAGCCCTCAAGCACCGTGGTATTGGCAGTCACCAGATACAGCAGGCGGCGGTAGTCCACATCGATTTTTTGAAGGGAATCCCAGATAAAATCCATATCTCCGGCAAGAAGATAAAGCTGATGCATATATTTTATTATAATATGGGATGCCGAAGCCGAATCCATACGCGGCAGCAGGTCGCTCAGCTGGTGAATCAGATGACGCAGTATCATGAGCTGAGACTGATCCGGATTCTTGATATAGATCCGGTTCAGCGCGGCTGTGCCAAGGTGGATATGGCACCAGACGGCCTGCTCAATCCGGTCCGGGGAAATGACAGAGACAAAGGCGCCTCGTTTTGGGAAAATGTCTACCAGATATTCCCGGGACAGCTTGGAGAAGGTATCATGCACCGGAGTCCGGCTGACCTCCAGACTTTCTGCCAGCGTGACTTCATTGAGCTTTTGTTTTGGCGGAAGCACGAAATTCAGAATACAGGCCTTGATGACACGGTATACATACTGACGGGCATCCTCTGAGGCCCTGCGCGCCAGCACCTGATGATTCTGTACGGGAAGTATGGACATAAGCAACCGCCTTTCCTGAAATATAGTGGCTGAAAAATCATATTGGTAATCACAATCTTTTTGATTATATCACTTTTTTTTCGATTCGTATTAAATTTTTTTGTACGAAAAGCAGAACATGGAGAAAAACGAACAAAGCGAAAGCTTGTATGCAATTTTTTTCGCCTATTTTCTCCATTTATATCTTAACATGAATTGTAAAAAAAGCAATGGCTAAAATAAAAAAGTCACAATTTTTTTGGGAAAAAATAATAAAAAAGTGGTTGCAAAGGCGTAAGTAATGTGCTATCTTGTATATAAGACAAAAAAACTTGCCGAAAAAAATCACATGCGGCCGGTCAACTGAAATACATTTTTTAAAAAACTTGTATGCAATTTGGGCGGATACGCATGTATCATTTTGGGAAGGGGACATGAAATTGCCGATGCAGACGAAGGAAGTAGGGAATGCGGAAAGCCGGAATCCGGTATACGAGCTTTTGAAAAACCAGATTTTGAGCCTGGAGCTGGAGCCTGGGGAAATGCTCAGTGAAAACTCCCTGGCGGCTCAGATGAATCTGGGGCGGCCCCTTGTCAGATCCGCGTTTTCCCAATTGATGGAGGAAGGTTATATTGTTGTCTATCCTCAGCGCGGCACGGAGATTTCCCTGATCAGCCAGAACCGGATCCGCCAGTCCGCGCAGGCGCATATCGTGCTGGAGCAGGCAGCAATCCGCGAGATCTGTGAGAAGGGGCTGGACGAGGAGCAGTATCAGCAACTCAGCAGGCTCGCCCAGACCCAGCTGGAAGATAACAGCCGGGAGGCGATTCTGGGCTTCATGGTCCGTGAGCATGATTTCTATCAGCTGATCATGTCTTTTTGCGGCAAGGAGCAGGTTTGGGATATGTTTCGGCTGCTTGATTGTGATTTGCGCAGAATCGACTATCTGCGTTATACCACATTTAACTATCAGGAGAGCATGAGCTCTTTATCCAGCGCGGGCAATTCCATGGTGGAGGCGAAGCTGCTACTGGACAATATACGAAGGAGAGAGCGGGAGGCGGCCTGTCTGGTCTGCTCAAACCACTTTAATACCATTCTCTGGAGCCTGGATACGCTCCGGGGGATTTATCCTCAGTACTTTACCGAATAGGCCCGACAGGAGCCGTTTGGTTTTAAGTAAAAGCAAATACATATGGAGGGAGATGGTAGGAATATAGCGTTTTTTAGAGAGTATAGGTAACACACAGACAATGTTAATGTATTTAGGAGGAAAACTATGGAGTATGTTGTAGGTATTATTTTACTGCTTTCGTTCTTTGGTCTGGCTTACTACTGTATCAAAGGACATAACCTGATGATCGGTTTCCTGTGTATCACGATTTTATGGACCGTGTTTCCGCTTGCGGGTACCCTGTTTGCCAGCGCTGATTTTATATCCTCGAATGAGGTTTTACAGTTCAGCAGCGCGAAAGAACTGGTCGGTATCCTGAATAAGATTTACCAGAGCGCTCCGGAGGGATGGGGCACCACGCTGGTAAATGTATGCTGGGGCGCATGGTTCGGACGTGTCCTGATGGACACCGGTATCGCCTCCACCCTGATCCGCAAGACTGTGGAGCTGGGCGGAGATAAGCCGATGGTTACCCTTGCTCTGCTGAACATTGTTACCGCTCTGATCTTCACCGCTATGACCGGCGCGGGCCCTGTTATCGCTATCGGCGTTATTGTACTCCCGATTCTGATGTCCCTGGGCGTACCGAAAGCGATCGCGATGTTCTCCTTCATGGGATCCGTTGCGGCAGGCATCTATCTGAACCCGGTTAACTTTGCGCAGTACCGCGCGTTCTTTATTACCCCGGATCAGCTTCCGGATTACACCCTGGGCTGGTATGCGGCTCATTGGGGCTATGCGGCTCTGCTCATTATGCTGGTGATTACCACCGTCCTGGCCGGTATTTATTTAAAGAAGGCGAAGACCTCCCACGCATGGGCGGCTCAGAGCCGCGGCGCGGCGCCGGAGAGAAACGCTCCGATCTACACCCTGATCCTCCCGATCGTGCCGGTTGTCTTGAAGATCTGGCTGGATTTCTCCGTTATCGGCGGATTCGTGATCGCGGGCTTTGCAGCCCTGTTCCTGTGCGGGAGAATGAAAGGCACCTTCAAAGAAAACTGCCAGCTCGTCAATAAGCTGTACTATGATGGCGTGGTAGATACCGCTCCATTGGTTGGTTTCCTTTTAACCCTGCCGATGTTCAACCAGGTCGCGAACTACGCTTCCCCGTATTTCAAAGTGATCCTTGGCGGCGTTATGCCGAAGAGTGAGCTGGTTGTATGTGTCGTATTCGCGGTGCTTCTGTGCATGGGTCTGTTCCGTGGACCGATGACTCTGGTAGGCTGCGGCGCCGCTACCCTGGGCGTGCTGTCCAACGTGGCGTCCTTCTCCGTACCGTTCTTGTATGCGGTATTTGCGATTCCGACCATCACCGTAAACATCGGAAGCTGTATCACGCAGTCCTGGGTTGCTTGGGGTCTTGCATATACGAAGGTTGAGTCAAAGGACTTCTTAAAGCTTTCTATTCCAAACGCGTATGTAACCGGTATTTTGCAATACGCGGCGGCCTTCATCTTACTGGGCGGACTTGGAATGGAATGGTTTATCTAAACACTGTGTAGACGCAGATACTCTCTGATAAAATAGATTATATTCTGGTTTCGGCGGGTGCACCGATTAAGGTGCACCCGTAATCCCACCATGATTGTAAAGAAAAGTTCATACCGAAAGGAAGTAAGAGAATGGCAGAGCATGAGCATAGAGCAGTCCGCATGGGTATCGACGTAGGCGGTACATATACCAAGTGCGTCGCTATGGACAATGAAACCCATGAAATTATTGGTAAAAAAGAGGTAAAGACCACACATGACCACAAGGACGGCGTTGCGGCCGGCGTTGTAGAGAGTTTTAAGCTCTGCATGGCGGAGAATCATATTTCGCCGGAGGATGTGGTATTCGTGGCACATTCCACTACTCAGGCGACGAACGCGTTTATCGAGGGCGATGTGGCAAGCGTAGGCATCGTAGGCGTGGCCGGAGGCGGTCTGGAGGGCTTTTTGGCAAAAGGCCAGCTTAAATTGAAGGATATCATCCTGGATGAGAAGGTCGGCCGGATGATCAAGGTTTACAACACATTCATCAAGAAGAAAATGTTGACTGAGGAAGTCATCAACCAGAATATAGATGATCTGATCGCGCAGGGCGCGCAGGTTATCGTGGCCTCCATGGCATTTGGCGTAGACAGCATGGACGAGGAAATGATGATCCACGATTGCGCGGAGAAGAAAGGAATTCCGGTATCCATGGCTTCCGATATCACCAAGCTGTATGGACTGACCCGCCGTACCCGTACCGCGGCGATCAACGCTTCCATCGTTCCGAAAATGATGGCTACCGCGAACGCGACGGAGTCCTCCGTACGTGCGGCAGGCGTCACCGTACCGCTGATGATCATGCGCGGCGACGGCGGCGTTATGGAAATCAATGAGATGAGAAAACGTCCGATTCTGACAGCGCTTTCCGGCCCGGCAGCATCCGTTATGGGTTCCCTGATGTATCTGCGCGCTTCCAACGCGATTTACTTCGAGGTTGGCGGTACCACCACCAATATCGGTGTGATCAAGAATGGCCGTCCGGGTGTAGACTACGCGCAGATCGGCGGACATGACACCTATATCAGCTCTCTGGATGTGCGGATCCTTGGCTGCGCGGGCGGTTCCATGGTTCGTATCAATGACAAGGAAGTGGTAGACGTAGGCCCGCGTTCCGCGCATATCGCCGGCTGTGAGTACGCATGCTTTACTCCGGAGGAGGAGATTGTGGATCCGCAGATCGAGATGGTAAGCCCGAAGCCGGGCGATCCGGCAGACTATGTGGTGATCCGCTTAAAGAGCGGCAAGAAGATCTGCTTTACCAATACGGACGCGGCAAACGTATTGGGCCTGATCGACGAGAAATATTTCGCGCACGGCAATGCGAGCGCGGCCAGAAAGGCAATGCAGCCAGTGGCTGATAAGCTGGGCATCACCGTAGAGCAGCTGGCTACCCAGATTCTGGATAAAGACTTTGAGAAGGTTAATGCTTGTATCAATGCGCTGGCTGAAAAGTATCAGCTGGATCATGACAGCATGAAGCTAGTGGGCTGCGGCGGCGGCGCCGCGGCTTTAGTTCCTTACTGCGCGGAGAAGATGGGCCTGCAGTACAGTATTCCGGAGAACGCGGAGGTTATCTCCTCCATCGGTGTCGCGCTGTCCATGGTTCGTGATGTGGTAGAGCGTGTAATCCCCAGCCCGTCTCAGGATGATATTCGTGAGCTGAAGAAGGAAGCAGCCGATATGGCAGTCAGCTCCGGCGCGTCACCGGATACGGTTGAGGTACATATCGAGATCGACAGCCAGACCGGTAAGGTGACGGCGATCGCTACCGGTTCCACCGAGGTGAAAACCACCGATCTGCTCAAGGAGTGTGATGAGGCGGAGGCCACAGAGCTGGCTACTCAGGACTTTGGCTCGAAGGTATCCGATATTCATCTGGCCGAGAAAACCGAAAAGTTCTTTGTATACCAGGGCAAGCGGGACGACAAGAACCCGGTTCGTATTGTCGATAAGAAGGGCTTCATCAAGGTTCAGTGCTCCAACGCTATGGTGCGCAAGTGCAAAGTCAGCGAGTACCAGGAAGTGGTGGAGGAGCTTTGGAAAGACGGGGCAGTATTCAAGACCGATACCGTATTAAGGCCGGATTACTTTATCTGCTTTGGCCCGCGTGTAGGAGACTACAGCGCTGTGGATCTGGAACAGATCTTGCTGCTGATGGATCTGGATATTGGTGACCGTGAGCCGGATGAGGATGTCATTATTGTCGCCTCGATTTCTGATATTTAATCTATGATGACGAAGGAAGAACTGCGGGCAGCGCTAAAGCCCATTGCACAGGGGCTTTTCGGCAAGCAGGGTGCGCGGCGCTATGAGCGCCCGCACTTTCCGCTTCGTCCTTTGGAGGACATGCTGCGGGATTTGTCGGAGATCCCTTTTGAGGACTGGTACAAGTACGTATTTTCCAGAGAACCTTTAAACGGGAAGTTCCATGATGAGCAGCGCATGCGCTGGATGGAGCAGTCCATCGCCTGCGGAAGGACATACGCCCACAAAGTCTGCGAGGAGTATCACTGTCAAACGCCGGAGGAGCTGGCGAAGGCATTTGGGATGAAGGTATCTTACCCCACCTTCCCGGAAAAAACGGATCGGGTATTGTTCGCGGAATTCCGGGTGCCCAACCAGATCAACATCTATATGGACGCTTTGGACCGGGTGCGCCGGTACATGCAGCAGCCGGAGATTGCAGAGATTCTGACCGATCATTTGAAAATTTCCAGTCTGCTTCTGGCTCACGAGCTGTTCCATTTTGTGGAGGAAACCTACAAAAAAGAAATCTTCACCAGGACCGAAAAGATCCGGCTTTGGTCTATCGGGCCGCTGCACAATGATTCCGGGGTGATTGCGCTCAGCGAAATAGCGGCGATGGCATTTGCCCAGGAGCTGACCGGTATTCCTTACGCACCCTATGTGATGGATGTGTTTTTGGTCTATGGCTATTCTCCGGAGGAAGCCAGCGGACTTTATGAGGAAATGATGATGTACGCGGGACGGACGCCCTGTGCGCCTATCGAGGAATAAAGAACAGAATGGAGGAGAATTGCAATGAGCATTCGTGTTCCATTTGAGACTGTGAAGGAAACAGTAAAAAAAGCATTGTTAAACGCGGGATTGTCCGAAGAGCAGGCGGAAACCTGCGCCGTCATTCATGCCCAGTCCAGCGCGGACGGCGTGGAAAGCCACGGGTTGAACCGGATACCCCGATTTGTGAGATATATCCGAAAGGGCTGGATCAATTTGGAAGGAAAGCCGGAGCTGACAGGCGCCTATGGCGCTGTGGAAAATTATGATGGCCATTTGGGTATCGGCATTATCAATGCTTTGTTTGCGTCAGACCGTGCCATGGAGCTGGCAAAGGAGCATGGAATCGGCTGTGTGGCCTTGAAAAATACCACTCACTGGATGCGGGGCGGCACCTATAGCTGGAAGATGGCGGAGGCTGGCTTCGTGGGCATCAGCTGGATCAACGCGGAGGCTTGTATGCCGCTGTGGGGCAGTGATGAGAAGGGCGTGGGCAATAATCCCTTCTGCATGGCCATTCCCAGGGAGGACGGGCCCGTGGTATTGGATATGGCAATGAGCCAGTATGCATATGGCAAACTGGGCGTATATCGACTGGCCGGCAAACAGCTTCCCTATCCGGGCGGTTTTGATAAAGACGGCAACCTGACCAGCGATCCGGGCGCCATCGAGGAGAGTATGCGAGTGCTTCCCATCGGTTATTGGAAGGGCAGCGGCATGGCGCTCTGTCTGGATCTGGCGGCGGCGATCCTGGCAAACGGCAATACGGGCCTTGACCAGGACGCTTCTGTTTTGGGGAGCTGCGGCGGATGCTGTCAGATCTTTATTGCGTTTGATCCTTATTTATTTGCGTCCAGGGAAGAGGTGGAGGCCAAGGTCAACCGCCGTGTAGACGCGGCCATCTCGTCCCATCCGGATCATGAGGGCGGTAAGGTCAGCTACCCGGGACAGCGTACCGTGGCGACCCGCGCGCGAAGCATGAAGGAAGGCGTGGCCGTGGATGAGTCGATCTGGGCGCAGGTATGTGCCATTGCTGACGGCAATCTAAATGTAGAAGATATTGCAAGCTTTTAAATTTAAGATATAGGAAAGGAGAAGGAGTTATGTTTTTTTCAAATGTGAGCATCGCAACGAAGTATAATTATCTGGAGGACAAATTCCTTGCGGCATACAAATGGCTGGAGGAGACCGATATCGCTTCCCTGCCGGTGGGCAAATATCCGATCCTGGGCGATACGGTGGTGGCAAATGTGCAGGAATATACTTCCATCAAATGGGAAGAGGGTGCCTTTGAGAGCCATGAGAAATATTATGACATCCAGTATGTGGTATCTGGCAAGGAGCGCTTCGGCGTCTGCAAGCGGGATGGACTGGTGGTGAAGGAGCGCAAAGACGCCAGCGACCTGATTTTCTACGAGGAGCCGGCATTAAGCGGCAGCGTGCTGCTGGAGGCAGGCGATCTGATCGTGGTGGCGCCGGAGGACGCACACAAGCCCAAATGCCAGGCGGACGGACCGGAGCCGGTGAAGAAAGTGGTTGTAAAGGTTGCTCTGTAACGTGTGCATAAAAAAAGATGGAGCCCGTCTCTGATGGGCTCCATCTTTTTTTAATGAACCTGTAAACTCAGCGTGCACGCTCTTCCATAGCATGAACCAGTTCTACGATCAGCTCATGGGTCGGTGCGGGTACTCCGCATTTTTTGGAGGCCCGTACTACAGAACCGCTGATGGTATTTACCTCGGTGCGGCGTCCGTCGCGCAGGTCTGCACAGATGGAAGTCACGCCATCCGGAGAACCAAGGGAGGTCTGACGAACCTTCTCGGTGATCTCTTCCTCATCCGCCTCCAGGCCCAGGCCGTGAGCGACAGCCACAGCCTCATGGATCAGCTGTCTGGTGATGTTCCATGCATGCTCATTGCCGGCGATGAAGCCCATGGGAACCTGAAGAACGCCGGTTACCGCGCTTAAAGAAACATTGGTAAACAGCTTGTTCCAGATCAGCTGCTGAATGTTTTCATGGACACAGCCCGCCAGCCCGCAGGCATCCAGGCATTCCTTCAGCTTCGGAAGGAAGCCGCCCACATCCTCCGTCAGCATGCCCACATTGGTCTTGTCATTGCCGCCGTGGCGTACATGACCGGGGGCCAGCAGAGCGCCGTTCGCCTCGGTGGTACCGATGATAATATGATCCGCCGGAGCAAACTCAGAGAGGATATCCTCATGTCCGGAGCCATTCTGTAAAGTCATCAGATAGGTGTCCGGACCAATGATGCCCTTGCTGCCGTTTAACGCGGCTTTGGAGAACAGGGCCTTCACAAACAGGATCACAAGGTCTACCGGCTTAAGTCCTTCGGTGGAGGTGACAGCAGAAGGATGATAAACCACATCCTCGCCGTTTTCCTGAAGGATCAGGCCATTCTGGTTAATATGGTCCACGATCGCCTGATTGGTGTCTACCAGATAGACTTCGTTGTGCAGAGATAAATGTCCGCCGTAAATCGAGCCCATGGCTCCGGCGCCAATAACCGCAATTCTCATGTGAGTACCGTCCTTTTTATCGAAAATTTCGCTGATTATTTGGTAAACGGAGCCAGACCCTCAATCGCATAAGCGCGAACCGGGCAGGAATCGGAACCGATGATCGGCAATGCGGCAAAGGACATGAAGAATACATCGCTCTCCAGATATTCCAGGTTCTTCAGGACCTCAAGGAAGGTGATGTCAACTTCCATACAGATGTCATGGAACGGCTTTACATCCTCATTGCAGTTTTCGATGGAAACACCGTCGCCAAAGCCGACACATTTTACCTTGTGATTGCGGAACCACCATGCGGACTCAGCGTTGATGAACAGGCGCTTGTCCTCGGGGCTGTTGGTCTTCGGGGTGAAGGGCGGGAATTTCCAGTTGCTGTCAAGGATAACGATATCGCCGTCCTGGATCTTATCGCCCAGCGCACGGTCCAGATCAGCAGCGCCAATGTGAGCGTTCGGCTCCAGCCAGTCGATGGTTGCGTAAACGGCACGGCCCATGAAGGCGGTCAGAGGAAGATCGCCTACGGACTTTCCGTCCTCAAAATGATGATACGGGCACTCGCAGTGGGTTCCCAGATGGCTGGTCAGATCCAGCGCGGTGTGGAAATCCGGGATCGGACCGCCGGTGTTGTAGCGGATCAGACGGCAGCGACGGCTCTCGGTAGCCGGATCCAGAACCTTGGTAAGATCAACAACTCTCAAACCATTCAACTCGTAAACAGGACTCATGTTAAATACCTCCTAAGATTTAATGTGAATTACCTCGGCAATTCCTGATAAATCCATTATACAGTATTCCGGTATACCGGTCAAGTGTTTTTTTATGTTTTTTTCATTGACGTAGAATTTAATATACGCTATGATAGATGCAGGTTGATTGCATACGAGGAGGATGACTATGGAGAGCAAAAGTCCTTTGCAGGTACAAGCCTATGAATATTTAAAAAATATGATTCTTACGGGACAGCTGGATCCGAATATTCTTTACTCCGAGACGAAATTGTCGGCGAAGATCGGTATTTCCCGCACACCGATGCGGGAGGCGATCCAGTGCCTGAGCCAGGATGGTTATATTACGGTAGTGCCCAGCAAGGGTTTTAAGATTCGTACTTTGACGGAAAGGGATATGGAGGAGTCTATCCAGATCCGCTGCGCCATCGAAGGTTTTTGTATTCATTTGATCGCGGCGGAGGTGGAATCCAAAAAGGGGCAGAGATTTTTACACGAAATGGAAAAGCTTCTGGAAAAGCAGGAACGTTTGCTGAGACAGAAGAATGGTCCCAGCGAGGCGAACATCCGAAGCTGCACCTGGAATCGAGGAACTCTGGATCAGTTTATGGAATACGACCACCAGTTTCATCTGGCATTGGTGAATTATGCGGAAAATCGGGAATTTCAGCAGATTTTTCAGCGCCTGATGTATCTGATTCACCTGACTACGGCGGAGGCCCTTTCGGTGCCGGGCAGAGTCGAGGACACCTTAAAGGAACACCGGATGTTCTATTCTTATTTAAAGGACGGAGACGGGGACGCGGCGTATAAGCTGCTGATGGTACATTTGCTGACACCGCTGACGATGCACCTGGTGGAATTGAAAAACAGATCTGAAAAGAATAAAGGAGAGAAATCATGACGTTTACTTACCCGGCGGTTTTTACGCCGCACAAAGACGATAAAGGTTATCACGCGGAGTTCCCGGATCTGGAGTGCTGCGAAGCGGACGGACCGGATCTGGAGGACACCCTTGAGGCAGTGAAGGATGCCGCCTACAACTGGCTGTGCCTGGAGATGGAGGAAGGCGGAGAGTTTCCGGAAACCAGTCATATGGAAGATTTGCAGCTGCCGGAGGGCGGTTTCGTGAAAAATATTATGATTCGTATTAAGCTTTTGCCGGACAATGATTAATGGCCGGATCAGGGGGAGGTAATCAGGATGACTACCGGAATGACTACATGGAAAAAGACAATCTGTCCTTATGACTGCCCGGCCTCCTGCGGCCTTTTGGTGGAAACGGACGGGAAGCGGATTTTGCGGACCAAGGGAGATCCGAAGCACCCGATGACCGGAGGATTGATTTGTAAAAAAATGCAGCGCTATGAGGATTCCATTCATGCGCCGGAGCGGATCCTGACCCCGTTAAAACGTGTCGGGAAAAAGGGGGAGGGCAGATTTGTCCCGATCTCCTGGGAGGAAGCGCTGGGGGAGATTACCGGACGATGGGAGCAGATCCTTTCGGAATATGGCGGGGATGCGATCCTTCCGGTTTATTATTCCGGCGTGATGAGCGTGGTCCAGCGGAAATGCGCGGATGCCTTGTTTAACAAGATGAATGCATGCAGGCTGGTGAAGACCCTTTGTTCCTCCGCCAAGAGCGCAGGCTATCAATCGGTTGTGGGAAATACCGGATGCCTGGATCCCCGGGAATTGGCCTTCAGCGACCTGATTCTGGTGTGGGGCAGCAATGTCAAGGCCACCCGGATTCATACCATGCCGGTGCTGAAGCAAGTGAGAGCGCAGGGCAGGCGGGTGATCTTGATTGAAGCCTGCGGAGTGGACACGGCATCTTATTGTGATGAGACGATTTTGATCCGTCCGGGGACGGACGGGGCGCTGGCTCTTGCCATGATGCATGTGCTGGACCGGGAGGGACTGGCGGATGAGCAGTTTTTGCGGGAGAGGGCCCTGGGCTATGAGGAGTTTAGAAGGACTCTTCCTCAATATACGCCCCAGTGGGCGGAAAAGGTGACCGGGATCCCTGAGAAACGGATCGAAGCACTGGCGCGGGAGTTTGCCTCGGTGAAGGCTCCGGCTATTCTTTTGGGCAGCGGTCCCAGCCGGTATGGAAACGGCGGCATGACCACCCGGCTGATTTTAATCCTGTCGGCATTTACGGGAGCCTGGGGACGGCCGGGAGGCGGATACTGCGGAAGCAATCCCAGCGGAGTATCCTACGTGGATGACGCCCGGGTGACCAGACCGGACTTCCGGACAAAGGCGGGAGCCAGCGTGAATCTGAATCTGCTTGGGGAGGCGCTGGAGCGCCGCCCGGAGGGGCAGG
>CAZICB010000003.1:23402-82990 GCA_964537765.1 uncultured Lachnospiraceae bacterium
AGCGTGAATCTGAATCTGCTTGGGGAGGCGCTGGAGCGCCGCCCGGAGGGGCAGGTTCCAGACGGAAGTCAGACAGAGGGCCAGGCCCCAAGCGGAAGCCAGACGGAGAGCCGGAAAGAAGAGCGGGGCCAGGCCCCAGACGGCGCCGGCGCGGCGGCCCCGGTGATTCGGGCGCTTTATGTGTGCGGCAGCAATCCCCTGAATTCCGTGGCAAACCAGACGGCCATGAAGCGGGGGCTGGAGCGGGAGGATTTGTTTACGGTGGTCCATGAGCGTTTCCTGTCGGATACGGCAAAATATGCAGACTTCATTCTTCCGGCTACGTTTTCTGTGGAGCAGCCGGATGTGATCGACGCCTATGGCTATTGTACCTTCGGCAGTATGAAAAAGATCATCGAGCCGGCGGGACAGTGCAGGAGCAACTGGAACACGGTTTGTGCCCTGGCGAAGGCCATGGGCTACGAGGATGATCATTTCCGGCAGACGGAGGAGGAGATGGTGGATCAGCTGCTGTCCCATCCCGGGGCCGGACTGGCGGGGATTTCCGATGAGGAAAGGCAGATTTTGCGGGAGGGCGGCGTGGTGTCCCTTCCCTTTGCCGATCACGGAGCTTTCAGGACTCCCAGCGGAAAATTTCAGATTGTGGATGAGACGCAGCCGGATCCGGTGCCCTGCTACCGGGAAAGTTATGGGGGCAGCCAGCCTTTGCGGCTGGTGAGTGTGCCGGACTGCGATACCTTGAATTCCATTTTCCTGGAGCGGGAGGCGCTGGTGAAGCACCGGGGAGCCATGAAACTTTGGATGCACCCCCGGGATGGGGCGGCCCGCGGAATCCGCGACGGAGATCCGGTGACTGTCTGGAATGACCTGGCCAAGGTGCAGTTTGAGGCCCGGTTGACAGATCTGGTGGCGCCGGGGACGGTGGCTGCGTCCGGCATTTACACCTCCGGGATCACCGGGCAGAGGTGGCAGGTGAATGCCTTGCACCATGGGAGATTGTCCGATATTGGTGCGGCGACTACCATGAATGACAACACAGTGGAGGTGCGGCGGACGTCTCTTGACAAACCTCGCAAAATGCCGTAAAATCAAGCAGAGATTATAGCTGAGAAGAGGAATAGTACGTTGCTATACATGCAGAGAGGGAGCCGTTTGGTGCGAGGCTTCCATGTCACTGGCAGGGGAACCGGCCTTGGAGCCCTGTATGAAAGTACAGCGTAGAACCGGCGTTAACGGTAAAAAAGTGAGCAGCCCGGAGAATGCGTTTGCGGAAGAAACCGGGAGGCTAATCAGGGTGGTACCGCCGAGATGATCCGGTCATTCGGTCCCTTGTCAGAGATGGCAGAGGACCGGATGACTTTTTTGTATGATAGGAAATACCGTTTCCTATCATACAAAACGCTTTGCGGGGATCGCAATACAAAAATGAGTCAAAGGAGAGAAGAAACGATTATGGCAAACGATAAGAAGTTAGTGGAAGCCATCACATCGATGGACGTGGATTTTGCCCAGTGGTATACGGATGTGGTGAAGAAGGCAGAGCTGTGTGATTACGCCAGCGTGAAAGGATGCATGGTGATTAAGCCGGCGGGCTATGCGATCTGGGAGAATATTCAAAAGGAGCTGGACCGCCGTTTCAAGGAAACCGGCGTGGAGAATGTGTACATGCCCATGTTTATTCCGGAGAGCCTTCTGCAGAAGGAGAAGGACCATGTGGAGGGCTTTGCGCCGGAGGTGGCCTGGGTGACCCATGGCGGACTCGAGCAGCTTCAGGAGCGCATGTGCGTGCGTCCGACCTCCGAGACTCTGTTCTGCGATTTTTATGCCAAGGATGTGCATTCCTACCGGGATCTGCCGAAGCTGTATAACCAGTGGTGCTCTGTAGTCCGCTGGGAGAAGACCACCCGTCCCTTCCTGCGTTCCAGAGAGTTTTTGTGGCAGGAAGGACATACGGCTCACGCGACCGCCCAGGAGGCTCAGGAGCGCACTATCCTGATGCTGAACGTATATGCGGACTTCTGTGAGGAGATGCTGGCGATTCCGGTGATCCGTGGACAGAAGACGGACAAGGAGAAATTTGCAGGCGCCGAGGCCACCTACACCATCGAGTCTTTGATGCATGACGGCAAGGCGCTGCAGTCCGGCACCAGCCATAACTTCGGCGATGGCTTTGCAAGGGCATTCAATATTCAGTATGCCGCAAAGGATAATTCCCTGCAATATGTACATCAGACCTCCTGGGGTATGACCACCCGTATGATCGGCGCCATCATCATGGTACACGGCGATAACAACGGCCTGGTTCTGCCGCCGCGGATCGCGCCGACCCAGGTGGTGATCGTTCCGATCCAGCAGAAGAAGGAAGGCGTCCTGGATAAGGCCTTTGAGGTGAAGGGCATGCTTTCCAATTTCAAGGTAAAGGTGGATGATTCGGACAAGAGCCCGGGCTGGAAGTTCAGCGAGTCTGAGATGCGCGGCATTCCGGTACGTGTGGAGATCGGACCGAGGGATATTGAGAACGGCCAGGCAGTGCTGGTGCGCCGGGATACCCATGAGAAAATGACCGTGGCCATCAGCGAGATCGCCGAGAAGGTGGGCGAGCTGTTAGATACGATCCAGCATGACATGCTGGAGCATGCCCGCGCGCATCGGGATGCACACACCTACGTGGCAACGGATTATGAGGAGTTTGTAAAGACCGTCAATGAGAAGCCGGGCTTTGTGAAGGCCATGTGGTGCGGCGATCAGGCATGCGAGGACAAGATTAAAGAGGACACCTCAGCCACTGCCCGCTGCATGCCCTTCGCCCAGGAGCAGCTTTCCGATCACTGTGTCTGCTGCGGCAAGCCGGCGAAGAAGATGGTATATTGGGGCAAGGCGTACTAATACAGAACCATCCAGTACTAATACAGAACCATCCAGGGCGGACGGGGAAAGACTGCCCGCCGTCAGAGCTGCATTTATAAGGAGGTGACCCGCATGCAGATCCCCCATCAGGTGGAATATATTATTGATAAATTAAACCGGCATGGCTATGAGGCCTATGCGGTGGGCGGATGCGTCCGGGACACCCTTTTGGGCCGGACGCCGGGGGATTGGGATATCACTACCTCGGCGCGGCCGGCCCAGGTCAAGGAGCTTTTTCGGCGGACTGTGGACACCGGGATCGAGCATGGCACGGTGACGGTGCTGGTGGAGCACGTAGGCTACGAGGTGACCACCTACCGGATCGACGGTGAATATGAGGACGGCAGGCATCCACGCCAGGTGGAATTTACGGCCAGCCTGCTGGAGGATTTGAAGCGCCGGGATTTTACCATCAATGCCATGGCCTACAGCCATCAGGCCGGGATCGTGGATGCCTTTGACGGCATGGGCGATTTGAAGCGGCGGGTGATTCGCTGTGTGGGGGACCCCATGGAGCGTTTTTCGGAGGATGCTCTGCGGATTTTGCGGGCGATCCGTTTTTCCGCCCAGCTGGATTTTTCCATTGAACAGGGCACCTGGGAGGCCATCAGCCGGATCGCCCCCAATATCGCCAAAATCAGCAAGGAGCGGATCCAGGTGGAGCTGACCAAGCTGCTTTTGTCCGACCATCCGGAAAACATGCGCCAGGTTTTTGAGACCGGCATCAGCCCGTATATTTCCGAAGCCTTTGCCCGGATTCCGTGGGAACGGATTTTGGTTCCGGCAAAGCTTCCGGCAAAGAAGTACGTGCGCTGGGCGGCCTTTTTGCGCGTGCTGCCGCCGGAGGACGCGGTGCAGGTATTAAAGGATTTAAAAATGGACAATGATACAGTCCGCAAGGTGCGGACGCTGGTTGCTTTTTCCGGCATGGAGCTGCCGCCAGAGGAGCTTTCCGTGCGCCAGGGCATGAGCCGGATGGAGCCGGAGGTGTGGGACGCCCTTTTGGAGCTGAACGGATACGGGCCGGAAATTTTCCGGCTGACGGAGCGGATCCGGCAGCGGGGAGACTGCCTGGACTTAGGGCATTTGGCCGTGAAGGGGCAGGACTTGATTTCTGCCGGGGTCACCCCCGGAAAGCAGATCGGCGACTGCCTGGAGAGCATGCTGGCTCATGTGCTGGAGCATCCGGAGGATAACCG
Source organism: uncultured Lachnospiraceae bacterium (assembly GCA_964537765.1). Lineage (GTDB taxonomy): Bacteria > Bacillota > Clostridia > Lachnospirales > Lachnospiraceae > Brotaphodocola. The sequence goes on from CAZICB010000003.1 coordinate 27,509, forward strand.
GAAAGAGATTTTAATGAAGCTGTTTCTCAGCAAAAAAACTTGCGGGATCGCAGGGATTATGTTATAATCCCCTTGATTATAAGCATATAAGCATAGGAGGCGTCATATGAAACACGTAAAGACTTTAAATAATAAAACTTTAAAGGAATCCATGAAGAAGGGCGGCTGCGGCGAGTGCCAGACTTCCTGCCAGTCCGCATGCAAAACTTCCTGCACCGTTGGCAACCAGAGCTGTGAGAATGCCAACAGATAAGCGGGACATATGTAGAATATGCAGACAGGAATAACCCCTATCGTTGCAGAATGTAGGGGTTTTTCTTTGTGTAATAGGAAATAAAGGAGAATTGTTGTGATTCATCAATATCAGAACAATGGCTATAACATTGTGATGGACATTGCCAGCGGCTCTGTCCACGTGGTGGATGATGTGGTCTATGATGGAGTCGCGCTGCTGGAACCATTGGTGGGAGAGCTGGAGGCTGCGGAAAAACTTCCGAAGGAAGCCTGCGCCAGGGTGCGGGAGGCACTGGCGGACAGGTATCCGGCCGGGGAGATCGAGGAAGCTCTGGAGGAGATCCAGGCGCTGGTCGATGCGGAGGAGCTGTTTACCAGGGATATCTACCAGCAGTATGTCACAGATTTTAAGAAACGCAAAACTGTGGTCAAGGCATTATGCCTGCACATTGCCCATGACTGTAATTTGGGCTGTAAATATTGCTTCGCCGAGGAGGGGGAGTACCACGGCAGACGCGCCCTCATGTCCTTTGAGGTGGGCAAAAAGGCGTTGGATTTTCTGATTGCAAATTCCGGCAGCCGCCGGAATCTGGAGGTGGATTTCTTCGGCGGAGAGCCGTTGATGAACTGGCCGGTGGTCAGGCAGCTGGTGGAGTATGGCCGTTCCCAGGAGGAGGCTCATGGAAAGCGGTTCCGCTTTACCCTGACTACCAATGGCGTGCTGCTAAACGACGAGATCATGGATTTCTGCAACCGGGAGATGAGCAATGTGGTTATGAGCCTGGACGGGCGGCGTGAGGTCAATGATTTCATGCGCCCCACCCGCAATGGCCACGGCAGCAGCTATGACATCATTGTCCCCAAATTCCAGAAGTTCGCGAAGTCCCGGGCCGGGAAGGATTACTATGTGCGGGGAACCTTTACCCGCCACAATCTGGATTTTGCCGAGGACGTGAAGCATTTCGCAGACCTGGGCTTTGACCAGATATCCATCGAGCCGGTGGTGGCAGCTCCCGAGGAGGAGTATGCTATCCGCAAGGAGGATCTGCCCCGGATTCTTGTCGAGTATGACAAGCTGGCGGTGGAGTACCTGAAAAGAAAGAAAGAGGGAAGAGGCTTCAATTTCTTCCATTTTATGATTGATTTGAACCAGGGTCCCTGTGTGGCGAAGCGGCTTTCCGGCTGCGGCTCCGGCACGGAGTATCTGGCAGTGACGCCCTGGGGAGATTTCTATCCCTGCCATCAGTTTGTGGGGCAGGAGGATTTCCTGATGGGCAATGTGGATACCGGTATTATCCGGACGGATATCCGCGACGAGTTTAAGCTGTGCAATGTCTACGCCAAGGAAAAATGCAGAAACTGCTTTGCCCGGTTCTACTGCAGCGGCGGTTGTGCGGCAAACTCTTATAATTTCCATGGGAGCATTACGGACGCTTATGACATCGGCTGTGAGATGCAGAAGAAGCGGATTGAGTGTGCGATTATGATCAAGGCGGCGCTTGCCGACGAAGCCTGATCGAAAAATGAGAGGAGAAAAGGCATGAAGAACAGTAAGGTAAAGGGGCTTCTTGGGCTGCTGGTGCTGCTGTTTGCGATCGGTCTGTTTGGATTCTTTGGCTATGATACCATGGATGACATTAAGCTGGGACTGGATCTGGCAGGCGGCGTCAGCATTACCTACCAGGCAGTAGAAGAAAACCCCACAGATGAAGAGATGGCGGATACCATCTACAAGCTCCAGCAGCGTGTGCAGAATTACAGCACCGAGGCAGAGGTGTATCAGGAGGGAAGCAACCGGATCAACATCGATATTCCGGGCGTGTCTGACGCCAATGCGATCCTGGAAGAGCTGGGCAAGCCCGGTTCCCTGTTTTTTACCGATGAGACCGGACAGGTGATCCTGACCGGAGATCAGGTGTCCTCCGCGAAGGCGGGCATCATCGAACAGAACGGCATCAAATCCTATGTGGTCAGCCTGACCTTCACCGACGAGGGGACCAAGGCGTTCGCGGAGGCCACCACGGCCAATGTGGGCAAGCGGATAGCCATTATCTATGACGGCATGATTTATTCCAACCCGGTGGTCCGGGAGGCGATCACAGGCGGACAATGCCAGATCGACGGCATGACCACCTATGAGGAGGCGGAGCAGCTGGCGGCAACCATCCGCATCGGTTCTCTGTCCCTGGAGCTGGAAGAGCTGCGTTCCAATGTGGTGGGCGCGAAGCTGGGCCAGGAAGCCATCTCCACCAGCTTAAAGGCCGGCGCCATCGGTTTTGGCATTGTGGCGGTATTTATGATTATCGTATACCTGATTCCGGGCCTTGCGGCAGTGCTGGCATTGGCTTTGTATGTGGGACTGATTCTGATCCTGTTGTCAGCCTTTGAGGTGACGCTTACCCTGCCGGGTATTGCAGGTATCATCCTTTCTGTCGGCATGGCAGTGGACGCGAACGTTATTATCTTCACCCGTATCAAGGAGGAGATCGGTCATGGAAAGACTGTGCGCTCCGCCATCAAGACCGGCTTTGCGAAGGCATTGTCCGCGATCGTGGACGGAAATGTCACCACCCTGATTGCCGCCGCGGTGCTGTACTTCCGGGGCTCCGGTACGGTCAAGGGCTTTGCCACCACGCTGGCTATCGGTATCGTGCTTTCCATGGTGACGGCATTGTTTGTGACCAAGGGAGCTTTATACGCCCTTTATAACCTGGGCTTTGAGGACGCAAAGTTTTACGGCACCAAAAAGGACCGCGCGCCGATCAATTTCCTGGGCAAGAGAAATATTTGCTTCATCCTTTCCATCGTGGTGATCGCGGCCGGATTGGCGGGCATGGCGCTGAACAAAGGTCAGATCGGCCATGTGCTGAACTACGGCATGGATTTCACCGGCGGTACCTCTACCAATGTGACCTTCAATGAGGATCTGTCCCTGGATGACATTTCCAATCAGGTGGTTCCGGTGGTTTCCGGGATCACCGGGGACGCGGATGTGCAGACCCAGAAGGTGGCGGGCACCAATGAGGTGATCATTAAGACCAAGACCCTTTCTGTGGAGCAGAGAAAGGCGCTGGAAGAGGCTCTGGTAGAGAACTTCGGCGTCGAGGCGGAGAAGATCACCGCGGAGAGCATTTCCGGCGCGGTCAGCGCGGAGATGAAGAAGGACGCGGTCGTGGCGACCATCCTGGCGACGATCCTGATGCTGATTTACATCTGGATCCGGTTTAAGGATATTCGTTTTGCGACCAGCGCGATTCTGGCGCTGCTGCACGACGTGCTGGTAGTGCTGACCTTCTACTCCCTGGCAAAGTGGTCGGTTGGCTCCACCTTTATCGCATGTATGCTGACCATTGTGGGTTACTCCATCAACGCGACCATCGTGATTTTTGACCGTATTCGTGAGAATCTGGCCACAAAGACCAACAAGCAGACGCTGGCGGACATTGTAAATACCAGCATTACCCAGACCTTTACCAGAAGCGTCAATACGTCTCTGACTACCTTTATTATGGTATTTGTGCTGTTTCTGCTGGGCGTATCCTCCATCCGCGAATTTGCGCTTCCGCTGATGGTAGGTATCGTTTGCGGTACTTATTCCTCTGTATGCCTGGTAAGTGCTATGTGGTATGTAATGAATACAAAGAAGAAAGAGGCACAGTAGGAGTTTTATGAGATATCAACTGATTACCACAGACGGGCGCGCCAAGCGCGCCCAGGTGGAAACCGTACATGGCACGATCCAGACTCCGGTGTTTATGAATGTAGGTACGGTGGCGGCGATCAAGGGAGCAGTATCCACCGATGACCTTCGCCAGATCGGCACTCAGGTGGAATTGTCCAATACCTATCATCTGCATGTGCGCACCGGCGACAAGCTGATCCGCCAGTTTGGCGGATTGCATAAGTTCATGAACTGGGACAGGCCGATTCTGACTGATTCCGGCGGCTTTCAGGTATTTTCCCTGGCAGGGCTGCGCAAAATCAAGGAGGAGGGCGTCTATTTCAATTCCCATATTGACGGTCATAGGATTTTCATGGGACCGGAGGAGAGCATGCAGATCCAGTCCAATCTTGGCTCTACCATCGCCATGGCCTTTGACGAATGTCCGCCCAGCCGGGCGGATGTGAAGTACATCCGGAATTCCGTGGACCGCACGACCCGGTGGCTGGAGCGCTGCAAAAAGGAGATGGCCAGGCTGAATGCTCTGCCGGATACCATCAATCGGGAACAGCTGCTTTTTGGCATTAACCAGGGCGGTGTGGTGGACGAGATCCGCATCAGCCACGCGAAAACCATCGCAGACATGGATCTGGATGGGTATGCGGTGGGCGGACTGGCTGTAGGAGAAACCCATGAGGAGATGTACCACATCCTGGATGTGACGGTGCCTCATCTGCCGCAGAATAAGCCTACCTACCTGATGGGGGTCGGTACTCCGGCAAACATTCTGGAGGCGGTGGACCGGGGTGTGGATTTCTTTGACTGTGTATATCCGTCCCGAAATGGACGCCATAGCCATGTTTATACCAATTACGGCAAGCTGAATCTGATGAACCAGAAATACGAGCTGGATCCCCGCCCCATTGAGGAGGGCTGCCAGTGCCCGGCATGCCGCTCTTACAGCAGAGCGTACATCCGCCATTTGTTTAAGGCAAAAGAAATGCTGGGAATGAGATTATGTGTCTTGCACAATTTATATTTTTATAATACAATGATGAAAGAAATCCGAGATGCCATCGAAGGGCATCGTTACCAGGCGTATAAGCAGGAGAAGCTGGCGCGCATGGCATCCGGTCCCCAGGACTGAACAAAAGGTAAAAAAGGAGGGCATTTATGTTAGTAGCATCAGGTGGAATTTCCCCGACATTTTTGATTGGTTACATTATTTTCTTCGTCGCTTTGATGTATTTCATGGCGATCCGTCCCCAGCAGAAGGAAAAGAAGAAACATGCGGAGCTGCTTGCCAGCATCGGCATCGGTGACAGCATCCTGACCACCAGCGGATTTTACGGCGTGGTGATCGATATGACGGATGACACCGTGATTGTAGAGTTCGGGAACAATAAAAACTGCCGTATTCCTATGCAGAAGGCAGCCATCGTACAGGTGGAGAAGCCGGAGGTTTAAAACGCGGCGGGACGCGTCACTGGCGCGTTCGGATGAATAAAACGCTGAAAACCGACCCTGGAATGGGGAGGCTTTCAGCGTTTTTTGCTGTCCTTTAATTTTTCAATATTTCACAGTTGATGGTTAATTAGGGCGGTAGGTAAACACGGCCACGGACCGGGGACGCATGATGAAGAACCCGTCGATTCGCGCCGCGTCCTTGCCTTCGTAGCAGTAACGGCCATAGCCGTCCCCGAAGGTGTTAACATTTAAAAACCAATGCCCCTGGCCATGCAGGTTTGGCAGAGTGATCTCCACATCCTCCCAGTAGGCGTTGACGGATACGTAAACCAGATCGTCACAGCGTTTTTCCCGGTCGTAGCCGGCAAAACAGATGGCGATGGTGTGGATATCCGGCGAAAAACTTGTGTTTTCCGCGTTGTCATCGTGGGCGCTGATGGGGTTCATACCGCAGGTCGCCTTGGGCAGATTGCGGCTGATCACCGGATGCCGGAAACGGAAGTGGATCATGAAGCGGAAAAACTCATACAGGCCCCGGTTCTTTTCCAGAAGCCGCCAATCCAGCCATGAAATTTCATTATCCTGGCAATAGCTGTTGTTGTTGCCGAACTGGGAATTGCCAAACTCGTCTCCCGCCAGGAACATGGGGGTGCCGCGGCTGCACATCAGCAAAGCGCAGGCATTGCGGATCATGCGGAAGCGCAGGTTTAATACATCCGGGTCATCGGTGTCGCCTTCCGCCCCGCAGTTCCAGCTGCGGTTGTCATTGGATCCGTCGGTATTTTCCCAGCCATTGGCCTCGTTATGCTTTTCATTGTAAGAATATAGATCATACATGGTAAAGCCATCATGGCAGGTAAAGAAATTGATGCAGGAATTGTAGCCGACATAATTGCCTTTGTAACCGGACTGGTAATCGCCGTAGAGGTCTCCGGAGCCGGCGATGCTCCAGGCAGCGTTCCACGCCTGGGCGGTATCCCCCTTCAGGAAGGAGCGCATGCAGTCCCGGTACCGGCCATTCCACTCCGCCCAGCGTTTGCTGGCAGGAAAGCTTCCCACCTGGTACATGCCGCCGGCGTCCCATGCTTCCGCGATCAGCTTTACATTGCTCAGGATCGGATCGTAGGCCAGAGTGTGGAGCAGGGGCGGATTGCTCATAGGAGAGCCGTCCTCGTTTCTCCCCAGGATGCTTGCCAGATCAAAGCGGAAGCCGTCCACCCGGTAACTGACGGTCCAGTAGCGCAGGCATTCCAGGATCAGTCCCTGGACAATCGGATGGTTGCAGTTGAGGGTATTGCCGCAGCCGCTGAAATTGTAATAATATCCATCGGGAGTCAGCATATAGTAAATATTGTTGTCGATCCCTTTGAAGCTGAACACAGGGCCCCGTTCATTGCCCTCGGCGGTGTGGTTGAAAACCACGTCCAGAATGACCTCGATGCCGTTGTCATGGAACTCCTTGATCAGTTCCTTCAATTCGATCCCCTCTACGTTGTACTCGATGGAAGCGGCATAGCTGGAGTTGGGGGCAAAAAAGCATACCGTATTATAGCCCCAGTAATCCAAAAGCTTTTTCCCGTCTACCTCTCGGGCATTCATCAACTCATCAAATTCAAAAACCGGCATCAGTTCCACGGCATTAATGCCGAGATCCTTCAGGTAGGGGATCTTTTCCTTCACGCCAGCGAAGGTCCCTTTATGTTTCACGCCGGAGGAGGAATGCTGGGTAAACCCGCGCACATGCATTTCGTAAATCACCAGATCGCACAGATCACTGGACGACTGGGGCTTATCGCCCCACACGAACACATCCTTGACTACCCTTGCGCGGTAGTGGGTGGTCATTTTCTGACCCCAGATCCGCTGTCCGACGACGGAGCGGGCATAAGGGTCCAGCAAAATCTTACTTCGGTCGAAGATCTTGCCCTTTTCCGGAAGATAAGGACCATCGATCCGGTAGGCATATTCGAATTCCTCCGCATTCAGCCCGAATACAATCATGGAATAAACATCCCCGATTTTATATTCCTCCGGGAAAGGGATGACAGCGTAGGGTTCCTCCTCCCGCGTGTGGAAAAGCAAAAGCTCACAGGAGGTACCGCCGTGCGTATGGATGGTAAAGTTAATGCCCACAGGCAGGGCCATGGCGCCGTTCACATCGAACATGCCGGGACGCACCGGGAAACCGGCAATCTCGCCCATGGGAGAAACCGTGACCGGAGCATCGGTAGTAAAATTCTGCGTATATAATTTCATAATTTATAATTCTCCTTAAATGAAGTTGGCAAGTAGTGACAATAAACGGCTATGCTAAGCTTGGCCTCGCCGGTGACGGTTTCATCACATCATGAGTAAAACAGGTGCTCGATGAGGATTTTCAGGCCGATGAGGATCAGGATCAGGCCGCCGGTCAGCTCGGCGCGGGATTTATAGCGGGCGCCGAAGACGGTGCCTGTCTTGACTCCGGCCACAGAGAGCACAAAAGTGGTACAGCCGATAAAGGTGATGGCCGGAAGGATCTGTACCCGCAGAAAAGCAAAGGTGACGCCCACGGCCAGGGCATCGATGCTGGTGGCGACAGCCAGCAGCAGCATATCCTGGACAGCCACGGAGGCATCGCAGGTTTCTTCCTCCTTGTCCAGGGCCTCCTTGATCATATTTCCGCCGATCACCGCCAGCAGAATAAAGGCGATCCAGTGGTCATAGGCCGTGATGGCGTTCTGAAAGCGGACGCCTAAGAAGTATCCGATCATGGGCATCAGGGCCTGAAAGCCGCCGAAATACAGGCCGATGATCAGGGCATGACGCAGGTTGAGCTTTTGCATGGACAGTCCTTTGCAGATAGAGACGGCGAAGGCGTCCATGGACAGCCCGACCGCGATCAGAAATAATTCGACAAGTGACATAGGCGGTTCCTCCATAATTTTATGCGCCGTCCAGAGGTTTTAGTTTCTCCTTGTAGATGCGGATAAACAGGAAAGTACTCATGGAGACGGAGATCAGCTCCGCCAGCGGGAAAGCAAACCAGACCGCGTTCAGTCCGAAGATTTTCGCAAAAAGGCAGGCCAGGGGCAGCAGGCAAAGCAGCTGTCTGGCAATGGAAGTCATCAGGCTGTAGACGCCATTGCCAAGCGCCTGGAATACGGAGCCTACGATAATGCAATATCCGGCAAACAAAAAGCTCAGGCTGATGATGCGCAATGCCGGGATACCGATGGCAAGCATTTGCTCGGACGCGTTAAACAGCATCAGCAATTGCCTGGTAAATAAATGGAAAACGGCAAGACCGGCCAGCATAATGAAAACGGCGATCATAATGCTGAATCTGGCAGTATCCATGATACGCTTTTTGTTCCTGGCTCCGTAGTTGTAGGCGATGATCGGGATCATACCGTTATTCAGGCCGAAGACCGGCATGAAAACAAAGCTCTGTAATTTAAAATATACACCCAGGACTGTCACTGCGGTAGGAGTAAAGCCCACCAAAATCAGATTCAGAAAGTAGGTCATTACAGAACTGATGGACTGCATGATAATGGAAGGCACGCCTACCTGGTAGATGATCCGGATGGTGCGCGGATTGGGGCAAAAGCCCCGCATGCTGATGGTGACGTCGGTGTTTTTTCTTATGTTGAAGATCAGGGACAGGAACATAGCAAGGATCTGTCCGGTCACTGTGGCGATGGCGGCTCCGCGGATGCCCATGGCCGGGCAGCCGAAAAGACCGAAAATCATAATCGGATCCAGGATAATATTGGTGATGGCGCCTATCCCCTGAGAAAACATATTATAAATGGTTCGTCCGGTAGACTGTAAAATTCGCTCAAATACAATCTCCAGAAAAAATCCGAAGGAGCATACCATGCAGATGGTCAGGTACTGAACGCCGTATTCAATGATGGCGGCGTCCTTCGTTTGGCTGGCGAAATAAAGCCTGGATCCCAAAAGACCGAGCAGGGCGGAAACAGCCGCGCCCAGGACTGCCAGGAAAATACCGTTGGAGGCGGCTTTCTGGGATTCCTCCTGGTTTCCCTCCCCAAGAGAACGGGAAAGGAGCGCATTGACACCCACACAGGTACCGGTGGACACAGCCACCATCAGAGACTGGACCGGGAATGCCATGGAAACAGCGGTCAGCGCGTCCTCCCCCAGCCGGGCGACAAAAATACTGTCAATAATGTTGTACATGGCCTGCACCAGCATGGACAGGACCATGGGCAGGGACATGGTGATCAGAAGGGGGCGGATGGGCATGGTGCCCATTTTATTTTGTTCCGTTTTTTCGACAAGTTCAGGCATAAAAATTCTCCTCAGATATTGACGTATTAACTATTGTACTATTGAGAAAAATTAATGTCAACCAGTAGGAAACTTAATTTTATAAGGTCTTTCTTTTGAGGTCTTGCAATCAAAAAAGGGTTGTGATAATATAAAAAACATTATATAAGCAACGGCTGTGAAGGAGACTCTCGCCAGCAGGACTTCGACAGGAAGACGGCGTCACCGACTGAGAGCGCTGTCAGGTTGGACTGGGCATGAGGGAACGCTCCGGAGCCGGTATTTCGAAAAGGCGTATCCGCCCCAGTAGGGGTATCCGTCCGGCACACGTTACGTGTCAAGAGTGGAGCTTTTGGGTCCCCGTACGGGGAGCCGGCTCAATGCGGGTGGTACCGCGGAACATGATCCTGATGAATATCGATGTCCCGTCCCGGAGTATGTAACAGTATTCCGGGATGGGATCTTTTTTATTTTAAAAGCCTTTCCCGGAGCACAAAACTATATTTCAGGTAAGTAGGAGAGAGCAGCATGGAATTTTTGACAGGTGTAAAAGAGAAGGAAACAGTAGGGATCGATCAGATCCTGCAGGGAGATTACGAAGGCAGAACCGTGAAAATGAACGGAGCCGTACACAATATCCGCGATATGGGCGAGGTGGCTTTCGTGATCCTGCGAAAGGCAGAGGGACTGCTGCAGTGCGTGTATGAGGAAGGCAAAACAGAATTCAATCTGAAGGATTTAAAGGAAGAATCAGCGGTGGAGGTGACCGGAACGGTGGCGCGTGAGGAGCGGGCTCCCCATGGCTTTGAGCTGCGTCTGAAGTCCATCCGGGTGCTGTCGGAGCCGGCCTGGGCCATGCCCATCGCCATCAATAAATGGAAGATGAATACGTCCCTGGAGACCAAGCTGGCGCTGCGCCCGGTTTCCCTGAGAAATGTGCGGGAGCGGGCGAAATTTAAAGTTCAGGAAGGCATCGTGCGGGCGTTTCGGGAATTCCTTTTTTCCCAGGGATTTACGGAGATCCGCACGCCGAAGATCGTGTCCCGCGGCGCTGAGGGCGGGGCCAATGTGTTCAAGCTGAACTACTTTAATAAAAAGGCGGAGCTGGGGCAAAGCCCCCAGTTCTACAAACAGACCATGGTGGGCGTCTATGACCGGGTGTTTGAGGCGGCCCCGGTGTTCCGCGCGGAGAAACACAATACCACCCGCCATTTAAACGAGTACATCAGCCTGGATTTTGAGATGGGCTACATCGACAGCTTTGAGGATGTGATGGCCATGGAGACGGGATTTTTGCAATATGCCATGGAGCTTTTGAATCGGGATTACAAAAAGGAGCTGGAAATGCTGGAGGTGACCCTGCCGGAGTTAAAACAGATTCCCCAGGTGCGTTTCGATAAAGCCAAGGAGCTGGTCTCAGAAAAATACAACCGCAGGATCCGCAATCCCTTCGACTTAGAGCCGGAGGAGGAGATGCTGATCGGCCGGTATTTTAAAGAGGAATACGACAGCGATTTCGTGTTCGTGACTCATTATCCGACAAAGAAACGCCCCTTCTATGCCATGGATGACCCGGCGGATCCCCGGTTTACCCTGAGCTTTGATTTGCTGTACAAGGGGCTGGAGATCACCACCGGAGGACAGCGTATCCACGATTATCAGATGATTCTGGATAAGATGGCCAGACGGAACATGGACCCGGAGGATATTAAGGATTACCTGATGATCTTTAAATATGGCATGCCGCCTCACGGCGGACTGGGCATCGGTCTGGAACGTCTGACCATGCGGCTTTTGGATGAGCAGAACGTCCGCGAGACTACCCTGTTTCCGAGAGATGTCACCCGGCTGGAACCATAATCATCCGGCTTTTGCAGGTAACTTACAAATATAGTGTGCGAGATATGAGGAGAAAATTATGGCAAATATTATCAGCGATGAAACCATCGAGTATGTAGGCATTCTTGCAAAGCTGGAGCTGTCCGAGGAGGAGAAGGAGGCAGCCAAGAGGGATATGGGCAGAATGTTGGATTATATTGATAAATTGAACGAACTGGATACCAGCGGCGTGGAACCCATGTCCCATGTATTTCCGGTTCAGAATGTATTCCGCGAGGACGTGGTCACCAATGGGGATGAGCGGGAGCGCATCCTGGCCAATGCGCCGGAGAAAAAGGAGGGAGCCTTCAAGGTTCCCAGGACCGTGGAATAGCATAGAGAGGAGATATGAGCCTGTTAACGGCTGCGAAGCAGGCGTGTTACAGGATCAATCATCCGACCGGTGCAGGTAGCTTACAAACATATTATACGAGGAGAGACTACATGAGTATCTTGGATATGACAGCGGTGGAGCTGGGCAGAAAAATAAAGGCCGGGGAAGTGACAGCCGTGGAAGCCACGAAAGCGGCTTTGGCGCAGATGAAAGCCCTGGAGCCGACCTTAAACTGCTATGTGACCATCGATGAGGAAGGCGCCCTCCGCCGTGCGCGGGAGGTCGGCAAACAGATCGAGGACGGAAGCTTAACCGGACCCCTGGCAGGCGTTCCGGCGGCGATCAAAGACAATCTTTGCACCGAGGGCTTAAAAACCACTTGCAGCTCCCGGATTTTGGAAAATTTCGTTCCCACCTACACGGCGGAGGCGGTGAAAAACCTGGAAAAAGCCGGAGTCGTGATTCTGGGAAAGACCAATATGGATGAGTTCGCCATGGGAAGCACCACCGAGACCTCCGCTTACGGGGAGACAAAGAACCCCTGGAACCCGCGCCATGTGTCCGGCGGCTCCTCCGGCGGCTCCTGCGCGGCGGTGGCGGCCAATGAATGCTTCTTTGCCCTTGGCTCCGATACCGGCGGTTCCATCCGCCAGCCCAGCTCCTTTTGCGGAGTGACCGGTATCAAGCCCACCTATGGCACCGTGTCCCGGTATGGGCTGATCGCCTATGGATCCTCCCTGGATCAGATCGGTCCCATCGCCAAGGACGTGACCGACTGCGCGGCCATTCTGGAAGTGATTGCTTCCTATGATAAAAAAGACAGCACTTCGATTCCGCGGGAGGATCTGGATTTCACCTCCGCTCTGATGGATGACGTGAAGGGAATGCGGATCGGCATCCCGAGGGATTATTTCGGAGAGGGACTGGATCCGGAGGTGAAGGCGGCGGTGCTGGCGGCCGCCAGGGTACTGGAGGAAAAAGGGGCTGTCGTGGAAGAATTTGATTTAAGCCTGGTGGAATACGCCATGCCCGCTTATTATGTCATCGCTTCCGCGGAGGCAAGCTCGAATCTGTCCCGTTTTGACGGCGTGAAATACGGCTACCGTACCAAAGAGTACGAGGGCCTGCACAATATGTACAAAAAGAGCCGCTCCGAGGGCTTCGGCCCGGAGGTGAAGCGCCGGATCATGCTGGGCTCCTTTGTCTTAAGCAGCGGCTACTACGATGCCTATTATTTGAAGGCGCTGCGGACCAAGGCTTTGATTAAAAAGGCTTTTGACAAGGCCTTTGAGCACTTTGACGTCATCCTGGGACCGGCATCTCCCTCCACGGCGCCGAAGCTGGGGGAATCCCTGAGCGATCCGCTGAAAATGTATCTGGGAGATATTTATACCATCTCCGTGAACCTGGCAGGACTTCCGGGCATGACCGTGCCATGCGGCAGGGACAAAAAAGGCCTGCCCATCGGCCTGCAGCTGATCGGGGACTGTTTTAAAGAAAAAAATCTGATCCGCGCGGGCTATGCCTACGAGCGCAGCCGCAGCTATGAGACGCCGGAGCTTGCAAAAAAATCTGGACAGGAGGTGCAATAGCATGAGCAAACAGTATGAAACCGTCATTGGTCTGGAGGTTCATGTGGAGCTTGCCACCAAGACCAAGATTTTCTGCGGCTGCTCCACCGAATTCGGCGGAGCGCCGAACACCCACACCTGCCCGGTTTGTACCGGAATGCCGGGATCCCTGCCGGTGTTAAATAAGCAGGTGGTGGAATATGCGCTGGCAGTGGGCCTGGCCACCAACTGCGGCATTAATCAGTATTGTAAATTTGACCGGAAGAATTATTTCTATCCGGATAATCCCCAAAACTATCAGATTTCCCAGCTTTATCTGCCCATCTGCCACGACGGCTGGGTGGAGATCGAGACGGCCGGGGGCAGGAAAAAAATCGGAATCCATGAGATCCATATGGAGGAGGATGCGGGAAAGCTGGTCCATGACGAGTGGGAGGACTGCTCTCTGGTGGACTATAACCGAAGCGGTGTGCCCTTAATCGAGATCGTGTCCGAGCCGGATATGCGCAGCGCCGATGAGGTGATCGCCTATCTGGAAAAGCTGCGGCTGATCATCCAGTATCTGGGAGCATCGGACTGTAAGCTGCAGGAAGGCTCCATGCGCGCCGATGTGAACTTATCTGTCCGCGAAGTGGGAGCTGCCCGGTTCGGTACCCGTACCGAGATGAAAAACTTAAACTCCTTCAAGGCCATTGCCCGGGCCATCGAGGGCGAGCGGATCCGCCAGATCGAGCTGATCGAGGAGGGCAGGCCGGTGATCCAGGAGACCCGGCGCTGGGACGACAATAAGGAATCTTCCCATGCCATGCGTTCCAAGGAGGATGCCCAGGATTACCGCTATTTCCCGGACCCGGATCTGGTTCCGGTCTGGATCAGCGACGAGTGGATCGCCCGGGTGAAGGCGGCCCAGCCGGAGCTGCGCACAGAGAAGCTGGCACGTTATCAGACGGAATTTGCCCTTCCCCAGTACGATGCGGAGATCCTGACCGGCTCCAAGCACCTGGCGGATATTTTTGAGGAGACGGTGGCGCTTTGCGGCAAGCCCAAGGAGGTTTCCAACTGGCTGATGACCGATGCCATGCGGCTTTTAAAGGAGCGGGAGCAGGATGCGGAGGATCTTTCCTTCAGTCCGGCAAACCTGGCAAAGCTGGTCGGTCTGGTGGAGAGTAATGTCATCAACCGTACGGTCGCCAGGACCGTATTTGAGGAAATCTTCACTCACGATGTGGACCCGGAGAAATATGTGGAGGAAAAGGGATTGAAGGTCGTGAACGATGAGGGCGCCTTAAAATCCACCATCGAAGGAATCCTGGCAGCCAATCCCCAGTCGGTTGCGGATTTCAAGGCAGGCAAGGAAAAAGCCATGGGCTTCGTGGTGGGTCAGACCATGCGCGCCATGAAGGGCAAGGCAGACCCGGCAGTGGTCAATAAACTGGTGCGGGAGCTGCTTTCCAGATCCTGAATTTAAGAAAAGGTTAAGAAAAGGTATACGGCTTGCGGAAAACCAGGGATTGTCATTCGAAGGTTTTTCGTGTACAATGGAAGGAAAAAGATCACAAATCCCCATAGCAAAAATGCGGTGAGTCGCGTCATCGGCACGTCTCGCCGCATTCTGATGAATAAATAACAGGAGGAAGAAAGTAATGCAGCCATATGCGGAGATGAGCACGGAAGAGTTGCGGGCATTAAGAAAAGAGCTTTCTGCCCGATATAAAGAATTTCAGGGAAAGGATCTGCGTCTTGATATGTCCCGCGGCAAGCCAAGCGCGGAACAGCTGGATCTGTCCATGGGTATGATGGATGTTCTAAGCAGCAATGATGACCTGACCTGTGAGGATGGTACGGATTGCCGGAACTACGGCGTGCTGACCGGCATTAAGGAGGCCAAGGAGCTGATCGGTGATATGATGGAGGTAAATCCTGACAATATCATCATTTATGGGAACTCCAGCCTGAACGTGATGTTCGACACGGTATCCCGTTCCATGACCCACGGCGTGATGGGCTGCACCCCCTGGTGCAAGCTGGACAAGGTAAAATTCCTCTGTCCGGTACCCGGCTATGACCGCCATTTCGCGATCACCGAGTATTTCGGCATCGAGATGATCAATGTGCCGCTGAATGAAAAGGGCCCCGATATGGACATGGTAGAAGCGCTGACGGCTTCTGACGACAGCATCAAAGGCATCTGGTGCGTGCCTAAGTATTCCAACCCCACAGGAACCAGCTATTCGGATGAGACAGTACGCCGTTTCGCGCGCCTGAAGCCGGCCGCCCCGGATTTCCGTATTTACTGGGACAATGCCTACGGCATTCATCATTTATATGACCATGACCAGGACCATCTGATCGAGATTCTGGCGGAGTGTAAGAGAGCGGGAAACCCGGATCTGGTATATAAGTTCTCGTCCACTTCCAAAATCAGCTTCCCGGGATCCGGCATAGCGGCCATCGCCACCTCCCAGAATAACCTGGAGGACATCCAGAAGCAGCTGAAATACCAGACCATCGGTCATGACAAGGTAAACCAGCTTCGCCATGTACGTTTCTTCGGCGATATTCATGGCATGTGTGAGCATATGCGGCTTCACGCGGATATTCTTCGCCCGAAGTTCGAAGCGGTCAATGAAGTTCTGGATCGGGAGCTTTCCGGACTGGGTATCGCGTCCTGGACGACGCCCAAGGGCGGTTACTTTATCTCCTTTGATTCCATGGAAGGCTGCGCGAAGAAAATCGTAGCCAGATGCAAAAAGGCAGGCCTGGTGATGACCGGAGCCGGAGCCACCTATCCTTACGGCAAGGATCCCCATGACAGCAATATCCGGATTGCGCCGTCCTATCCGCCTTTGAACGATCTGATTTTGGCCATGGAGCTGTTCGCGCTGTGCGTCAAGATCGTCAGCATTGACCGGATTCTGGAAGAGCGGAATTGATGGCGGTAGCGGTTTTGTCCGGAGAGGCGGGACTGCTGCGGGGAATAAACCTGAAGATTTATGGAGACCGGGCGTGGGTGTCCGGTCTCTTATTCAAAAATGGGGAGAACAGGATTATGAAGCAGTTATGGAACCGGCTTTGGACAAAGCTGGTGAATCGGGAAACAATCTCTTACCTGATTTTTGGGGTTCTGACTACTTTTGTGGACTGGATCAGCTACTGGATGATGACCCGCATGGCCGGGATGGATTACCGGGCGGCGACCATCGGTTCCTGGATAGCGGCAGTGCTCTTTGCCTTTGTGACCAACAAGTTTTTTGTGTTTCAGAGCTGGAGCCTTCGCCCCAAAAAGCTATGTGCAGAGTTCGTGCCCTTTGTGGCGTGCCGGGCGGCGACCGGGCTCTTCACCTTGGTGGCGATGATGGTGATGGTGGGCGGCTTAAAGATCCGGCATGATTTCATCTGCAAAGTTGTGGTGTCGGCGATTTCCCTGGTGATGAATTATGTATTCAGCAAATGGTTTATCTTTAAGAAAACGTCGTAATCATCCGTTCGCTGCGGGTGACTTGTAAACATATCATATGAGGAGATTAGTGATGATGGAACGGGAACAGGTCATCCGGATTACGCAGGAATTAGAGGACTTACTTATGAAAGAGGAAGGAACATGCAAGGAGACCGTAAAGGCGCAGCCAGAGCCGGCCGCTGCCAGCGGCGGCGCCGGGGAGAAAACAGCCTCGCCCCGGGGGGCAGCCCGGAAAATGGTTTCCGCGCAGTTTCACGGCGGAAAACATCCGCGGTACTGGAAGCGAGAAATCGTCCGGCAGAGTCCGATGCGCCCAGGGGATGCGCTGATTGCGGCTTTTGTGGTGCCGGTGGTGGTCATGCTGGTGATCTTTGCCCAGAGGGGAATCTTCCCCTTTGGTGAGGAAACCTATTTGCGGACCGATATGTACCATCAGTACGCGCCTTTTTTTTCCGAATTTCAGAATAAATTGAAGGAGGGCGGAAGCCTTCTCTACAGCTGGAATGTGGGCATGGGCGTCAATTTCGCTGCCCTGTATGCCTATTATCTGGCAAGTCCGGTCAACTGGGTGCTGATTTTCTGCCCACGGTCCCTGACTCTGGAATTTATGACTTACCTGATCGTCCTGAAAACCGGTTTGTGCGGACTTTCCATGGCCTGGTATCTGCGCAGACATTGCAAAACCCAGGATTTCGGCGTTGCCTTTTTCGGGATATTTTATGCTCTGTCCGGATATATGGCGGCCTATAGCTGGAACATCATGTGGCTGGATTGCATCCTGCTGTTTCCGGTGGTCGTATACGGACTGGAACGGCTGGTGAAGGACGGCAGAGGAATGCTATACTGCCTGGCCTTGGGCATATCCATTCTTTCCAATTATTATATTTCCATTATGACCTGCATCTTCATGGTGCTGTATTTTCTGGCGCTGCTGGTTCTGGAGCAGCGGATGAGCTGGGAAAAATTTCTGACCCGTTTGGTTCAGTTCGCTTTTTATTCCCTGCTGGCGGGAGGGCTGGCGGCGGCGGTGCTTTTGCCGGAGGTATTTGCGCTGCAGATGACCGCATCCGGGGATATCAATTTTCCCAGGACCTTCACCCAGTATTTCCCGATTTTTGACATGATTGCCCGCCATATCGGCAATGTGGAGACGGAAATCGGGCTGGATCATTGGCCCAATGTTTACTGTGGCGTGGCAGTGCTGATGTTTGCTTTGTTGTACGTGATCTGCAGGAAAATCCCGGCTAAGGAAAAAGCGGTTTATGGAGTGCTGCTGCTGTTTTTTTACGCCAGCTTTTCCATGAACATTCTGAATTTTATCTGGCATGGTTTTCATTATCCAAACAGCCTGCCATGCCGCCAGTCCTACATTTATATTTTCCTGGTGCTTTTGATGTGCTATCGGGCTTATATGTATCTGGAAGAAACGTCCTGGAAAGCTCTGCTGACCGCCTTTTGGGGGGCGGTGGCCTTCGTGATTCTGGCTCAGAAGCTGGTGACCGAGGAGCATTTCCATTTTATCGTGTTTTATGTGGCGGTGCTGGTGCTGGCCTTGTATCTGGCTGTGATCTATTTATATAGGAAGGGACCCCGTTACCGGACCCGGGCGCTGCTTTGCGCCCTGGCGCTGGTGACTCTGGAGGCGGGGGCGAATATGGCGGTCACCAGCGTGACCACCACCAGCCGGACCTCCTATATCCAGGATAATGAAGCAGTGCGGGAGCTGGTGGCCCAGGTCCTTCCGGGAGACAGCTTTTTCCGCATGGAGAAGGTGACCCGGAAGACGAAAAATGACGGCGCCTGGATGAATTTTCCGTCAGTATCCCTGTTTTCCTCCACGGCAAACGCGGATTTGTCGAAGCTGTTTAAGAAGCTGGGCTGTGAAAGCTCCACCAATGCCTACAGCATTACCGGGGCGACTCCGTTGATTGATATGCTGTTTGCCGTGAAGTACGGCATTTATTCGGAAGAACAGACCTCGCCGCTTCATGAATTTGTGGCGAAGCGGGAGGACACCTGGCTGTATAAAAACAGTTATACCCTGCCGGTGGGCTATGTGGTGTCTTCCAACATGGACAATGAATGGAACCTGGATGCCGGCAACCCGGCGGATGTGCAGAATGGCCTGGCTTCCCTGCTGGGGGCGGAGCCGGTGCTGGAGACCCAGCTGGACACGAGGGCGGAGGGAAGGACCCTATCCTTCTTCCCGGAGAGGGACGGAGAATATTTTGCTTATGTCAGCAATAAAAAGATAGAAAAGGTCAAGGTGACCACCGAGAGCGGTTCCAAAACCTTCAATAACGTGGACCGTGGCTATCTGCTGGAGCTGGGCTATTGTCCGGCAGGCTTTGAGGTAACCTTGAGCGCGGAGGAGGGCGAGGAGGACATGTGGGCGGATATTTACCGGGTATCGGAGGACGGCCTGCGGGGAGTGTACGAGAAACTGTCCCGGGAGACCTGGCAGCTCTCCAGCTGGACGGACATCTCCCTGGCCGGTACCATGGACTGTACGGACTACGGACTTTTGATGACCACGGTCCCCTATGATGAGGGCTGGACAATGCTGGTGGACGGGGAAAAGCAGCCGCTGGAAAAGGTGCTGGATGCCTTTTGCGGGGTGCGCATAAAACCGGGACGCCATGAAGTATCCATGTCCTATGAGCCAAGGGGGATGAAGACGGGATCTTTGATTACCCTGGCCAGCGCTGTCGTATTGCTTGGTGTGTTCGCAGGCGGGCGGTATTTACGAAAAAAGAGGAAAATAAACGAAATTTAAATAGGCAATATAAAAATGCAATATAAAAGGAGACGACGATTATGAAGCTTTGGGGAGGACGATTCACAAAAGAAGAAAATCAGCTGGTGCACAATTTCAATGAATCCTTATCCTTTGATCAGAAATTTTACCATCAGGATATTCAGGGCAGCATCGCCCATGTGACCATGCTGGCCAAGCAGGGCATTGTGTCGGAGGAGGACCGGAAGGTGATCGTCGATGGCTTAAATGGCATTCTGGCAGATCTGGAGTCCGGCAAGCTGGTGTTTACCAGGGAGCATGAGGATATTCATTCCTTCGTGGAGGCAAACCTGACGGAACGGGTGGGCGAGGCGGGAAAGCGCCTGCATACAGGACGAAGCCGCAATGACCAGGTGGCGCTGGATATGAAGCTGTACTGCCGGGATGAGATCGATAAGATCGACCGTCTGGTAAAGGAGCTTCTGGAAGCGCTTTTAAAGATCATGGAAGAAAACCTGGACACCTACATGCCGGGCTTTACCCATCTGCAAAAGGCCCAGCCCGTCACCCTGGCCCACCATGTGGGGGCTTATTTTGAAATGTTTATGCGGGACCGCGGACGGCTTCATGATATTCGCGAGCGGATGAATGAGTGCCCTCTCGGGGCTGGAGCCCTGGCGGGGACCACCTACCCTCTGGACCGGGAATATACGGCAGCGCTTCTGGGCTTTGCCGGCCCGACCCTCAACAGCATGGATTCGGTGGCGGACCGGGATTATGTGATCGAGCTTTTGAGCGCCCTGTCCACCATTGCCATGCATTTAAGCCGTTTCAGCGAGGAAATCATCATCTGGAATACCAATGAGTACCGCTTTGTGGAGATTGACGATGCCTACAGCACCGGAAGCAGCATCATGCCTCAGAAAAAGAATCCGGACATCGCGGAGCTGGTACGTGGAAAAACCGGACGGGTCTACGGCGCTCTGGTGTCCATACTGACCACCATGAAGGGCCTGCCCCTGGCCTACAATAAGGACATGCAGGAGGATAAGGAGCTGACCTTCGACGCCATCGACACCGTGAAGGGATGCCTGGCCTTGTTTACCGGCATGATTTCCACCATCACCTTCCATAAGGATGTGATGGAAGCAAGCGCGAAAAACGGTTTTACCAATGCCACCGACGCGGCAGACTATCTGGTGAATCACGGCGTGCCCTTCCGGGATGCCCATGGTATCGTCGGACAGCTGGTGCTGTATTGCATCGGCAAAGGCATTGCCCTGGATGATATGACCCTGGAGGAGTTTCAGGCCATCAGCCCGGTGTTTGAGGCGGATGTGTATGAGGCCATCAGCATGAAGACCTGCGTACAGAAGCGCAATATCATCGGCGCGCCCGGAAGAGAGGCCATGGAGCAGGTGATTGCCGCCTGCAGGCGCCGTCTTGCCAAGGATGCTTGACATTTAACACTTTTGTAATATAATGGTAGTATATTCCCACATACCCGATAATAGAATTGTAACGATCCGGACAGGCTGTATCGTTACATAGAATCTGAGTGAGAGGTATTGTTATGAAAGGATATTTCTACCATTTATGGATGGCGGCGGCAGTTTCCTGTATGCTTACCATGGGCACATGGATGACGGCCTGGGCAGAGGAGTCCAAAGCTGCCGAAGCCGAGACAGGCGCCTCCCGGGTGATCTTATGCGGAGCATCCACGGAGAAGGAAAAAGCAGAGTCATCGGCATCGGACAGCGAGACAGAAGCGTCGGCATCGGACAGCGAGACAGAAGCGTCGGCATCGGACAGCGAGACGGAGACGGGAAAGTCCGGCAGGCAGGGAGCATCCCTGGGGATGCATATTACCACCGGCTATTGCACCTGCGAGCTGTGCTGCAGCGGAAGCGGCCTGACCTATTCCGGCACAGTTCCAAAGGCAAATCACACCATATCGGCGGATTTGGAGCTGTATCCCATCGGCACCCGGCTGATGATTGACGGTATCATTTATACCGTGGAGGATATGGGAAGCAGCGTTCAGGATCATATGATCGACATCTATTATGACAACCATGAGGATGCGGTTGCCCACGGCATGAAGACCCAGGAGGTCTTTGCGGTGGAGGATTAGAAATCTACAAGATATAGAAGAAGCGGACACGATATGTAGGGTGCCCGCTCTTTTTTTGGTTTTTTTTAAAAGAAATGCTTGACAAATATCGAAAAACGTGTAGAATAAGGATTTATCATTCATATATTACAAAAGTGTTACATATTTTTAAAATATGTGAATGAAAAATTGAAAAAGAATAAAACGAATTTTACGAAACTCAAAAGGAAACAGAAAAGCAGAAAAGAAAGTAAAAAAGAAAACTGAAAGGAAGGATCTTATGTTAAAAAGCAAGTCAATTGGCGCCTGCCTGGCGCTGACATTCGCACTGCTGATTGGCAGCGGGATGACTACCTATGC
The DNA here is from genome assembly GCA_964537765.1 of uncultured Lachnospiraceae bacterium. GTDB lineage: Bacteria > Bacillota > Clostridia > Lachnospirales > Lachnospiraceae > Brotaphodocola. Next base: position 49,602 of record CAZICB010000003.1, read on the forward strand.
AGATACGGGAGCAGTAAATACAGAAGAAGTAAATACAGAAGAAGTGAATGCAGAAGAAGTGAATGCAGAAGAAGAAGATAACACCGGGAAAGGAAATACCGAGGAGAAAAATACTGAGGAGGGAAGCGCACAGGAAGCGGCAGAAGAGAACTCCAGCAGCGTAGTGGAGGCTGGAACCGTCAGAGGAGCGAAGAAGAAGGCAGCAGCGAAGGCCGCGGAGGCCGCGGAAGAAGCCGCCGTGGAAGATAAGGAGCAGCAGCCGGTCGTGGAAGCAGGCGCTTCCAGACGCGTGGAAAAATCTGCCGCTGTTCAGACAGAGGAAGCGGATGAGGAAGGCGCGGCAGAGGAGCAGGCGGAGACACAGGAGGCAGCCAAAGCACAGGAAGCAGCCGTCCAGACACCATGTCTGCGGTCTCTTGGCGTGTTCCGCACCACAGGCTATTGCCCATGCCGTCAGTGCTCCGAAGGATGGGGACGGCACACCTGCACCGGTGCCATTGCCCAGGCAAATCACACCATCGCGGTGGACCCGCGGGTGATTCCCTACGGCAGCCAGGTGATGATCAACGGCGTGATTTATACCGCGGAAGATCGGGGCGGCGGAGTAAAGGGAAATCACATTGATATTTTCTACGATACCCATGCCCAGACCCGGCAGCATGGCAGCCGGAATCAGGAGGTATTCCTGCTGTCCTGACAGGAGGATAAAAGGAAAGGGATGAGGCCCTGGAAAAGACTGCTGCAGGATTTTCAAATCCGCAGACAGATATTTCCGGAGGCCTCATTTTTTTTCAAGAAAACCTACCTCATTTTTTCAAGAAAACCTATTGACAAATAATTTCAGGTGAAGTATATTATTCACAGAGATGTTAGCACTCCAACACGGCGAGTGCTAACAAGCAAAGGAACGGTAACAAGCAAAGGAAGGGAGGAGGCTTCATGGAGCTGGATGACAGAAAGATTACCATACTGAAAGCGATCATCAAGACGTACCTGGAAACAGGCGAGCCGGTTGGCTCCAGGACGATTTCCAAGTATACGGATTTGAAGCTGAGTTCCGCGACGATTCGCAATGAGATGTCTGATCTGGAGGAAATGGGCTACATTATCCAGCCTCATACCTCCGCGGGGCGGATCCCGTCCGATCAGGGTTATCGTTTCTATGTCGACCAGATCATGCAGGAAAAGGATCAGGAGGTTACCGAGGTTAAGGATCTGATGATCCAGCGGGTGGACCGTCTGGAACTGGTGCTGAAACGTCTGGCACAGATGCTGGCCAGCAATACCAATTATGCTGCCATGATCAGCGGCCCCCAGTATCACCAGAATAAGCTGAAATTCATTCAGCTGTCGAGGATGGATGCCAATAAGCTTTTGATTGTCATCGTTGTGGAGGGCAATCTGATCCGGAACAAGGTCGTGCCTCTGCAGGCGGAGCTGAGTCAGGAGGAGGTTCTGAATCTGAACATTCTGCTGAACAGCAGTCTCAATGGACTGACGATCCAGGAAATCAACCTGGGTGTGATCAGCCAGCTGAAGGAAGAGGCGGGAGCCCACCGGGAGGTCATTGATCTGGTGCTGAATGAGGTGGCCGAGGCGATTCAAGCCGATGATGAGGATTTGCAGATCTATACCAGCGGCGCCACCAATATTTTCAAGTATCCGGAGCTGAGCGACGGCGAAAAGGCCAGTCAGCTGATCAATACGCTGGAGCGCAAGGATATGCTGCAGGAATTGATTTCCGATGGCGGCGAGGGCAGTGACAATACCGGAATTCAGGTATATATTGGGGATGAAACACCGATTCAGAGTATGAAGGACTGCAGCGTGGTCACCGCCAATTATGAATTGGGAGAGGGGATCCGGGGCACCATCGGAATCATCGGTCCCAAGCGGATGGATTATGAAAAGGTGTTCAGCATCTTGAAAAATCTGATGAAGCAGCTGGATGCCGCGTATAAAAATGAGAAAGGTGATGGAAAAACATGAGTCAGGAAAACAGAAGCGAAGAGCAGCTGGATAAAAATATAGAAGAAACCGCAGCGGAGGAGACCGGGGAGCAGAAAACGGCGGCGGAGGGAGAGCCGGAGAAGGGAAAAGAAAAAGAGAAAGAAAAAGAGAAAGAGAAAGAGAAAGAGGATCCCAGGGATGCCCGGATCGAGGAGCTGCAGGACCGGTTAAAGCGGCAGATGGCAGAGTTCGACAATTTCCGCAAGCGCACCGAAAAGGAGAAATCCTCCATGTATGAAATCGGCGCCCGGGATATGATCGAGAAGATCCTGCCGGTGCTGGACAATTTTGAACGGGGCTTGGCGGCCATGCCGGAGGATCAGAAGGACTCGTCCTTTGCCAACGGCGTGGTTATGATATACAAGCAATTCGTGAAAACGCTGGAAGATGCCGGCGTGGAAGCGATCGATGCGGTGGGTCAGCAGTTTGATCCGAGCCTGCACAATGCGGTGATGCACATCGATGATGAGGCGTACGGTGAAAACGAAATCTCCCAGGAGCTTCAAAAAGGCTACAAATACCGCGGCACAGTTGTACGTCACAGTATGGTGCAGGTAGCTAATTAAATAGGAAAGCAGTTAAACTTAGTAATATATTTTCAGGAGGAAAAAACTATGAGCAAGATTATCGGTATTGATTTAGGTACTACAAACAGTTGTGTAGCAGTTATGGAAGGCGGCAAGCCAGTGGTGATCCCGAACCAGGAGGGTTCCCGCACCACGCCGTCCATCGTCGCATTCACCAAAACCGGCGAGAGACTGGTAGGGGAACCGGCAAAACGTCAGGCAGTGACCAACGCTGACCGCACGATCGCGTCCATCAAACGGCATATGGGCACTGATTACAAGGTGACCATCGACGGAAAGAGCTACACCCCACAGGAGATCTCCGCGATGATCCTTCAGAAGCTGAAAGCGGACGCGGAAGCATATCTGGGCGAAAAGGTGACCGATGCCGTGATCACGGTTCCGGCATATTTCAACGACGCGCAGCGCCAGGCTACCAAGGACGCGGGGAAGATCGCCGGTCTGGAAGTAAAACGTATCATCAACGAGCCGACCGCCGCGGCGCTCGCTTATGGCCTGGACAATGAAAAAGAGCAGAAGATCATGGTATATGACCTGGGCGGCGGCACCTTCGATGTGTCCCTGATCGAGATCGGCGACGGCGTCATCGAAGTGCTTTCCACCAACGGCGACACCCATCTGGGCGGCGACGATTTCGATAACCGCATCAGCCAGTGGCTGGTCAGCGAATTTAAAAAGGCGGAGGGCGTGGATCTCTCCGGTGACAAAATGGCGATGCAGAGACTGAAAGAGGCGGCTGAAAAAGCGAAGAAGGAACTTTCCACGGCCACCACGACCAATATCAACCTGCCGTTCATCACCGCCACCAGCGAGGGACCGAAGCATATGGATATGAACCTGACCCGCGCGAAGTTTGACGAGCTGACCCACGACCTGATTGAGAAGACTGCTGTTCCGGTGCAGAACGCCTTGAGGGACGGCGGTGTGACCACCTCTGAGCTTGGCAAGGTGCTGCTGGTGGGCGGCTCTACCCGTATGATTTCCGCTCAGGATAAGGTGAAACAATTGACCGGCAAGGAGCCCAGCAAGACCCTGAACCCGGATGAATGCGTAGCGATCGGCGCCGCGATCCAGGGCGGCAAGCTGGCCGGTGATGCAGGCGCCGGTGATATTCTTCTGCTGGATGTTACCCCGCTTTCCCTGGCAATCGAGACCATGGGCGGCGTGGCTACCAGACTGATCGAGAGAAACACCACCATCCCGACTAAGAAGAGCCAGATCTTCTCTACCGCGGCCGACAACCAGACCGCAGTTGATATTCACGTCGTACAGGGTGAGCGTGAGTTTGCCCGCGACAATAAGACTCTGGGACAGTTCCGTCTGGACGGCATCCTGCCGGCAAGACGCGGTGTTCCGCAGATTGAGGTTACCTTTGATATTGATGCCAATGGTATCGTAAACGTATCCGCTAAGGATCTGGGTACCGGCAAGGAGCAGCACATCACCATCACTTCCGGCTCCAATATGTCTGAGGCAGACATTGAGAAGGCAGTGAAGGAAGCGGCTGAGTTCGAGGCTCAGGATAAGAAGAAAAAAGAAGGCATCGATGCGAGAAACGAGGCGGATTCCATCGTATTCCAGACCGAGAAGGCCCTGGAAGAGGTTGGCGATAAGATCAGCGCCAGCGATAAGGCAGCTGTGGAAGCAGACCTGACTGCATTGAAGGAAGCCATCAACCGTGCACCGATCGATCAGATGACCGATGCTCAGGTGGCAGACATCAAGGCCGGCAAGGAGAAGCTGATGGCAAGTGCCCAGGCGTTGTTCACCAAGGTTTATGAGGCAGCACAGGCAGCCGGTGCCGGTGCAGGCGCGCAGGGCGCGGGACCGGACGGGAACGGTGCAGCCGGCGCAGGGAAAGCGGATGACGATGTGATTGACGGCGACTTCAAGGAAGTATAATCCTGTTCAGCGGCGAATTATAATCAATAAAGCAGCGAGAGGCTGGCGCAGATGCCGGCGGGTCCCTCCGGGGATCCGCAACGGACTGCGACAGCCGTTTCGGCTGTCTGAGAAAGGGTAGAATCATGGCGGAGAGCAAAAGAGATTATTATGAAGTCCTGGGCGTGGCGAAAAATGCAGACGACGCAGCGATCAAGAAAGCATACCGGGTTCTTGCCAAAAAATATCATCCGGACAGTAATCCGGGGGATGCGGAAGCGGAGCGGAAGTTTAAGGAAGCCTCCGAGGCTTACAGTGTCTTAAGTGATCCGGAAAAACGGAAAAAATATGACCAGTTTGGCCATGCGGCCTTTGAGGGCGGCGCGGGAGGAGCGGGCGGCTTCGGCGGCTTTGATTTCAACAGCGCTGATATGGGAGATATTTTCGGAGATATTTTCGGGGATATTTTCGGCGGAAGCAGAAGAAGCAGTCAGTACAACGGACCCATGCGTGGAGCCAATGTGCGTACTACGATCCGCATTACCTTTGAGGAAGCCGTATTTGGCTGTGAAAAGGAAATCGAGATTAATTTCAGGGAAGAGTGCGGCAAATGCCATGGCACAGGCGCCAAGGCAGGAACTTCGCCGGAGATTTGCCCCAAATGTAATGGCAAGGGCAAGATCATGTACACCCAGCAGTCCTTCTTTGGCCAGGTGCAGAACGTGGCCACCTGTCCGGATTGCGGCGGCAAAGGCAAGATCATTCGTGAAAAATGTCCGGATTGCTATGGCACCGGTTATGTGACGCGCAAAAAGAAATTCAAGGTTACCATCCCGGCAGGCATTGACAATGGCCAGAGCGTGCGCTGCGCAGGCGGCGGCGAGCCGGGGGCCAATGGCGGCGAGCGGGGCGATCTGCTGGTGGAGGCAGTGGTTTCCCAGCATCCGGTATTTAAGCGTCAGGATACCAGTATTTTCTCCACGGTACCGATCTCTTTTGCCACGGCGGCATTGGGCGGGACCATCCGGATCCGCACGGTGGACGGAGACGTGGAGTACGAGGTCAAGGCCGGTACCCAGACCGACACCAAGGTGCGCTTAAGAGGCAAGGGAGTTCCGTCCCTGCGCAACCGGAATGTGCGGGGGGACCATTATGTGACGTTGGTGGTTCAGGTGCCTGAGCGGCTGAATGAGGCTCAGAAGGAGGCACTTCGCAGGTTTGACGCGACCATGCGCGGTGAGACGGCAGAGCAGGAGAAGCCGAAGAAAAAAGGATTTTTTAATAAATAGAAAAAAGGGGCTGCGGCCCCTCTTTTTTTATTCTTTTCCAATCACCTTTACGATCATCCGGTTAGGCAGACAGACGATCATATCGCCATCCCGCTCCTGTTTGCCCTGATGGATGCACACGCCGTCCGGGCAGGAGGCTTCAGAGCACCAGATGGTCCCGTCCTGGACGATCAGGTGGTTGGCGCCGCCGTTGGCGCTTTGGATGGTAATTTCCTGGTCCCGGGACAGGTCTAAGGTTTCCACAAGGGTTCCGTCGACAGTGACCTCCGCCCGCAGGGCGGGAGTCCGGTGGGTGAAATAATATCCTCCTCCACTGACAAGGGCAATCACTAAAACCATGATGGCGAGGATCCGGTCATTTCGTTTTTGGGAAGCTGAGGTGGGTTTCATAAATGCAATACTCCAGGATTCTGTTCATTTGGCGTCTGCCCGGCGGGCAGACAGATACAATTCCGATGAAAAGAATGATAGCACAGGATCCCGGATTTTTCTATACCCATCGGGCGTTTCTGTCAAATTATTTTTGTAGCATGAAAAAAATGGCTGTGTTATAATGGGTTTGTAGAATTCCTCTGTGGAAATGGAGGAATATTTGGGAAACAACAGGAAAACACTTCAGGAACTCACAATCAAACATAATTTTATGTTCGCCGCAGTGATGATGAACCCGGACATTTGCAAGGAATTTTTGGAATTGGTTTTGGAAATTCCCATTGACCGGGTTGAAGTCAGCTATGAAAAAAGCATGGTATATCATCCGGAGTATAAAGGCGTTCGTATGGATGTATTCGCAAAGGACGAACAGAATACCCGCTACAATGTAGAGATGCAGATCGTCCAGCAGGCTTTGGAAAAACGAAGCCGTTATTATCACAGCCAGATGGATATGGAGATGCTGCTAAGCGGCACGGAATACGGGCAGCTTCCCAATGCGTTTGTGATCTTTGTCTGCGATTTTGATCCATTTGGGAAAAAGAAATACCGTTACACCGTCCGGATGCAGTGCCAGGAGCTTCCCGGAATGGGCTATGATGATGGAAGCTGCACACTGTTTTTGAGCACCTGCGGGGAGAATGAGGCAGAGGTTCCGGAGGCGTTGGTCAATTTTTTAAGGTTTGTCAGAGGAAATGCAGAGATACCGGAGGATCAGTTTGTAAAGCGGCTTCAGCAAACGGTATCGAATGTCAAGGCAAGCCGGAAAATGGAGGAACGCTTTATGGTATTGGAGAGATTGCTGAAAGAAGAACGGATGGAAGGAAAAGCAGAAGGAAAAGCAGAAGGAAAAGCCGAGGTAGTTCTGGATTTTCTGGATGAACTGGACGGTGGGCTGCCAGAGAAGCTTCGGGAGAAGATTCTCGGGGAGACGGATCTGGCGGTGCTCCGGAACTGGATCAAGCTGGCGGCCGCATCCCATTCGGTGGAGCAGTTTATCAAAGAAGCTTTTTAAAGTCTAACGTATGTTCATGTTATGTCATTGGTATGGATGGCGGGTAGATCTCCTGCCATCCAAAGCCGTAGGAAATCTGTGCCGTTTCGGGCATTGATCTTTAGGAAAAAAACAGGGGAATTCTATGCCGTACAAAAGAATCAGGGCAGCCTCACTGCATTCTGATGAATGAAAAAGGAAGCCATCACGCGCTTGCATTCACGTGACGGCTTCCTTTTGGTTGCAACCCTAATTTTTAAGGTTTTTTTGAAAATGGCTTTGTCCGCGGCCGGGAAGCGGGCGGGTGTGATAGATGTAATGCAATCAAGGAATTTCGTTTGCTTGATTTGTTTTTTGGTTGCCCGCTTTCCGGTTTTGAACGCTGCTCTTTTCATCCGTTCAATAGGTTAATGCGGCAGGGGGAATTTTTATTGCACGGAAATAAAAAATATACAATGAAAGCCCAGTCGCAAAGCAGGGGCACACGGGCTGCTTGCAGACCAGTGTGACCATGCTTTAGCGACGCTAACCCGTATGAGCAAAACAGACACGGGAGCAAAGCGACCGGGTCGATTTGCGAATACGGGTAGGATGGCGGGAGCGCGACAGCGCGGAGCCATCCGTGGGCTTTCATGGGTGGTGCGGCGTGCCAGCGGCGCATGAGGGTTTACTATGAAAGCCCAAGAATCAAGCGCGACAGCGCGGAGCCATCCGTGGGCTTTCATGGGTGGTGCGGCGTGCCAGCGGCGCATGAGGGTTTACTATGAAAGCCCAAGAATCAAGCGCGACAGCGCGGAGCCATCCGTGGGGCTTTCATGGGTGGTGCGCCGTGTCAGCGGATATGTCCGTTTATACATAGAACTTATAAATAAATATAAGTAAAAACAATGAATTGATAAAAATACAAAGCCCCGGCTCCGGGCGGGGAAAAATCAATAAAAATTTAACGAGAGAGTGATTTCCGCAGACCGGGGAAAAATTCCCCATGCGGGAGATTCTGGAGCCATGTTTTTCCAAAAAAAACAAGGATTGTTTTTATGAGAAAACATAGAAGGCCGGCGCTCACGGAAAATTGACTAAAATTTAACAGGAAAATGGGAAAAATCATACCGTTTTTTGGCTTCTTTTCCTATAAAAAAAAGAAAAGAATCCGAGCATATTGAGAAATTTTCAATTGTAGACAGATCTCAAATATGTTATACTGTAAAAGATGGCAAAGTGAATAATTTTGTCAAAAAGCAAGATAGAAAATGTATAGAAAGAGGGTAAAGGTAGATGGGATTGGCTACATTTATTGGCGGCGTTCATCCTTATGAAGGAAAAGAACTGTCCGAGAGCAAGCCGGTACAGGTCCTGATGCCGAAGGGTGATTTGGTGTTTCCGATGTCACAAGGTATTGGTGCACCGGCAAACCCACTGGTGAAGAAGGGCGACCGAGTCCTGGCTGGTCAGAAAATCGGCGAAGCAGGCGGATTCATTTCTGCAAACGTCATCTGCTCTGTGTCCGGTACCGTAAAGGCAGTAGAACTGAGACGCGTTGCCAGCGGCGGCATGGTGAACTCCATTGTGGTGCAGAATGATGGATTGTATGAGACGGTGGAAGGTCTGGGGGCGGACCGTGACCCGGCTGCACTTTCCAAGCAGGAGATCCGTGATATTGTGAAAGAGGCTGGTATCGTAGGTATGGGTGGTGCAGGCTTCCCGACCAATGTGAAGCTGACTCCGAAGAATGAAGATGCGATTGAGTACATATTGATCAATGGCGCGGAATGTGAGCCGTACCTGACCTCCGACTATCGCTCCATGCTGGAGGACCCGGAAAAGATCATCGGCGGTCTGAAGGTGATTCTGCAGCTGTTTGACAAGGCAAAGGGCGTTATCGGTATTGAGAATAACAAACCGGAAGCGATCAAAAAGCTGCGTGAGATGGTGAAGGACGAGCCTCGTATCGAGGTATGTGAGCTCCTGACCAAGTATCCGCAGGGCGGTGAGCGCTCCCTGATTTACGCGATCACCGGAAGAAAGGTAAACTCCTCCATGCTCCCGGCGGATGCCGGTTGTATCGTGGATAATATCGCCACCGTGATTGCCATCTATGATGCTGTCTGCAAGACTACTCCGCTGATCGAGCGTGTGTTTACGGTGACTGGCGAAGCGATCACGGATCCGAGGAACTTCCGCGTTCGGATCGGTACCAATACTCAGGAGCTGATCGACGCGGCGGGCGGTTTCAAGAGCGAGCCGGAGAAGGTCATTTCCGGCGGCCCGATGATGGGCTTTGCCATGTTTGATTTAAATGTTCCGATTATCAAGACGAATGGTTCCGTCTTGTGCCTGACCAGGGACCAGGTGGCGGAAGAGGCGGAAACCCCGTGCATCCGCTGCGGCAAGTGTGTGAGCGTATGCCCCAGCCATATTGTCCCGGTGCTGATGATGAAGGCGTCATTGAAGGGCGATTGCGCGAAATTTGAAGCCTTGAACGGCATGGAATGTATGGAGTGCGGGAGCTGCACCTTTATCTGCCCGGCCAAGAGGCCTTTGACCCAGGCATTTAAAGAGATGAGAAAAACGGTTGCAGCCAACCGCAGAAAGAAAGCATAGGAGGGGAGAAGAGACATGGCTAAATTATTAAACGTATCATCATCCCCGCACGTGCGGAGCAAGGACAGCACAAAGGGGCTGATGACGGATGTATGTATCGCGATGCTTCCGGCAGCTGCTTACGGCGTTTTCCAGTTCGGAATCCATGCCCTGCTGGTCCTGATCGTGACGGTCGCCGCCTGCGTGCTGAGTGAGTATGTATTTGAAAAGATTATGAAAAAACCGATCACTGTTGCCGATATGAGCGCGGTGGTTACCGGCATGATTCTGGCGTTAAACTGCCCTGCGGGCATCCCGCTGTGGATTCCGGCCCTGGGCGGCATCTTCGCGATCGTGCTTGTAAAGCAGATTTACGGCGGCCTGGGACAGAACTTCATGAACCCGGCTCTTGCCGGACGGTGCTTTTTGTTGATTTCCTTCGCGGGCAAGATGTCCGCTTTCACTCTGGACGGCTGGACCGGAGCGACACCGCTGGCACAGCTGAAGGCCGGCGAGAGCGTGGATCTGGCGGCCATGTTCATCGGAAAGATCCCCGGAACCATCGGTGAGGTCTCCGTGATTGCCCTGCTGATCGGCGCGGCATACATGGTATACAAGAAAGTCATCAGCCTGCGGATCCCGGTTGCCTATATTGTAACAGTGGCTGTATTCGCGTTTATTTTCGGACAGCATGACCTGGCTTATGTGGCGGCGCATATTTGCGGCGGCGGTTTGATCTTCGGTGCGTTTTTCATGGCGACCGATTATGTGACCAGCCCGATCACCCCCAACGGACAGATTATATTTGGCATCCTGTTAGGTATTCTTACCGGACTGTTCCGTATTTTCGGCGGTTCCGCGGAGGGCGTTTCCTACGCGATCATCCTCGGCAACCTGACAGTTCCGCTGATTGAGCGGTTCACCCTGCCGAAAGCATTTGGAAGGGAGGGCAAAAAGGCATGAGTAAAGGTGGATTTATGAAAGACGCCATGACCCTGTGTGCGATTACCCTGGTGGCAGGCGCATGCCTGGGCGGCGTATATGAGATGACCAAGGAGCCGATCGCGGCGGCAAATCTGGCCGCGAAAAACGCGGCTTATCAGACCGTCCTTCCGGATGCGACAGACTTTGAGTCCGATGACCTGACAGAGACGCTTGCCTCCGCGAATGCGCAGATCGCAGGTATGGGCTTTGGCAATGTAACCGTAGACGAAGCTGTTACGGGTGTGGATGCTTCCGGTTCTCCGGTCGGCTATGTGATTACATCCACATCCAACGATGGCTATGGCGGAGCCATCACCGTATCCGTGGGTATCCTGGCTGACGGCAGCATCAACGGCATCGAGTTTTTGACCATCGGCGAGACCGCGGGTCTAGGTATGAATGCCCAGAAGCCGGAGTGGAAAGGTCAGTTTGCCGGCAAGAACGCGGATAAGCTCACAGTGACCAAGAGCGGTTCCGCGGGCGACAGCGAGATCAACGCCATCAGCGGCGCGACCATCACGTCCAACGCGGTTACCGGTGCAGTCAACGCGGCAGTTTATTTTGCGAAAAACTGCCTGGTACAGTAATAGGGAGGTGGGAAAGTCATGAATAAATGTGTAGAACGTTTATATAACGGTATTATCAAAGAAAACCCGACCTTCGTGCTGATGTTAGGTATGTGTCCGACCCTGGCAGTTACCACCACCGCCATCAACGGCGTAGGTATGGGACTGTCCACCACGGCGGTTCTGGTGTTTTCCAACCTGATTATTTCCGCATTGCGGAAGATTATTCCGGATCGTGTACGTATTCCGGCATACATTGTTATCGTAGCATCGCTGGTTACCATCGTTCAGCTGCTTTTGCAGGCATATGTTCCGAGTCTGTATGAGTCCCTGGGTATCTATATCCCGCTGATCGTAGTAAACTGTATTATTTTGGGCCGTGCCGAGGCTTATGCGGCCAAGAACGGCGTGGTAGAGTCCGCGTTCGATGGAATCGGTATGGGACTTGGCTTTACCGTAGGTCTGACCTGTATCGCGATTGTGCGTGAGGTCATCGGCGGCGGCGCGGTATTCGGTTTCGAATTTATCCCGGAGGATTTCCGTGTCACCATCTTTGGCCTGGCGCCCGGCGCGTTCTTTGTGCTGGCTGTCCTGACCGCTTTGCAGAATAAGTTCAAGGCTCCATCCGCGACCAATGGTTCCGTGCCTCAATCCAGCCTGGCCTGCGGCGGCAACTGCATGAGTTGTACCGGCGCTTCCTGCAAGGCAAATCACGGCGTACTGGAAGAGCTGCGCCAGCAGGAGCTGGAGAAAGCTGCCGCTGCAAAGAAGGCTGCTGCTGAGAAAGCGGCCGCGGCGAAGAAGGCTGCGGCGGAAAAGGCTGCCGCTGAGAAGGCTGCCGCTGAGAAGGCCGCTGCTGCACAGGCTGCTGCCGGAAAGAAAGACGAATAGGAGGGCCAGGTAGATGAAAGAGTTAATTTTAATTATTGTCGGATCTGCTCTGGTAAATAACATCATCCTGAGCCAGTTCCAGGGTCTTTGCCCGTTCCTGGGCGTATCCAAAAAGGTGGATACCTCCATCGGTATGGGCGGAGCCGTTATCTTCGTTATTACGTTAGCATGTATTGCTACGAACCTGGTGTATTCCTTCGTACTGGTTCCGCTGGGACTGGAATATCTGCAGACCATCGCGTTTATTCTGGTTATCGCCGCACTGGTGCAGTTCGTAGAAATGTTCTTGAAGAAAAATGTACCGTCCCTGTATCAGGCGCTGGGTGTGTTCCTGCCTCTGATCACCACCAACTGTGCAGTTTTGGGTTCTGCCCTGACCAATGTACAGAAGGGCTATGGCTTCATTTTCAGCGTAGCCAACGGTATCGGTACCGCAATTGGTTTTACTGTTGCAATCGTATTGCTGGCGAGCATCCGTGAAAGCATTGAAGACAATGATATTCCATACAATTTCCAGGGTTCCCCGATCGTATTGATCACCTCTGGTCTGATGGCGATTGCCTTCCTGGGCTTCTCCGGGCTGATTTGATAGGGAGGGAACATTATGACAGGTTTGCTTTATGCGGCGATCGTCATCGGAGCCATCGGTATTGTGATCGGTGTGCTCCTGGGATTTGCCAGCGAAGTGTTTAAAGTAGAAGTGGATGAAAAAGAAATCCTGGTGCGCGCCGAGCTGCCCGGCAATAACTGCGGCGGCTGCGGTTTTCCGGGATGTGACGGTCTGGCCGCCGCCATCGCCGCGGGTACTGCCCCGGTGAACGGCTGTCCGGTAGGCGGCGCTGCGGTTGCGGATAAGATTGCCGCGATCATGGGCGTTGAGAGCGGAAGCTCTGTGAAGAAGGTGGCCTTTGTAAAATGTAAGGGTACCTGTGACAAGGCGAGAGTGCAGTACAATTATTATGGAATCGATGATTGCGCAAAGGTGACGGTGGTGCCGGGCTCCGGCGAAAAGGCGTGTGCTTATGGCTGTATGGGTTACGGTTCCTGCGTGAAGGCGTGCCAGTTTGACGCGATCCATATTGTGGACGGCGTCGCTGTGGTGGATAAGGAAAAATGTGTGGCCTGCGGCAAGTGCGTGGCTACCTGCCCCAACCATCTGATCGAGCTGGTTCCGTACACGGCGCAGCATCTGGTTCAGTGTTCCTCCCACGAGAGAGGACCGGCGGTCAAGGCTAAATGCGACAATGGCTGTGTGGGATGTACTCTGTGCACCAAGCAGTGTGAGTTTGACGCGATTCACATGGATAACAATCTGGCTGTGATCGATTATGAGAAGTGCACCAACTGCGGCAAGTGCGCGGCGAAGTGCCCGGCGAAGATTATTCTGTAGAAATCCTGGATTAAAAGACAGGAAAGACAAGAAAAGAAAAACAGGCTTCTGCGGTTCGCGGGAGCCTGTTTTTTAATGGTGGTGCGCCCGGCGGACGCACGTTCTAAGGGGTAAAAGTCCCTGTTCTGCCCGGCGGGCGGGACTTCAGTTTTCAAAATCCTTCAGATATTCCGCGACAGAGCGGGACATTTCCCTGGAAAAGCCGGAATTGTATTTTCGGCTGCAGAAGGCCTGGCACCAGGCTTCATAGGTTTTTTCCTTTGCCTTGTAGCCCAGCATGCGGCGAAGCTCCGGACCGTCCATGAGACGATAGGTATTCTCGTGTACGATGTGCTCCATGGGACAGCGCTGTGGCTTGGGGCGTTCCTTCTGCTGGTCGGTGGGCCATCCGAACACCAGCATCACGGCGGGGAAGACATAGGAAGGCAGATGCAAAAGCCTTCGCTGTTCCTCGCAGTTTTCCATAATATCGCCGATGTAGCAGGAGCCAAGGCCGAGGCTCTCGGCGGCGACGACGGCATTCTGCGCGGCGATCGCCGTATCGGTGACGGCCAGCATCAGGTCTCCGGGGCCGGGCTTTCTGGGATCGCATCCGGCATCCAGATAGGCGTCATACCATTTTCTGCAGTCGGCGCAGAAGACCAGCACCATAGGGGCTTTGGCGATAAACGGCTGGTTGTCGCAGGTGACGGACAGGGCTTCCTTCAGCTGCTGATCGGTAATATCCAGGATCGTGTAAAGCTGCTGGCATCCGGCGCTGGGAGCCTCGGCAGCGGCTTCCAGCACGGCCTGCTTGATTTCCGCGGGGATCGGACGGTCCACATAGGCGCGGACCGATTTGCGGGCAGTCAGACTTTCAAGAATCGGGTTCATAGGTTGGTACCTCCTTTTTGAGTGATTATAGGTGTGCGGTATACGTCGCGGCCGCGGCGAATAAAACCAGGATTCCCACGGCGATCCAGGGGATCGCCCGGTCCAGGGAAAGGCGCAGGTCGCGCAGCCGGTTTTCCAGGGAGACATTCCGCTCTTCAAAGCGCAGATAAAGCTCATCGGAAATCCGGGCGGAATCTTCAGGATCCGGACAGATCACGCGTAGCTCCTCCGGTTCCAGAGAAAAGGAGCAGGACAGGAGCCGCCCGGTTTTTGCCGGAGTCAGATGGAGAATACGGGCAACGGCCTCCGGGGACATCCCCAGAGCGCCGTGCAGATAGAGAGCTGCTTTTCGCGAAAAGGGAAGTTTTAAAAAATCCCAGAGCCTGTCGGAGATGGGAAAGGACACAGATTCCTGGATCTGCTTCCGGCTCTTTACGCGGCGAAAACGGCGAAGAAAGTAGTCATCGCAGGTTTTTATCGCGCAGGAAAAGACATACACGGCGGCTTCCTCCGAATCCGGAAAGGCGCATTCCTGGGAGGCGGCATAGAGGAAGGTCTGAAAGGTGATTTCGCGGGCGGAAACTCCGTGGCATGACAGAAGAAAACAAAGCCGATACACGTCCGGATACCAGCTTTCCAGCAGCCCATCCAGGTCATTATTTGCCTTTGACATAAGAAAATAAACCCCTTTCCGTAAAAAATCGTGGAAATCACAGATAAAAAATTGTAATCTTAACAATTTTTATGTTGACAGCCTCCGAGAATTTGTGACATAATACTGATTATAGCATGTTTTCTGAACGGTCACAAGCTAAGATTACGAGAAATGAGGAGGAAAAAGATTGTGAAAAAAAGACTATTGGCATTGACGATGGCATCGGTTATGGCGCTTTCCCTGGCTGGCTGCGGTGGCGGACAGTCCCAGGCGCCTGCCACTACGGCGGCTCCCGCCGCTTTGGAGGCATCCGGTGAAACATCTGCGGCAGCGGGCACAGAGGCAGAGACGGAGGCAGCAGCTTCCGGCGCTGTGACAAATCCGAACGCGGGCAAAGGATATTATCCCGGAACCAGCAAAAAGGGCAGCATCAGCGCGGAGGTCACGACCATTTCCGTGATGAACCCGATTTTGATGACCTACAATAATGAATTTTCGATTGCGCGCCATGCGTGGGATTGCCTGGTGAAGCTGGATGAAAATAATAACATTGTCCCGGCTGCGGCCGAGTCCTGGGAATCCTCTGAGGACGGCATGAAGTGGACCTTCCATATCCGCCAGGGCGCCAAGTGGGTGGACAGCACCGGCGCTGAGATCGGCGACGTGACGGCGAACGATTTCGTGTTTGCCTGGAGCGAGCTCCTCAATCCCGATAATGCGGCGGAGTATTACGCGTTCGCCACGGTTTTCAAGAACGCGCAGAAATATTATGACTACAAATCCGGCGCTTCTTCTGAGGCAGTCACCCTGGATGAGGTAGGCTTCAAGGCGACGGATGACTATACGCTTGAGGTGGAGCTGGAGAGTTATCTCCCTTACTTCCTGCAATATGTTAAATTCGAGGTTATGAGCCCGATCTATCAGCCGTTCTATGAGAAGGTCACTGCGGATAAGTACGGTACCAGCCCGGAGACTCTGGCGTTTAACGGACCGTTCTACATGACCTCATGGGTGACGGAGAACAGCGTGACCCTGGCAAAGAACCCTTCCTGGTATGACGCGGATAAGGTTTCCCTGGAGGAGATCAATTTTGTGAAATTCAGCGACACCAATACCCGCTACAATGCGTTCCTGGGCGGCGAGCTGGACATCGCGGATGTGACCGGCGAGCAGCGGGCGGCGTTCGAGGCTGAGGACTTTACGGTAAGCTCTTATGTAGGAGGCTACAGCTATTTCGCCTGGATGAACACCACCGAGGCTTCCGATATGAGAAGCGTAAATCTGCGCCACGCGATCAGCGAATCCCTGGATCGCAGGCAGCTGATCGATACGGTATTTAAAAATGACAACGAGGTTCCGAAGGCTCTGACCCTAGGCATCAGCGGTGTGAATACAGAGACCTTCGCGGACGCGGTAGTCGCGGATAACGGCGGAGAGCCGCTTTACTCGGAGCATTCCGATCCGGAAAAGGCGAAAGAATATCTTGCAAAGGCCCTGGAGGATCTGGGCTATACGGACGCAAGCCAGATCAAGATCAGCCTGATGACCAGTGAGGGCACCCAGAATGAGCTGCTGAGCCAGGTCATCCAGGAACAGGTGAGACAGAATCTGGGTGTGAATGTGGACATCGAAGTGCTGACCATCACAGAATGGAGGGCACGCAGAAACTCCCTGGAATTTGATTTCTGTGTAGGCGGCTGGGGTCCGGACTATAATGACCCGATGACCGACCTGGAGCTGATGTTCAGCACCAATGGGAACAACCATACCGGATACAACAACCCCGATTATGATGCTCTGATTGAGGCTACCAAGACAGAGACGGATCCGGTTGCCCGCGAGAAGATCTTTATCAACTGCGAGTACAAGATCGCTGAGGATCTTCCGGTGCTTCCGCTGTATTGGCGTCATGAGGATTATGTGGCAAGTGAGAAAATGAGCGGCGGTTATTTGAGAAAACCGTTCCAGGCTTACAATCTGATTTACACGACCCTGGATGAGTGATAAAGCTTTTGTTTAAATAAACATTTGCAAGGCGGATGAAGGACTTAGTCGATGGGATTGCTGCGATGGAGCAGACGTTGCGGTGATTCCATGGCTAAGTTTTTTTGTAGGAACCCTTTAGGAGAACGGGAAAAGGAGGCGTTACGATTGCTGAGATATACTTTGAAGCGTATTGGATATGCGGTGCTGACCCTGTTTGTGCTGATTACCCTTACTTTTTTTATGATGCGCATGCTGCCAGGTGATCCCTTCCTGGGAGATAAGACCGTGACAGGCGCTGCTTTGGCCAATATGCAGGCGAAATACGGATTGGATAAGCCGGTGATTGTCCAGTATTTTATTTATATGGGAAATTGTATCCGGGGAGACCTGGGGACATCCATCACTTACAATAAGCCGGTGACGGATATTATTTCGGAGGCATTCCTGGTTTCGGCGGATCTGGGCGTCCGGGCGCTGCTGTTTGCGGTCATCGCCGGCATCCTGCTGGGCATGGTCGCGGCCGTCAAGAGGGGCAGCGCGTGGGATTCGGTTTCCATGCTGATTGCCATGATCGGCGTGTCGGTTCCCAGCTTTATCATGGGCGCGTTGTTTCAGTATTTCCTGGCGCTTCAGCTTCGGAAGGTTCTCGGTTTCGCCCTCTTCCCGGTTCAGGGGTGGGGAACCTTTTCCAGGACGCTCCTGCCTTCTTTTGCTTTGGGGCTGGGTTCTCTGGCGACCGTGTCCCGCCTGATGCGTACCAGCATGCTGGACGTGCTGAGCCAGGATTATATCAAGACCGCCAAGGCAAAGGGCCTGTCTCAGGCCGGGATCCTCTTTCGCCATACGCTGCGCAACGCGATTATGCCGGTGCTGACGATTCTGGGCCCCACGGTCGCGTCGGTCATGACCGGCACGTTTGTGATAGAAAGCATTTTTAATATCCCAGGGCTTGGAAAGTATTTTGTTATGAGCATCAAGGATCTGGATTATACCATGATTTCCGGAACTACTGTATTTTATGGCTCTCTGTTGATTCTGTGCACGTTGGTGGTAGACCTTCTGTATGGAATTATAGACCCGCGTGTGAAGCTGGAGGGATAATCGATGGAAGAACATATTGCAAAAGAACGCTTTGAACATGTGGGAGAGGACGCGAAAGAGAGGGAGGCCATCAGCCGTCCCAGCGTGACTTTTCTGCAGGATGCCATGCGCCGTCTGGCGGGCAACCGGGTAGCTTTGCTGTGCGCGGTTGTATTGGTACTTCTGATTATCACCTCCATTGCGGCGCCGATGGCTTGCCCCTTTGATTACCGGGAGCAGCATTATGATCATACCAACGCGGCGATGATGACCCTGTGTGACGCGTCAGACAGCGCTGGCTTCGGTCATGTCCATCTTTTCGGAACGGATACGCTCGGGCGCGATATTTTCGCGAGAGTCTGGATGGGGGGACGTGTTTCCCTGACGATTGCCGTCGCCAGCGCCCTGATCGATTTCTTTTTGGGAGTGTTTTACGGCGGAATATCCGGGTACTTCGGAGGGACTACGGATATCATCATGATGCGTATCCTGGAGATCATCAATGGGATTCCATATCTGATTATCGTGATCCTGCTGATGATGATTTTAAAGCCGGGTATGGGAACTATCATCATCGCCTATTCCCTTGTGGGGTGGATCCCCATGGCCAGGCTGGTGCGCGGACAGGTGGTTGCCTTAAAACAGCAGGAATTCGTCGCCGCGGCGGAGGCGCTTGGAGCCAGGCCGGCAAGGATTATCATCCGCCATCTGCTTCCCAATACCCTTTCCGTGGTGATCGTGCGTGTCACTTTGTCGATCCCGTCCGCGATTTTCTCGGAGGCATATTTGAGCTATGTGGGTCTTGGAGTACCGCTTCCCATGTGTTCCTGGGGTTCCCTGGCACAGGCGGGAATCGAAAACTTCCGTGTATACCCGATGCAGCTGATGATTCCGGCGATCTGTATCAGCCTGACCATGCTGGCGTTTAATATGTTCGGCGATGGACTGCGGGATGCATTTGATCCAAAACTGAGGAGGTGACGGCATGGGAAACCGAGTGCTTGATATAGAAAATTTGAAAGTATCCTTCTTCACCTATGCGGGCGAAGTGCAGGCAGTACGAGGCGTGACCCTTCATGTAGATGAGGGGGAGGTGCTGGCGATTGTGGGCGAGTCCGGGTGCGGGAAATCTGTCACAGCCCAGACGATCATGAAGTTGAATCCCATGCCGCCGGCAAAGATCATGGACGGAACGCTCACCCTGGCAGGGCATGATATTATCGCCGCTTCCGAGAAAGAGATGCAGTCCATCCGCGGCAAGGATGTTGCGATGATTTTTCAGGATCCCATGACCTGTATGAATCCGACCATGCAGGTGGGCAAGCAGATCGTGGAGGCGATCAAGCTTCACAAAAAGCTGAGCAGGCAAGAGGCGGAAGCGGAGGCGATCCGATGCTTAAAGCAGGTAAATATTCCAAACCCGGAGGAGCGGGCAAAGCAGTATCCCCATGAGTTTTCCGGCGGAATGCGCCAGAGGGCGATGATCGCCATGGCTCTGAGCTGCAATCCAAAGCTTCTGATCGCGGACGAGCCGACCACAGCGCTGGATGTGACGATCCAGGCGCAGATCATGGATCTATTAAAAGAATTAAAGGATAAAATCAACACGGCGATCGTGCTGATCACTCACGATCTGGGCGTGGTGGCCGGAGCGGCGGATCGGATTGCGGTTATGTACGCCGGGAAGGTGGTGGAAACCGGTACCTGCCACGATATTTTCTATCGTGCGGTTCATCCGTACACCAAGGCATTATTGAGAAGCCTTCCTTCTCCGAGCACCACCAAGGACGAAAAGCTTACGGCGATTCCAGGCACGCCGCCGGATCTTCTGAATCCGCCCAAGGGCTGCGGCTTTGCGGCGAGATGCGCTTCCTGCATGAAAATCTGTCAGGAGGAGCTTCCACCGCAATTTACGCTGGCGGATGGGCACATGGCGAACTGCTGGCTGCTTCATCCGGATTGTCCGTCTGCAAAAGAAAGGGGGGAGAGCTGATGGCAGAAGATATTTTGGTACGGGCGGACGGGATCTGCAAATACTTTAAGGTCAGCGGAGGACGTGCCCTGCATGCGGTGGAGAACGTCAGCCTGACGATCCGCCGGGGCGAGACTTTGGGGCTGGTCGGTGAGTCCGGCTGCGGGAAATCCACTCTGGGACGGACCATGATGGGTATCTATACGCCTACCAAGGGAAAGCTGATTTATGACGGGGTGGAGATGAACCTCCATAACCGGAACGAACGGTTTAAATTCGCAAAAAAGGCGCAGATCGTCTTCCAGGATCCCTATGCTTCCCTGGATTCCCGTATGACGGTGGGCTCCATCATCGAAGAGGGTATGGAGATCCACAACATGTATGACGCGGCGAAACGCAAGGAGCGGGTGGCCTATCTTCTGGATATGGTAGGGCTGAACCGCGAGCACGCAAGCCGGTTCCCCCATGAGTTTTCCGGCGGACAGCGCCAGAGAATCGGTATCGCCCGCGCGCTGGCCATCGAGCCGGAATTCATCGTCTGCGACGAACCGATTTCCGCTTTGGATGTGTCGATTCAGGCTCAGGTGATCAATCTCCTGCGGGATCTGCAGAAAAAGCTGGATCTGACTTATCTGTTCATTGCTCACGATCTGAATATTGTGAAATATATTTCTGACCGGATCGCGGTGATGTACCTGGGAAGCGTGATGGAGCTGGCGGACAGTGATGAGCTGTATAGCAATACGCTTCACCCTTATTCGAGGGCGCTTTTGTCCGCGGTTCCGATTCCGGATCCAAAGCAGGAAGCCGAGAAGCATCGCCAGATCATCAGCGGGGATGTGCCAAGCCCCATCCATAGACCCAAGGGCTGTCCTTTCTCTACCCGCTGCCCGGAGGTATGCGGCAAATGCAAGGAGGCGGCGCCGGAGCTGAAGGAAGTGCGGCCGGGGCATTTTGTGGCGTGCCATCTGGTAAAATAGACAAACAAAAATAAAAGCAAAAAAGCGGCTGGAGCTATTTCCCAGCCGCTTTTTTTATCAATGCTTCAAATAATGGCCGCATGCTGTCTTCTGCCGGGAACATGCCTTCCGGGTGCCACTGGACACCCAGACCGAAGGGGTAGTTTTCCAGCTCGATGGCCTCCACAATACCATCCTCGGCGGTGCCGCAGATGCGAAGCCCGTTTCCGAGAGCTTTGACGCTTTGGTGGTGGAAGCTGTTTGTCCAGACAGAGTTGCCATACAGTTCGTAGAGGGCGCTGCCGGGTGTGATGTGAACCAGGTGTGTGGCATCGCTTCGCTCCGCTTCCTGCATATGTTTGAAGACGCCTGCGCCGTGCAGGCTGTTATCCTGATACAATGTGCCGCCGCAGGCCACGTTTAACACCTGATTTCCGCGGCAGATGGCCAGGAAGGGCTTGCGGGACCGGATGATTTTCTGCATCAGCGGAATCTGGCACTGGTCCAGAAAAACGCTGGTATCTCCCAAAAGAGGGTGGGGATTCTCGCCGTAAAAACGGGGGGAAACGTCAATGCCGCCGCTGAACAGGAAACCATCCATGGTGTCTACATATTCATCAAGCAACGCTTCGTCCGTGATGACCGGGAGCAGGAAGGGCAGGCCGCCGGTCCGGGAAACTGCCTGTACATAGGTCTCGCCCACAGCGGTGAAATGGGAGCCGTTTCTGGGGTTTTTCTGATTGATGCAGGTAATGCCGATCTTTGGTAACATGGTAAATGCCTCGATTCTTCTGTTGTGATTCTTCGGAATAGGGCGGAGCACACGGGTGTTTGTTCCGTCCTGTCCATTCATTTTCGTAGTATAGCATTCCACCGGGGGATTGTAAATCCTGAAAAATTATTTTCCGGATGGACTTTTTCTGCTTTTTTTTGTTTTGATTACAGGTTTTTGGGAGAGTGATTTACCCGTTCTTCTATTCTTTTGTTGACAAGCATGTTTTTTGTATGGTAAACTACTAAAGTTATCA
This sequence comes from uncultured Lachnospiraceae bacterium, assembly GCA_964537765.1. Taxonomy (GTDB): domain Bacteria; phylum Bacillota; class Clostridia; order Lachnospirales; family Lachnospiraceae; genus Brotaphodocola. The sequence continues at coordinate 71,759 of CAZICB010000003.1, forward strand.
TAGGTGTTCGACGTGGGCGAACATTTGTCGCTTGCATACAAAACCCGTGAAGAGGAAGAAGAGGAGGAACGAAGATGAGAAAGAACATGAAGAAATTATGTGCTCTTGTTCTTGCGGCAGCTATGGCTGCGCTGACCGGATGCGGCGGCGGAAGCAATTCCGCACAGACGACCACGGCTGCCGGGAGTGCCGCGGAAGCGACCACCGCTCCGGTCCCGGAGACGGAAGCCGTAGAGATCGCGGCAGGTGAGTCCGTATCCCAGGATACGGACATCGTAGCGGCCATGAACGTGGATTTTACAACTATGGATCCCATGGATACCAGCGACACCCTGTCCGGAGGTATTCAGCGACTGATGATGGATGGACTGTTCGGATTTGATGACGAAATGGCGATCATCCCCATGCTGGCCACCGGCTATGAGGCAAACGAGGATGCAACCGAATTTACCATTACCTTGAGAGAGGGGATCCAGTTCTCCGACGGTACGCCCTGGAACGCTGAGGCGGCGAAGGTAAATCTGGACCGCTGGGGTGACAAGAACCTGGGCTTAAAGAGAACCACCCTGCTTTGCAACGTTTTGGAAAGCACGGAGATCGTGGATGATTATACCGTAAAGGTGAAACTGGTAGAGCCCTTCGGCGCGTTTATCCCGACCCTGGCTCATCCGGCCTGCGTATGCGTGAGCCCGAAGGTGATTGAAAAAGGCAATGAAGAGGCTGCGAAGGCCCCGGTAGGCACCGGCCAGTATACCTTCGTAGAGTGGATTGCCGGCGAGCACGCGACCATCGCTTTGAACAAGGATTGGTGGGGATATGACCCGGAGATCTGCGGCGGCACTGCCCTGGTAGATCCGGATGCAGGCTTTAAGACCATTACCTTCAAACCGGTATCTGAGAATGCGACCCGTGTAGCCATGCTGCAGTCCGGAGACGCACAGGTGATCTGGCCGGTTCCCACTGAGAGCCTGGATATGCTGCGCGGCGATTCTTCCGTGGCAGTTGGCCAGGAAGATGGCATCGTGGTGCGTTACCTGATGATGAACAACCAGAAAGCGCCGTTTAACGATGTGAGAGTCCGTCAGGCGATCAACTATGCCATCAATAAAGAAGCTTACTGCGCGGTTGTTAAGAATAATGTGGCGGTGCCGGGTACCTCCATTATCGGACCGGCCGTACAGTACTACAAAGCCAATGATCCCTATCCGTATGATATTGAGAAGGCAAAATCCCTGCTGGCTGAGGCTGGCTATCCGGATGGCTTTAGCACCAGCCTGATCTGCGCTTCCACCACTTCCAACTTAAAGCAGGCGGAGTTCTTGCAGCAGCAGCTTGCGCAGGTTGGCATTACCATGGAGATCAACGCGCTGGAGAGCGCGGTTGTAAACCAGAAGGTACAGGATACGGACGTTCCCGGAGCGGAGGCTGAGGTTGAGATGTATATCATCGGTTGGTCACCGTCCACCGGCGACGCCGACTGGGGTATCCGCCCGCTGCTGGCTCAGGAGTCCGAGCCGCCGATGAGCTACAACATCTGCTACTATGAGAATGATGAGTTCGACCAGCTGCTGATGGACGCGCTGTCTACCGCGGATGATGCCAAGAGGGCAGAAGCTTATGCAAAGGCTCAGGATATTATCTGGGAGGATTGCCCGTTGATTTGTCTGGCTACCGACGCGAACACCTGGGCAACCTCGAAAAACGTGGTCGATGTGAAGGTATTCCCGGACAACTGCATCAATATGAGAAATGGTAAAATCGCGAAATAAGCTTTGAAAAAATGATTTCATGGTTTGACAGGGAGGTCGAAGCATTTGGGGTACCCCTCTGTCAAACCTTTTTATAGGTATGGGGAAGAAAGACTTTGTCTAAAATGTTATTGGAACTTGTAAACACAGGGGGTATGCCCCATAAGTTTTGAAAGGTGTTGAGTGTATGTTAAGATACATAATAAAGAGAATTATTGGAGTGATACCTACCCTGATAATCGTAGTGACTTTCGTTTTTTTCTTTGTCCGCATGATCCCGGGTGACCCGGCGCGTCTGGTGGCAGGCCCGCAGGCGACCCTGGAGGATGTGGAAGTGATCCGGGAGGAGCTGGGGCTGAATAAATCCATTCCGGAGCAGTATGTAACCTACGTTACGGGGCTTTTAAAAGGGGATCTTGGAACCTCCTTGAGGACCAAGCGTCCGGTTACCACAGAGATTTCCAACCGCTATGCCAATACGGCAAAGCTGACCTTGATGGCGCTGGCCTGGAGTACCATCGTGGGGATTCTTCTGGGAGTATGGTCCGGCAGAAACCGAAGTAAATGGCAGGACTACGCAGGCATGACTCTTGCAGTGTCCGGCATATCGCTGCCCTCCTTCTGGGTGGGCTTTATGCTGATTATGATTTTTTCCGTAAAGCTTCGGTGGTTCCCCACCACAGGCGCCGACTCATTAAAGAGTCTGGTATTACCGTCGATTGCACTGGGCGCAAGTATTGCGGCGATTATCGCCCGCTTTACCCGCTCTTCCATCATAGAGGTGCTGAAGGATGACTATGTACGTACCGCCCGGGCGAAGGGCCTGAAGGAGCGGGTGGTTGTCTGGAAGCACGCATTCCGCAACGCAATGATTTCCGTGGTTACCGTGGTAGGTCTTCAGTTCGGTTTCCTGCTGGGCGGTTCCGTGGTGACGGAGTCCGTGTTTGCCTTCCCGGGGCTTGGCTCCCTGCTGGTGGAATCCGTAAACTACCGGGATTATCCGGCGATCCAGTCGCTGATTCTGATTTTCTCGCTGCATTTCGTTGTGATCAACCTGATTGTAGACGTGTTGTATGCGGTGCTCAATCCGGAAATTCAGCTGAGCTAGGAAAGGAGGAGCAGATAATGGCAAAAAATAAAGCAGTCAATGAAAAAACCGACATCAGCACTCCTTTTTCCGAGTTTGTGCGGAAATTTAAGAAACAGAAGACCGCTATGGTGGCGTTGGTTTTTATTTTGTTTTTGGTGGTGCTGTCCTTTGTGGCAAAATATGTTGCTCCTTACGGCATTAATGAGTATGATTACAGCTCCATTATGCAGGCGCCCACGGCAGCCCATATTTTTGGCACGGACGAGTTCGGGAGGGATTTATTCTCCCGTATTATCAATGGCACCGGCATCTCCCTGGGAGTCGGTTTGTTTTCCGTGACGATCGCGGCGGTGATCGGCTCCGTGCTGGGTCTGTTGGGCGGTTATTACGGAGGGCTGATCGACGCGCTGATTATGCGTGTCTGTGACGCGCTGTTTGCATTCCCTGGCATCATCCTGGCGATTGCGATTGTAGCTATTCTGGGCAGCGGCATGACCAACGTGATCATCGCGGTGGCTGTGTTCAACATCCCCAAATTCGCCCGCCTGGTGCGAGGCAATACCCTGGCGACGAAGAACAGCGTATTCGTCCAGGCAGCACGAAACATCGGCGCCGACGATGCACGGATCCTGTTCCGCCATATTCTGCCGAGCGCGGTCCCGGACATCATCGTGCAGTACAGTATGTCCATCGGATCCTCCATTCTGACGGCATCCTCCTTAAGCTTTTTGGGTATGGGCGCACAGCCGCCGACACCGGAGTGGGGACTGCTTCTCAGCAATGGACGTACCTATATGATGAGCAGCTGGCACATTACATTGTTCCCGGGTCTTGCGATTTTCCTGACCGTACTGAGCTTTAACCTGCTGGGTGACGGCCTGCGTGACGCGCTGGATCCCAAGCTTACGGATTAAGGAGGGTGTGAGATGGCAAATGCTGAGAAAATGACCGTAAAGGCAGAGCCAAAGACCGGCGCCGACGGCAAAAACATTTTGGAAATCAAGAATATGCACACCTGGTTCCATATGGACAGTGGGATTGTCAAATCCGTAGACGGCGTGGATATTGAGTTAAAGGAAGGATCTACCCTGGGTATTGTAGGGGAGTCCGGCAGCGGAAAGAGCGTGACCGCTCTCTCCATTATGGGCCTTTTGATGGGCACCACCGGACGGATCGAGGAAGGGCAGATTTTATTGGACGGCAAGGATATCGTCCATGTGGGCAATGAGGAACGCCGCAAGCTTCGCGGCAGCAAGATCTCCATGATTTTCCAGGAGCCGATGACCAGCTTAAATCCGGTTATGCGGATTGGCGATCAGATCATGGAATGTATCCTGCTTCACCAGAAGGTGAGCAAAGCGGAGGCAGAGAAAAAAGCAATTGAAATGCTCAAGCTGACCGGCCTGCCCCGAGTGGAAAAGATGATGAAGGAGTTTCCATTCCAGCTTTCCGGCGGCCAGCGGCAGCGTGTGATGATCGCCATGGCCCTGGTGTGCAATCCGCAGATTCTGATTGCCGACGAGCCGACGACAGCGCTGGATGTGACCATTCAGGCGCAGATTCTGGATTTGATGAACAAGCTGAAAAAGGAGATCGGTACCTCTATCCTTTTTATCACCCATGACCTGGGCGTAGTGGCGGAGGTTTGTGATTCCGTGGTGGTTATGTACTGCGGGCGCGTGGTGGAGAAGGGCTCGGTTTACGATATTTTTGAAAAGCCGTCCCATCCCTATACGGAAGGTCTGTTAAATTCCATTCCCAAGCTGGGCGAGCATGTGGAGGAGTTGGACTCCATTCCGGGTAATGTACCCAATCCCAAGTATATGCCTGAGGGCTGTAAATTCGCGCCCCGGTGCAAATATGCCTTTGACAGGTGCCAGAAGGAAGAACCTGGATTTACGGATCTGGGCAATGGCCATCAGAGCCGTTGTTGGCTGTGCCAGCAGAAAGGAGGGATCCACTGATGGCAGATAATTTATTAGAGGTAAAAGGGCTGAAACAGTATTACGCGGTAAAAGGCGATTTCGGCAAAAGCGGCGGCTTTGTAAAGGCTGTAGACGGCGTGGATTTTGAGGTCCGCCGGGGCGAGGTTTTCGGTATCGTGGGCGAGTCCGGCTGCGGAAAATCTACCCTGGGAAAAAGTATCTGCAAGCTGATCGAGCCGACGGAAGGCTCCATTGTGCTGGACGGGGAGGAGATTTCCAAATACACCCCGAAGCAGATGCGCCCCATCCGCAAGAAGGTGCAGATGGTATTCCAGGATCCATACGCTTCTTTAAATCCCCGTATGTCGATCCGTGATATTGTGGCAGAGCCATTGATCATCCATGGCCTTACTAAAACCCGTGAGGAGACGAACAAGGCGGTGATCGAGCTGCTGCGCCGGGTAGGTTTGGATGATTACCATGCCAATCGTTATCCCCACGAGTTCTCCGGAGGGCAGCGGCAGCGGATCGGTATCGCCCGGGCGCTGGCAGTACGGCCTCAGCTGATTATCGCTGATGAACCGGTATCCGCGCTGGATGTGTCCATCCAGTCCCAGGTGCTGAATCTGATGAACCAGCTGAAAAAGAAACTGAACCTGACTTATATTTTCGTTGCCCATGACCTGAGCGTGGTGGAGCACATCAGCGACCGGGTGGGCGTTATGTACCTGGGCAATTTTGTGGAGGTGGCGGATAAGTATAATCTGTATCAGAACCCGCTGCATCCTTACACCAGGGCGCTGCTGTCTGCGGTTCCGATCCCGGATCCCAAGGCGAAGAAGGACCGCATCATCCTGGAGGGCAGTATTCCGTCGGCGCTGAATCCGCCGTCCGGCTGCAAATTCCATACCCGCTGTCCGCAGTGTATGGAGCGCTGCAAGACGGAGGTTCCGCAAAAATACCAGGTAGGAGAGGACCATTATGTTTACTGCCATCTGTATGATGGGGAGGACGCGAAAAAAGCAGCAAGAACCGCGGAAGAAGCAGTTGTGAAATAAGCAGTTGTGAAATAAGCAGATCTGTTGTAAAATAAAAGAACTACCGGAAATGCCGGAGGCTGTGGCGCGAAATAGGCTGTCGCAGCCTTTTCGCACGCCTGAAAGCTGGATCCGGGAGAGAAATGAAATAGAAAAAGAGGCGAAAGTCATGAAGCTATTTATCAGCGCTGATATCGAAGGCTGCGCCGGGACCACCATGAGCTATGAGACCCATAAAAATGAACCGGCATACCAGAAGTTCGCCAGACAGATGACAGACGAGGTGGCAGCGGTCTGCAAGGCGGCACTCGCCGCGGGCGTGGATGAAATCGTGGTGAAGGACGGCCATGGGGATGCCGCCAATATTGATGTGATGGCTATGCCGGAGGGCGTGACTTTGATCCGCGGCAAAAGCGGACATCCGGTAAATATGATGTTTGGTCTGGACGAAACCTTTGACGCGGTGCTTTATGTCGGCTACCATGCGCCGGCGGGGGATCCGGGAAGTCCTTTGAGCCATACCTCCACTGGAAACAGCAGCTATATCCTGCTGAACGGAAAGCGGATGAGCGAGTTTATGCTCAACAGCTATACTGCGGCCATGTACGGGGTTCCAGTGGTGTTTTTATCCGGGGATGAGCGGATCTGTGAATTGGCGAAGGAACAGGTGCCGGCCATCACAACCGTGTCCACCAAAAAAGGCGTCGGAGCCTGCGCGTATAATATTGCCCCGGTGACGGTGATCCGCCGCCTGGAGGAGGCAGTGACGAAGCTTTTTACCGGAAGCGGGGAGGAAGTCCGCGCCCGTCTTAAGGCCTGCAGAGTGCCGCTGCCGGAAACATTTACCTATGAAGTGAATTTTAAAGATTTAAAAAAAGCGTATCAGATGTCCTTTTATCCCGGCATGAAGCCTGTAGATGAGCGCAGCATCCGGCTGGAAAGCAGCTCCTGGATGGAGGTAGTCACGGCACATTCTTTTGTAGTATACTAAACAATCAATGGAGGAACGACGATCATGGCAAATTTAAAGCTGGCAGAGGATTTGTCAAATGCCTTCGGACCAAGCGGGTTCGAGGAGGAGGTGGTGAAAGTGATCCGCAGCTATGCGGGCGGACTGAATTTAAAAAATGACGCGATGCACAATGTCTATGCAGCCATGCCGGGAACAGCAGTGGCAGATCTGGTGGGCGATACGGCGCTACCCCGCCGCCGCCCGGTATTTATGCTGGATGCCCACACCGATGAGTGCGGGTTCATGGTACAGAATATTGAAGACAATGGCCTTTTAAGCATGATCATGCTGGGAGGCTTCCATTTGACCAACCTGCCTGCCCATACGGTCATCATCCGCAATGGCAAGGGAGAAAAAATCCGCGGCATCATCACCTCCAAGCCGGTACATTTCATGACGGCGGCGCAAAAGGCGGACTGCTCTTTGTCCATCGAGGAGCTGAAGGTGGATGTGGGCGCCAGCAGCCGGGAAGAGGTGGAGGAGTCTTATGGCATCCGCGTGGGGGATCCCATGACGCCGGATGTGTCCTTCTCCTATGATGAGAAGCATGGCATCTGCAGCGGAAAGGCCTTTGATAACCGTCTGGGCTGCGCCTGCATTCTGGAAACCATGCAGGCTTTGAAAGAACAGGCCGGGGAGCTGGCTGTGGATGTAGTGGGCGCCTTTGCCGCCCAGGAAGAGGTGGGCATGCGCGGCGCCACAGTGACGGCCCAGCAGGTAAAGCCAGACCTGGCGATCGTATTTGAGGGATCTCCGGCAGATGATTTTTATTATCGGACCGGCGTGGCCCAGAGCTGTCTGAAAAAGGGCGTCCAGATCCGCCATATGGACAATAGCTATGTGTCCAATCCGGTTTTTATCGAGTATGCTCATGAGATCGCGGAAAAATACGGCATTAAATGCCAGGATGCGGTCCGCCGCGGCGGCAGCACCGACGCGGGCAGGATCAGCCTGACTCACCAGGCGGTTCCGGTTCTGGTTCTGGGCATCCCGTCCCGGTACGTGCATACCCATTATCATTATTGCGCCAGAGAGGATCTGGAGGCTGCCATCCGGATGGCGGTGGAGGTGATCCGCGGCTTGGATGAGAACAGGATCCGGCATATCCGGCGGGAGGACGTGCTGGAGGAGATATAGAAAAAAATATAGAAAGAAATACAGGAAGAGGACGAGACATAGACAATAGACATAGGAAACGGCATAGAAAAAAGCGAGGATTGAAATGATAGGAATTATTTTGGCAAAAAAGATCATATCCATGTTTCTGATTTTATTTACAGGCGTGATTCTGGTGAAAAAGAAGGTGGTGCGTCCGGAGGAGGGCAAGGTCCTGTCGCTGGTTACATTGTACGTGATCGTGCCCTGCGCGATCATTTCCTCCTTCCAGGTGGAGTATACCAGCGAAATCCGGGATGGGCTTTTGATGGCCATGGCTTTTTCCGCCCTGCTCCATGTCTGGTTCATCGGGTTGGCATGGGTTTTGAGAAAGACGATTTCCCTGGACCCGGTGGAGGCCACCTCCATCATCTATCCCAATGCCGGGAATCTGGTGATTCCGCTGGTGTCCGCTGTGCTGGGGCCGGAATGGGTGATCTATACCAGCGCTTATATGAGCATTCAGACCTTCCTGCTGTGGAGCCATGGAAAGATGCTGCTGTGCGGGGAAAAGGGGCTGGATATTCGCAAGGTGATAACAAATGTCAATATGATTGCCGTGTTTATCGGTCTGATCATGTTTGCGGCCCACATCCAGCTGACCGGCCCGGTGCGGGACGCGGTGGATTCGGTTTCGGCGATGCTGGGGCCGCTGACCATGGTGGTCACGGGAATCCTGGTGGGGAGCACTAGCTGGGAGAAGCTTCGCACCTATAAGCGGCTGTGGCTGGTCACGGCAATCCGCCTGGGGCTGTGTCCTCTGGTGGCAATATTGCTGGCGTACTTCTGCGGATTTTCCCGGCTGGTTCAGGATGGAAGCATGATTCTTCTGGTTCCTCTTTTGGCAGCCATGGCGCCGTCCGCGTCCAGTATCACCCAGATGGCGCAGGTCTATGGCAAGGACGCGGGCTATGCCAGCGCGATCAACGTGGTGACCACGCTCCTTTGTGTGGTGACCATGCCGGTGATGATAACCATTTATCAGATGCTTATAGGTTAGCGGCGGACGGTTCGGGCTGGATTTTCAGGCACATATCATGTATAATAAAAGAACTATACCACGAAGGAGGAAAAGCATATGGGACTGTTACGGGTAGGGGTATCGGCCGCCGGCGGCGTATTGGCGGATCAGTGGCGGGAGTATTTTTATTGTCCGTCCATGACGTCGGATGTCCTGGTAAAAAAAGGAGAAAACCGGAAATCCAAACGTGGCTTCAATACCAAGGGCAGTGACAATATTATTTCCAACGGTTCGATTGTGGCGGTCAATGAAGGCCAGTGCATGATGATTGTTGACCAGGGCGCGATCGCTGAGGTTTGCGCGGAGGCGGGAGAATTTATTTTTGATACTTCCGCGGAGCCAAGCATTTTTTACGGCGGCCTGAAAAAGGGCATTGTTGACAGCTTTAAGGCTTTTGCCAGGCGTTTCACCATGGGCGGCGATACCGGCAGGGACCAGCGGATTTATTTCTTTAATACAAAGGAAATCATCGGAAATAAATACGGGACGGCGAATCCGGTGCCCTTCCGGGTGGTGGATCAGAATATTGGCCTGGACATCGATATCGCCATCCGCTGCCACGGGGAGTATGCTTATCGCATTGAGGACCCGATTCTTTTCTATAAAAATATCTGCGGAAACGTGGAGTCAGATTATACCCGGGATCAGATTGATTCCCAGCTGAAAAGCGAGCTTTTAACTGCTCTGCAGCCGGCGTTTGCCAAAATTTCCGAAATGGGAATCCGCTACAGCGCCCTGCCGGGCCATGCGGATGATCTGGCGGCGGTACTCAATGAAATTCTGTCCGGCAGCTGGGGAGCGCGCTACGGCATCGGGATCAGCAGCTTTGGTGTCAGCTCCGTGAAAGCGCCGGAGGAAGATGAAAAGATGATCAAGGAGCTGCAGCGGAATGCGGCCTTTCGAAATCCGGCGATGGCGGCAGCCCAGCTGGTGGGCGCTCAGTCCGCGGCCATGCAGTCTGCGGCTTCCAATCAAAATGCCGGGCCGATGATGGCCTTTGCCGGGATGAATATGGCGGCACAGGCGGGAGGCGCCAGTGCCCAGCAGCTATTTGCCATGGGGCAGCAGCAGGCGCAGGCGGCTCCCCAGGCGGCAGCTTCCCAGGCGGCTCCTGCCGCGGCGCCGATGGCGGGGGCCCTTCCCTCCTGGACCTGCAGCTGCGGAGCCACGGGAAATACAGGAAAGTTCTGTTCCGAGTGCGGGAAGCCCAGACCGGCCCAGGATGCGTTTTGGACCTGCAGCTGCGGCACGCAAAATAAAGGCAAATTCTGCTCCGAATGCGGGAAGCCCAGACCGGAATTGAGAACCTGATCCGACAACCATAGATTTGAGGAATGATTTGCGATGAAAATGAGAATATATTGGAAAGCGGCGGTTTTTGCCGTCCTGTTTGCTCTGACACTTCCTGTCCCGGCGGCCTATGCGAGGGACATTCAGGAGGGACAGGTTTTCGTTCTGTCAGAATGGGTGGGATATTACGAGGCCCAGGACGGCAGCAGCCTGACGGTCCTGGCAGTCAGCGAGGATCAGGTATTTTTGGATGGCGGAGCGGTTTTGAACTTTACCAACCAGGAAAAAACAGAAGCCAGGGCGGAAGACTCCGCAGGGGAAGCGGTTTTCTACATCTTAAATAAGGAATCCATTATGGTTTACTGCCAGGATGGAAGCGGCGTCTGGAATTCGGTGAAATATGTCCGACGGAAGGGACAGTATACCTGGCTGGAGCCTCAGAGCGGTACCCGTTATTGGATGCAGGCAAACGGCAATGTTTTGAAAAACGGCGTCACGCCGGACGGCTGGTATGTGGGCAATGACGGCTGCTGGGATCCTTATATGGGTATGGGACCCTTTTGCTCCGGCATTTATCAGGATGCGGACGGCGAGGAGCGCTATGTGATCCGGATGAACGAGGAGCTGACGATTCAGGACTGGCGCCTGGAGGATGAAACCGACAAAAAGGTGGTAGGCCTGGTGGATTATTATGACAGGAATGCAGACGGCGAAGAAAACAGCCGGCTGGATATGCGTCTGATTAATACCATGGACGGCTATGTGGTCGTGGATACTGCCGGACAGATCGCGGCATATCTTTATCCGGTAGGCGCCAGCGGACAGCTGATGGTCCGGAAAGAGGGTGCCTCAGGATATGAAAGCCTGGTGCTCTCTGCAGAATAGAAAGAGGAGGTTTGAACCATGAATGATATTATCCAGGCAATGAAGGAACGAAGAAGCTGCCGGGCGTAT
>CAZICB010000004.1:0-81187 GCA_964537765.1 uncultured Lachnospiraceae bacterium
GCCAGAAGTTCTCCGTCCGGCCCGACATGAAGCATAAAATAGGGGAGGCGGATGTCCTGATTTTCGGTGTAGAGAGTGCCTGGAACGCCCAGCGAAAAGGGCTGGCTGGCGATAGCCTGCATCATATGGACGCTTTCGTTTTCCAGGCCTGCACGGGTAAAATGAAAGATCAGGCCAAAAATGACAGAAAGCATGATCACCACAATGCTCATATTGATGACAATAAATTTCAGCCGGAGCTTTTTAATCATGATCCGTCACCTCCAGGTGATAGCCCAGCCCGCGGATAGCCTCAATCCGGATATTGGAGCCGATGGCCGACAGCTTCTTTCTCAGGAAACCGATATAGACCTCCACGTGATTTTCCACTGCGTCGGATTCCAGGCCCCAAACACGGATCAGGATCATTTCCTTGGATAAATTGTTTTTTCCGGATGCCAGCAAAAACCGCATAATGTTGAATTCCTTAGCAGACAACCGGATGCTGTTTGTGCCGCAGGAGAGGATGGCGGAGCTTAGATCCAGGGAGGTATTGCCCAGGGAGAGGACGTTCACCTGCGAGCCCTGCCGTCTAAGCAGGGCGTTTATGCAGGCGAGAAGCTCCCGGGTATCAAAGGGCTTTGCCAGATAATAATCCGCGCCTGCGTTTAATCCGGTGATGCGGTCCTCCAGACCGGATTTGGCGGTCAGCATAAGAATCGGCACGCCAAGCCGTTTTTCCCGCACCTTCCTGGCGACCTCATAGCCGTTCATTCCGGGCATCATAACATCCAGAATCAGCAGGTCATAGATGCCAAGCTTGGCATATTCCTCCCCCGATTTGCCGTCGTATACGGCCTCGGCCTCGAAGCCTTTTTTTTCCAGCATCAGTTTGAGAGAATCGGCCAGCAGCTTTTCATCTTCAATGATTAATATTTTCAAGGCATTTCGCCTCCTACTCCATAATTAAACCCACATTGGAGAACACCACGTCGGCGCTGCGCGCCACGAACAATCCCACATACACATGCTCCGGGTCTACGCCGGTTAAGGGGAAGTCAAAGCCTGCGGACACCGGTTCATTGTCCCCGAAGGTACAGGTATAGCCGTCGGAGGATTTGCAAATTTCCACATGGACCGTCTCGCCGGGACCGTAGGTTTGGGTCAGCTTTCCGCCCCGGGTCAGGACGCCGCTTTTGCGGGCGAAGCAGTTCCAGGGGTCACTGGAGCCCATCATCAGGGGACCGGCGGCCACGTAATCCCCCAGGGTGTCATTGGTCACCGTATCCAGATAAACATCGTCCCGCACCATCAGGCCGAAGGACGCCTGGTTGTTGGGGTCCAGCTGGAGGATGGTTATGTCGGCATAGAAGGTGAAATTCTGTTCTGCCGCCACCGGCTGGTAGTACATGGCAATGCCATCGGTGGTGGCAGCGATTTTTCCTACGCTGGCGCCGACCGTGGTTTCATCGCCACCGGCAAAACGGCCTGCGGCCACCCGGGCGGCCCCTTCCCCGTAGGGAGCTAATGTAAAGTAAATATCGTTTAAATATTCCGCAGCGCCGATGTCGCCGAATACGGTGCCCTTCCAGTCCCCGATGGACTGCCAATGGGTGCTTTCCCCGGTGGGAGCCGTATATTCCTGGTAGCGGTAGTCCGGGTTTACCGTCAGCATGGACGGATCCGGCGGGGTGAGATCATCCGCCAGGTAGTCCTTTAAGGGGCTGCTGGTTTTTGTCAGCTCGTCGGCGATCAGCCAGGCATTGCAGGCCGCGCCGTAAAGATTGGTATGGGTATTATCAATGCTGGCTTCCCGGTAAGAAACCTGGGCATGGCGGTTTTTGACGCCCTGGGCGCCCAATTGCTCATAGATCTCCCGGGTGCGCTTGGTTAAATTCAGCACCGGCACGTTTTTGGCTACTCCGGCACGCATGATGGCATTGCTGTAATCGCCGCCGGGGAAGATGCCCTCGATAGTTGTCTGTGCCTCGATGATATGGCCGCTCGCGCCGTTGTAGTTATTGCCCAGGTCCCGGCGGACGATGGGAGTGCAGATGATGGGGGACACTCCGGCTTCCTTTGCCGGCTTGATGTAAAACTCTGCCAGATAGTACTGGGTGGAGCCGGGGGTGGTGATGGAGCCGGTGGCATCGGTAAAGCGGCTGGACTCCGCCTTCTCGTCATTGTGTCCGAAGCCGATGATTAAAAAGTCCCCGGGCTGCATCTCTGAGAGGAGAGTCTGGTACTGAGCGGTCTCCAGAAAGCTTTTGCTGCTGGTACCGGAAACCGCCAGATTGCGGATCTGGATGCCTTGAAAGTAGCGGTAAAGCTGGGTGCCCCAGCCGTAGCGGGGGTAGTAATAGTTGTCCTGAAACTCCGCCGCGGTGGAGTCGCCGACCACCCAGAGAGTCGGCATCCAGTCGAAGGCCTCCGCGCGGGAAGCATCGGAGGGGGTGGCGCTATCCGCGGCAGACTCTGCGCGGATGGTGAGGGCGGTCAGAGAGAGGGACGCGGCAACCACACCTGTGCAGAGAAAAACGCGGGATATATTTTTGAAAGAGTGAAATAGTTTGTTCATTGGTGTTTGAGATCTCCTTTGCTTGTGTTTGGACGGCTCGGCGGTTATTGCGTCAGCCGTTTTAAATCCGCGTAAAATTCCGGGTAGGAGATGTTGACGCATTCGGCGCCGAGGATCTCGGTTTCCCCGTCAACAGCGCAGCCGGTGACAGCGAAGGTCATGGCGATCCGGTGATCTAAGCGGCTGTCGATGACAGCGCCGTGCAGGGGCTTTCCGCCGCGGATGATCATGCCGTCCTCGGTTTCCGTCACGTCGGCTCCCATGGAGGAGAGTGCCTGTACCATCACTTCCAGACGGTTGGATTCCTTTACCTTTAATTCGGCGGCATCCCGGATCACGGTCTTTCCTTCTGCAAAGCAGGCCAGAGCGGCGATCATGGGCAGCTCGTCGATGAGCGTGGGAATGATGGCTCCCTCGATCACCGTGCCGTGCAGATTGCTGGAACGGACCAGAAGGTCCGCAACCGGTTCGCCGGAGGCACTTCGCTTATCAAGAATGGTCAGATCCGCGCCCATAGCCTGGCATACCCGCAGGATGCCGTCCCGGGTGGGATTGATGCCCACATTGCGGATCAGAAGCTCCGAATGGGGAATCATCAGTCCGGCAGCGATAAAAAAGGCAGCGGAGGAAATATCGCCCGGCACCAGAATTTTCTGGCCGTACAGCTCCTTAGCCGGCCGGATGATAGCAGTGGCGTCTTCTGTATGGACGTCTGCGCCGAAGCCGGAGAGCATCAGCTCTGTATGGTTGCGGGAAACATGGGGCTCGGTCACCCGGGTTTCGCCGTCAGCGTATAAGCCGGCCAGAAGAATGGCGGATTTCACCTGGGCGGAGGCCACCGGAGACAAATAATGGATGCCGTGAAGCCGGGTCCCGGTGATTTCCAAAGGGGCGCATCCATTGTCCTCTACGCTTTTTATCCGGGCGCCCATCATGGAAAGGGGAGTCATGATCCGCTTCATGGGGCGCTTGCGGATGGAAGCATCCCCGGTCAGGGTAACCGCAAAATCCTGAGCGGCCAAAATACCGGAAATCAACCGGGTGGTGGTTCCGCTGTTGCCGCAGTCCAGAATATGGTCCGGTTTTTTTAAGCCTCGCAGTCCATTTCCGTGAACCAGCACGGTTTCGCCCTGGTTTTCGATGGAAACGCCCATGGCCTGAAAGCAGGAGATGGTGGACAGACAGTCGGCCCCCTGCAGAAAATGATGAATCTCCGTGGTGCCCTGAGCGATGGAACCGAACATCACGCTGCGGTGGGAGATGGATTTGTCCCCGGGGATGACGACCTCGCCCCGCAGTCCGCCGCATTTGGTAAACTTCATAGGAATCCCTCCGTTTATTTGGTCTTAATCAATTCGTAGTTATATTTCTTTAACGCGTCCCAGGCCTTTTCCATGGCGGAGCTTTCATAGAATGTGATTTTTAAAGCGCCCTCACCCAGTTCCCGGTTGTGGTTGATGCCGACATTTTTGATGCTGATGCCCCGGGCGCTCAAAATAACGGACAGGGTGGCGATAGCGCCCGGCTCGTCCACAACGTCCACGGAGAAGGAATAATCCGGCATCACGGAGCCCTTGGACGGATCGCAGAAGGAATTCCGGTAGGTGCGGGAGGTGTCAAACAGCTGGTAGATGGACTGGCTGTCCCGGTCTTTCAGCTGTGCCAGGGTGGTATTCAGGGAAGCGATGTAAGCCTCCAGCATGGAGATAATATTGTCCGTGTTGGTCATGCAGATCTGCTCCCACATCACCGGGGAGGAGGAAGCGATCCGGGTAATATCCTTGAAGCCGCCGGCGGCAAGCTTGCGCATCAGTTCCTGTTTGTTGTCGCTGTCCCGTACCAAATTTACCAGACTGGAAGCAATGATATGGGGCAGGTGGCTGATGGCGGCGGTGATACGGTCATGCTCCCGGTAATCCAGCACAATGGGGATGGAGCCGATCATCTTTGCCACCGTGGTCAGCCGCTCAATATCCTCCTGGTGGGAGGCTGCCGTCGGCGTAATGATATAGTAGGCGTTTTCCAAAAGGTGGTCGGTGGAATTTTCATAGCCGGTTTTTTCCGAGCCGGCCATGGGATGTCCGCCCACGAAAATGTCCTCCGCTCCAAGCTCAGTCACCACCTGATGGATGTCGGTTTTGGTGCTGCCCACGTCGGTGATAAAGGCGCCGGGCTTTAAGTAGGGGCGAATGTCGGAAAGGTACATGGCATTGTACTCCACGGGAGTGCAAAGAAAAATAATGTCACATTCCCGGAGGGGTTCGCTCACACCCTCCAGCATCACGTCCACAATGCCGTCCCGGTGGGCCTGCTCCAGCTTGGAGCGGGTTCTCATATAAGCCATAACCCGAATGTTTGGATTGGCACGCTTTAAGCCGCGGGCGATGGAGCCGCCGATCAATCCAAAGCCAATAAAGCCAACTACAGAATCGCTCATCAAAATCTCCTTCCTGCCAGATCCGCGTAGGGTTTTAACTGGCCGGTCAACTGTTCAAATTGTTCGAAGGTCAGGGACTGCGGACCGTCAGACAGGGCGCAGGCCGGATTGGGATGCACCTCGATCATCAGTCCGTCAGCGCCTACCGCCACAGCACATTTGGCAAGGGGCGCCACATAAGCCCGCACGCCGGTGGCATGGCTGGGATCCACAATCACCGGAAGGTGAGTCCTCGCCCGCAGCACCGGAACGGCGCTGATGTCCAGCGTATTTCGGGTGGCCGTCTCGTAGGTGCGGATCCCGCGCTCGCACAGGACCACATTTTCATTGCCCTCGGACATAATATATTCGGCTGCATTGAGCCACTCATCTATTGTAGCAGATAACCCGCGTTTTAGTAAGACCGGCATGCCGGATTTTCCGGCTTCTTTTAATAATTCAAAGTTCTGCATGTTGCGGGCGCCGATCTGCAGCATGTCCACATAGCGGACCGCCGTCTCGATGGCATGCTGGCTGGTGACCTCACAGATTACATTCAGGCCGGTAGCTTCTCTGGCTTCCTTCATATATTGAAGGCCGATTTCCTCCAGACCCTGGAAGGAGTAGGGAGAGGTTCTGGGCTTATATGCGCCGCCCCGCAGGAAATTGGCGCCGGCTTTTTTGACGGCGAAGGCGGTGGACATCAGCTGCTTTTGGCTTTCCACGGCGCAGGGCCCCGCCATGATGGTCAGGGTGTCCGGACCGATGGAAGTATTTCCCACCTGGATGACAGACTGCTCCGGGTGAAATTTTTTGTTGGCCAGCTTGTAGGATTCTGTGACGGCCACGATCTTTTCCACGCCGTCGGCGATTTCCAGATTTTTGCCCTGGAGCTTGGTTTTGTCGCCGACCACACCGATGATGGTCACCTGGTCGCCCTTGGATAAATGGACCTGACAGCCGTTGGCGATAATGGTTTGGGATACTTTTGCGATCGATTCCTCGGAAGCGTTTGGCTTCATAATAATAATCATAATAGAGTTCCTCACATAGCATTTTAATTTAAGGCGGCAGTATTTATGCTGCCAAAGGATATTCTAGCGCAGGGAAGCAATATTGTCAACGCTTTATTGCTTTAAAGTTTCACACTTTAAAGCTTGTTGGCGGAAATACGGTCGGCCGGAATATTTTTTGACCTGCTTTTCCGGTTAAGCATGCAATAAGGCGCGTCTCACTGCGTTTTGATGAATCATCTGGTGGTTCTGTGATGTGAAAATCGTCTAAATAGCTTGTAATTTTCGAACTTTTTTAGTAAAATGTCTGTATTAGACGAAACATCATGTACAGGAGGGTATTTATATGAACGTTTATGGAACTCAAGCTATCCGTAACGTCGTATTGCTTGGTCACGGCGGGGCCGGTAAGACGACGGCGGCAGAAGCGATGGCTCTGCTTACCGGAGTCACAAAACGTATGGGTAAGGTCACCGATGGAAACACCATCAGCGATTACGATAAAGAGGAAATCAAACGCCAGTTTTCTATTTCCACCTCTCTGATTCCGCTGGAATACGAGGGCGAGGATGGCCCGATTAAGATCAATCTGCTGGATACCCCGGGTTACTTTGATTTTGTGGGCGAGGTTGAGGAAGCGATCAGCGTGGCGGACGCCGCGATCATTGTGGTAAACTGCAAGGCCGGTATCGAAGTTGGTACGGAGAAGGCCTGGGAGCTTTGCGAAAAATATGAGCTGCCGCGGCTTATTTTCGTGACAAATATGGATGATGACCATGCCAGCTATCGTGATCTCGTGCTGAAGCTGGAGAAGCGTTTCGGCAGAAAGATCGCGCCGTTCCAGCTGCCGATCCGTGAGAATGAAAAGTTCGTTGGTTTTGTGAATGTAGTGAAGATGGAAGGCAGACGCTTTACCAATTTAAGCGATTACGAAGAATGTGAGATTCCTGAGTATTCCAAGAAAAACTTAGGTATCGCGCGCGAGGCCCTGATGGAGGCTGTCGCGGAGACCAGCGAGGAATACATGGAGCGTTATTTCTCCGGTGATGAATTCACCTATGACGAGATTCAGGATGCGCTTCGGGAACATGTAATAGATGGAACGATTGTTCCGGTGCTGATGGGTTCCGGCATCAACTGCCAGGGCTTCGGCGTGCTGCTGCGTGCCATCAGCAGATACTTCCCGGCTCCGGATAAGTTCGAGTGTATCGGTGTGGACGTATCCACCGGCGAGCGTTTCACCGCCAAGTACAATGACGATGTATCCCTGTCCGCAAGAGTCTTCAAGACCATCGTGGACCCGTTCATCGGCAAATATTCCCTGATGAAGATTTGTACCGGCACCCTGCGCCCGGATACCACCATTTATAATGTAAACAAAGACGCAGAGGAGAAGATCGCGAAGGTTTATGTGCTTCGCGGCAAGGATGTCATCGAGGTTCCGGAGCTGAAGGCCGGCGACATCGGCGCGGTGGCCAAGCTGACTGTGACTCAGACCGGCGATACTATGGCAGTGCGCACCGCGCCCATCGTATACCACAAACCGCAGATCTCCACTCCGTATACCTACATGCGTTACAGCACCGTGACCAAGGGTGACGATGACAAGGTATCCAGCGCATTGTCCAAGCTGATGGAAGAGGATCTGACTTTAAAGACCGTCAACGACAAGGAAAACCGCCAGCTTCTGCTGTACGGCATCGGCGACCAGCAGCTGGAGGTGGTAGTCAGCAAGCTTTTGAACCGTTATAAAGTAGAAGTCACCTTAAGCAAGCCCAAATTCGCCTTCCGTGAGACCCTGCGCAAGAAAGTGGAGGTTCAGGGCAAATACAAAAAGCAGTCCGGCGGACATGGACAGTACGGCGATGTTAAGATGACCTTTGAGCCCTCCGGCGATCTGGATACTCCTTATGTATTCGAGGAGAATGTCTTTGGCGGAGCAGTGCCGAAGAACTACTTCCCGGCAGTGGAAAAGGGCGTGCAGGAAAGCTGCGTGAAGGGTCCGTTGGCCGGCTACCCGGTAGTAGGCGTGAAGGCTACCCTGATCGATGGCTCTTACCATCCGGTGGATTCCTCCGAGATGGCATTTAAGACGGCTTCCATGATGGCCTTCAAGAAGGGCTTTATGGACGCGAATCCGGTGCTTTTGGAGCCGATCGCTTCCCTGAAGGTTACGGTTCCGGACAAATTTACCGGAGATGTTATGGGTGATTTGAACCGCAGACGGGGACGCGTGCTGGGTATGAATTCCGATCATCACGGCAAACAGATCATCGAGGCGGACATTCCTATGTCTGAGCTGTTTGGCTACAATACGGACCTGCGTTCCATGACCGGCGGTATTGGCTTATTTGAGTATGAATTCTCCAGATATGAGCAGGCGCCTGGCGACATCCAGAAAAAGGAAGTGGAGGCGAGAGCAGCCAATGTAGATTCCCTGGACGTATAGGATTCTTTTTAAGCACAAACAAAGTGGCTGTCAGGATTTCCTGGCAGCCATTTTGTTTGCGAGAATGCGGAGCATTTCCACCCGGCGCTTTTCCTCCGGCGACATGCCGGAGGACAGCACGGCGACGATGCTTGCGGTTTCCTCATTGGAAAATCGGATTCCTTTTTGATTGGCTTCCAGCTGCATGGCGGTGAAAGCGGACAGAAGCTGGGATTTTGGCTGGCGGGAAATCCGGCCGGCGAACTCATTTAAAAACTGAAGCTTTTCCGGTGCGAGACCGGACAGTCTGGGATCCTTGGACCAGTCTTTTTGTGGCATAGGGGTTCCTTTCCGGGCAATGGCCCTCTCTAGCTGCCGGATGGCTGCATGGCCTGAAGCATGAGCTGTATGTTCTCCATCATTTCGATCATTTCCCGCTCCTTAGGCCCCGCATAGGGCTTCATGGCCTGGATCATTTCCATGGGATTGCTGCGGGAAGGAGTCTGTTCCTTTAAGCCCATGGCAGAAAGCTCTCCGCCCTCAAACAGGCTTTGAGCCCGCTGAAGCTCCTGGAGCTTGATCAGAATGGAGGTCATTCTCTGAACCGGCGGCGGAAAGTAGGGGATTGCGGCTTTCAGCATCTGGAGACGGGGGCTGATCAGCATGTAATCAAATTCCGTAAGCTTAATATCATGTTCCTGGTTTTCATTCATGGCGGCAGGTCTTTCCTGGTTTTGGAACAATATATGCGTGGGAAACGAAGATCATGACGGCTGCATATGATAAATTGGTAAGAAAAAAATCAGGAGCTGTTTGATGAAAACCCGATTGATTATTGATGGCAACGCTGTGTATGAGATAGATGAGGAATGCCTGGAGGCCAGGCAGGAAGGGTGGAACAGGAGAAAGCGGCGCTGCCGTTTCCTGGAAGAGGAGAAATCCCATCAGGCCGCAGGCGAAAAGAAAACCCCCTCTGAATGAGGGGGCTCTTTGAAGTACAGACGTGTCAGCAGAAGCTGTTATGGCCCCCGCAGCAGCAAAGAAGAATGATGATCCAGATCCAGTCGCTTCCACAGGAATTGTTATGTTCGCCGCAGCCGCATCCGAATCCAAAGCCGTTGTTGCCGCCGCAGCAGCACAGAATCAGAATCAGCCAGATAAAGTTGCCGCATCCGCAGCTTCCTCCTCCGTTACAATCACATCCACAACCACAGTTTGTTGCTGCCAAATCACTCATGCTACTTCCTCCAAAAGATATTTACACTAAATAATATGAAAGGCGGCATGTCACTGTTTCCATTTTTTTATTGAAACAATTTCTGAAAAGCGGTAGGATTTTCTTCGGAATGATGTATAATAAATGTATTCCAAAAAATACAAACGGGAGAGAACTGGAAAAAGGTGACAAAATGAGTGACAATCTTGCGAAGCGAATTCGGGATTATGGAATTGTGATTGGGGAGGGAAGGACCGGAAAATACAATAAAATTACGGATGTGCCGGGGGTTCGCGTAGGTCATGCCACGGTGGACACCCAGGAGCACAAAACCGGAGTTACGGTCATTCTGCCCTGTGAGGATAATCCCTTTATCAATAAACTGACGGCCGCCGCCTATATTCACAATGGCTTCGGCAAAACCCAGGGACTGGTGCAGGTGGAAGAGCTGGGGACCCTGGAGACTCCCATCGCTCTGACCAATACCTTGAATGTGGGCCGTGTCCATGATGCCCTGGTGGATTATATGATTGATCGGTGCCGACAGGAGGGGGTGGAGGTTTATTCCATCAATCCGGTGGTGGGAGAGTGCAACGACGCCTCCCTGAACCGGATTCAGGAGCGGGTCATCGGCAAGGAGCAGGTGGATGCGGCCATCGCGGCTGCCTGCGTGGATTTTGAAGAGGGCGCGGTGGGGGCCGGCATGGGCACCACCTGCTTTGGCTGCAAGGGCGGCATCGGATCGGCCTCCCGGCTAATCACCTATGACGGCAGGGATTATACGGTAGGCGTGCTGGTCCAGTCCAATTTCGGCAGCACCCGGGACCTGCGTTTAAACGGGGAGCGGATAGGCAAAGAGGTCATAAAGAACATCGAGGAGACCCTTTTGGACAAGGGGTCCATCATGATACTTGTGGCCACGGATCTTCCGGTCAATGAACGCCAATTAAAGCGTATCATCAAGAGGGCGGGAGCCGGCTTGTCCCGGTGCGGTTCCTACATGGGACACGGGAGCGGAGACATTGTCATCGGTTTCACCACCGCAAACCGCATTCCCTCGAACCCCGCCCAGGACGTGCTTCCCATGGAGATTCTCTGTGAGGATCGTCTGGAACAGGCCTTCCGGGCGGCGTCCGATGCCACGGAGGAGGCGATCTTAAATTCTCTGGCGGCGGCGCGGACCGTCACCGGCTATCAGGGCAGAACCCGCTACAGTCTGACGGATGTATACCTGAAATACTTATGAAAAACCTTCTACTTTTTAGAAAAATGTAATTTCTTTTTTTGAAAAGTATGATATACTCATCTGGTATGTGAAGAAAGAATGATAAATGAAGCGACAGCAGGTGAAAATATGAGTCAAAATGGAAATTATCGCAGTTCCGGGGCCGGCAGAAGCCGGGCCAAAGGAAGTGCGTCAGGAAAAGGAACAACAGCAAGCACGAGGAGCACGTCCTCCAGAAGTACTGCTTCCGGCAGCAGGAGCGCTTCCTCCAAAAGCAGTTCCTCCCGCCTGGCATCCGGCACCTCTTACCGGGGAACCTACGGCAGCCGTTCGTCCCACAGCGGGCGCAGAAAGAAAAAGCATGATTCCGGCATCGGCAAATGGATTCTTGGAGGAGTGCTGCTGATCATCGCCATCAGCGTCATAGTCTATTTGATGAAAGGAATGAGCGAAAAAGAACCGCACCAAACCGAACCGGAGACCACGATCCCGGTGGAAGAGACAGAGCTTCAGAAGGAAGTCCATGTGGACGGCATTGACATTACAGGAATGTCCCGGGAGGATGCGAAAACAGCGATTTTGAAAAATTATCCCTGGGATATGAAGGTGACCTGGCAGGAGGAGACCTACCAGGTGGCGGATCTGATGGCGGCGAAGGTGGATGCTTTGCTGGCGGAGATTTATGCCGGAGAGCCGAAGGAGTCCTATACCCTGGATACCTCGGGCCTGGAAGAAGCCGTACAGGCGGAAGTGAAAAATGTGGCTGCCAAGTGGGATAAGGCCGCAAAGAACGGGTCCATTTCTTCCTATGACGCGTCCAGCGACAAGTTCTCCTTCTCGGGAGCAGAAGAGGGCCGGGCCGTGGATCAGGAGAAGCTGGCAGCAGATATTCTGGCGGCATTGGAGCAGAAGGATTTTGACGCGCAGCTTACAGCGGTGATGAATCCGGTGCAGCCGGAGTTTTCCGAGGCGACGGCGAAGGAAAAATATAAAACCATTTCATCCTTCACCACCAATACCACGGCCAACAGCAAGCGAAATACCAACGTACGCTTGGCGGCGCAGGCCATCAATGGCACGGTTTTGCAGCCGGGCGAGGAATTTTCCTTTAATGGGACTGTCGGACAGCGCACAGAGGCCAAGGGCTACCAGGGTGCGGCCGCCTACAATAATGGTCTGGTGGTGGAGGAAATCGGCGGCGGCGTCTGCCAGGTATCTTCTACTTTGTATAACGCGGTTTTGAAGGCCGGTTTGAAGACCACGGTTCGCCGTTCTCATACCTTTGAGCCGTCCTACGTGACCCCGGGAGCGGATGCCACCGTCAGCTGGGGAGGACCGGATTATAAATTTGTCAATAATTCCAGCACGGCCATCGGTATCCGGGCCAGCTATGCCAGCCAGAAAGTGACCGTATCCATCTATGGCATTCCGGTGCTTGAGGATGGGGTCACCTATTCCTTAAAGTCCACCAAACTGAAGGATACGGATATTCCGGCTCCTACCTATGAAGAGGACGGCACCTTAGAGCCGGGGGTGGAAAAGGTAGAGAGCGCGGGCAGTCAGGGAAGCTATTGGGAAACCCGTCTGGTGATCACGAAAAACGGGGAGGTCATCAGTCAGGAGGTAGACCATAATACGACTTATAAGGGACATGCGCCAGTGATTCTGCGCAATACCTCCGGTACCGTAGCGGCCACGGAGGCCACGAATGGTTCCGGGGATGCCTCCGCCGGTTCCGAGGAAAGCTCTTCCATCGCGCCGGAGGGCGCGGGAGACGGAGTGATCAGTCCTCTGGCGTCCGACGGCACCGGGAACGGACAGCCCTCCGAGTCCGAAGGTCAGAGCTCGCCGGTCGTCGGACCGGGCGTCAGCCAGAAACCGACGGATGCTCCCGGCCAATCCGCGGAAACGTCGGCAGCTTTGCCAATGCCGGAGGAAACGGTTCCTTCCAATCAGTCCGGAGTGGTGCCGGGACCGGGAAGCGGTGAGACTGTGCCAGCGCAGAATGGTCCGGCGGGTCCGGGAGAGCAGATCATTGCGCCTATGCCGGGAGCGTAGACTTACAAAGGCAAACGCACCGTCTGCCGATGATATCGGGAAATTATCAACAAAGAATAATGAGAAGATGCGTACAAAATTGTATACATCTTCTTTTTTCTTTGGATTGTATGAGAAATAATACGTGATTTTACTGATTTCTTGTTTGCAAATTGATGAAAAGTTGGTATAATAATTTTAGGTCAGTCCGTCTTTTTATGAGGACGAGCTTAACTTCCGGTTTTTGCCGGATGGATATTACCCGGAGGACCTTTCCGGGCAAGCAATATTCACATTTGTAGGAGGAAAATCAAATGGCAAGAAAAATGAAAACCATGGATGGTAACCAGGCTGCCGCTCATGCTTCGTATGCGTTTACCGAAGTAGCAGCTATGTATCCCATCACTCCTTCTTCCGTTATGCCTGAGCATACGGATGAATGGGCAACTGAAGGTAGAAAAAATATCTTCGGACGTACTGTTCAGATTACCGAGATGCAGTCTGAGGCTGGTGCGGCAGGCGCCGTTCACGGCTCCCTGGTAGCAGGTGCGCTTACCACTACTTATACCGCTTCTCAGGGTCTGTTACTGATGATTCCTGATCTGTATAAGATCGCAGGCGAGCAGCTTCCTGGCGTTATCGATGTTTCCGCTCGTGCAGTATCCTCTCATGCGCTGAATATTTTCGGCGATCATTCCGACGTATATGCATGCCGTCAGACCGGATGCGCGATGCTTTGCGAATCCAGCGTACAGGAAGTTATGGACCTTACTCCGGTTGCACATCTGTCTGCAATCAAGGGCAAAGTCCCGTTTATTAATTTCTTCGATGGTTTCCGTACCTCTCACGAGATCCAGAAGATCGAGACCTGGGATTATGATGACCTGGCTGAGATGGCTGACTGGGAAGCGATCGCTGAGTACCGCAAGAACGCCATGAATCCGAACAATCCCTGCCAGAAAGGTTCTGCTCAGAACCCGGATATCTTCTTCCAGGCAAGAGAGGCTTGCAACCCGTACTATGACGCTCTTCCGGGCGTTGTTCAGATGTACATGGACAAGGTGAACGCGAAGATCGGTACCGATTACAAGCTGTTCAACTACTACGGCGCCGCAGACGCGGAGCACGTGATCGTTGCTATGGGTTCTGTCAATGATACCATTGAAGAGACCATCGACTATATGGTAAAGACCAGCGGCGCTAAGGTTGGCGTTGTTAAGGTTCGTCTGTACAGACCGTTCTGCGCGCAGGCTCTGATCGATGTTCTTCCGGATACCGTGAAGAGAATCAGCGTTCTGGACAGAACCAAAGAGCCCGGTTCTCTGGGTGAGCCGCTGTATCTGGACGTTGTCGCGGCTCTTAAGGGAAGCAAGTTCGACGGCGTAGAGATCTTCGGCGGACGTTATGGCTTAGGTTCCAAGGATACCACCCCGTCTCAGATCGTACAGATCTATGCGAACACTGAGAAGAAGCACTTCACCACCGGTATCGTAGATGATGTTACCAATCTGTCTCTGCCGGAAGGCGCTCCGCTTGTTACCACTCCGGAAGGAACTACCAACTGTAAGTTCTGGGGTCTGGGCGCAGACGGTACCGTAGGCGCGAACAAGAACTCCATCAAGATCATCGGCGATAACACCGATATGTATGCACAGGCATACTTCGATTATGACTCCAAGAAATCCGGCGGCGTAACCATGTCCCACCTGCGTTTCGGTCATAAGAAGATCAAATCCACATACCTGATCCATCAGGCAAACTTCGTAGCATGCCACAATCCGGCATATGTACGGAAATACAACATGGTACAGGAGCTGGTTGACGGCGGTACCTTCCTGCTGAACTGCGCATGGTCCGCAGAGGAGCTGGAGACCCATCTGCCAGGCCAGATGAAGAAATTCATTGCTGACCACAACATCCAGCTGTACACCATCGACGGCGTTAAGATCGGTATCGAGACCGGCATGGGCCCGACCCGTATCAATACCATTCTGCAGTCCGCATTCTTCAAGCTGACCGGCATTATCCCGGAGGAGAAGGCCATCCAGCTGATGAAGGAAGCAGCTCAGAAGACCTACGGCCGTAAGGGTGAGGACGTTGTTAAGAAGAACTGGGCAGCCATCGATGCTGGCGCTACCGGCGTTGTGAAGATTGACGTTCCGGAGTCCTGGAAGAACTGTGAGGACGAGGGTCTTGATTACAAGGTCGTTTCCGGTGCAAGAAAAGACGTTGTTGATTTCGTTAACAACATCCAGACCAAGGTTTCCGCTCAGGAAGGAAACTCCCTGCCGGTATCCGCATTCAAGGACTATGTAGATGGTTCTACTCCGTCCGGCTCTTCCGCATTTGAGAAGCGCGGTATCGCAGTAGACGTTCCGGTTTGGAATTCTGATAATTGTATCCAGTGTAACTTCTGCTCTTATGTCTGCCCGCACGCGGTGATCCGTCCGGTAGCTATGACGGAAGAAGAGGCCGCTGGTCTGCCGGAGGGCACTAAGGTTCTGTCGATGACCGGTATGCCGCAGTACAAGTTCATGATCAGCGTATCTGCGCTTGACTGTACCGGATGTGGCTCCTGCGCGAACGTATGTCCTGGCAAGAAGGGCGAGAAGGCTCTTACCATGGACAAGCTGGCGAAACATCTGGACGAGCAGCCGGCATTCGATTATGCTGTGGCTCTGCCGATCAAGGAAGACGTTATCGCGAAGTTCAAAGAGACCACTGTTAAGGGCAGCCAGTTCAAGCAGCCGCTCCTTGAGTACTCAGGCGCATGCGCAGGCTGCGGCGAGACTCCTTATGCAAAGCTGATCACCCAGCTGTTCGGTGACAGAATGTACATCGCAAACGCGACCGGATGCTCCTCTATTTGGGGCAACTCTTCACCGTCCACTCCTTACACGGTGAATGCCAAGGGACAGGGTCCTGCCTGGGATAACTCTCTGTTCGAGGATAACGCGGAGTTCGGTTATGGTATGCTGCTGGCTCAGAACGCGATCCGTGACGAGCTGAAAGAAAAGGTTGAGACCGTGGCTGCAAACGAGAATGCCAGCGAGGAAGTCAAGGCTGCCTGCAAGGAATGGCTGGATACCTTCGGCATCGGCGCTCTGAACGGTTCCGCTACCGATAAGCTGGTTGCAGCTCTGGATGGCATTGAGTGCGATACCTGCAAGTACATTGTTGCCAATAAGAACTACCTGGCTAAGAAGTCTCAGTGGGTCTTCGGTGGTGACGGCTGGGCTTACGATATTGGTTTCGGCGGTCTGGATCATGTATTGGCTTCCGGCAAGGACATCAACGTTATGGTATTCGATACCGAGGTTTACTCCAATACCGGCGGACAGTCCTCCAAGGCTACCAAGACCGGCGCGGTAGCGCAGTTCGCGGCAGCTGGTAAAGAGACCAAGAAGAAAGATCTTGCAAGCATTGCGATGTCTTACGGTTATGTATATGTAACTCAGATTTCCATGGGTGCTGATATGAATCAGACCATCAAGGCGATCGCAGAGGCTGAGGCATATCCGGGTCCGTCTCTGATCCTTGCTTATGCTCCGTGTATCAACCACGGTATCAAGAAGGGCATGGCTAAGGCTCAGACCGAGGAGAAGCTGGCAGTTGAGACCGGTTACTGGAACAACTTCCGCTTCAATCCGGCAGCGGAAAACAAGTTCACTCTGGACAGCAAGGCTCCGAAGATGGAAGGCTATCAGGACTTCCTGAAGGGCGAGGTTCGTTACGCATCTCTGGCGATGAAGAATCCGGAGAGAGCAGCGAAGCTGTTCGCTAAGAACGAGGCTGAGGCGAAGGAGAGATACGAGTATCTGTCCAAGCTGGTTGCTCTGTATGGAAACAACTAATTCTTGATTTTAATATCGCAAAAAAGGCTCTCGCGTTTTCGGACGCGAGAGCCTTTTTTGTATCATAGGAAACGGAGTTTCCTATGATACAAAAATGCTCCGCAGGGATTGCACTGCGGCGGAGCGCAGGTCTCAGGCGGGAAGGCCTGCAAGGAAGGGAAAAATGAAATCCGGATGAAAGCGGAGAATGGAGAGATCTGCCAGGCCCCGGTGATGGAATAGAAATGAGATCAGAGGGCGAAAGGGGCGTTGCCCCGCATAATCAGCCAAACAACGCACCCAAAAGTCCGTAGGATAACAAGGACATGATGATGGTTGCCATGACGATGCCCATCAAAATGGCGCTCATGGCTTTTCCAAATTTCATATGGAGCAGGGCGGCCACCAGAGAGCCGGTCCAGGCGCCAGTGCCGGGAAGCGGGATGCCCACGAAGAGTGCCAGCCCCCAGAAACCGTAGGTTTCGATCTGCCCCTTATTCTTGTCCGCTTTCTGGCGCAGCCAGCGGGCGATGCTGCCCAGCGCCGGGACCTGCTCCATCCAGTTCAGGATCCGTTCAATCAAAAGCAGGATAAAGGGGATCGGCAGAATGTTGCCGATAATACACAGGGGAATGGCCTTCAAAATCGGCACGTTCAGCAAGGCGGGGGAGGCGGCAAGCAGTCCGCCGCGCAGCTCCAGGATCGGGATCATGGAAATGATGAAAATAATCACTTCGCCGGAGACTTTTCCGCCAAGGGCGGCGGCGATTCCTTGTACAAATGAGTCTGTCATAAATTGCTCCTCGATTCTTTTCTACTTTTTTCTTTTGCCACTCGGCAATCTGTTACATTATATTCGAAAATACAGGAAAATTCAATTCCCATTCAGAAATATTACCCGTGTTCCATCCCTATTGCTTTACCAATTCCCTGTTCCATATAAGGATTGAAAAACCGGATCACCTGCCGGGCTTAAAAACGGAACTTGTGAAATTATGGCAGCTGTGATATACTAAGCTTTACTATGAAAGCCCAAGAATCAAGCCCGTCAGGGCGCAGATGATTGGCTGCTTTCATGCATGCGGCGACGCTTTACAATGAAAGCCCAAGAGTCAAGCCCATTAGGGCGCAGACGATTGGTTGCTTTCATGTATGTGTAACTAGCAAGGCAAGCCCGTAAGGGCGCGGCCGAGCTTAGCAAAGCCGTTTATTATGAATTACTTGAGGAGGAAAAAGACATGAGTCACAAACCATCACTTGATACGATCTGTGTCCAGAGCGGATGGCAGCCGAAAAACGGAGAGCCACGGGTGCTTCCGATTTATCAGAGCACTACGTTTAAATACGAGACCAGCGAACAGATGGGACGTTTGTTTGATCTGGAGGAAAATGGATATTTTTACACCCGTCTTGCAAACCCGACCAACGATGCGGTGGCGCAGAAAATCTGTGATCTGGAGGGTGGTGTGGCCGCCATGCTGACTTCCTCCGGCCAGGCAGCCAATATGTACGCGGTTTTGAATATTTGCTCCGCGGGAGATCACGTGATCAGCGCGGCCACCATTTATGGCGGTACCTCCAACCTGTTCACAGTGACGATGAAGCGTTTCGGCATTGAATGCACCCTGGTGGATCCGGACGCGTCTGAGGAGGAGCTGGAGAAGGCCTTTAAGCCCAATACCAAAGTCGTATTTGGCGAAAGCATTGCCAATCCGGCGCTGGTGGTGCTGGATTTTGAAAAGTTTGCGGGGCTGGCTCACCGCCATGGAGTACCCTTTATCGTGGATAATACCTTTGCGACTCCCATCAATTGCCGTCCCTTTGAGTGGGGCGCGGATATTGTGACTCATTCTACTACAAAATATATGGATGGACATGCCATGTGCGTGGGCGGCTGTATTGTGGACAGCGGCAATTTTGACTGGGACGCCCATGCGGAGAAATTCCCCGGCCTGACCACGCCGGATGAGTCCTACCACGGAATTGTTTATACCCGGAAGTTTGGCAAGGGCGCATATATTACCAAGGCCACTGCCCAGCTGATGCGGGATATGGGATCCATCCAGTCTCCTCAGAATGCGTTCCTTTTAAATGTGGGTCTTGAGACCTTGCATTTGCGGATGGCCCGTCATTGTGAGAATGCCCGGAAGGTGGCGGAGTATCTGAATGCGCGGGAGGATGTGGCATGGGTCAAGTATCCGGGGCTTAAGGGCGACCAGTACTATGAGCTGGCACAGAAATATATGCCGAAGGGTACCTGCGGCGTGATCTCCTTTGGCTTAAAGGGCGGCAGAGCGGCAGCGGCGGAGTTTATGGATAAATTAAAGCTGGCGGCCATCGTGACTCATGTGGCGGATGCCAGAACATCTGTCCTTCATCCGGCGAGTCATACCCACCGGCAGCTCAGCGATCAGCAGCTGGTGGAGGCAGGAGTGGATCCTTCCCTGATTCGTTTAAGCGTAGGCATTGAGGATGTGGAAGATATTATCGCTGATTTGGAGCAGGCTCTTGCGTGAGGCTCGGTTGAAAAGGGGGATTGTCGATGAATAAAAAAAGATGGGGGAAATTTCTTCGGATTATCTTCGGCAGGACCTCTTTTGTGCTTTTATCCATTCTCATTCAGCTGCTGGTCCTGCTGAAGGCATTTCAATGGCTGAGCAATTATGTATATTATGTTTATGGCGGCTTTATCCTGCTCAGTACTGTAGTGGTCCTATATATAATCAATAAACGGGAAAATCCCATTTACCAGCTGGCCTGGATCATTCCGGTGCTGGTGTTCCCGGTATTCGGCGCGATGTTTTATATTTTTCTGGAATTCCAGCCGGGCACCCATCAGATGGCCAGGCGGATGCGGAAGCTTTTGCGCGAGACAGACAAATATCTGGAACAGGACCAGCAGGTTATGGAAGAACTGGGAGCGATCAGCAAGCAGAATCAGCATCTGGCCGGATATATGAACCGTTATGGCGGCTATCCGATTTATGATGATACCTATGTGGAGTATTTTCCGCTGGGGGATGATCTGTATCCCCGCCTTCTTGAGCAGCTTCGCCAGGCCAAGGAATATATCTTTATGGAATATTTTATCCTGGAGCGGGGGGAAATCTGGGATTCTGTGCTGGAAATTCTGGAGGAAAAGGTCCGGGAGGGCGTGGAGGTGCGGGTCATGTATGACGGCATGTGCAGTCTGACGCTTCTGCCATACCGGTATCCTGCCGAGCTTCAAAAAAAGGGAATCAAGTGCAAAATGTTCTCTCCGGTGCGTCCGCTCCTTTCCAGCTATCAGAATAACCGGGATCACCGCAAAATCACCGTGATCGACGGGCAGACGGCATTTACCGGAGGCATCAATCTGGCTGACGAGTATATGAACCGAAAGGTCCGTTTCGGGCATTGGAAGGACACGGCGATCATGCTGAAGGGGAAGGCGGTCAACAGCTTTCTGATGATGTTTCTGCAGATGTGGAATATTACGGAGACGAGGCTGGAGGATTATAGCTGTTATATCCGGAAACCGGATCAGGCTTTGCTTTCAGGTCTGGACTGTTCGGGCTACGTGATGCCCTACGGAGACAGTCCCTGGGACCGGGAGACGGTGGGGCAGTTTGTCTACATGGATATTCTCAATGAAGCCCGGGAATATGTCCATATTATGACTCCTTATCTGATTCTGGACAGCGATATGATGACTGCTTTGACCTTCGCGGCAAAACGGGGCGTGGATGTGCTCATTATCATGCCCCATATTCCGGATAAGCTTTATGCCTATTTGCTGGCCAGATCCTATTATACGGAGCTTTTGCAGGCTGGGGTGCGGATTTTTGAATATACGCCTGGTTTCGTCCATGCGAAGGTCTTTAGCAGCGATGGGGATAAAGCCGTGGTAGGGTCCATCAATCTGGATTACCGGAGTCTTTATCTGCATTTTGAATGTGCCGCCTATATGTATCGAAACAGCGTGGTTTCCCAGGTGGAGGCAGATTTTCAGAATACGCTGCTGAAATGCCAGGAAATCACATTGGAAAATCAGAAGTATTATCCGCTTCTGAAAAAAATAATCGGAAGTGTTCTGCGGTTGTTTGCGCCGCTGATGTAAAAAATAGCATGCGGGGCTGTTGCAAAATTCTTACGCAGGAGTTTTCAACAGCCCTGTTTTTCTAATTCCAGCAGCTTTTTCTTAAGCTCCAGGCCGCCTGCATATCCGGTGAGAGCACCACCTGCGCCGATGACCCGGTGGCAGGGGATGAAGATGGCGATGGGATTTTGGTGGTTTGCCATGCCTACGGCTCGGCATGCCCTGGGATTTCCTGCCTGGGCGGCAATCTGGGCGTAGGTGCGGGTGCTTCCGTAGGGGATTTCCTCCAGAGCCTTCCAGACCCGCTGCTGAAAGGCAGTGCCCGCCGGGCGCAGGGGCAGGGTGAAGGCGGCACGTCTGCCGTCTAAGTATTCCTCCAATTGGAGAAAGGCTTCCTGAGTGAGGGCATCCTTCGTCAGCCCGGCAAGTTCCGGACAGGACAGGACTCCAAAATGTAAATGGGTGATGGCGGAGCCGTCGGAGCAGATGGTGATGGGACCGATGGAGGTCTCATGGGTTTCGGCTGCTTTGGGAACTGGTTTCATAAAGAATCCTCCTCGTAGAAAGGTACGGCACTTAATAGTGGATCACATCGTCCGCATTCTGGATTTTTTGCAGCAGACTTTTTGCCTCCGGGGAGGTGAAGTACAGGTAGGTGGTCTCCGGGACCTTGCTTTTGATCTCGGAAATCCGCCGCTGTTTGATCAGCTCCCGCACCCTGGAGGCGCTGATGGCGCCGTCTTCGTCTGCCTTTCTGGGAATGATGGTGCAGTCCATGCCTGCCTTTTTAAGCGCTTCCTTCATGATCTGATTGTAGATGCCGGTGACCGTGCTGAAGGGTTCCTCGCCCACAAAACGGCGGGTGATGCCCAGGGCCCTGGCGATCCGTTTAAACACCTCAAGGTCCAGCCGGGCATGGGACTGGATGACCGTCTCCGAATCCTTTAAAAAGTAGGAGGGGAAGGTGGCATTGGAAATCATATAAGGTCCGGTCTGATGATAAATCAGGTTGGGAATATGGGCGCTGCCGTCCCGCATCAGCTGATCCCGGACGGCAAAGGGAACCAGGGAGGCGTCCTCGGAAACCACAAATACATGCAAAAGGCTTACCTGGGCGGCTGCCTGTTCCAGCAAATACTGGTGCCCCAGGGTGAAGGGATTGGCATTCATCACCACCGCGCCGATGGATTCCTTTCCGGCGCGGGGAACGGCGGAGGAGGCGGCTGTTTCCTGTTTCAGCTGGTCTAAGTAGCCGGAAAAGCCGGTTCTGCGGTTTTCCATGAAGACCACCTTGCCCTCCACCCGGGCGATTTCATAAAAGCCTAGGTCTCCAAAAAAGCGGGCCGTATCACATTTGGTATAGAGAAACAGGTTGATCGTTCCCCGCTGGTACTGATAATCAATCAGGTGGGAGAGAATCTGGTTTAACAGCCCTTCGCCCTGGTGGTCCGACGAAACGGCCAGGCAGCGCAGGGTATTGCCGAAACAGGATCCGGTCCCCACCAAATCATAATTTTCATCGAACAATCCTACGCTGTAATCAAGGTTTTTATCCCGTTCAATGCCCTCTTTGGCGAGCAGGGCGTCCATCTGGCGCAGTCCGCGGCGGTCGGAGGGCTTAATCTGGCTTATGGTATATTCTGACATTTCAAACTCCTTTTTATGTGGAACTATTTCCCGTTTGCGTTGATTATAACCGATTTTTTCCGGAAATGCGACTACAACATTTCCTATGGCTGCGATATGCATAAAGTTATGGAAAACGGAACAAACTTTACAACAATGAAACGGAAAGGACGAAAGCTTATGAAGCAGAATAAAGAGGAGCAGAAAAAATCCCGGCAGGAAGTGGAGGAGAAGGAAAAGGAGGAGAAGGAAAACGAAAAGATGGAGGAGTACGGGCAGATGACTCTGAACAATAACGCATGCCGCAAAAAAATCCATCTGCTGTCCATTATCGGCGAGGTGGAGGGCCATGAAAATTTGTCCGGCAATGCCAAGGCTACCAAGTATGACCATGTGCTGCCGCAGCTGGCGGCCCTGGAGGATGATGACAGCGTGGACGGGCTTTTGGTGCTTTTGAATACCTCCGGCGGGGATGTGGATGCTGGCCTGGCCATTGCGGAGATGATTGCCTCCTTAAGTATGCCCACCGTATCCCTGGTGCTTGGCGGAAGTCATTCCATCGGCGTGCCTCTGGCTGTTTCCACGGATTATTCCTTCATCGTGCCCACCGGGACCATGATGGTCCATCCGGTGCGTATGACCGGCATGGTGATCGGCGCATCCCAGACCTACGAATATTTTGATATGATCCAGGACCGGATCTTAAGCTTTATCAGCAGCCATTCAAAAATTGCCTACGATCAGGTGAAGCGGCTGATGCTCAATACCAAGATGCTGACCCGGGATCTGGGTACCGTATTAGTGGGAGAAGAAAATGTCAAAGAGGGGCTGATTGACGAGGTGGGCGGCATCCGGGAGGCGCTGCAAAAGCTCTATTCCATGATTGACGAAAAGGATTGAGAGTTGCAATTCCTTTGAATTTTTTGTATACTATCCTCATTGGGAAAGAGGAGGCATGTATGCGTGGCAGCAAATCGTAAACAAACTACATCCGCAAAGACAGGCAAAAAGCCGGGCAGACCCAGGAAAAACGAGGCTCCGGTTAAGGAGCCGGAGAGCTTTATCCGTGCGGAAGCGATGGTGATTTTGTCCTTTGCCTTTGCGGTTTTACTGTTTTTAAGTAATTTTCATTTATGCGGCATGGTGGGAGATCTTTTGCGGAGCGTCCAGCTGGGGCTTTTCGGAATTATGGGATTTCCCATGCCGGTGCTGTTGTTTGCAGGAGTCTGTTTTTATATGTCCAACCGGGGAAATCCGGTAGCCATACGGAAGCTGGTAGCAGGGATTGTGGCATTTTTGGTGATCGGAGCCTTTGCCCAGCAGTTTTTCGGCGCCCAGCCGGAGCCGGGAAAGGGCTTTCTGGAATACTATCATCTGTCTGCGGCGAGCGGAAAAGGCGGCGGCCTGGTCGGCGGCCTGATTTATGGCGGTTTGTCGGCGGCCCTTGGGGGGATCGGTACTTTTCTGATCCTGATGGTCTGCTTGCTGATCAGCGTGGTCTGTATCACGGAACGTTCCATCGTAAAAGCGGTGAAAAAGCAGTCCGGAGCGGCCTATCAGTACGCCAAAGAGGATATGGGACGCCGGCACAAGCTGCATGCGGAACGTCAGGAGGAGCGCCGGAGGCTCCGGGAGGAGCAGCGGGTGCGGGGCGTGAATTTAAGCTCCACGGATCTTTCCGCGGCAACGATTCCGGAGGAGAAACCGCAGACTCATGAAGAAACATCCCCGGCGTCCTCCCACCAGGCGGATGAGTTTCATGGAACGATTTCCATGCAAGACACTTATGAGGAGGATCCGGCGGATGACACGGTTCCCTTTGAGGCGGACCCGCCGGAGGATCTGGCGGCATCGGCTCAGAAGCTGGTGGCGGAGGGCATCGGCAATTTCCAGGACTCCGATGATTTGTTTGGCGATCATACCGGGGAGAATGATTTCACCATTCCCCTGATCAAGGTGCCCCCGGCAGCCCCCTATGAGGAGGACGACTTTGGCGGCGAGGAGATTTATATGGAGTCCCGGAAGCCGGAGGCTGTGAAAAGGGAGGACTATGAGCCGGAGGTGGATTTCACGGCGGCAGCCACCGGGGAGAACAAAGATTCTTCGTCGGCCGTCGATGAGGAACCCTGGCAGACGGCGCCGGAGCAGGAGCCGGTGTTTGCCGTTCCGGAAGAGGAAAAGCGGGTGGTTACCGCATCCGGCAAGGTGATCGAGACGGAGACCGAGCTATTGAAAAAGCGGCTGGAGTCTAAAAAGCAAAAGCTAAAGGAGCAGGACGAGGCCGACGACAGTGTGATACAGCAGATCCGGGAAAAGGAAGAAGCTCCGAAGAAGGAATACATATTCCCGCCCCTTACCCTGCTGAAGCGGGGCAGCCGCGCCCTGGGAACGCATTCGGAGAAGGAATATCGGGATACGGCCATCAAGCTGCAGCAGACCTTGCGGGATTTCGGCGTGGGCGTGACCGTCACCAATATCAGCTGCGGGCCTGCGGTTACCCGCTATGAGCTGCATCCGGAGCAGGGAGTCAAGGTCAGCAGGATCGTGGCGCTCAGCGACGATATCAAGCTTAGCCTGGCGGCGGCGGACATCCGGATTGAGGCGCCCATTCCCGGCAAATCGGCCGTGGGCATCGAGGTGCCTAACAAAGAAAACAGCATCGTTTATCTGCGGGATCTTCTGGAAGCGGATAATTTCCAGAAGAGCAGCTCCCGGCTGGCCTTTGCGGTGGGCAAGGACATCGGCGGACAGGTGGTGGTGACGGATATTGCCAAAATGCCTCACCTTCTGATCGCCGGAGCTACCGGTTCGGGGAAATCCGTGTGTATCAATACCTTAATTATGAGTATCATCTTCAAATCCAAACCGGAAGATGTTAAAATGATCATGGTGGACCCGAAGGTGGTGGAGCTGAGTGTATACAATGGCATTCCTCATCTTCTGATTCCTGTGGTCACAGATCCCAAGAAGGCGGCAGGCGCCTTAAACTGGGCGGTTGCCGAGATGACGGACCGCTACAAACGGTTTGCGGAATACAATGTGCGGGAGATCAAGGGCTACAATGCAAAGATTGCCAATTTAAAGGATATTCCGGAGGAAAAACGGCCGAAAAAGATGCCGCAGATCGTGATCATCGTGGACGAGCTGGCGGATTTGATGATGGTTGCCTCCGGCGAGGTAGAGGACGCCATCTGCCGTCTGGCACAGTTAGCCCGTGCGGCGGGCATCCATCTGGTGATCGCCACCCAGCGCCCGTCGGTCAATGTCATCACCGGACTGATCAAGGCCAATGTGCCTTCCCGGATCGCCTTCGCAGTGTCCTCCGGCGTGGATTCCCGGACCATTATCGACATGAACGGCGCGGAGAAGCTTTTGGGAAAGGGCGACATGCTCTTTTACCCGGCGGGCTATCCAAAGCCCCAGCGGGTCCAGGGCGCTTTCGTGTCCGACGAGGAGGTGCAGGCTGTGGTGAATTTTCTGACCGACCAGGGTCTTACCACCGACTACAATCCGGAGGTGGAAAAGCAGATGAATGCCGCCCCGTCCGCATCGGCGGCAGCAGCCGGCGGCAGCGGCAACGGGCGGGATGAGTTTTTTGCCCAGGCCGGGAAATTTATCATTGAGAAGGAAAAGGCATCCATCGGCATGCTGCAGAGGATGTTTAAGATCGGCTTTAACCGGGCGGCCCGGATCATGGACCAGCTGTCGGAGGCCGGCGTGGTGGGCCCGGAGGAAGGGACCAAGCCGCGCAAGGTGCTGATGACCATGGAAGAATTTGAAGCCATGCTGGAGCGCGGGGAGTGACCGGCGCCGGAAAAAAGCAAGCAAAAGTGATAAAATAATAAAATTGAGTCAAAGGTCAAAGGAGGATTTCACAGATGAAAACCGATATTCAGATTGCACAGGAAGCCAAATTGAGCCACATCCGGGACGTCGCGTCCGCCTACGGGATCGTGGAGGACGATCTGGAGCTGTACGGAAAGTATAAGGCAAAACTCACCGACGAGCTGTGGCAGGAGGTCAAGGATCGCCCGGACGGAAAGCTGGTTTTGGTGACTGCCATCAACCCCACTCCGGCCGGGGAGGGCAAAACCACCACCAGCATCGGACTGGCGGATGCTCTGACCCGCCTGGGTCAAAAGACCCTGCTTGCACTGCGTGAACCGTCCCTGGGACCCTGCTTTGGCATCAAGGGCGGAGCAGCCGGCGGCGGCTATGCCCAGGTGGTCCCCATGGAGGATTTAAATTTGCATTTTACTGGAGATTTCCATGCGATCACCTCTGCCAATAATCTGCTGGCCGCATTGCTGGACAATCATATCCAGCAGGGCAATGCCCTTCAGATCGATACCAGACAGGTGCTTTGGAAACGGTGCATGGATATGAATGACCGGGTATTGCGCAATATCGTGGTAGGTCTGGGCAGCAAAGCGGATGGTGTGGTCCGCGAGGATCATTTCGTGATCACCGTAGCTTCTGAGATCATGGCGATCCTCTGCCTGGCGGATGATATGAAGGATTTAAAAGAACGGCTGGGCAAGATCATTGTCGCATATAATTATGCCGGGGAGCCGGTTACCGCCAGGGATTTGAACGCGGTGGGCGCCATGGCAGCTCTTTTAAAGGATGCCATCAAGCCCAACCTGATCCAGACTTTGGAGCACACCGGCGCTCTGGTACACGGCGGGCCTTTCGCCAATATCGCCCACGGCTGCAACAGCGTGCGGGCTACCCGGACCGCTTTGAAGCTGGCGGATATTGTGGTGACGGAGGCAGGCTTTGGCGCGGACTTAGGCGCGGAGAAATTTATGGATATCAAATGCCGCAAGGCGGGCTTAAAGCCGGACGCGGTGGTTCTGGTGGCCACAGTCCGCGCTCTGAAATACAACGGCGGCGTGCCGAAGGCGGAGCTGAACACGGAGAATCTGGAGGCACTGGCAAAGGGCATTGTAAATCTGGAAAAGCATATCGAGAATATCCAGAAGTATGGGGTTCCGGTGGTGGTGACCTTGAATTCCTTCACGAGCGACACCCAGGACGAGTACGAGTATATCCGCGATTTCTGTGAGAAGCGGGGCTGTGAATTCGCTTTGTCCCAGGTATGGGCAAAGGGCGGCGAGGGCGGAGAAGCCCTGGCAAGGAAGGTGCTGGATACTCTGGAAAACAAGGAGAGCCATTACCATACCTTGTATCCGGATGAGATGAGCTTAAAGGATAAGATTCACACGGTGGCAACGGAAATTTATGGCGCGGACGGCGTCAGCTATGCTCCGGCAGCGGAGAAAGCGCTGGCGCGGATCGAGGCGATGGGCTTTGGAGACCTTCCGGTCTGCATGGCAAAGACCCAGTACTCCCTGTCCGATGATCAGACAAAGCTGGGGCGCCCGGTGGGCTTTACCATCAATGTCCGTGATGTTTATGTATCTGCA
Organism: uncultured Lachnospiraceae bacterium; assembly: GCA_964537765.1. Taxonomy (GTDB): domain Bacteria; phylum Bacillota; class Clostridia; order Lachnospirales; family Lachnospiraceae; genus Brotaphodocola. The sequence goes on from CAZICB010000004.1 coordinate 27,859, forward strand.
GGCGCAGGCTTCGTGGTAGTGCTGACCGGAGCCATCATGACCATGCCGGGTCTGCCCAAGAAACCGGCGGCTGACGGCATCGATGTCAGCGACGAGGGTGTGATTACCGGATTATTCTAATATTCAGAGAGGAATGACAGAATGTTAAAAGACTGGTTACAGGGGCTTTCCTATCGGATTGTGCAGGGAAGCCTGGACGTGGAAGTGAAGGATGTGGTTTACGATTCCAGAAAGGCGGCGCCAGGATCGGTGTTTGTCTGCATAGCAGGCTCCCGGGTGGATTCCCACCGGTTTGTTCCGCAAGTGCTGGAGGCCGGCGTGAAGGTGCTGGCGGTGGAGCAGCCGGTCTCGGCTCCCTCCGATGTGACGGTAATCCAGGTGGAAAACGGCCGGGAAGCCCTGGCGCTTCTTTCCGCCGCCCGTTTCGGACATCCGGCGGAAAAGCTTACGATGATCGGGGTGACCGGAACCAAGGGAAAGACCACTACCACCCATATGATCAAAACGATTCTGGAGACCGCGGGAAAGAAGACCGGCATGATCGGCACCAACGGCGTATATATCGGCGGGGAGCATTATCCCACGGTCAATACCACGCCGGAGTCCTATGCCCTGCACCAGTATTTTGCCCAGATGGTGGAGGCCGGATGCGAGTACTGCGTGATGGAGGTTTCCTCACAGGCCATGAAAATGTACCGGGTGGCGGGAATTACCTTTGATTATGGGCTGTTTACCAATATTTCCCCGGATCATATCGGCCCCGATGAGCACGCGAGCTTCGAGGAATATCTTTTTTACAAGGCGAAGCTGTTTCAGCAGTGCCGTCACGCGTTGATCAATGTGGATGATGAGCATGCAGAGGCGATCATAAAGGACATTCCCTGTCCATGGGAGGGCTTTAGCCTGGAACAGCCTGCAAAATATCAGGCGGAGGACATCCACTATGTGTCGGAGCCGGATTTTGTGGGACTGGAGTTTACCATCAGCGGCGCTCATCATATTCCGGTGCGGGTGAATATCGCGGGAAAATTTAATGTTTATAATGCCCTGGCGGCGTCGGCCCTTTGTATTCAGGCGGGTGTGCCGGAGGAGAAGGTCCGCCATGCCCTGGAGCATATTAAGATCGACGGGCGCATGGAGATCGTTTACACCTCTGCCAAATGCTGCGTGATCGTGGACTATGCCCACAATGCAGTCAGCATGGAAAGCCTGCTTGCTACCCTGCGGGAATATCATCCGAAGCGGCTGGTCTGTGTCTTCGGCTGCGGAGGGAACCGTTCAAGGGACCGCCGGTATTCCATGGGAGAGATTGCGGGGAAAATGGCGGATCTGGCTATCATCACGGCGGACAATTCCCGCTTTGAAAAGGTGGAGGACATCATCGCCGATATTCGCGGCAGTATTGAAAAGACCGGAGGCGCTTTTTTGGAAATTCCGGATCGCCGGGAGGCCATCGCCTACAGCATTACCCATGCCCAGCCGGGAGACATGATCGCCATTATCGGCAAGGGCCATGAGGATTATCAGGAGATCGAGGGTGTGCGTTACCCCTTCTTGGACCGGGCCGTGGTGGAAGAGGTCGTGGCTTCCCTGAAGGAATAGGGACTGCATTTGAAAAATACCTTATAGAAAAGAGATTTTGGATATGGAACAGATGAGGGTAAGGGACATTGTGAAGGCCACCGGAGGGCGGTTGCTCTGCGGGGACGAAGACCTGCCGTTATTACATATCAGCATAGACTCCCGGACCATGAGGGGGCAGGATCTTTTCGTCCCGCTGGTGGGAGAAAAGGTGGACGCTCACCGGTTTATCGGCCAGGCGTTTTCTGTGGGGGCGGCAGCGGTGCTGACCAGCGAACAGGATTCCATGGAGGATGAACATCCCTGGATCCGGGTTGAGGATACCAAAAAAGCGCTGCAGGCCATTGGCTCTTATTACCGGGACCGGCTGACTCTGCCTTTGGTGGGCATCACCGGAAGCGTGGGAAAGACCACCACCCGGGAGATGATCGCTGCCGCTTTGTCTGCCGGGTACCGGGTTTACAAAACTCCCGGCAACAGCAACAGCCAGGTGGGCGTGCCCATCACCCTGTCGGAGATCACCGGGAAGGATGAGATCGGAGTGCTGGAGCTGGGCATGAGTATGCCCGGGGAGATGACGGTGATCGCAAAAATCGCCCGGGTGGACGCGGCGGTAATCACCAATGTGGGTGTCACGCATATTGAACAGCTGGGCTCTCAGGAAAACATTCTCCGGGAAAAGCTGGCCATCCAGGACGGCTTACAGAAGGGCGGCGTTTTGTTTTTAAACGGGGACGATCCGCTGCTTAAGCAGGTGCGGGCAAAGGACGGATGCCGGACTGTATATTATGGCACCGGGGAGAACAGCGCCTACCGGGCGGAGGATATCCGCATTGTGGATGGCTATCCTGCCTTTACGGCCGTATGCGGCGGGCAGCGGATCCCGGTCTGCTTAGGCATCATGGGCCGGCATCATGTGTTAAATGCCATGGCGGCTTTGGCAGTGGCGGATCATTATGGCGTGGCGCTGACGGCGGCGGCCAGGGCCCTGGAGCAGTTCCATGGCTTTCAAAACCGCCAGCAGCTTTATGATTTAAAAGGCGTGACTTTGATTGATGATACCTACAATGCCAGCCCCGTTTCCATGATCGCCGGACTGGAGGTGCTGCAGTCCATGGCTCATACCGGAAGGACTGTGGCGGTGCTGGCGGATATGAAGGAACTGGGGGAGGATACGGTTCGGTTTCACCGGGAAATCGGCCGGTGGCTGGCGGATCACCCGGTGGACCTTTTATTTACCCTGGGAGACCTGGCAAAGGAAATCGCGGCGGAGGCATCCGGCATCCGGCAGTATCATTTCGCGGCGGAGGACCGGGACGGCTTATATGAGAAGCTGACGGAGGAGCTTGAAGAAGGAGACTGCGTGCTGATGAAGGGTTCCAACAGCATGAAGCTTGGCCAGATTGCCGCCCGGCTGATTGCGGACAGAAAGCAGTGACACGCTTCCCTCCCCATTCATTGCATTGGAGACAGAAAGGAATCGATAAAAAAGCTATGGCAGCAGAATATGCCAGCATTATCATTGATATTTCCCACGAAAACGTAGACCGGGTGTTTCAATACCGGATTCCGGAAGGGCTTCGCGAGCAGGTACGGATCGGCAGCCAGGTCTGCGTTCCTTTTGGTTCCGGCAACCGGACCCGGAAGGGATACGTGGTGGATATTACGGATCATGCGGATTATGAGGAAAACAAAATCAAAGAAGTGGCGGAGGTGGCGCGGGGAAGCATTACGGCGGAATCCTGGCTGATCGAGCTTGCCTGGTGGATGAAGGAGCGGTATGGCTCCACCATGAATCAGGCACTTAAGACGGTGCTGCCGGTGAAGCGGAGGGTGAAGGCCCGCAACCAGCAGGTGGTGGAGTCTTTGGTGGCGGAGCCGGTTCCCATGGCGGACGTTCCGGTGCTGAATGAGGACCAGGAACGGATCGCTGCCATGTTCCGGTCAGATTTTGACCGGGGATTTCGCACCCCTTATTTGATTCACGGCATCACCGGAAGCGGAAAAACCGAAGTATATATGGCCATGATTGACCATGTGCTGGCAGCCAGGCGTCAGGCCATTGTGCTGATCCCGGAGATTTCCCTGACCTATCAGACGGTCATGCGGTTTTACCGACGCTTCGGAAGCCGGATCTGCGTCATGCATTCCCGGCTGTCGGCGGGAGAACGGTTCGACCAGTTTGAGCGGGCCAGAAAGGGGGAGGCGGACATCATGATCGGCGCCCGCTCCGCCTTGTTTACGCCCTTTGAAAACCTGGGGCTGATCATCATGGATGAAGAGCATGAGGGGGCCTACAAAAGCGAAACAACGCCGCGCTATCATGCCAGGGAGGTGGCGGAAAAGCTGGCGCAGATGCATGACGCCTTTTTTGTGATGGGGTCTGCCACCCCGTCGGTGGAGGCCTATCAGAAAGCCGTCTCCGGGATTTACCGGCTTCATGTGCTTCCCTGTCGTGCAGCGGCGGACAGCTGTCCGGCAGGCACCGAGGTGGTGGATCTGCGGGAGGAAATGAAGCAGGGAAATAAATCCATTTTCAGCCGGCGGCTCGTGGAGCTGATTAAGGAGCGGCTGGAGAAAAAGGAGCAGATCATGCTTTTTATGAACCGGCGGGGATATTCCCGTTTCCTTTCCTGCCGAAGCTGCGGGGAAGCGATCAAATGTCCCCACTGTGATGTCTCCATGACGCTTCACAATGGGGGGCGGGGGGCAGGCGGGCAGAGCCTCAAGTGCCATTATTGCGGATATACGATCCCGGTGCCAAAGATTTGCCCTTCTTGTGGATCCCCCTATCTGGCGGGCTTCGGGATAGGCACCCAAAAGATCGAGGAGCTGGCCCGGCAAAGCTTTCCCCAGGCGCGGATTTTGCGGATGGATCTGGACACCACCGCCAAAAAGGGCGGTCACGAGGCGATTTTATCCTCCTTTGCCAAAGGAGAGGCGGATATTCTGATCGGGACCCAGATGATCGTCAAGGGCCATGATTTTCCTATGGTGACTTTGGTGGGAATCCTGGCGGCAGATGTATCCCTGTACGCGCCGGATTACCGGGCTGCAGAGCGGACCTTTCAGCTTTTGGTGCAGGCAGCGGGGCGGGCGGGACGGGGTAGCCGTCCGGGCACAGCCCTGATTCAGACCTATTTGCCGGAGCATTACTGTATCCAGGCGGCGGCCAGGCAGGACTATGAAGGCTTTTTCCGCCAGGAGATGGGCTACCGGAGGCTGATGAGCTATCCGCCGGCAAGCCATCTGCTGGAAATTCTGGTGGCCGGCAGGGATGAAGAGCTGACCGGGCGGATGATGGATTTAATCAGCCAGTCCTTAGATTGTCATTTTAAGGAGCATGTGCAGATGATTGGCCCGGTTCCGGCGCCGGTTTATAAACTTAATGATATTTACAGAAAAATTTTATATTTGAAACAGGAAAACTATGATATACTAATTAGAATCCGGAAGTATATCCAGGACCGCTGGGATGAGACCGAGGAATGCAAAAAGCTGGTGATCCAGTACGATTTCAGCTGACCTGGCCGGCGGGTACTTCGTGAGGGAAAGGAAGAGAATATGGCAATCAGACAGATTCGAACCATTGGCGATGAGATATTGAGAAAGGAATGCAAGCCGGTAAAGGAAGTGACTCCGCGGATTGCGGAATTGATTGATGATATGTTTGAGACCATGTACGAGTCCAACGGTGTGGGTCTGGCGGCTCCCCAGGTGGGCATTTTAAAGCAGATCGTGGTCATCGATGTGGAGGACGGCAACCAGTATGTGCTGATCAATCCGGAGATTATCGAGGAGAGCGGCAGCCAGACCGGCCATGAAGGCTGTTTAAGCGTGCCGGGCAAGTCCGGCATCGTGACCCGTCCCAGCCATGTAAAGGTCCGCGCTTATGATGAAAATATGGATCTGTTCGAGCTGGAAGGGGATGAGCTTTTGGCACGGGCCATCTGCCATGAGTGCGCCCACCTTCACGGGCAGCTTTATGTGGACCTGGTGGAAGGGGACCTGGTGGATGTGACAAACGGCGAGGATGAGGAAGCCTAGGAGGAATTTGCATGAGAATTATATTTATGGGAACGCCGGATTTTTCCGTGCCCACCCTGGAGCGCCTGACGGCTTCAAAGCATTCGGTGATCGCGGTGGTCACTCAGCCGGATAAGCCAAAGGGCCGGGGCAAAGAGGTCCGGATGACTCCGGTAAAGGAATGTGCCTTAAAGCACGGCATCCCCGTCTATCAGCCGGTGAAAGCCAGGGATAAGGCGTTTGTGGAGGAGATGCGGGCGTTAAATCCCGATGTGATGGTGGTCATCGCCTTCGGTCAGATCCTTCCCGGGGAGCTTTTAAAGGTACCCGCATACGGCTGTGTCAATATCCATGCGTCTTTGCTTCCCAAATACCGGGGCGCCGCGCCGATCCAGTGGGCGGTGATCAATGGCGATAAGGAGACTGGTATCACGACGATGCAGATGGATGTGGGCATGGACACGGGGGACATGCTGGAAAAGCTGGTGATCCGATTGGAGCCTAAGGAAACCGGAGGCAGTTTGTTTGACCGTCTGAGCCTTCTGGGCGGAGATCTGATTTTATCCACATTGGAAAAGCTGGAGGCCGGAACTTTGATTCCCACGCCTCAGGATCATGAGCAGGCCACTTATGTAAAGAAAATTTCCAAGGAACTGGGAGATATTGACTGGACCATGGACGCGGCAGCCATCGAGCGGCTGATCCGCGGTTTAAATCCTTGGCCAAGCGCCTATAGCCATTATAAGGGCAGGCTTTTAAAAATCTGGGAGGCTGATGTGCTTCCCGGGGAAAAGCAGGGCGCCTGCGGACAGATCCTCTCGGCAAACGGTGACAGCCTGACCGTTCAGACCGGGGACGGGATCCTGGCAGTCCGGTCGATACAGATAGAAGGAAAAAAGCGGATGGATACGGCCGCGTTTCTGCGGGGATTTCCGGTGGAACGCGGCGCGATTCTGGAAAGGAGTGTATGACATATGCCTTATTACGGTTACTATGGATATGGGTTGGACCCGACGATCATTCTGGTGCTGATCGGCGCCTTGCTTTCCATGTGGGCGTCCTCCCGGGTAAATTCCACTTACGCGAAATTCTCCAAGGTTCAAAGCCGGACCGGGATGACGGGGGCGGAGGCCGCCTTGCGGATTCTCCATTCTCAGGGCATCTACGATGTGACGGTACAGCAGGTAGCGGGAGAACTGACAGATCATTATGATCCCAGGACCAAGACGGTCAATTTGTCTCAGCTGGTATATGGGCAGACCTCCGTGGCCGCCATCGGCGTGGCCGCCCATGAGTGCGGGCACGCGGTGCAGGACAATATAGGTTATGTGCCGCTGCGGATGCGGGCCGCCTTTGTGCCGGTCGCGAACCTGGGCAGCAAGCTGTCCTGGCCGCTGATCCTTCTGGGGCTTATTATCGGGCTGACGCCTTTTGTTGAGGTGGGCATCTGGATGTTTGTCGCGGTCGTGGCGTTTCAGCTGATCACGCTTCCGGTGGAGTTCAATGCCTCCGGCCGTGCGGTCCGCCTGCTGGACGAACTGGGCATTCTGTCCGGTTCTGAGGTGAGCAGCACCAGAAAGGTACTCAGCGCGGCGGCGCTGACCTATGTGGCGGCAGCGGCAGCGTCCATCCTGCAGCTTCTGCGGCTGGTGATTTTGTTTGGAGGACGGAGAAGAAGGGATTAATGGTCATGACGGCACCGACAAAAAACCGGGAAATTGTGCTGGATATTCTCCTGGAGATTCTGGAGAAAGGCGGCTACAGTCATGTGGTGATCGGAAAGGCCCTGGAGAAATATCAATATCTGGAAAAACAGGACCGGGCGTTTATTACCCGGGCAGCGGAGGGGACGGTGGAATATCTGATCACCATTGACGCAGTCCTTGACCAGTGTTCCAGGGTTCCGGTAAAAAAAATGAAGCCGGTCATCCGCACGATCCTGCGGATGTCGGTTTATCAGCTTTTGTGGATGGATCGGGTGCCGGACAGCGCCGTCTGCAATGAGGCGGTGAAGCTGGCAGCGGGACGGCGCTTTACGGGACTGAAGGGCTATGTCAACGGCGTTTTGCGTACAGTGGCGCGGCGGAAGAAGGAGTTCCGGTTTGAGGACTGGTCCCGAAAGTATTCCATGCCGGAGTGGCTGATAGATAAGTGGCGGCAGCAGTATCCGGATCCGGTGGTGGAACGCATGCTTCAGGCATTTCTGGAAGATAGGCCCGTCACGGTCCGCTGCAATGAGCATCTGGCAGATGTAAAGAAAATCATGGAAAGCCTGACAGCGGAGGGGGTATTAGTGAAGGAAAGCCCCTTGTCTGCCCATGGGCTGATTTTGGAAAAATATGATTACCTGGAAAAGCTGACTGCCTTTCAGAGAGGCTGGATCCAGGTACAGGACGTAAGTTCCGGGTTTGTGGGGGAGCTTGCGGCGCCCCGGCCGGGGGATACGGTGATCGATGTCTGCGGAGCGCCCGGCGGCAAGGGACTGCATATCGCGGATCTTTTAAATGGCACCGGGCTGGTGCTGATCCGGGACATAAGTTCAGCGAAGATCCGTCTTGTGGAGGAAAACCGGATGCGCGCCGGTTATGAAAATGTGCAGACGGAGGTCTGGGATGCCAGAGAGACGGATCCGGCCTGGAAGGAAAAGGCGGACGTGGTGCTGGCGGACCTGCCCTGCTCCGGTCTTGGCATTATTGGCAAAAAGCCAGATATTAAGTATCAGGCGAGCCCGGAAAAAATCCGGGAGCTGGCGGGGCTTCAGCGTAAGATCCTGACAGCGGCCGGTTCCTATCTAAAGCCCGGCGGCAGGCTGATTTACAGCACCTGCACCATCAGCCGGGAAGAAAATGAAGACCAGAGAGAATGGATTTTAAAGGAACTTCCATTTACTCCGGTAAATATCAGCGGGATGCTGGGAGAGGCTGCGGCAGAGCCGTCCATGGAGGAGGGCTATCTTCAGCTGCTGCCCGGCAAATATCCATGCGATGGATTTTTTATAGCGGTATTTCAAAAAAAGACGGATGAGTAAATCATGGAAAAAATAGATATCAAATCACTCTCCCTGCCCGAGCTGACAGCTCAGATGAAGGAGATGGGTGTGGCTTCCTTCCGGGCAAAGCAGCTTTATCAGTGGCTGCATCAGAAGCTCGTGGGAAGCTTTGACGAGATGAGCAATCTCCCAAAGGATCTGCGGGGAAAATTAAAAAACCGGTATACGCTCATCTGTCTGGAGACAGTAGATGTGAAAGTCTCCAGGCTGGACGGGACCCGCAAATACTTATTCCGGCTGGCGGACGGCAATGTGATCGAAAGCGTTTGGATGCAGTATCACCATGGCAATTCCGTGTGCATCTCCTCACAGGCAGGCTGCCGGATGGGCTGTCGCTTCTGCGCGTCCACCCTGGATGGGCTGGAGCGGAATTTAACCGCCTCGGAGATGCTGGACCAGATCTACCGGATCCAGGTTCATACGGGAGAGCGGGTTTCCAATATTGTGGTCATGGGTTCCGGGGAGCCCATGGATAACTATGAGAATTTGCTCCGTTTTCTTCGGATGATTTCCGACGAAAACGGCTTAAATATCAGTCAGCGAAACATCACGGTTTCCACCTGTGGGATCGTGCCGAAGATCAGGGAACTAGCGAAGGAGCATTTGCAGATTACCCTGGCATTGTCTTTGCATGCGCCAAACGACCAGATGCGCAGAGAACTGATGCCCATCGCCAACCGCTATGGGCTTTCGGAGGTACTGGCGGCATGCAAGGAATATTTTGAGGAGACCGGGCGGAGGCAGACCTTTGAGTACAGCCTGGTCAGCGGTGTCAATGACAATCTTAAGGAGGCCCGTGCCCTTGCCGCCCTTTTGCGGGACATGCACGGTCATGTGAATCTGATTCCGGTGAATCCCATCAAGGAGCGGGACTATGTTCAGTCGGACAAAAAGGCGGTCTGGCAGTTTCAGCATTATCTGGAGCAGCAGGGAATCGCGGTTACGGTCCGCCGGGAGATGGGCCGGGATATCAATGGCGCCTGCGGGCAGCTGCGGCGCAGCTATTTGTCTCAGGAGCAAAAACCGGATTCCGGTTTCCAAAATCAGAAGGGAGGCTGATGGGGATGCAGGCTTATGCGGTAACGGATGTGGGCTTACAGCGCCCGATGAACCAGGACTTTATCTTTGCTTCCACAGAGCCGGTGGGTTCTCTGGACAATCTGTTTATCCTGGCGGACGGGATGGGCGGACATAATGCAGGAGATTTTGCGTCCCGGTTTCTGGTGGAGCAGCTGGTGGAATTTTACCGGCAGAATTCTCAGAAAAAGGATGTGCACAGCCTGCTTAAGAATGGAATCCGCACGGTCAACCGTGCCCTGTACCGGAAGGCCAGCGGCGACGAGCGGCTGATCGGAGCAGGGAGCACCCTGGTGCTGGCCACTATCAAGGGAAACGTGCTGTATGTGGCAAATATCGGTGACAGCCGTCTTTACCTTCTGCGGGAAAGGCTGGAGCAGATTACCAAGGATCATTCCTATGTGGAAGAGCTGGTTGCCCTGGGAAAAATCAAGCGGGGAAGCCGGGATTATCAGGAAAAGAAAAATATTATCACCCGTGCAGTGGGCACCGGGGAGGATGTGGATATTGACCTGTTTGCCTTAAAGCTGAAAAACCGGGATTATATTCTGATGTGCTCCGACGGCCTGAGCAATATGGTGGACGAGTTTGAGGTGGAATATATCATCCGCTCAGAGGAGACCTTGAAGGACAAGGCGGAGGCGCTGGTGCAGGCGGCAAACCGCAGCGGCGGCTTCGACAACATCTCCGTGATTCTGGTGGAGCCACAGATGAGTGAGGTGACGGTATGATGCTGAGACCAGGTGTATTTTTGCAGGACCGTTACGAGATTTTGGAGCAGATCGGCTCCGGCGGCATGTCTGTGGTTTATAAGGCAAAATGCCATAAGCTGAACCGTCTGGTTGCCATCAAGGTATTAAAAGAAGAATTCAGCAGCGACAGCAATTTTGTCAGCAAATTTAAAATGGAGGCCCAGGCGGCGGCGGGGCTTTCCCACCCTAATATTGTCAGTGTCTATGACGTTATTGACGAGGGAAAGCTGCATTACATTGTGATGGAGCTGATCGAGGGCATTACCTTGAAAACCTATATTGCCCGAAAGGGAAAGCTGGAGGTCAAGGAAAGCATCGGAATAGCGATCCAGGTGGCCCAGGGAATTGCTGCCGCCCATGAGCAGCATATTATCCACCGGGACATCAAACCTCAGAATATGATTATTTCCAAGGACGGCAAGGTAAAGGTGGCGGATTTTGGCATTGCCCGGGCGGTATCTGCCCAGACCTTAAATTCCGCAGCCATGGGGTCGGTCCATTATATTTCCCCGGAACAGGCCCGGGGCGGCTTCAGCGATGAGCGCAGTGATCTGTATTCCCTGGGAATTACCATGTATGAGATGGTGACCGGGCGGGTGCCCTTTGAGGGGGATACGACAGTGGCCATCGCCCTTGCCCATCTGGAGGATGCGGTGGTTCCGCCCAGCGTATACAGTCCGGAGATTCCGGCTGGGTTAGAGCAGATCATTCTGCGGTGTGTGGAGAAGAAGCCGGAGAACCGTTACCAGAGTGCCGACGAGGTAATTTCCGACCTGCGCCGGTGTCTGATTCAGCCGGAGGAAGAAGTCTTAAAAAACAGCATCCGGGAGACGGTGGAACCGGCGCCGGTTCCGGTCCAGGAAAAGCTGGTCAATGCCAATACGGTGGAAATCAGCCAGCAGGAGCTGTCTCAGATCAAGGGCCGGATTCCCATGAAGCAGGATAAGGTGCGGGAATATGGCAAAAAAACCGACAGCGAGACGGCTGCCACCCGAAAACCGCTGCCCGTGGAAAAGCAGCACAGCAAAAGCAAAAAAAGCCGGGAACAGGCGGAGGATGAGGACAATGTGAATCCTCATATTGAGCGGCTTTTGGCCGGAGCGGGCATTGTGGTGGCGATTATTATCGTTGCCGTGCTGATTATCGTATTTTCCAAGCTGGGCGGCGTGTTTCAGGCAGGCACCGGTCTTTTGGGAAAGCAGGAAACAGCCCAGACCATTTCGGTTGTGGAGACAGAGCCGGAGGAGACCAGCTCTTTGGATGATACTCAGGTTTACATGCCTAATGTTCTGGATCTGCAGGAGGATCTGGCAGAGGCAAAGCTGAAGGAAAGCTTTCTCAGCATGAAATGTTCCTATGCCTATTTTGACGATGTGGACAAGGGACATGTGGCCAGCCAGGATCCGGAGCCGGGGGCGGTGGTGTCCAAATGGTCCCATGTGAATGTGGTGGTCAGCAATGGCTCTGACAAGATTGATCTCTCTGATATGGATCTGGACAGTCTGGATGCCTCCACAGCTAAAAAATATCTGGAAAATAAGAAGCTGGTGGTGGAGGTCATTGAGGAGGAAAATGAATCCGTGGCGGCCGGAAACGTGATCCGCCATGAGCCGGATCTGGTGGCGGAGGGCCAAACCGTGCAGCTTTACGTCAGCAAGGGAGCTCATGTGGAACTGGTGCCTGTGCCTCAGCTGGTAGGGAAGTCGGAGGAGGAAGCCATCGCCCTCCTGGGCGAGTCCGGACTGACGCCGGGCAATACCTCCACCCAGCACAGCGAAAGTGTTCCCAAGGGGACCATTATCAGCCAGTCCGGCGGGGAAAACGGCATGATCGCGCCGGGAGGCGTGGTTGATTATGTGGTCAGCAGCGGTCCGGAGGTGAAAAAGCAGCGTTACGTGGCCTCCATCGATACGGTATATGATGTCGGCAACCTGATTGGCCCCGGCGCAGGCACCGCCAGCGTCACGGTTATGGTGCGGCTTCATCAGGTCACCGACGGGGAGGATGTATATAAGACCCTGACGGAACCAAAGACCATCACCGGGGACGTGCTGCTGCCGGTCAGCTATACCCGCATTGAAAGTATGAATGGAACCGATGAGGGAGAGGTGCAGGTGGTTGACGCGGAGTCCGGGGCGGTTTTGAAGGCGTATCCTTTGACCTTCTTCCCGATGGATTAGAGGCTGCGGCATGTTAGGAAAAATATGGTAGGAAAAATTATTAAGGGAATTGCCGGGTTTTATTATGTCCATGACAGAGAGAGCCGGGTATACGAGTGTAAGGCAAAGGGAATCTTCCGCAAAAAGGGCATTAAGCCGGTGGTGGGGGATGACGTGGAATTCACGGTGTTAAGCGATGCGGACGGGGAGGGAAACATTGACCAGATCCTTCCCCGCAGGAATCTGCTGATCCGTCCTGCCTCCGCCAATGTGGACCAGGCATTGGTGGTTTTTGCGGTGGCCCAGCCGGAGCCGAATTTGAATCTTTTGGACCGGTTTCTGGTGATGATGCAGGTAAACCGGATTCCTGTGACCATCTGCTTTAACAAATCGGATCTTGTCTCCGAAGAGGCGCTGCGCCAATATGCAGAAATCTATGCCCATACGGGAAATCCGGTGCTGTTTGCCAGTGTCCGGCAGCAGGAGGGGATGGAGGCGGTACGCCGGTATCTTCGGGGAAAGACCACCATTCTGGCAGGACCCTCCGGTGTGGGAAAATCCTCCCTGACCAATCTGATCCAGCCGGAGGCCGGTATGGAAACCGGCGCGGTCAGCGAAAAGATCAAGCGGGGCAGACATACCACCCGCCATGCGGAGCTGTTCTGCGTGGAGAAGGACACCTATCTGATGGATACGCCGGGGTTCAGCTCCATGTATTTGGAGGAGCTTAAGGCCAATGAGCTAAAAGAATATTTTCCGGAGTTTGACGGTTATCTGTCCGGATGCCGGTTTGGAGCGGACTGTGTTCATGTGGGAGAGCCGGTCTGCGGGGTTAAGCAGGCGGTGGAAGCGGGGCTGATTGCGCCCAGCCGTTATGAGAATTACCGTCTTTTGTACCAGGAACTAAAAGATAAAAGGAGATATTGATATGTACGTATTAGCACCTTCGATTTTGGCGGCAGATTTTGCAAATTTGGGGCAGGATATCCGCCGGGTAGCAGATGCCGGTGCGGAGTATATCCACATCGATGTGATGGACGGCATGTTCGTGCCCAGCATTTCCTTCGGAATGCCGGTGATCAAAAGCATCCGTCCCTGCACGGATAAGGTATTTGATGTCCATATGATGGTGGAGGAGCCGGGGCGTTACGCGGAGGATATGAAAAAGGCGGGAGCGGATCTGCTCTGTGTTCATCAGGAGGCCTGCAGGCATCTGGACCGGACGGTAAACCAGATCAAGGACCTGGGAATGAAGGCGGGAGTGGCCTTGAATCCTGCTACTCCCGTGGAAACCTTAAGCTGTATCCTCCCTCAGGTGGATATGGTCCTTGTCATGTCGGTGAATCCGGGCTTTGGCGGACAGAAATTTATTCCTTACGCCTTAAAGAAGGTGGAGCAGCTGCGCCGGATGATTGACAGTCAGGGGTTGTCCGTGGATATTCAGGTGGACGGCGGCGTGGGTCTGGGCAATGTGCGCCAGGTTCTGGATGCGGGAGCCAATATTATCGTGGCCGGCTCCGCAGTATTTAGCGGGGATGCCATGGAGCGCACCCGACAGTTTCTGGAGATTTTTGAGGAATATAAATCATGAAAACCTGTCTGATTGTGACCGGGGGAAAGATCGATTTGGATTTTGCCCGGTCTTTTTTAAGAAAAGAAAGCATCCAGAAGGTAATCGCCGTGGACGGCGGTCTGGAAGCGGCAGATCAGCTGGGGCTGGTCCCGGATTATATTGTGGGGGATTTTGACACGGTAAAGCCGTCGGTTCTGGAGCGGTTTCGCCAGATTCCCTATATCGTCTGGGAGCAGCATAAACCGGAAAAAAATGAGACGGACACGGAGCTTGCCAGAAGCCGGGCCATGACTTTGGGCTGCGGGCGGATTTATTTTCTGGGAGCCACCGGAGGAAGGCTGGATCATATGCTGACGAACCTGCACACCCTGTATGTCTGTATGCAGAGCGGCGTGGAGGCATATCTGATCGACCGCCAGAATAAGCTTTGCCTGCTGGACGAGGGAAAGACCTTTTACCGGGATCAGCTCTGGGGAAACTATGTTTCCTTTCTTCCCTTTACGGAGGAAGTCACCGGCATTACCCTGAAAGGGTTCCGCTATCCGCTGACGGACCGGACCATAAAACGCGGGCAGGAGGCCGGACTTTGTATCAGCAATGAGCTGGTCGGGGAAAGCGCCCGTCTGGATTTTCAGGATGGGATTTTGATCTGCATGGAGAGTCATGACTGACGGTTATAGAAAAAAATACTTTTATTTCTGAAAGAAGTGTAGTATAATCTGGAAAAATAAAAGAAAAGCAGCAGATCTATTAGGAGGAAAATCATGTTAGATTTAAAATTTGTCAGAGAAAACCCGGACATTGTAAAGAAAAATATCGAAAATAAATTTCAATTTGAAAAGCTGCCGCTGGTGGATCAGGTGATCGAGCTGGATGCCAAAAACCGCGCAGCCAAAGCAGAGGCAGATAACCTGCGGGCAGCCAGAAACAAGCTCTCCAAGGAGATCGGAAAGCTGATGGGGCAGGGCAAGCGTGAGGAGGCTGAGGCTGTGAAGGCTCAGGTGGCCGCCAATGCCAGCCGCCTGGCAGAGCTGGAGGTTCAGGAAAATGAGCTGGATGCCCAGGTGACCAAGATCATGATGACCATTCCCAATATCATTGATCCCAGCGTGCCCATCGGAAAGGACGACAGCGAAAATGTGGAGATCGAAAGGTTCGGCGAGCCGCTGGTTCCGGATTTTGAGATTCCCTATCATACAGACATTATGAAAACCTTTGACGGTATCGATCTGGATGCTGCCGGAAAGGTGGCCGGAAATGGCTTTTATTATCTGATGGGAGATATTGCCAGACTTCATTCCGCAGTGATTAGCTATGCCCGTGATTTCATGATCGACCGGGGTTTTACCTACTGCGTGCCGCCTTTTATGATCCGCGGCAATGTGGTGACCGGCGTTATGTCCTTTGCGGAGATGGACGCCATGATGTATAAGATCGAGGGTGAGGATTTGTACCTGATCGGTACCAGTGAGCATTCCATGATCGGTAAATTTATCGACACCATCACTCCGGAGGACCAGCTTCCCAAGACCCTGACCAGCTATTCTCCCTGCTTCCGCAAGGAGAAGGGCGCGCACGGCATCGAGGAGCGCGGCGTATACCGGATCCATCAATTTGAGAAGCAGGAGATGATCGTGGTCTGCAAGCCAGAGGAATCTCCCAAGTGGTACGATGTGCTCTGGAAAAATACCGTAGACCTGTTCCGTTCCATGGATATTCCGGTGCGCACTTTGGAGTGCTGCTCCGGCGATCTGGCGGATCTGAAGGTGAAATCCTGCGACGTGGAGGCATGGTCCCCGCGCCAGAAGAAATACTTTGAGGTGGGTTCCTGCTCGAATTTGGGTGATGCGCAGGCGCGCCGCTTAAAGATCCGCGTGGACGGCGAGAAGGGCAGATATTTTGCCCATACCTTAAACAACACGGTGGTGGCTCCGCCGCGTATGCTGATTGCCTTTTTGGAGAACAACCTGCAGGCAGACGGCACCGTCCGCATCCCGGAGGTTCTGCGTCCGTACATGGGCGGCAAGGAAGTGCTGGTTCCGAAGCACTAAGACAAAATCCCATAAGAATCGATGACAAAAAACCCCGCCGGGAGCATATCATATAGGCTCCTGACGGGGTTTTTGGCCGTTCATCGTGATTCCTTCACTTCCGAAAGCTCCAGCTTCGGGATCGCCATCAAGGAATAGTTGGTGTGGTAGATCACAAAGCCGGGAGCGCCCCCGGCAGCCTTTTTCACGTGCTTGCGCTGGATGTAATCGATCTCCACCTTTTCATTGCCCCGGCCCCGGGAGTAGTAGGCCGCGAGGGCGCCCGCCTCCTCAAAAACACGGTCCGGCAGCTCTTTGCCCTCCGTTTTGACGATCACATGGGAGCCGGGAATGCCCTTGGCGTGGAACCACCAGTCTCCGCCGTCGGCCAGCTTAAAGGTCACTTCCTCGTTCTGGTAGTTGTTTTTCCCCACATAGATGTGGAAGCCGTCGGAGGAAAGATAGTGGTAGGGGCGGCTGGTGATTTTTGGTTTTTTTCTGCCGTAGGGGCGCTTCTTGATGAAGCCGTACTCCATCAGCTCCTCCTTGATCTGAACCAGGTCCTCCTCCCTGACGGAGATGTCCAGAGCGGCGCTGATGGACTCCAGGTGGTCGATCTCCTGTTTGGTCTCCCTGGTCATCTCGGTCATGGCCTCAAAGGTTCGTTTCAGCTTGTTGTATTTGGCAAAATACCGCTGGGAATTTTCCTGGGCGGTCAGCTGGGGATCCAGAGTGATGCGGACCTCCTCATTGGTATAATAGTTTAAGCATTTCAGTTCCTTTTCTCCGCCGGAAAGCTCATAGCCGTAGGTGTTTAAAAGCTCGCCGTAAATCTTGTATTTTTCCCGTTTTTCCGTATCCTTTAGCTGCTTTAGCTGCAGGTCGTATTTTTTATAATTGCGCTCCAGGGCGGTCTGAAGAAGCCTCCGCAGGTCCGCGGACTTCTGGCGGATGCGGGTGAGGGTATTCTTCTCCGCATAATAGCTTTCCAGCAGCGGGCTGATGGAAGAATAGGTCTTTATCTCATAATCGCTGCCCTCCAGGCAGGTCAGAGGCACGGAGGAGTACTCCACAGGCTCCCCGTCATGGTAGATGACCCGGGGAGAAAAACGTCCCGCTTTCACATCCTCCATCATCAGGGAAAACATGTGATAGAGATGAATCAGCTCCGCCTCGGACAGTTCGTTTGCGGAATGGTCCCCGTCGATGGAGGCCATGTGGCACAGCTCCGTGCCGATCACTGGGCTGATGCCGGTCAGCTTCTGGTAGAGCGCTTTCTGGATGGGGGCGGGAGTCTGGTGCAAAAGCCTTGTAAATTCCTCCTGGGTGACCGTCAAGGGATCTGCCTTTTCTGTGGTATGGGGGATAAAATAGCTGCGTCCCGGAAGCACCTCCCGCACGGAGCTGACCTGGGAGGAGATGTGCTTGATACTGTCCAGGATGGTGCCGTCCTCCTTGCAGAAGATGATGTTGCTGTGCTTGCCCATCAGCTCCACAATCAGCCGTTTGCGGCATAGATCCCCCAGCTCGTCCAGATGCTCGATCTCAAATTCGATGATCCGCTCCAGTCCCGGCTGGGACACCCGGATGATCCGTCCGGTGCCGATGTGCTTGCGCAGCAGCATACAGAAGTTGGGGGCCGTCAGGGGGCTGGGCTTATTGATTTCCGTGAAATAAACCAGAGGAAGGCTGGCGCTTGCCGACAGGGTCAGGCGCAGGGTTTCCCGGTTGTTTTTTACGGTGAGCATCAGCTCGTCCTTTTCCGGCTGGGCGATTTTGTTGATCTTGCCGCCTTCTAATTTATCTTTGATTTCATGAGTCAGATTTGCGATTACAATTCCGTCAAATGCCATATCAATGCTCCTTTGCTGCGGTGTGCCGCGGGTAATAACAACTAGTATATCGTTACAATTCACAGCCCTCCACGCCTCATTCGCAAAACCCGCTGCTGCGCAGCTTTTTGCACCCCGCTTTGCGGCGTGCGTTTTGCTCATGTGGGTGGAGTTCCTGCTTCGCAGTCAGATTTGGATCAGATACACAGCTTCTTATGTGCAAGCACAACGAATCTGTGTATCTGTCCAAATCGGCTGTGAATCGTAACAACTAGTATATCAAATGCTTTTTGCCTTTACAAGCGGTATTGACTTGTTTTTCCTGATGATTTATAATGTATGATAACAGTTCAGTCAGGCAAGAATATGCAGCCTGACTGAACTGTTACAATGCATGTTATCTATGGCAAAGGAGCAATCTGTCCAATGATTAAGAGCATGACAGGGTTTGGACGGTGTGAGACCGTCACGCCGGAGTACAAGATTTCCGTGGAGATGAAGGCGGTAAACCACCGATATCTGGATCTTGGTATCAAGATGCCAAAGAAGTTCAATTATTTTGAAGCGGCGATCCGTAATTTATTAAAGACCTATATCCAGCGGGGCAAGGTGGATGTATATATCACCTATGAGGATTACACGGAGGAGCAGCTTTGCCTGAAATATAACAGCGCCCTTGCGGGAGAATATATGGATGCGTTCCGCCGGATGCAGGAGCAGTTTGAAATTGAAAATGATGTCACTGTTTCCATGCTGGCTGAGATGCCGGAGGTCTTGACTATGGAGCAGGCGCCGGAGGATGAGGAGCATATGTGGAAGCTTCTCTCTGCAGCCATCGAGGAAGCGGCGGGGAAGTTTGTGGAATCCCGCATTCTGGAGGGAGAAAAGCTGAAGGAGGATCTTTTGGGCAAGCTTTCCTATATGGAGGGCCTGGTGGATTATATCGAGGAGCGGTCCCCGGAGATTTTGAAGGAGTACCGCACCAGGCTGGAGGATAAGGTAAAGGAGCTTTTGGACAATGCCGCCATTGACGAGTCCCGGCTGGCCACAGAGGTGGTGCTATACGCAGATAAGATCTGTGTGGATGAGGAGACGGTACGGCTGCGCAGCCATATCGGCGCTACCAGGACAGAGCTGGAGGCCGGGGGCAGCGTGGGGCGGAAGCTGGATTTTATTGCCCAGGAGATGAACCGGGAGTCCAATACCATCCTCAGCAAATCCACGGACCTGGAAATTTCCGACCGGGCCATCGCGCTGAAGACGGAGATCGAAAAGATTCGCGAGCAGATCCAAAACATAGAATAACCGTTCAGGACGGCGGGAAAATCGTGTGAAAGTGGGCGTCAAGCTTGCTTGTAAGCACACTTTTGCGCGAATTTTCACATCGGAGGAACCTCCGATGCTTCTTGTCCGGCAAAGCCGGACAAGAAGATGCCCCCGTCCTGAATCATCACAATATTAACTAAAACAAGAGGTTGAGCCATGAGTCAAAAAGGAATATTAGCCGTGGTATCCGGCTTTTCCGGAGCCGGTAAGGGAACGCTGATGCACGCGCTGCTGGAGCAGTATGCCGGACAGTATGCCTTGTCCATTTCAGCGACCACCCGGGGCCCCAGACAGGGAGAGTGCCACGGGAAAGAATACTTTTTTGTCACGAAGCCGGAATTTGAGCAGATGATCGCAGCGGATGCGCTGATTGAGCATGCCTGCTATGTGGGCAATTATTACGGTACGCCGAAAAGCTATGTTCTGGAGCAGATGGAGGCCGGCAAGGATGTGATCCTGGAGATTGAAATCCAGGGGGCCTTGAAGGTAAAGGAGAAATTTCCGGATACTCTGCTGCTTTTTGTGACGCCGCCCAGCGCGGCAGAGCTGGAGCGCCGGCTGCGCAACCGGGGCACCGAGACGGAGGAAGTGATCCGCGGCCGCCTGCAGCGGGCAGCGGAGGAAGCAGAGTTTATGGACCGGTACGATTACATTCTGGTCAATGACCAGGTGGAGGATTGTGTCCGCAGGATGCATGAGCTGATCCAGTCCCAGCATCAGAAAACCGAGCGCTGCATGGATTTTGTCCGGGACATGAAGGAAGATTTAAAACAGTTTAAAGCCGACGCCTGACAGGCGCGTTTGAAAGGAGAACCAAATATGTTACATCCATCTTATGCAGATTTAATTGACGCTGTTAACAGCGATGTGGAGCCGGGCGAGCATCCGGTGGTGCAGAGTCGGTATTCCATCGTGCTGGCCACCGCCAAGCGGGCGCGGCAGCTGATTGCCGGGGAGGAGGCGCTGGTTCCGGCGCCGCCGGAGCGAAAGGCGCTGTCTGTGGCAGTGGAGGAACTGTACAAGGGCAAGGTAAAGATCGTCAGCGAAGAGGGCGAAGAGGAAGAAGAAAAAAACTGAAGGGATAAAGGGGGAAAAGCTGTCTCAGGAATAAGGTGAGATGGCTTTTTCCTTCTTCCATCGCATGAGGAGCTTTTATGAAAATATTATGTATTTCCCTGGGCTGCGATAAGAACCTGGTGGATACGGAGATGATGCTGGGGCTTTTGAACCGGGACGGCTACACCTTCACTGACGATGAGCAGGAGGCCGACATCATTATCATTAACACCTGCTGCTTTATCAATGATGCCAAGGAGGAGAGCGTCAATACCATTCTGGAAATGGCGCAGCTAAAGAACGAGGGCACCTGCAAGGCCCTTCTGGTGACCGGCTGTCTGGCCCAGCGCTACAAGCAGGAGATTCTGGACGAGATTCCGGAGGTGGACGCTATCCTTGGCACCAATTCCTACGATGAGATTTCCCGGGTATTAAAGCAGGTGCTGGGCGGAGAGACCGTTTCCTGCTTCCATGAGTTAAGCGGGATTCCGCAGGTGGAAACCCGCCGGATGGTCACCACCGGAGGACATTATGCCTTTTTAAAGATCGCGGAGGGCTGCGACAAGCATTGTACCTACTGCATCATCCCCAGTCTGCGGGGCAAATACCGCAGCGTTCCCATGGAGCAGCTTCTTAAAGAGGCGAAGGATCTGGCGGGCCAGGGCGTGCGGGAGCTGATTCTGGTGGCTCAGGAGACCACGCTTTACGGCGTGGATCTATACGGCCGCAAAGCATTGCCGGAGCTTTTGCATAAGCTTTGTGAGATTTCCGGCATTTACTGGATCCGGATCCAGTATTGCTATCCGGAGGAGATCACCGACGAGCTGATTGAGACCATCCGCCAGGAGGAGAAGATTTGTCACTATCTGGATATTCCCATCCAACATGCCAGCGATTCCATTCTGAGGCGGATGGGCAGACGGACCAATCAGGAGCAGCTGCGGGAAACTATCGGAAAGCTGAGGCAGGCGATCCCGGATATTGCCCTGCGCACCACTTTGATGTCCGGCTTCCCGGGAGAAACGAAAGAGGACCATGAGGAGGCCCTGGCCTTTGTGGATGAAATGGAATTTGAGCGGCTTGGCGTTTTCGCCTATTCGGCGGAGGAGGATACCCCTGCCGCCGTCTATCCGGACCAGATTCCGGAGGAGGTCAAGCAGCAGCGCCGGGATGAGATTATGGAGCTGCAGCAGGAGATTGCCTTTGAAAAATCCGAGGAGATGATCGGGCGGGTGCTGGATGTGATGATTGAAGGTAAGGTGGCGGATGAACCAGCTTATGTGGGGCGTACCTATATGGATGCGCCCAATGTGGACGGCTACATTTTTGTAAACAGCGGAGAACTTTTTATGTCCGGCGATTTTGTGCGCGTGAAGGTGACAGGGGCGTCGGATTATGATTTGATCGGGGAGGTATATGATGAATCTGCCGAATAAACTGACGGTATTGCGAGTGATTCTGATTCCGTTTTTTGTGGTTGCATTGCTGATTGGAAAAGGCGAGATCCGCTTTCTGCGTTTTCTGGCGACCGCGATCTTTATTGTGGCCAGCCTGACCGACCTTTTGGACGGAAAAATTGCCAGAAAATATAATCTGGTGACCAATTTTGGCAAGTTTATGGATCCGCTTGCCGATAAGCTTCTGGTTTGCGCGGCCCTGATCTGCCTGGTGGAGCTGGTTCAGATTCCGGCGTGGATGGTGATTATCATTGTCAGCCGGGAATTTACCATCAGCGGCTTCCGGCTGATCGCGGCGGAGCAGGGGCTTGTGATTGCCGCCAGCTATTGGGGAAAATTTAAGACCACCTTCCAGATGATTGCCGTGGTGCTGCTGATCCTGGATCTTCCGGTGCTGCGCCCGATGACGGACCTTTGTGTGTGGGTCGCTTTGATCCTGACGGTGGTATCCCTGGTGGACTATATTGCGAAAAATCATAGAATACTGACAGAAGGGAAGATGTAATATGGTTGTAGAATTAATATCTGTTGGAACGGAGCTTTTGCTGGGCAACATTGTCAATACCAATACGCAGTTTCTTGCGGAAAAGTGCGCCCAGCTGGGGCTTTC
Source organism: uncultured Lachnospiraceae bacterium (assembly GCA_964537765.1). Taxonomy (GTDB): domain Bacteria; phylum Bacillota; class Clostridia; order Lachnospirales; family Lachnospiraceae; genus Brotaphodocola. The sequence continues at coordinate 50,387 of CAZICB010000004.1, forward strand.
CATGTATCATCAGACCGTAGTGGGCGATAATCATGACCGCCTGGCGGAGGTGATCCGCACGGCTCTGGCACGGGCCGATATCCTGATCCTGACCGGCGGCCTGGGGCCCACGGAGGACGATATGACCAAGGAGGTCTGCGCCGAGGTCATGGGCTATGAGTTGGCGGAGGATCCCCATACCCGGCAGCGGATTGAGGAGTATTTCCGCAACAATATCTATAAAAATATTCCGGACAATAATTGGAAACAGGCGGTGGTTCCGGTGGGAGCCAGGGTATTAGACAATCCCAATGGAACCGCGCCGGGTCTGATTCTTAAGAAGGATGGCAAGACGGCAATTTTGCTTCCGGGACCGCCATCGGAGCTGTATCCGCTGTTTTATGAGCAGGTCTATCCCTATCTGCAGCAGCTGCAGCCGGAGGCGATCCGCTCTCAGATGATCAAGATCTGCGGCATCGGGGAAAGCGGCGTGGAGGAGAGGCTGCTGGATCTGATTGACAAACAGACCAATCCCACCATTGCCACCTACGCCAAGACCGGCGAGGTCCATGTGCGGGTGACGGCGAAGGCAAAGGATGATGCGGAGGCCAAAAAGCTGGTAAAGCCGGTGGTAAAGGAGATCAAAAACCGCCTGGGCGATTGCGTGTATTCCACCCGGGAGGACGAAACCCTGGAGATGGCGGTGGTGAAGCTTCTGACCAAGCATGAGCTGACCGTGACCACGGTGGAATCCTGTACCGGCGGCCTGATTGCCGGACGGCTGGTCAATGTGCCCGGCGTGTCGGAGGTGTTCCGGGAGGGCTTTGTCACCTACTCCAATAAGGCGAAACGCAAATATGTGGATGTGAGCAAGAGCACCCTGAAAAAGTACGGGGCGGTCAGCGAGGAGACTGCCCGGGAAATGGCGATCGGTGGAGCCTTCGCTTCGGACAGTGACGTATGCGTGGCTGTGACAGGCATTGCCGGTCCGGACGGCGGAACCGAGGAGAAGCCAGTGGGACTGGTTTATATCGCCGCCTACATGAAGAATCAGGTGACGGTGGAGGAGTACCATTTTAAGGGCAATCGCGCAAGGATCCGGGAGCAGGCAGTGGTGAAGGCGCTGGATCTTTTGCGCAGAACCATTTTAAGCAACTGTAAGTAACGAGAATCATGCAATGCGGGGAAGAAATCTATGCGATGGTGTCAGCGTCTGTACGTGGGGGAAAAGGCTAAAAAGCATCGGTATGGGATTATCCAGGGTCTGAGAAACCGAAGGCTGCAGCCGGAGGTTTATGTGATTACGCCCTCCAGCAATGGGAATAATCTTTTTGATATCTATCCATCGGCTATGCTTTTGCTTCCGCCGCTTTGCAGGGAGGATCTGCTGATCCTGGGAATTGCGGTTACATATTGGGAAGCGCTGGAAGTGGTTCGGGATATGGTGGATGATCTGTACCGGTCGGGAGGCCAGGATGGTCTGAAAAACTTAACCGGGCAGAGGGCAGAAGAATGGATCCGCAGCAGGGCTTCCTGCGCGGAAGATAGGGAAGAAGCATGGTAGCTGTTTTATTGGGAATATGGAAAATTCTGGGCCTGGTGCTTCTGATCCTTTTGGGTCTGGTGCTGCTTGTGATTTTGCTGGTGCTGCTGGTGCCGGTCCGTTACCGGGCGGAGGGAAGCTTTGCCGGGGCGGTGAAGGGAAAGGCCGGGGTAAGCTGGTTGCTGCACCTGGTTTCCTGTCAGGTCTCTTACGAGGAGGCGCTTGCCTTCCGGATAAGGATTTTTGGCTTTCCTCTGCGGCTTGGGGAAAAGGATGAGCCGGAAGCAGGCGACAGCGGGGCAGAGCCGGAGGCGGGAGAGCAGTCTTTCGAGGCTGAAGAACCGGGCGAGCGGTCTGCTAAAACCGCAGGGATGGAGCCGGACAGGGCGGACATGCTTTTTAAGATGCAGGAGGCAAAGCCGCGCGAAGAGAGCGCCGGGCATACACAGGCCGGACAGGCACAGGACCAGGAGCCGGTTTCTGGAAAACCGGAGCCGGATACGCCAAAAAAAAGATTTTCAATTGGCGGCTTGTGTGATAAACTGAAAAAGAAAGCGGCAGGGATCCGCAGAAAGCTTCTGGATATGCGAAATCATGTGGACCGCGTCCGCAAAAAGCTTCTCGACATGCGAAATCATGTGGACCGCATCCGGGAAAAGCTTCTGGGCTTGAAGGAAAAGAAGGATCTGATTTTTGCTTTTTGGCGGGACGAGGAAAATAAAAAGGCCTTTTCCCTGATAAAACGAAGGGGGTTTGCACTGCTGCGTCATGTGCAGCCCAAAAAGCTTGCAGGCAGGATTCGTTTTGGATTTGATGATCCGTCCACCACAGGGACGGTGTTGATGTACGCGGCTCCCTTTTACGGGCTGTATGCCCGGCATTTGGAGCTGATTCCGGATTTTGAAGAGACCGGAATCGAGGGGGAGATCCGGTTATCCGGCAGGATCCGTCTGGGTTATCTTTTGTTTTCGGGAGCCCGGCTTTTGCTGAACCGGAATTTCCGACAGATGCTTAAAAAACTGAAAAAACTGCGCCAGGAGTTGGGATAAAGGAGGAACGATCATGGCTGAGAATCAATTTGTATCGACGGTGGAAGCATTGTTTAAGGGGATGGACCAGTTTGTCACCACCAAGACTGTGGTGGGAGAGGCGGTCAAGATTGATGACGCCATCATTCTGCCGCTGGTGGATGTAAGCTGCGGGATGGCAGCCGGTTCCTTCGCGGACAGCGCCAAGCAAAATGGCGGGGGCGGTTTAAGCGCGAAGATGAGTCCCAGCGCTATTTTGGTGATCCAGAACGGAGTGACCAAGCTGGTCAATATCAAACAGCAGGATGCAGTGACCAAGGTGCTGGATATGGTGCCGGATTTTGTCAATAAATTTACCTCCGGAAAAAAGGAAAACCTGTCACCGGAAGCGGTGAAGGCCGCGGAGGAGATGGCGGCGGAGGCGGCACAAAAAGAGGACGCGGATAAATAAGGAATCGGAAAGGACAGCATCGGATCCGGGAATCGCGCATATATTGCTTTATAAAGATACGAGGGGCAAAGTATGAAGCGAGTTTTCGGTCTGATGCTGTTTTGCTTTGGGGTGGGGATGACAGTGATGCTTTTCATTCCGCTGACCCTGACCACCCTGATTTTTATGATTGGATGCCTGACCCTGGGGTATTTATTGTTTTGCAAATAGAACAATAAAAAATAGAAAAAAAGCTGTCATCATGGTGACAGCTTTTCGTCAGTTTCTCAATTTCATTATGCTCTTTCTACTAAGCCGGAACGTAAGCAAGAAGTACATACATACATCTTCTTAGCACCGCCGTTAACTTTTACTTTAACGGACTTAACGTTTGCTTTCCAGATCGCATTGGATCTTCTATGGGAGTGGCTCACGTTATTTCCGAAGTGAGCAGCCTTTTCACAGATTGCACATTTTGCCATGATTGCACCTCCTTAACCGGTACTTGTTTTCCAAACTGGAAAACACAACATCTGTATGATAACAGATTGTTGGGATTTTGGCAAGAGGAAAATGAATTTTTTAATAAAAAATCTGGGAAACAAAAGTTGGAATAGACACAATATCTTGTATGTGCTATAATAATATGGCCTAAAGAGATTTATAATTATGATCGTATGGCCTTTTTTGCACAGAAGGGTCTATAAAATGGAGGGGTGTATATGAAGGGACGCATCAACAATAAGCTGGGTGAAATCCAGATCAGTTCCGATGTTATCGCATTATATGCGGGTATGACCGCAGTGGAATGCATCGGAATTGTCGGCATGGCCGCCATCAGCATGAAGGATGGTCTGGTAAAGCTTTTAAAGCGGGAAAGCCTGACTCACGGGATCAACGTCCAGATTGAGGACAACCGTATTTCCCTGGATTTTCATGTAATTGTATCCTACGGCGTCAGTATCTGCGCGGTTGCGGATAATCTGATAGCCAATGTAAAATATAAAGTAGAAGCATTCACCGGCATGGAGGTTGAGCACATCAACATCTATGTAGAAGGTGTACGTGTGATAGATTAAGGAGGACCTACCGGTGAGTTTACAAGTGATTGACGCCGGACTGATGCAGAAAGCATTTCTGGCTGGCGCAAAAAGCCTGGAGAGAAAAAAAGAATGGATCAATGAGCTGAACGTATTTCCGGTTCCGGACGGAGATACGGGGACCAATATGACGATGACGATCATGGCGGCAGCGAGAGAGGTGGCGGCTTTGGAGCAGCCTACCATGGAGAGCCTTGCAAAGGCTATCTCCTCCGGATCCCTGCGGGGAGCCCGGGGAAATTCCGGCGTGATTTTATCACAGCTGTTCCGCGGCTTTACCAAGGAGATCATGACCGTTAGTCAGGCAGATGTGAATGTGCTGGCCAATGCCTTCGTGCGTGCTACGGAGACCGCCTACAAAGCTGTCATGAAGCCCAAGGAGGGCACCATCCTGACTGTGGCCCGGGGCATGTCGGAAAAGGCAGTGGAGCTGGCTCAGGAAGTAGATGATATCATTGAATTTGCGACCCAGGTGATTGCGCAAGGCGATTATGTACTCAGCCAGACTCCGGAGCTGCTTCCGGTGCTGAAACAGGCGGGAGTCGTGGATTCCGGCGGACAGGGCCTGATGCAGGTGATGAAGGGTACGCTGGACGGCCTTCTGGGAAGGGAAACTGACCTGGAGGTGGAGGACACTGCGCCGGCGCCGGCTGCGGCCCGGACAGGTTCTGCGGCAGGAAGCGCCGATCTGGAAACCTCCGACATTAAATTTGGATATTGTACCGAGTTTATAATTAACGTGGAGAAGCATTACGACGAGAAGACCGAGCTGGATTTTAAGGCATATCTGGAATCCATCGGCGATTCCATTGTGGTGGTCTCCGATGATGATGTGGTGAAGGTCCATGTGCATACCAATGACCCCGGACTGGCGATTCAGAAGGCATTGACCTACGGTTCCCTGTCCCGGATGAAGATCGACAATATGCGGGAAGAGCACCATGAACGTCTGATCCAGAATGCGCAGCAGGTTGCCAGAGAGCAGAAGGCGGCGGCTGAGGCAGCGAAGAAGGAAGCGGAGCCCAGAAAGCCCTACGGCTTTATTGCCGTATCCGTGGGCGATGGGATGGCGGAGATTTTCCGCGGAATCGGCGCCGATTACCTGATCGAGGGCGGCCAGACCATGAACCCCAGCACCGAGGATATGGTCAAGGCCATTGACCAGGTAAACGCGGATACGATCTATATTCTCCCGAATAATAAAAATATTATTCTGGCGGCGGAGCAGGCGAAATATCTGGTGGAGGACAAGACGATCATCGTGGTCCCGTCAAAGACCGTGCCCCAGGGAATCTCCGCGTTGATTAATTTCATTCCGGATTTGGCGCCCCAGGAGAATCTGGATACCATGGTGGAGGAGATGGGCCGTGTGAAGACCGGACAAATCACCTACGCGATCCGCAATACCCATATCGACGGCATGGAGATCCATGAGGGAGATATTATGGGAATCGGTGATGAGGGGATGCTGGCGATAGGCACATCCGTGCAGACGACGGCTGTGGATACCTTGAAGGCAATGGTGGACGAGGATTCCGAGCTGGTCAGCATCTATTACGGCGCGGATGTTTCTGAGGAGGACGCAAACCGGCTTTTTGAGCTGGCGCAGGAGGTGTGTCCGGATTGTGAGGTAGAGCTGCACAGCGGCGGCCAGCCTATTTATTATTATCTGATGTCTGTTGAGTAGGGTATGAATAGAAAGTGATGAGGCTGATGCAAAAGTCTGCGCAAGGATTTCCCGAATCCGGAAGCAGGACTTTGCAGCAGCCTCATCGTTTTATGGAGGAAAAAAATGAACCAACAGCCTGTCACTTCTTTAAAAGGGATCGGCGAAAAAACAGCCGCACTGTTTCGCAAGCTTGGGGTGGAGACGGTGGAGGAGCTGCTGCATGACTATCCCCGGGCCTATGACGCCTGCGAGGCGCCTGTCCCCATCGGACAGGTGACGGAGGGCGGGATTGTGGCCGTGTCCGGCCAGCTGATAAAAGCTGCCAGCGTCCGGCGGTTTAAAAACATGCAGATCATTGTGACCAACGTGCGGGACCTGACCGGGACCCTCCAGCTGACCTGGTACAATCTCCCCTATCTGGCGGCCACGCTGCAGATGGGCCGGCAGCTGACCTTCCGCGGGCGGGTGGTAAAGAAACATGACCGTCTGACCATGGAACAGCCGGAGGTGTTCGAGCCGGAGGCCTATGAAAAGGTAATGCATTCCATGCAGCCGGTTTACGCCCAGACCCGGGGCCTCAGCAACAAAACCATCACCAAGGCAATGCATCAGGCGCTGGAGGGGCGGCAGCTGGAACGGGAATATTTGCCGGAGCGGCTGCGGAAAAAATACGAGCTGGCGGAATACAATTATGCTCTGGAGCATATTCATTTTCCCAAGGATAAAAGCGAGCTTTTGTTTGCCAGAAAACGTCTGGTTTTCGACGAATTTTTGTTTTTTATCATTTCGGTGCGCAGACTGAAGGAAAAGCGCAAGGATTGCAAAAGTCCTTACCGGATCTACCGGGCAGCCGAGGTGGAGCAGATTTTAAACCAGCTCCCCTACCAGCTGACGGCCGCCCAGAAAAAGGTTCTGGATGAGGTGCGCCAGGATCTGGGCAGCGGGCTGATTATGAACCGGCTGATCCAGGGGGATGTGGGCTCCGGAAAGACCATCATCGCGGTGCTTGCCCTTTTGGAGACTGCATGCAGCGGCTTTCAGGGCGCACTGATGGTGCCCACCGAGGTGCTGGCGAGACAGCATTTTGAATCCATCACCGGGCTGTTTTCGGCCTGCGGCATAAAAAATAAAGTGGTTCTGGTCACCGGCTCTATGACGGCAAAGGAAAAGCGCATCGCCTATGAGCAGATCGCTTCCCACGAGGCGGATATTATCGTGGGGACCCATGCCTTGATTCAGGAAAAGATCCTTTACGACCAGCTGGCGCTGGTGATCACCGACGAGCAGCATCGGTTTGGTGTGGGACAGCGGGAGGCCCTGGACGGGAAAGGCACCCAGCCCCATGTGCTGGTGATGAGCGCGACGCCCATTCCCCGCACTCTGGCGATTATTTTGTACGGGGATCTGGATATTTCTATCATCGACGAGATGCCGGCCAACCGGCTGCCCATAAAAAACTGTGTGGTGGGAACCGGATACCGGGATAAGGCCTATGAGTTTATCTTAAAGCAGCTGCAGGCGGGCAGGCAGGCCTACGTGATCTGCCCCATGGTGGAAGCCAGCGAGCTGATTGAGGCGGAAAATGTCCTGGACTACACCAGGCTTTTGCGGACCAGGTTTCCGGAGGCTGTGACCGTGGAATATCTGCATGGAAAGATGAAGCCGAAAGAAAAAAACAAAATCATGGAGGACTTTGCCGCCGGGAAAATCCAGGTGCTGGTATCTACCACCGTGGTGGAGGTGGGCGTCAATGTGCCCAATGCCACTGTAATGATGATTGAGAACGCGGAACGCTTTGGCCTTGCCCAGCTGCACCAGCTGCGGGGCCGCGTGGGGCGGGGTAAATACCAGTCCTATTGCATTATGGTCAATGCCTCCGGCCAGGATGCCCAGGAGCGTCTGGACATTTTAAATCGCTCCAACGACGGCTTTTATATTGCGTCGGAGGATTTAAAGCTGAGGGGCCCGGGAGATTTCTTTGGGCTGCGCCAAAGCGGGGATCTGGAATTTAAGCTGGCGGATATTTTTACGGACGCCAATGTATTAAAGCAGGTGTCCGAAGAGGTGGATCAGCTTCTTTTTGAGGACCCGGAGCTTGCAAAGGAGGAAAACCGGCTTTTGAAGGGTCGGCTGGAGGTCTACCTGAAAAAAAGCTATGACAAGCTGAATTTGTAGACATCCGGGGGCAGAGCTGCGGCATTACAAAAAAATATTGCAAAAAGGTATGGGAGAAGGAGGGGCTTATGGAACAGAAGGAACGGGAAGAATTTCAAAAACTGATGGAACGGATCGAGAAGTCCAATGCCGGACAGGAAAAGTATGCCCGCAGGCAATACCGGATGTCTCAGGTGACAGCCGCCGCAGCCATTTTGATGCTTTTGGCGGTTGCCTATACCTGTTGGCTGGTGGTGCCGAAGGTCAATGACACCTACCGCCGTCTGGAGGTGGTGATGGGGGATCTGGAGGTGGTTACTTCCCAGCTGGCAGACGCGAATTTGGATCAGATGATCAAGGATATTGACCACCTGGTGGTATCCAGCGAGGGAAATATCAACGAAGCCATGGAAAAGCTCAACGCCGTAGATATGGAAAAGCTGAATAAGGCCATCGGGGATTTGTCCGATGTGATCAGCCCCCTGGCAAATTTCTTTGGACGATTCCAGTGACGCCCGGATATTCTTTAGAATACTTTTAGAAATAGCGCAGGAATTTTGTGTTATACTGTAAGCAGTTCCTAAAGGGAGTCAAAGGAGTGTTTTTATGAAATTAAAGACGCGGCTGGTTGTGACCTTTCTGGTTTACAGTGTTCTTCCGGTCATTTTTGTGGGACTTTTTATTTTCCTGAGCAAGGTCCTTTTGATTTACCGGTTTGATGAGTTCGCCCAGGAAGCCCAGTCCATGGTGATCCAGATGCTGGTGGTTTCCATCTCATTGATTATTTTTATCTGCGCCTCCCTGACCATGTGGGTGTACCGTTCCATCCTTCACCCCTTGAGCAAGCTTCAGGAGGCCACCCGGAAAATCCGGGACGGCAATTTGGATTTCACCCTGGATGTGGAGGAGGACGACGAGATCGGGCAGTTGTGCCAGGATTTTGAAGAAATGCGGATCCGCCTGAAGGAAAATGCGGAGGAAAAGATCCAGTATGATCTGGAAAATAAGGAGCTGATCAGCAATATTTCCCATGATCTGAAAACGCCTATTACGGCCATCAAGGGCTATGTGGAGGGGATCATGGACGGGGTAGCGTCCTCGCCGGAACGGCTGGACAAATACATCCGCACCATTTATAATAAGGCCAATGACATGGACCGGCTGATCGATGAGCTGACCTTCTATTCCAAGATTGATACCAACAAGATTCCCTACACCTTTTCCAAGATCCATGTGGTCGATTATTTCCGGGATTGCGCGGAGGAGGTGGGACTGGACATGGAATCCAGGAACATCGAATTCGGATATTTCAATTATGTGGATGAGGATGCGGTGGTCATTGCAGATGCGGAGCAGATGAAGCGGGTTATCAATAATATCATCGGCAATTCTGTCAAGTATCTGGACAAAAAGAAGGGACTGATCACGATCCGCATCAAGGATGTGGGAGACTTTATTCAGGTGGAGATTGAGGATAATGGCCGGGGCATTGCAGCCAAGGATCTGCCCTATATTTTCGACCGTTTTTACCGCACCGATGCTTCCCGCAATTCATCCAAGGGCGGAAGCGGCATCGGGCTTTCCATTGTGCGAAAGATTATTGAAGATCACGGCGGACGGATTTGGGCCACCAGCAAGGAAGGGGTGGGCACCCAGATGCATTTCGTCTTAAGAAAATATCAGGAGGTACTGTACGATGAGCAGGATATTCATCATTGAGGACGAGATCAGCATTGCGGAATTGGAAAAGGATTATCTGGAGCTGAGCGGCTTTGAGGTGGAGATTGAGGAAAACGGCGCAGTGGGCCTGGAACGTTCTTTGAAAGAGGATTTTGACCTGATTATTCTGGATCTGATGCTTCCGGATATGGATGGGTTTGAGATCTGCCGCAGGGTCCGCCAGATGAAGAACACGCCGATTATCATGATTTCCGCGAAAAAGGAGGACATCGACAAGATCCGGGGATTGGGACTGGGCGCCGATGATTATATCACCAAGCCCTTCAGCCCCAGCGAGATGGTGGCCCGGGTGAAGGCTCATCTTGCCCGGTATGAGCGGCTGATCGGAAGCGGCAGCCCGGGCAATGAGGTGATCGAGATCCGAGGTCTGAAAATCGACAAGACGGCCCGCCGGGTATGGGTCAATGGAGAGGAAAAGAATTTTACTACCAAGGAGTTCGATTTGCTGACCTTCCTGGCCCAGAATCCCAACCATGTCTATACCAAAGAGGAACTGTTTAAAAATATCTGGGATATGGAATCCATCGGCGATATTGCCACCGTCACGGTTCATATCAAGAAAATCCGGGAGAAGATCGAGTTTAATACGGCCAAGCCTCAATATATTGAGACCATCTGGGGGGTAGGCTACCGGTTTAAGGTATAGAGGAGAAGTTTATGAGAAAGAGAAAATTTTACGTGCTGGCAGCCACCCTGGCGCTGTCCGGCGCGCTGCTTGCGATGCCGTTTATCAGCGGCGCCGCGGTGATCACCGCCGGCGGGGAGCAGAATGTGGTGCAGGTTCCGGCGGGTCCCGGCGGAGGCAGCGCCGGTGCGGCTTCGTCGGGCATGGCCCAGGCGGCCCAGGCGCCGGTTCCCGCCTGGCAGCTGGAGCAGCAGACGCAAATGCTGCCGTCTTTTCAGGCGGGCCGTTTCGTGCTTCCTTCACAGGCGCGGGTGCTGGTGGTTGTGGAAGGCACCGGGGGAAGCAATTGCAATGTCTATGCCTATGAAAAACAGGGGGAGGGCTGGAAGCAGGTGCTGTCCACGTCCGGCGTTTTAGGGGCCAATGGCATGAGCAATCACCGGACTGTGGGCGATAAAACCACGCCTATCGGCGTATTCCGGATGAATACGCCCTTCGGGCAGAAGGAGGCCCTGGAGGGCTTTCCGTCCAATTATATTCAGGTGAAGGAAAGCCATGTGTGGTCGGATCTGACCAATAAGCTGGTGGACGATGCTTCCGAGGCGGGAGAGCATGTGGGCACCGCCGGATATGCCGGGTACTATGATTATGTCATCGATGCCGGCTTTAATCCGCTGGGGCTGGAAAATCAAGGCTCCGCCCTGTTTTTGCATTGCAGCGGGGATTATAAGGAATCGACCTCCGGCTGTGTTGCTATCGCGCCGGAGCAGATGATAGCCATTATGCGGCTTTACGGCGCTTATGGGGACGGGGCATGCTATATTGCCCAGGCGCCGGAGGGAACCTTTGAGCAGATTTATGACACCTACGGTGTGAACCAGGGACTGTCTCCGGATGGAGAGTTTCAGAGATAAATGCTGCCCGCCTTTTCGCTGACAAGCATCCGAAAGGGCGGGTAATTCCATGTGTCGGAGAAACATGGAGATGGCAAACAAACGCTAAGGGAGGAAGGAACATGGATTTTTCTTACGAATATGGATTCATCGGCATGGGAAATATGGGCTATGCCATGCTGAAGGGGCTTTTAAAAGCCACAGACCCGCAGAAGATCCTTTTTTCAGCGAGAAATAAGGAAAAGATGGAGGACGTGTCCGCCCGCACCGGGGTGGAACATGCCATTGACAATTGTGCCTGTGCTTCCGCATGCAAATATCTGGTATTGGCGGTGAAGCCAGGGCAGCTGGAAGGTGTGATCGCCGAGATCCGGGACTTCCTCAAAGAGGATCAGGTGGTGGTTTCCATCGCGCCGGGCATTTCCATCAGCGATTTGCGGGGATTTGGGATCCCTTGCCGGATTGTGCGTGCCATGCCAAATACCCCGGCTCTTGTGGGCGAGGGAATGACCGGCGTCTGCTACGATGCTTCCTGTTTTACAGAGCAGGAGCAGCAAACAATCGCCGCGTTTTTTGAGTCCTTTGGCAAGATGGTGCTGGTGGAGGAGAAGCTGATGGACACGGTGGTCTGTGCCAGCGGCAGCTCTCCTGCCTATGTATATATGTTTATAGAAGCTCTGGCGGACAGCGCGGTCAAATACGGCATGCCCCGGCAGGCAGCCTATGAGCTGGTGGCGCAGACCGTTCTTGGCAGCGCGAAAATGGTGCTGGAGACCGGGGAGCATCCGGGACGGCTGAAAGACCAGGTCTGCTCTCCGGGAGGGACCACCATCGCCGGAGTGGCGGCTTTGGAGGAATATGGCATGAGAAACGCTCTCATCAAGGCCACGGACGCCTGTTATGAGAAATGTACTAAAATAAAATAATGCTGACGCATAAAAAGGGAGGATCCATATGGAGAACAAAACAGTCAGGATTCCGCCGGTAATCCGCAAGGAACGCAATTTAAAATATACCGGAACCATTCTGAAAATTTATGAGGATGTGGTGGTGGCCAATGGCCATGAGGCCCATTGGGATTTCATCCATCACGACGGCGCGGCGGCAGTGCTTCCGGTGACCGATGAGGGAAAGCTTTTGATGGTACGTCAGTATCGCAATGCCCTGGACCGGGAAACTCTGGAGATTCCGGCCGGAAAGCTGGATGACCCAAAGGAGCCGAAGATCGAATGCGCTTACCGGGAGCTGGAGGAGGAGACCGGCTATCGCTGTGAAAAACTGGAGTATCTGATGAGCTTAAATACCACGGTTGCCTTTTGCGATGAGGCCATCGACGTATTTGTGGCGAGGAATCTGATTCCTTCCAGACAGCATCTGGATGAGGATGAGGTCATCAATGTGGAGGAGTGGGCCCTGGAAGATCTGGAGAAATTGATTTTCTCCGGAAAAATCACGGACGCCAAGACGGTGGCAGCCATCACGGCCTACGCAAGAAAATACAGAAAATAGGAATGGCAGGACGGCGGATTCCATAAGCTGTAAAAAAACAGGAGCTGCCGTCTATGAAAGCTGAAGACCCCATTTTCGGGATGCTGTTTTCTTTTCTGGGCGGAATGTCCGTCATGACCCTAGCAGTGAATTTTTTCTGCGCGCAGGGCTTGCTGCAGGATCCGATCCGGGCCGCGTCCCTGTTTGGGGCGGCAGGTCCGAAAAGCCTGGGACTGCTCTTGGCGGTCCGGGCAGTCCAGGGAGCGCTGTTTGCCTGTCTGGGGAAACAAAGGGGCGGAAAAATCAGGATTTTGCTGGCGTTTCTTTTCCTGGGAGCGGCTTATGGAGGCATCCTTTCCTGGCTGACCTGGGGGCTCGGCTTTTGGGCGCTGGCAGGATTTTTCTGTCTTGTTCTGCCTCATTTTGCCTGTTATGGGGCTGCCTGGCTGCTTTTGCTGGTCCGCAATCAATACGGAGCCAACGTCCGCCAGGGAAGGCTTTGGGCACTGGCGCTGGCTTTGACCCTTTTGGGGACAGCTTCGGAGCTTTTGATCAGCCCGCTGCTTCGGGCATTGTTTGATGAAATATTTATTTGATTTTCCTTGGAAATACGATATAATGGATGAGCGGCGTACCCTGTGGGGAATCCGCGGAAGAAGGAACAAAGCGAGGAACGCAGGGTATGGTTACGGATATTGAGGAATTTGTCGATTATTTGAAAAATATGAAAAAGCTGTCGGAGAATACGGTGGTTTCCTATCGGCGGGATCTGATGCAGCTGTTTGCTTATTTGGAGCAACAGAATATCCGGGATATTTCCAGGGTTACCAAAACCTGCTTGAATTCCTATTTATTATATCTGGAAAAGGAAGGCAAAGCTTCCGCCACCATTTCGCGGATGCTGGCCTCCATCAAGACGTATTACCGTTATGAGCTGATGATGGATAAGATTGTCCGGGATCCGGCGGAGCTTTTGAAGGCTCCCAGGGTGGAGAAAAAGCCGCCGACGATTCTGACGGTGGAGGAGGTGGACCGTCTTCTGATGCAGCCCACCGGCCGGACCGCAAAGGAGATCCGTGACAAGGCTATGCTGGAGCTTTTGTATGCCACAGGGATTCGTGTCTCGGAGCTGATCTGTTTAAAGCTTACTGATGTTAATTTGTCCGTTGGCTTTGTGACCTGCCATGACGGATCCAGGCAGAGAATGATTCCTTTTGGCAAGACCTCAAGCCAGTCTATCAGCAATTACCTGAATGTTGCCCGCGATCAGCTTTTGAAGGGCCGGGAATCGGAACTGCTTTTTACCAATTGCAAGGGACAGCCCATGTCCCGTCAGGGCTTCTGGAAAATTGTCAAATATTACGGGGGAAAAGCGGGGATCGAGGCGGATATTACCCCTCATACCCTGCGCCATTCCTTCGCGGTTCATCTTTTAAGCGGAGGCGCCGATATGCAGGCGGTTCAGACCATGCTGGGGCATGCGGATTTGTCCACTACCCTGATGTACCAGAACTATGTGCGGCGGGAGCCGCTGCAGAAGGTCTATACGGTGGCACATCCGAGAAAATGAAAAGCCATGGCATGATCCGACAGGGCAGGCTGGGATACGAAAAGACAAAGAAAGGAAAGCAAGCATGGCAGGAAAGCGGTCGAGAAAGCGGCAAAAAAGAACCGTTCTGGTCTATTTGATTGTGGACAGCGTGCTGGCGCTGGCAGCCCTGATTGTGGGATTTTTGCTTTTTTGGCGCTGGTATCAGGAGAAGAATCGACCGGATCTGTCATCGCTGCAGGCACCGGATTGGTACACCCAGGATTTTCTGGAGCTGAATCCTTATTCCCGGCCCGGAACCAGGCGCCTTAAGATCAATCAAATTGTGATCCACTACGTTGCAAACCCCGGCACCACCGCAAAGCAGAACCGCAATTATTTCAATAACCTGGCAAATCAGACCGGTTCCGGCGCAATCTCTGCCAGCAGTCATTATATTATCGGCATCGATGGGGAGATTCTCCAATGCATCCCGTTGGACGAAGTGGCCTACGCCAATTATCCTCGCAATGAGGATACGGTATCCATCGAATGCTGCCATCCGGATGAAACCGGAGAATTTTCAGAGGAGACAAAGGCATCCTTAGTTCGCCTGACAGCGTGGCTGTGCAAGGAACTCCACTTATCTGTCAGGGATGTGATCCGCCACTATGACGTGATCGGCAAAAACTGTCCCAAATATTATGTGGAGCATGAGGACGCCTGGGAGAAATTGAAGAAAGAAATGAAACAAGGTTTACGATAGAAACAAGGCTTACGATAGAAAGGAATCCTGTTTGCATGGGAAAATCACTATACATAGCTGAGAAGCCCAGCGTGGCCCAGGAATTTGCCAACGCTTTGCGGATCTCGGGGCGTCGGTCGGACGGATATATTGAATCCGATGAGGCCATCGTGACCTGGTGTGTGGGACATCTGGTGACCATGAGCTATCCGGAAGCCTACGACCAGAAATATAAACGGTGGAGCCTGCAGACCCTGCCGTTTTTGCCAAAAGAATTTAAATATCAGGTGATCGAGGGCGTGTCCAAACAGTTTGGGATTGTAAAAAATCTGCTGACCCGTCCGGATGTGGATATTATCTATATTTGCACCGACTCCGGGCGGGAGGGAGAATATATCTACCGCCTGGTGGACCAGATGGCGGGGGTCACCGGCAAGGAGCGCCGCCGGGTGTGGATCGATTCCCAGACGGAGGAGGAAATCCTGCGGGGAATCCGGGAAGCCAAGGACTGGTCCGAGTATGATAATCTGGCCGCTTCCGCCTATCTGCGGGCGAAGGAGGATTATCTGATGGGGATTAATTTTTCCCGTCTGCTGACCTTGAAATATGGACCTGTGATTTCCAGCTATCTGAAAACCGACCGCACGGTGTTGTCTGTAGGGCGGGTGATGACCTGCGTTTTGGGCATGGTCGTGCGCCGGGAGCGGGAGATCCGGGATTTTGTGAAAACCCCCTTTTACCGGGTGGTGGGCAGGTTTGAGTCCCAGGGCTTTGCCTTTGACGCGGAATGGCGGGTGGCGCCAGGCTCCCGCTATGAGGGCTCCCCGTATCTTTATAAGGAAAACGGCTTTAAGGAAAGAGAACGGGCCGAAGAGCTGATCCGGCTTTTGACCCAGGAGCCGGAGGGGGTGGGAACCGTCTGGAAGGCGGAGCGAAAGAAAGAGATCAAGAATCCGCCCCTGCTTTATAACCTCGCAGAGCTTCAGAACGACTGTTCCAAGCTGTTTAAAATCAGCCCCGATGAGACCCTGCGGGTGGTGCAGGAGTTGTACGAGAAAAAGCTGGTCACCTACCCGCGAACCGATGCCCGGGTGCTTTCCACGGCGGTGGCAAAGGAGATTGCCAAAAATATCGGCGGCCTGCGAAATTTTGCTCCGCTGTCGTCCTTTGCGGCCCAGGTGCTGGAGCAGGGCTCTTATAAAAATCTTTCCAAAACCCGCTATGTCAATGACAAGCAGATCACCGACCATTATGCCATTGTGCCCACCGGCCAGGGCTATGGCGCGATGCGTTCCTTAGCGCCCCTGTCTCAGAAGGTCTATGAGGTGATTGCCCGCCGGTTTTTGAGTATTTTTTACCCGGCCGCGGTTTATCAAAAAACCGCGCTGGAGCTGGAGGTGAAGGGAGAGCATTTCTTCGCCAGCTTCCGGATCCTTATGGAGCTGGGCTATCTGATTGTGGCGGAGGTGCCAAGGGCAAAGAAAGCGCCGGAGGGGGAGGATGGCAAAAAGCCGTCGGAGGAGTCCGAGTTAAACCAGAAGGATCTGGAAAATCCCGCCTTTGTGGCCATGCTGGCAGCATTGAAAAAGGGCATGCAGCTTCCGGTGTCCGGCTACACCATCAAGGAAGGCGAGACCTCGCCGCCCAAGCGCTATTCCTCCGGTTCCATGATTCTGGCCATGGAAAATGCCGGTCAGCTGATCGAGGATGAGGATCTGCGGGCGCAGATCAAGGGCAGCGGCATTGGCACCAGCGCCACCCGGGCGGAGATTTTAAAAAAGCTGGTCAATATCAAGTACCTGGCATTGAATGGAAAAACTCAGGTGATTACCCCCACGCTTTTAGGGGAGCTGGTGTTCGATGTGGTTTATGCCTCCATCCGGCAGCTTTTAAATCCGGAGCTGACGGCAAGCTGGGAAAAGGGACTGACCTATGTGGCGGAGGGAACCATCACCCCTGAGGAATACATGGAAAAGCTGGAGCGCTTCGTCGCCGGAAGGACCTACAACGTATTAAAACTGAATAATCAATACCAGCTGCGCGGTTGTTTTGACGCGGTCGGCAAAAACTATAAGAAATCATCCGACCGATGCAAGTAGCTTACAAACATATTATATAAGGAGATTTGATATGAAAAAAGGTGACATGAAAACCAAGAACCTGTACAATCTGGACTACACGCTGGCGAAATCCCTGCTGGAGCAGTTTGAATATCCTTGGGAGGCCCTTCCCCACATTGGAGAATTTATTGTAAAGCTGGGAGCGACTCTGCCGAAAAAGGAATATTCCAGCCCCTATGAAGGAATCTGGATCCACAAGACGGCCAAGGTGGCTCCCACGGCGGGGATCATGGCTCCGGCGATCATCGGTCCCTGCGCGGAAGTGCGCCACGGCGCCTTCATCCGCGGCAAGGCGCTGATCGGGGCCAATGCGGTGGTGGGCAATTCCACAGAGCTTAAAAATGTTATTTTATTTGATCATGTGCAGGTGCCCCATTATAACTATGTGGGGGATTCCATTCTGGGCTTTTGCGCTCACATGGGAGCCGGCTCCATTACTTCCAATGTGAAGTCTGATAAGACGCTGGTGAAGGTGCATGCGGAGGATGGAGATCTGGAGACCGGAATGAAAAAATTCGGCGCTATGATCGGTGACAATGTGGAGGTGGGCTGCAATTCCGTCCTGAATCCGGGCACTGTGATCGGCCCCCGCACCAACATTTATCCTTTATCCTGCGTGCGCGGCTGTGTCGACGGGGACTCGATTTATAAAAAGCAGGGAGAAATCGCGGAAAAACAAGGAAAATAATACTGGTAATTGCGAAGTGCTTGTGATATAATGGCATATTGAAGTGTGGCGCTCGGCGATGACGACCATACATAATATTTAGGAGGAACCCATACGATGAGTTTACAGGTAGAAAAGTTAGAAAAGAACATGGCAAAGTTGACCGTGGAAGTACCGGCAGAGCAGTTTGAACAGGCTCTTAAAACTTCCTATATCAAAAATAAAAACAAATTCAACATCCCTGGATTCCGCAAAGGAAAAGCTCCCCAGGTGATGGTGGAGAAAATGTATGGCGCAGGCGTTCTGTACGAGGATGCTGTGAATGAGGCGATCGACAGCACCTATGCCAAGGCAATGGATGAGAGCGGACTGGATATTGTTTCCAGACCGGAGATTAGCATTGAGCAGGTGGAAAAGGGCAAATCTTTGATTTATACGGCACTGGTTGCGGTGAAGCCGGAGGTGACTCTGGGTGAATACAAGGGCATTGAGGTGGAGCGCGCGAAACCGGATGTGACTGACGAGGAGGTGGAGGCGGAGCTGAAAAAGGCTCAGGATCAGAACTCCAGACTGATATCCGTGGAGGACCGTCCGGTGCAGGATGGCGATGAGACGGTGATCGATTTCGAAGGCTTTGTGGACGGAGTTCCTTTTGAGGGCGGAAAGGCGGAGGATTATCCGCTGACCATCGGTTCTCATTCCTTCATTGATACGTTTGAAGAGCAGCTGATCGGCAAAAATATCGGTGAGGCTGTGGAGATCAATGTTACTTTCCCGGATGAGTATCACGCAGCAGAGCTGGCCGGCAAGCCTGCCTTGTTCAAGGTAACCGTAAAAGAGATCAAGGTGAAGGAGCTTCCGGAGCTGAACGATGAGTTCGCCAGCGAGGTATCTGAGTTTGAGACCCTGGAGGCGTACAGGGCCGATGTCCGCGCTAAGCTGGCCAAGACCAAGCAGCAGCAGGCAACCACCGAGAATGAAAACAACGTGGTGGAGAAGGTTGTCGCGAACGCTTCTATGGAGATCCCGGAGCCGATGATCGATCAGCAGGTTCGCAGCATGCTGGATGATTACGCACGGAGAATGCAAAGCCAGGGCCTGTCCATGGAGCAGTATATGAAGTTCACCGGCACCACCATGGATCAGCTGATGGATCAGCTGCGTCCGGAGGCGGAGAAGCGCATCCGCACCCGTCTGGTCCTGGAGGCCGTAGCCGCCAGGGAGAATATCCAGATCAGCGACGAGGCAGTGGAGGCGGAACTGCAAAAGATGGCAGACAGCTACAAGATGGAGCTTGATCAGATCAAGAACTTCGTGGGCGAAAATGAGAAGAAGCAGATGAAGGATGACCTGGCCGTTCAGGAAGCGGTTGACTTCCTGGTTGCGGAAGCGAAATTGGTATAAAAACAGGTATAGATGACAGCGGGGGCGCTGCAGAAGATTGCGGCGCCTTCATTAATGAGGAGGTTATGCGATGAGTTTAGTGCCTTATGTCATTGAATCCACCAGCAGAGGGGAACGGACCTTTGATATTTATTCCCGGCTGTTAAAGGAACGGATCGTTTTCCTTGGTGAGGAAGTAAATGATGTGACTGCCAGTCTGGTGGTCGCCCAGCTTTTGTTTTTGGAGTCCGAGGATCCTGGAAAGGACATCAGCCTGTATATCAACAGTCCGGGCGGTTCGGTCACGGCAGGCATGGCGATTTATGACACCATGAATTATATCAAATGTGACGTTTCCACGGTATGCATCGGCATGGCGGCCAGTATGGGCGCGTTTTTGCTGGCAGGCGGCGCCAAGGGCAAACGCTTTGCCCTGCCAAATGCTGAGGTGATGATCCATCAGCCCTCCGGCGGTGCGCAGGGACAGGCGACCGAGATTCAGATTGTGGCTGAGAAGATCCTGCAGACGAAAAAGAAATTAAACGAGATTCTGGCTGCCAATACGGGTCAGCCCTATGAGGTAATCTGCCGGGATACCGAGCGGGATCATTACATGACCGCGGAGGAGGCCAAGGCCTACGGTCTGATCGATCAGGTGATCGCAAAGCACTGATATTATGACAGGAAAGGATAGAGGTGTATCGATATGCCTAGTAGAACCGATGACAGAGTCCGGTGTTCTTTCTGCGGCAAAACCCAGGATCAGGTAAAGAAGCTGATTGCCGGGTCCAACAATGTGTTCATCTGCGATGAGTGCATTGATTTGTGCGCAGAGATTCTGGAGGAGGAGTTTGACGAACAGGAGGAGCACGGACCGGATCTTGGCGGTATCAACCTGCAAAAACCAAAAGAAATCAAAGCTTTTTTGGATGAATACGTGATCGGGCAGGATGCGGCGAAAAAGGTGCTGTCTGTTGCTGTATACAACCATTATAAGCGGATCACATCCGGCAAAGAACTGGATGTGGATGTACAGAAGAGCAATATTCTGATGCTGGGCCCCACCGGTTCTGGCAAAACCTACCTTGCCCAGACCCTGGCAAAGGTGCTGAATGTTCCGTTTGCCATCGCCGACGCCACGGCGCTGACCGAGGCAGGCTATGTGGGTGAGGACGTGGAAAATATTCTCCTGAAGCTGATTCAGGCGGCGGATTATGACATCGCCAGAGCGGAATACGGCATTATCTACATTGATGAGATTGACAAGATTACCAAGAAATCGGAGAATGTGTCCATCACCCGTGATGTATCCGGCGAGGGTGTCCAGCAGGCACTCCTTAAGATTCTGGAGGGGACTGTTGCCAGCGTTCCGCCCCAGGGCGGCAGAAAGCATCCCCATCAGGAGCTTTTGCAGATTGACACTTCCAATGTCCTTTTTATTTGCGGCGGAGCCTTTGACGGTCTGGAAAAGATTATCGAGCAGCGTCTGAGCGCCGGCTCCATGGGATTTAACGCGGAAATTGTGGACAAAAACCAGCGGGATATTGATGAGCTGCTGCGCCAGGTGGAGCCGCAGGATCTGGTGAAATTCGGACTGATTCCGGAGTTTATCGGACGTGTTCCGGTGACGGTTTCTCTGGATCTTCTGGATGAGCATGCTCTGGTGCGTATTTTGACGGAGCCGAAGAATGCTCTGACTAAGCAGTATCAGAAGCTGTTTGAGTACGATGATGTGAAGCTGGAATTCACCCAGGAGGCAGTGGAGGAGATCGCCAGGCTGGCGGTTGCCCGAAAGACTGGGGCCCGCGGTCTTCGTTCGATCATTGAGTCCGTGATGATGGATCTGATGTATGAGATTCCTTCCGACAACAATGTGGGAATTTGCACCATTACTAAGGCCGTGGTCGATAAGGCTGGAGAGCCGGAGATCATCTACCGGGATACGGCTGTGCCGAGAAAATCCCGAACCCAACGGCTGAAAAAAGAAAATCCGGGTGAGATTGCATAAAAAGAAAAAGAGGGGGCATTTTGGCCCCCTTTTATTCTCAGAATGCGACGAGAAAAAGGTGTGGAAGAAAAAGATGGAAGATACAATTATGACAATTCCGGTCATCGCGCTGCGGGCGCTGGCGGTTTTGCCGAAGATGACCATGAGCTTTGATATTAACCGGGTCAAATCCATCGCCGCTGTGGAAAAGGCGATGATCAGCGATCAGAGGGTTTGCCTGATTGCCCAGCGGGATCCGGAAGAGGAAAATCCGGGAATCGGAGATATGTATCATATGGGTGTGATCGCCCAGGTGAAGCAGTTGGTGAAAATGCCCGGCGGCATTGTGCGGGTGATGGTGGAAGGCCAGGAACGGGCTCAGCTTTTGAATTTTGATTCGGAGGAACCCTTCCTGGTGGGAGAGGTGGTGCCTCTTCCAGCCATCAATGACGCGGATTATGTGGTTTCCGAGGCCATGCTTCGGGTGGTGAAGGAAAAAACCGAGGAGTATGGGCGGCAGCATCCCAAATTTTCCAAGGAGGTGCTGCCCCATCTGATGGCCACCTCTGATCTGGCGGATCTGCTTTTGCAGATCGCCGTCCAGCTGCCCTGGGATTATACCGTCCGTCAGGAATACCTGGAGGCCATGGATGTGTCCGGGCAGTATGAGGTTTTGGTGGGCAGCCTGGTCAGTGAAATCGAGATCTCCCGGATTCGCCGGGAATTTCAGGAAAAAGTGAAGGAAAGCATTGACAAAAACCAGAAGGATTATATTCTGCGGGAGCAGATGAAGGTGATCCGCCAGGAGTTGGGGGAGGATTCCTTGTCCGATGCAGATGAATATGAGAAGCAGCTGAAAGCCTTGAAGGCTGATAAAGAAGTCAAGGAAAAGCTGCAAAAGGAGATTGACCGTTTCAAAAACATGCCCGGAGGAAGTCAGGAGGCCAATGTGCTTCGTGTCTATATCGAGACGCTTTTGGAGCTTCCGTGGAATAAGGCCTCCAAGGACAATCATGATTTGAAGCATGCGGAGGAGATCCTGGAGGAGGACCACTATGGTCTGGAGAAGGTCAAGGAGCGGGTGCTGGAGTATCTGGCAGTCCGCATGCTGACCAAAAAGGGCACCAGTCCCATTCTCTGCCTTGTAGGACCGCCAGGTACCGGAAAAACCTCCATCGCCCGCTCCGTGGCCCGCGCTCTGGGGAAAAAATACGTCCGCATCAGTCTAGGCGGCGTGAGGGATGAGGCGGAGATCCGGGGACATCGGAAAACCTATGTGGGCGCCATGCCCGGCCGTCTGGTGGAGGGCCTGCGCCAGGCAGGGGTGTCCAATCCGCTGATGCTGCTGGATGAGATCGACAAGGTCAGCTCCGACTATAAGGGAGATACTTCCTCCGCGCTCCTGGAGGTGCTGGACGGGGAACAGAACGTCAGGTTCCGGGATCATTATGTGGAGGTTCCCATTAACCTTGGCAATGTGCTTTTCATCGCCACGGCCAATACTACCCAGACCATTCCGAGCCCCCTTCTGGATCGTATGGAAATCATTGAGATCAACAGCTATACGGAAAACGAGAAGTTTCATATTGCGAAAAAATACCTGGTGCCCAAGCAGCTGGAGCGAAACGGGCTGAAGCCGGATCAGCTTTCCTTGTCCGACGGAGCCTTAAAAACCATTATCCATAATTATACCAGGGAGGCGGGAGTCCGCAATCTGGAGCGCCGTATCGGGGACATCTGCCGCAAGGCGGCGCGGGAATTTCTGGAGGACAAAAAGCGGGGAATCCGTGTGACCGAGTCCAACCTGGAAAAATATCTGGGCAAAAAGAAGATTACCTTTGAGGATGCCAACGAGGAAGACCAGGTGGGAATTGTGCGGGGACTTGCTTGGACCAGCGTGGGCGGCGATACCTTGCAGATTGAGGTGAATGTGATGCCGGGCAAGGGAGAGTTAAAGCTCACCGGCCAGATGGGCGACGTGATGAAAGAATCCGCCCAGACCGCATTGACCTATGTCCGTTCCATCTGCCCGGATTATCAGGTGGCGGACGACTATTTTGAAAAGCATGATATTCATATCCATATTCCGGAAGGCGCGGTGCCCAAGGACGGTCCGTCCGCGGGTATCACCATGGCGACGGCTATGCTGTCCGCGGTGACGGGGAGAAAGGTATCCGCCAAGGTGGCCATGACCGGAGAGATCACGCTGCGTGGGCGGGTGCTGCCCATCGGCGGCCTGAAGGAAAAGATCCTGGCTGCCAAGATGGCACATATGCAGACCGTGCTGGTGCCGGAGAAAAACCGCCCGGACATTGCTGAACTGTCAAAGGAGATTACCAGGGGACTTTGCATTGTCTTTGTAAAGACCATGGAGGATGTGATGAAGGAAGCATTGGTATGAGAAGAAGGAGATATATATGATTATCAAAAAGGCCGAGCTGGAAACCGTATGCGGGATTACCAGCACTTTGCCGGAGCATCAGCAGCCGGAGTTCGCGTTTGCCGGAAAATCCAATGTGGGCAAGTCTTCCCTGATCAACGCGCTGATGAACCGCAAGTCCCTGGCACGGACTTCGTCCCGGCCGGGAAAGACCCAGACTATCAATTTTTATCATATCAATGACGCCCTCTACTATGTGGACCTTCCAGGCTATGGCTATGCCGCCGCCTCCGTGGAGGTGAAGGCCAAGTGGGGCAAGATGATTGAGCGGTACCTGAAAAAGTCCAAGGCGCTGAAATGCGTATTTTTGCTGATTGATATCCGTCATGAGCCGTCGGACAATGACCGGCTGATGTATGACTGGATTATTTCCAATGGCTTCCGCCCGGTGATCATTGCTACCAAGCTGGACAAGCTGAAACGGAGCCAGGTGTCAAAGCAGGTGAAGCTGGTCCGGGAAGGGCTGGGCATGGAAAGTGAGGATCTGCTGATTCCGTTTTCCGCGGAGACCAGGCAGGGGCGGGAGGAAATCTATGCCCTGCTTGATCAGATGATGGAAAGTATATAGGCGGATCTGAATAGGATAAAAGAAAGGCAAATTACGAAAGGGAAGAACACATATGAAAGTCGTGGATATGCACTGCGATACCATCGCAGAGCTTTACTACAGCCATCGGGATGGAGGAAATGCTTCTATCCTGGAAAACGGACTGCATATTGACCTGAAAAAAATGGAAAAGGGGGACTACCTTTTACAGAATTTCGCTCTGTTTGTACATATGGCAAAGACCGATACTCCCTTTGCCTATGCCATGAAGCTGGTGGATACCTTTTATACCCAGCTGGAGGCCCACAAAGACCGGATCGGCATTGTAAAATGCTGGGAGGACATTGAAAAAAACCGCAGAGAAGGGAGAATGTCGGCACTTCTGACCCTGGAGGAGGGCGGCATGTGCCAGGGAGAGTTGGCGTATCTGCGGGATTTTTACCGCATGGGCGCCCGGATGATGACTCTGACCTGGAATTTTGAGAATGAGCTTGCCTATCCTAATAAGATCCGGCTAGACATGACCCATGCGGATCGTCCGCCCAAATGTGTTCCGGATACGGAAAACGGGCTTAAGGAGCGGGGGATCGAGTTCGTGCGGGAGATGGAGCGAATCGGCATGATCATCGATGTGTCCCACTTGAATGATGCCGGAATCTGGGATGTGTTCCGCTATACGAAAAAGCCCTTTGTGGCCAGTCATTCCAACTGCCGCGCTCTGGCCCATCATCCGCGGAATCTGACCGATGAGATGCTCCGTGCCCTGGGAGAGCGGGGAGGTGTGGCCGGAATCAATTTCTGTGCCGCTTTTCTGCGGGATGAGGAGAACGGACAGGAGCCGGTCCACAGCTATTGCCGGGATATGGTGGCCCATATGAAGCATATGAAGCAGGTGGGCGGCATCGGCTGTATCGGTCTGGGAACGGATTTTGACGGAATTGGAAGTCAGGTGGAAATGAAGGACTGCTCCGGCATGCAGATGCTGGCCGATGAGATGAGCCGTCAGGGCTTTTCCACCGGGGAAATCGAAGCAGTCTTTCATGAGAATGTGCTGCGCATTTATAAGGAGCTTTTGTAAGGATTTATACATCCGGACCGATGCGTTCCATGCGGTCCAGAAAGATGGTGGCTGCCAGCAGGTCGGCGCAGCCGCCGGGGCTGATATTTTTTAAAGTAAAATCCAGATTTGCCGCCTCCAGGGCCTTCATGCCCCGGAGGGTGGCAGCGCCGCCAAGGCCTAAAAGCCTGGCGGCTTCTTTTTTTTCGTAGGCCAGCATAGCCGGACTGGTGCGGATCAGCACATTGGTGTCATTGACCTGCGCCATCAAAGAAAGCAGCGTATTTAAATAAATCTGATTTTCCTCCTTCAGAGTGCTTTGCCAGTGACGGAGTGCCGGGAGAGAACAGGTCCGGATGGAAGGAAAGCCCTGCTGGGCCTCCCCGCGAATGCCCTTTTCCCCATAGCGGACGTAGAGCTGTTCTCCGTGGGTTTTGGGGTGTTCTCTGGAGATATTTTGAAAATCCTGCTCCAGAAGCCTGCGGCAGAGGCTTCCGGCCAGAAACAGGATCTGTTCGGCGTCAAAGCGGCGGTTTATCTGATAATAAAGCCCGCTGGCGGCGGCAAGAATTCCCATGGAGAAAATCACGCCTTTATGAGTGTTGACACCGCCGGTGGCCTGGTACATGGCCTGCTCCGCCTCTATGCCCAGAGGCCGGATGGCCGAAAAAAGTCCTTCTCCACACGACGACGGCCAGGAGAAGCCGAGGGCGGCCATCCGGGTCAGATAGGGCACCACCGCGTGGGTGCTTGTGATGAAGGTATCATAGCACATATCCTTGTGGGCTCCACTGTCCTTTTTATCCACCAGGCCGGGCTTTGGAGTGGTGGAGACCTCCGCAATCAGCGCGTAGGAAAGATTTTCGGATAAGTGATCTAAGATCATGGCTGCGCTCCCTGTTTTTCAAGAATGGCGGTGATTTCCTGGACCAGCTCCTTTACGCTGTGGCGCCTGCTGCGGCTGCATACATGGGCAGGCTCGCCGCAGAGCAGACAGCTTCGCGCAGGGAAGCCCAAATTCTCCCGGGAAACCTTGCTGCCATCCCGGCGAAGCACATCAATATCAAACAGCCTCCCTAAACGGTCCTGATCTTCAATGGAAAGCATACAGGCCTTGATAAGCTCCGGTTTTGCTTCCACACAGTAGAAGGCTTCATATCCGGTTTTTTCCCGGACGGTTTCTTTGTGGGATACGGGGAGATGCCGCAGCCTTAGCTGCTCCTCGATCCGCCGGCAGGCGGTATCAAAGGCCTCCGGCACGCCGGGAAGCACCTTGACCGGGCCGGGAATATTGAGAGTCAGGCAGATCAGGGCTCCGGAATATCGATTCAAAAGGCGCTGCTGGCAGGCTGCGCGCAGTTCCCGGGCGTTCATCATCTCCATTAAGCTGACTTCGTTCATCGTCCATGCCTCCTGTCTGCTATGAAACTTAGCGAAGCCGAGCCCGTCAGGGCGACAGCTGAGCTTAGCATAGCCGTTTGCTGGATTATTATAAATAAAACTCCGCGGTTTTTGAGGGGAAAGGGTGTATCACGATCATTTGGCAGGAAATCGGATTTCAGGTATTGTCCTCTCATAAAAAGCGGAGTTTTACTGATGGGTGAAAAAGCAGATCATTAGTTACAGGCTTTATTATAATGGGAACCTGCGGTTTTTGCAAATACTTAATAGGTTATGACTTATATAAAGGGAGGCTTATCGTGCTTCTTTTACAAAACGCTTTAACACTTTAAAATCCCATGAATTTAAAGTATTGAAAGATTGTAAGTTTTGTAGTACAATAAAGCCAGTTTGGACACAAACGAAATCAAACAAGGGAGACGATTATGATGAAGAAGAAAGTATTATCGATGGTTCTGGCAGGCGCGATGGCCCTGTCCATGACTGCATGCGGATCCAAACCGGCGGAAACCACCGCCGCGGCAACTGAGGCAGCGACTGAGGCAGCGACTGAGGCAGCTTCTCAGGCAGAAGAAACCACAGCAGAAGAGAAGACCGGGGCGGCATCCGGCGAGACCTATACAGTAGGTATCTGCCAGCTGGTTCAGCACGATGCTCTGGATGCGGCGACTCAGGGCTTTAAGGATGCTTTGACGCAGGAACTGGGGGACGCGGTTACCTTTGATGAGCAGAACGCGCAAGGAGATTCCAATACCTGTTCTACCATCATCAATAGCTTTGTGGCGGCGGACGTGGATTTGATTCTGGCAAACGCGACTCCCGCTTTGCAGGCGGCGCAGGCCGGCACCAATGAGATCCCGATTCTGGGCACCTCCGTTACCGAGTACGGTGTGGCTCTGGGAATTGACGGATTTGACGGCACCGTAGGTGGAAACATTTCCGGTACCTCCGATCTGGCTCCGCTGGATGAGCAGGCAGCCATGCTTCAGGAGCTGTTCCCGGATGCGAAGAAGGTAGGCCTTCTGTATTGTTCCGCGGAGGCGAACTCTCAATATCAGGTAGATACGGTGAAGGCTGCTCTGGAGGAACTGGGCTACACCTGTGACTACTATGCATTCTCCGATTCCAACGATCTGTCCACCATCGTGACCAAGGCTTCCACCGAGAGCGATGTGATCTATGTGCCCACGGATAATACCGTGGCGGCAAATACGGAGATCGTGAATAATATCTGCCAGCCGGCAGGGGTTCCGGTAATCGCCGGTGAGGAAGGCATCTGCGCCGGATGCGGCGTCGCGACTCTGTCCATCAGCTACTATGATCTGGGCGTTGGCACCGGAAAGATGGCGGCAAAGATCCTGACCGGAGAAGCAGATATCTCCGAGATGCCGATTGAATATGCTCCGCAGTTCACCAAGAAGTACAATAAGACCATCTGTGAGGCGCTGAATGTGACCATTCCGGATGACTATATTGCGATTGAGGAATAAAAGGTTTTATGGGGATGGCAGCGAAGGTGAGGAAGCCTTTGCTGCCATCCCGTCAAAAGTAACTATTCAGCCAGGCTGCATATTCTTGCCCGCCTGACGGAACTGTTACCGTCAAAATACGATTGATAGGCTCAGGTGAAAGTGAGCGGCTGTCCGAGAGAGGGATTATATGTTAAGTTTATTGAATGCTTTGCCAGGCGCGGTCGCGCAGGGATTGATTTGGGGGATTATGGCAATCGGAGTCTATATTACGTACCGGGTCCTGGATATCGCGGATCTGACCGTAGACGGTTCTTTATGTACCGGCGGCGCGGTCTGCATCATGTTGATGCTGGGCGGACAGAATGTCTGGGTGGCCATGTTTGGCGCTTTGATCGCCGGAATGGCAGCTGGCCTGGCGACCGGTATCTTTCATACGTTTATGGGTATCCCCGCAATTTTGGCAGGAATTCTGACACAGCTGGGGCTGTACTCCATTAATTTGAAAACAATGGGAAAGGCAAATCAGGCGATCAATGTAGATAAATTTGATTTGCTGGTATCTTTGCGGTTTATCAAAGGTGTTCCTTTTTATAAAAATACGATTTTTCTGGTGGCAGTGATTATTCTGGCGCTGATCGTGGTGCTTTACTGGTTCTTCGGCACGGAGCTGGGCTGTTCCCTGCGCGCCACCGGGTGTAATGACAAAATGGCCCGCGCCCAGGGCATCAATACCGACTTTAACCGGGTGCTGGGGCTGATGATTTCCAATGGCATCGTGGCGCTGGCAGGCGCCTTGCTTTCCCAATATCAGGGCTTTGCGGATATTAATATGGGCCGCGGCGCCATCGTCATCGGTCTGGCCGCTGTGATCATCGGAGAAGCAGTGTTCGGCAAAATTTTCCACAATTTCGGCTTCCGCTTGATGGGCGTGGCCTTTGGCTCCATTATCTATTATTTTGTGCTCCAGATCGTTATCTGGAGAGGCATCGACACCGACCTTCTGAAGCTGTTATCCGCGTTGGTAGTTGCGGTCTTTCTTGCCGTACCTACCTGGAAGGAACGGTATTTCAGTAATCCGGCGAGACGATCCGCCGCGGGAAAAGGAGGAAAGGTCTGATGTTGGAGGTAAGAAATATTGTCAAAACCTTTAATGCAGGTACGGTAAATGAGAAGAAGGCCCTTCAGGGCGTCAGCCTGAAGCTGAAGGAAGGAGATTTCGTGACCATCATCGGCGGCAACGGCGCAGGAAAATCTACCCTGATGAATGCCATTGCCGGCGTATGGCCGGTGGATGAGGGACAGATTCTGATCGAGGACAAGGACATTACCCCACTGCCGGAGTACAAGCGGGCCAAATTTCTGGGGCGTGTGTTTCAGGACCCGATGACGGGTACCGCGGCCACCATGGGCATCGAGGAGAATCTGGCTTTAGCCTTCCGCAGAGGCGGAAGCAGGACCTTAAAGGCGGGAATCAATAATCAGGAGCGGAAGCTTTACGAGGAAATGCTGGCAAAACTGGGGCTTGGCCTCCAGGCGCGCATGACCAGCAAGGTAGGTCTCCTCTCCGGCGGACAGCGGCAGGCGCTGACCCTTCTGATGGCAACCCTGCGCCGCCCGAAGCTGCTGCTTTTGGATGAGCATACAGCGGCGCTGGATCCCAAAACCGCCAAAAAGGTGCTGGATCTGACCAGCGAGATCGTGGAGGAACAGAGCTTGACTGCCATGATGGTTACCCACAACATGAAGGACGCGATCCATATGGGCAACCGCCTGATTATGATGCATGAGGGACGGATCATTTATGATGTGGCAGGGGAGGAGAAAAAGAAACTCCATGTAGACGACCTGCTGCGAAAATTTGAGGAAGCCAGCGGCGAGGAGTTCTCCAATGACCGGATGATGCTGGCAAAATAAAAGGCAGGAATGAATAACAGACTGGAAGGAGGTCGTTTTATGGATAAAAGTAAATTGGTCATCACCATTGAACGCCAATACGGAAGCGGCGGAAGGATCGTTGGAAAACGTCTGGCTGAGCGGTTGGGAATTTCCTTTTACGATGATGAGATTCTAAGCATGACTGCGGAAAAGAGCGCGGTGGGGGAGCAATACTTCCGGCTGGCCGATGAAAAAGCGGGAAATAATCTGCTGCGCAAGGTGGTGCGCGGCCTGAAAAAACCGCCCATCGACGAGCCGAAGACCGAAGGGGATGTGACTTCCCCGGAGAATCTGTTCCGGTTTCAGTCCGAGGTTATCCGGGAACTGGCAGCCACCGAGTCCTGTGTGATTGTGGGGCGGTGCGCGGACTATGTGCTGGACGCGGCAGCCAAGGAGGATCTGGTAAAGCTGTTTGTTTATGCCGATACCCAGACCTGTATCCGCCGTACCATGGAGGTGGACGGCATCGAAGATACCAGAGAGGCCCTTGCCAAGCTTAACCGGATTACAAAGCAGCGGAAGGAATATCACAAATATTTTACCAACAAGGAATGGGAGGATGTGACCAACTACGACCTTCCCATCAATGCAAGCCGTCTGGAACTGGACCAGATCGTGGAGCTGATCCTGACCTATATCCGGATGCTTGGATATGATGTATAAACGCGCAAAGACTTTGAACGTGATGAGACGCATAAACGGCGCGTCTTGCTGCGTCCTGACGAAAAAAAACGCCGGGTGGGAAGCGTTTTTCCCTGCCCGGCGGCTTTTTATGCACACGGGGCGCGTGTGGAATTTTGCGCTGAAGCAGCACGCGCCCCGGCGCAGGCGAGTAGGTCAGATTGCATCTTCCCTACTCGATTGCACACG
>CAZICB010000005.1:0-32470 GCA_964537765.1 uncultured Lachnospiraceae bacterium
CGCCCCGGCGCAGGCGAGTAGGTCAGATTGCATCTTCCCTACTCGATTGCACACGAGGCGGCAAGAAATATCAGCGGCTAGAGTCGCTGCCGTCTCGGCGCGGGCGGATAGGGTCGAATCCTCTTCCCTATCCGATTGCTGCCATATGAAATCTGTATCAACGGAATGGGTGTCAGCGTACTTCCACTGCCGGAATGTCTTTGGCGCTGATGGTACCGGTGTAAAAAATGGTGAGGGTCTCGCCTTCCTCATATCCGGAAAAATCAATCTCATCGGAGACGAAGGTAAAGAAATCGCCCTGCTGGGATTCCAGCACGATGGCGTTTTCATCGTCGTCAATCTGAGCAACGGTTCCGGTGAATGCGAACAGCTCTGCCTCCGGCGTATCATAGGAATTCTCCTCTACAATCTTCACAGCCAGCGCTTCATCATCCAGATCGCCCAGATATGTGATGGTGACCGTCTGTCCGGCAGCCAGCGCCTCGTCAGAAACTACATAAGCATCAGCCCGCAATAAGGTATAGGATTCCTCATCCTCGGCGGTGATGGTGATAGCTTCGTCGGTGACTTCCTCAATGACAGCCTCCACGGACGGATCCACATTCTTGCCGATTTCGGATTCCAGGACCTCCAGGGTCATAACCGGAACCGGATCCTCGGTGGCCTCAGCGGGGAAGCAGATCTCCACCCAATCACCCTCGGAAAGCGCAAATTCATGAATAATCTCGGCATCGGAAATGTCATAGTTTTTCTCAGTGTCGTCATCATCATTTTTTACCGTCAGCACCGTATCCTTAATGGCGGTGATATAGCCGGTCATGTAATCCTCCTCGATCTCCTCCTCCTCTGTTTCCGGGGCAGTGGTAGTCTCTTCAGCGGTGGTGGTCTCCACCGGTGCGGCGGTAGTCTCCGCAGGCTTGGAAGAGCAGGCGGAAATACCAAGCGCTAAAGCCAGAAAGCCGACGGCTAATAATCTTTTTTTCATAATGAATCACTCCTTGTATAATATTCTTAAAAGTTACATCAGCGGTCGGGTGAGTGAACATATAACACGCCTGCTATCGCGGCCGTCAAGATGTTCCTCTCTCCTCATACAGATTTGATAAATATTTAAGACAAGGATGAGTTTACTACAAAGCCTTGAAAAATACTATTGCTTTTTTATTAATTTTTGCGGGAAAGGATGAAATTTCTGTGAACTTGACAAAAGAACGAAGGGCATTATAATGGTAGAAGAATACTTTTGGAAATAATTGGCGAGGTGAACCATGGATTTTTCGGGAATGTTTGAGACGCAGGGAATGCTGCTTTTGACCATGCTTCTGGGATGGGCGCTGAAAAAGATCGGGATTGTGCGGGACGGCGACAAAGCCTTTCTGAGCAACCTGGTGATCAATGTAACTCTTCCGGCCAGTATTGTCAAATCCTTTCAGATAGCCTTTGACACTCAGATTCTCATGAGCTGTCTGAGTGTCTGTGTCATTGCTGTTCTGGTCCAGATCGGAAGTTATCTTTTTAGTCTGGTTCTGTATCCGGGATTTCATGACCAGCGCAAAAAGGTTGTGCAATACGCCACCATCTGCTCCAACGCGGGAGTTCTGGGCAATGCGGTTGCGGAGGGGCTGTTTGGCAGCATGGGGCTTTTGTATGCGTCCATTTATGTGATGCCCCAGCGGATTTTTATGTGGTCGGTAGGAATCACCTATTTTACGGAAGCGCCGGACAAAAAAACATTGCTGAAAAAGGTATCTACCCATCCCTGCATTCTGGCAGCGTTCATCGGCATTTTCCTGATGATCACGCAGTTTCCGCTGCCAGGCGTATTGTCTTTGACGATCCGGACCGTGGCCAATGCCAATACCTGTCTGGCCATGATGCTGGTGGGAACCATCCTGGCGGACGTGCGTTTGCGGGATCTGCCTACTAAGGGAACCATTTATTATACGCTGGTCCGTCTGCTGCTTTTGCCGTTTGTGCTGTTCCTTAGCTGTCGTCTGGCCCATGTGGATGCTCTGGTGACCGAAGTAGCGGTGATCCTGACCGGGATGCCGGCGGCAAGTACCACAGCAGTCATGGCATCCAAATATGGGAAGGATGAGGTGTTTGCGACCAAATGCGTGGTATTCAGCACAATCCTGTCCATGCTTTCGGTGCCCTTTTGGTGTCTTGTGATGGGATAGGGGGATATATATGGAAAAGATAAAACGGCTCTGGACGATCTTTTTTGAGATGGCCAAGATCGGCCTCTTCACTTTCGGCGGCGGCTGGAGCATCATTGCCCAGATACAGGCGGAGTTTGTGGACAAGCGGGGCTGGATGACGGAGGAGCAGATCGTGGATTACATGTCTCTTGCCAAGTCATTTCCGGGCATCATGATCATTAACATGTCCGTATTCTGTGGCTATGCGATGGAAGGGATTACAGGAGCGGTCCTTGCTGCTGTGGGATTATCCCTGCCTGCCCTGATTGCTATTGCCATAGTTACCTATTTTTATTCATCACTGCGTGATAACACCTATGTCGCGAAAATTTTGAACGGCGTGCGCAGCGTGGTAGTTCCGATCATTATCAGCGCATGTTTGAAACTGAAAAAAACAGCGCTCAAAGAAAAGCTGAGCTATGTGATTTTCGGAATCTCATTTGTGATCTGTGTACTGTCCGACATCAACAAACTGCTCCTCGTGGGTGTGGCGCTGGTTGCGGGAATTCTGATTTGGAGGGGGAAAATACCGGATGATTTATCTTAGACTGTTTTTATCCTTTATGAAGATTGGATTCTGTAGCTTTGGCGGCATGACCATGGTGCCGGTCATCAACGATGAGGTCCTGCGCTACGGCTGGATGGTTCCTCAGGAGGTCATGGACATCGTGGCGGTAGCCGAGATGACGCCGGGATCCCTGGGAATCAACTGTGCCACTTTCGTGGGACTGAGGACGGCGGGGACGCTCGGCTCGGTATGCGCGAGTCTCGGTGTGATGATGCCGTCCTTGACGCTTTCCATGCTGGCTGCTCACTTTATCCTGCGGCTCAAGGGAAACAAGATACTTGAGAGCGCCATGCGCGGTGTACGTCCGGCCAGTATGGGAATGCTGGCGGCGGCGGCAGTCACGCTTGGCGCGAGCACATATCTGGATACAGGGATAATCGCCTGGAATCTGGTGGCGATCTCTGTGATCAGCGGTTTTCTGCTGCTGCGGCTCAAGCTGTCCATACCAAAAACGATCCTGATTGCGGCCGTTTTGGGGCTGTTGATTGGGTGACTGAGGCGCCGCGTACATAGAATTTTCATATTTTTTCCGCCTGTTGCTATCGTAAGCAGGCGGTTTTTGTGCTATAATGAGGGACAGGTTTACCTTTAGGAGTGGAAATATGGCAGGAGATAAGGACTATATTGAAGTTTTGAACAGAGCCAGGAGAAAGCGGAGGCGTTCTCCTTATCTGAGATATGGGATCTTCGGGGCGGTGGTGATTATTCTGCTTGTCGTCGCAGTGGCGTTTGGACAGAAGATAAAGAACCGTCCCGTATCGCAGCCTGGCGGTGAACGATCAGGATCGATTACGGAGACCGGACTGGAAGAAGGCGGTGAGAGCGGGCCGGAGCAGGTTCTCTCCCCGGAGGAGGAGGCGGCGCGGCAGGAGCAGGAGGAGAGACAAGCAGTGGTGGATTCCTACGCAAATCTTGGGCTTGTCCAGGTCTCCGGTTATCTGAACGTGCGTGAGACGCCTGGCCCCGGCGGGAAGATCATTGGCAAGCTGCAGGAGAACAGCGCCTGTGAGATCCTGGACGCGGATGGTGAGTGGTATCACATCACCTCCGGAGGCATCGAGGGTTACATTCACAACCAGTATGTGATCAGCGGAGAGGAGGCACGCGAGAAGGCTCTGGAGTACGTGGAGAAGCGCGCCATTGTCAACGTGGAGAAGTTGAATATCCGCACGGCGCCGGAGATCGATCCGGCCAACGTGGTGGGGCAGGCTTTGATCAACGAGCGATATGTTGTGATAGAGGAGACGCAGGAGTGGGCCCAGATCAAGCCGGATGACGTGGATGGAAGCAATGAGACGTCGTATATCTCCACCCGCGACAACAACGTGACGATCCGCTATGCGTTAAATGAAGCGCGCAAGCTGGATTTAAGGGCTATGGCCCTCAGCCAGTATGACAATATCGTGATCTCGAAGGTTGACAATTATCTGAATGTCCGCAAGGAGCCGAGCACCGCCGACAATGCCAATATCATCGGTAAATTCCCCGGCAAGGCGGCAGGCGAGATACTGGAGACGCTGGACGGCTGGTATAAGATCAAATCCGGTTCTATCACCGGCTACATCACGGCGGATCCTCAATATGTGGCAGTGGGCCAGGAGGCACGGGATCTGGCCATGCAGTCGGCCACGCTGATGGCTATCGTCAGGACGGACATGCTGAATGTCCGCACGGAGCCTTCCACCGAAGCCTCCATCTGGACCCAGATTTCCAAGGAGGAGCGCTATCCGGTCGCGGAGCAGTTAGACGGCTGGGTGCAGATTGAGCTGGACTCCGGAGACAGCGAGGACGGTCCGGATAAGGCTTATATCTCCACCCGGGATAATAACGTGGAGGTCCGCTATGCGCTGACAGAGGCGATCAAATTTTCTCCGCTGGAAGAGCGGGCCAACCAGCAGGCGTCCCTGCGCAATAAGGTGGTCAATTATGCGCTGCAGTTCGTGGGCGGACGGTATGTCTGGGGCGGCAATGATCCCCATACCGGCGCGGATTGCTCCGGTTTTGTCCGCTATGTGCTGCGAAATGTGGCAGGGGTCAATCTGCCGCGCACCTCCAGGGAGCAGGCAAAGACCGGAAGGGCCATAAAGTCCAGCGAGATGAAGCCCGGAGATCTGATCTTTTATGCCAACAGCGGCGGTACCGTCAATCATGTGGCCATGTACATCGGAAACGGGCAGATCGTGCATGCGGCCAGCCGCAGGAGCGGCATCAAGATTTCCACCTGGAATTACCGCAGCCCCAAGACCATCCGAAGTTTTTTGGATTAAAAGATATGAAAAGAAATTGCGATTCAAATAAATACCCGCACCGGAAGGGAGCCGTCCTTTGGTGCGGGTATTTGTATGTGAGAACCGATGCTAAAGGGTGTTGACGAAGGGCTTTTCATCGGAGGTGAGTATGGCGATGAAATCCCGCATGTATTTGGTCAGATAGCGGTCCTTGCGGTGGCAGATGTAGAAATTCCGCTTGTATTCGATGCCGAGGATGGGATAGGTCACGCACTGGGGAAGCAAATGGGGTGTGGTGCTCAGATAATTCTGAGGACAGATCATCACAGCATTGCAGGCAAGGGCAGTCCGTTTGGCCACCTCAATGCTCATGGTTTCCAAAAGAACCCTTGGCTTCATATCCTTTTGAATAAAAAGCCGGTCCTGGGTGGTGCGGACGCTATGCCCCGGCTTGATATTGACAAAAAGTTCATCCCGGGCCTCCGTAATATCGATAGGGGTTCCTGCCGGAATTCGTCTGGCGATGGCGGAATCGCGGCTGGTCAGAAGCACCAGGTCCTCGGTTTCCACCAGGATATATTCCAGCTCCTCCTGTCTGGGATAGGTGGTCAAACAGGCAAAGTCCACCTTCCCCTCCAGAACCAGGGATTCGGTGGTTGCGGAGCCGTGCTCGAAAACCTGAATATCCACCCCGGGATATTTTTCCCGGAATTTCGGGAGCACGTAGGGAAGCACCTGCATGGCCCGCTGGACCGGAATCCCCAGCTTGATGGTTCCGTGATCCTCGTGATTGATCTCGTCAATTTCCTTTTGAAGGTTGTTATTGATCGTCAGGATCTGGCGCGCCGCCTGGATGTATTTCTCGCCGGCATAGGTTAAGGTGATCGGGTCGGTGCTGCGGTTAAAAATCGGCGTTCCCAGATTATTTTCTACCAGTTTAATCATCTGGCTGAGGGACGGCTGGGAAATATAAAGCTTTCTGGCTGCGGCGGTGATGCTGCCCTCCTGGAGCACAGTCAGAATATATTGCGCATGTTTGATATTCATAAAATCTCCCCTTTGACTTTCGGGCCGCGAATCGGCAGACCCTGTTGAAATGATCATAACACAGACGGCCGCAAAAAACAATGCGGCTTGCGTGAGCGGGTTATCGCTTTCATAATCCATAAATTATGAATTTGGGAAAATATCATAGGAATTTTCCTATAATCCTTATAATTATATAAGTATTTGAACAATTGCGGCGCTGGTGCTACACTAAATATAGTCAATATGACGGGACGGTCATCCGGTTGGCCAAGGTTGTGACAAAGGACCGAAGATATGAAGGAGGAGAAAATGGAAGTAAAAAAAGCTGCTATGGCAGGTACCCTGGAATCCAGCGATGCTCAGGTTACCGTGGAGCCAGGAAATGGTACGATTGAGCTGTCGATCGAAAGTAGTGTGATCCATCAGTTCGGAAAACAGATCAAGGCGACGGTGCTGGAAACCTTGAATCGTCTGGAGGTAAGCAGTGCCAAGGTAACCATCGTGGATAAGGGCGCTTTGGACTGTACCTTAAAGGCACGGGTAGAATGCGCCGTATATCGTTCAAATGATATTACCGAGAATCTTCCGTGGGGAGGTGTGATTAAATAATGAGCCATCCAAACAAAAAAAGATTAAGACGTTCCATGATGTTTTTGAACTGCCAGAAGCCGGGCCTGATCAAGGATCCCTATATTTATCGTCCCGACTCCATCATGCTGGATCTGGAGGACGCGGTGGCAGAAAACCAGAAGGACGCGGCAAGATATTCCCTGTATCACGCGTTGCAGGAGATTGATTACCGGGGTGTAGAGCGGGTAGTCCGCATCAATGGCCTGGACACCCCTCACTGGAAAGAGGACATCCGTGTTTGTGTGGCGGGCGGAGCTGATGTGATCCGTATCGCAAAGACGGAAAGCGCCAGGGATGTCCATACTGTGGAGGAGCATGTGCTGGCAGCGGAGAAGGAGTTTGGCCGGCCGGAGGGTTCCACCCTTCTGATGGCAGCTTTGGAGTCCTGCAAGGGCGTTCTTCATGCTCTGGAGGTCTGCGAGTCCTCCGACCGTCTGATCGGGATCGCCCTTTCCGGCGGAGACTACACGAAGGATCTGCAGACGGTCATCACCGGAACCGGCGTGGAGCTGATGGGGGCCAGACAGCAGATGATTATCGCGGCCCGCGCGGCAGGCGTACAGTGCTGGGACACGGTATTTACCAATCTGGATGCCATGGATGTCTTCGAGGAAGAGGTGAAGATGATTAAGATGATGGGCTTTGACGGCAAGTCTCTGGTAAACCCGCGGCAGATCGACATTGTCCATAAAGTTTTCACTCCGACCCAGAAGGAAATCATCTTTGCCGAGAAAGTGGTTAAGGAGATCGACGAAAAGAAAGCGCTGGGCATCGGCGTATTTACCGTAGACGGCAAGATGATCGATATTGCCTTCTACGACGGAGCAAAGAGAACCATTGACCTTGCAAAAGCATCAGGCGTATATGAGGGGGATCTGTAAAATGATAAATGCAGTAGGTAGAGAAATCCCGGAAGAGATCTTAAAGATTACTGGAAAAGAGCCTTATCAGGGCGCAAACGCAAAAGATAATTACGAGTTTACCCGCGGCGCGGCAAAGATTCACGCAGTGGTAGATCCCAACCGCAGCAAGCTGGTGGAGAATATCCATGATGTGCTGGTAAAATGCGGCATCAGGGACGGTATGACTATATCCTTCCACCATCATTTCCGCGAGGGCGATTATGTTGTCAATATGGTTATGGAGGAGATTCATAAGATGGGCATCAAGGATCTGACCATCTGTGCCACCTCCCTGGGAAAAGCCCATGACCCGATCGTGCCCATGATCGAGGACGGCACCGTCACCAGCCTTCGTTCCTCCGGCGTCCGCGGAAAGATCGGCGAGGCCATCTCCGCGGGCAAGCTGAAAAATCTGGCAGTGATGTGCTCCCACGGCGGACGTGTCCGGGCGGTAGAGTCCGGCGAGGTTCATATTGACATTGCTTTCATCGGTGCGCCCACTGCCGACGAGTACGGCAACTTGAGAGCCAACGGCGGCAAGTCGAACTGCGGCGTGCTGTCCTATGCGGTGGCAGACGCAGAGTATGCCGATAAGGTGGTTGCCATCACAGATACTCTGGTTCCTTTCCCCAATGTTCCGGCTAGCATTTCCATGACCAAGGTGGATTATGTGGTTGTGGTGGATGAGATCGGAAACCCGGCAAAGATCGCCACCGGAGCAGCCAAGCCTACCACCGATATGAGAAAGCTTCGCATGGCGGAGTACTGCACCCAGGTAGTGATCAATACTCCTTACTTTAAGGATGGCTTCTCCTATCAGACCGGCGTAGGCGGCGCTTCCATTGCCTCCACCATCTCCCTGACCAAGATTATGGAGGAGCGGGGCATCCGCATGGGCTTTGGCGTAGGCGGACTGACCACACCCATGTGCAATCTGCTGGAGAAGGGCCTGGTTGACAAGCTGGTGGATACGCAGGATTTTGACCTGGGCGCCATCGAGTCCATCCAGAAGCATCCGGACCGCCATATTGAGATTTCCGCTTCGGAATATGCAAACCCCTTCAACAAGGGCGCTTACGTGAACAAGCTGGACTATGTGATCCTGGCTGCGCTGGAGGTGGATGTAAACTTTAACTGCAACGTGGTAGTAGGCTCTGACGGCGTGATCACCGGCGCTCAGGGCGGTCATCCGGACACGGCGGCAGGAGCCAAGTGCACCATCGTAATCGCGCCTCTGCTTCAGGGACGAATCCCGGCGATCTGCTCCAATGTAACCACAGTGACCACTCCGGGCGAGAGCGTGGACGTGGTGGTTACGGATTACGGCATCGCGATCAACCCCAGAAGACAGGACCTGATTGAGGCGCTTAAAGATACCAGACTCCCCATCTGCACGATCGAGGAGCTGCGTGACCAGGCTTATGCCATTGTGGGCGAGCCGCAGCCGGTACAGTTCGGAGATAAGGTGGTGGGCATCATCGAGGCCCGCGACGGTTCCATCATGGATGTGGTTCGTGAGGTGAAGGAATTTTCCTGGGAGGATTGATCCGTCCGGACTGGAAAAATCAGAACAAATGTTCGAAAAAATTATTGAAAACAGAAATGGAATATGATATGATTGGAGCAGAACAAATGTTCTGCTCCTTTTGTACTTGTTATTTTCGGGGCGGAGCGGGAAGGGAACAGAAAGCCATGTTGATTCAAAGTGAGATGAGCATACAGGAAAAGCTGCGGATTCTTTCCGATGCGGCAAAGTACGACGTGTCCTGCTCCAGCAGCGGAGTGGCACGGAAGGGGCAGAAGGGGGCCCTGGGCAATACCTTGTCAGCAGGGATCTGTCACAGCTTTGCGGCGGACGGCAGGTGTATTTCCCTGCTGAAGATTCTCTACACGAACCAGTGTATCTATGACTGCAAATATTGCATCAACCGCAGGTCGAATGACGTGGTGCGGACGTCCTTCACCCCGGATGAGGTATGCACTCTGGTGGTGGAGTTTTACCGGAGAAATTATATCGAGGGCCTTTTTTTAAGCTCCGGGATTCTCTATTCCCCGGATTATACCATGAGCCTGATCTATCAGACCTTGTATCGCCTGCGGCGCCAGTACCGTTTCCATGGCTATATCCATGTGAAGGCGATCCCCGGCTCTGATCCGGCGCTGATCGAGCAGGTTGGCTATCTGGCAGACCGTATGAGCGTGAATCTGGAGCTGCCCACTGCGGATGGACTGCGGGCGCTGGCGCCCGGAAAGACCCGGGAGAAGATTCTGACGCCCATGCGTCAGGTACAGCGGGGGATCGCCGCCCAGAATCAGCGGTGGCTGGAGGATAAACGTTACCAGAAGCCGTCCAGGGAGATCGGCATGGCAGATTCGGTGAATCATCCCGGGCGGAATCTTTGGAAGCAGGGACAGGCGGCCGGGCAGACCTTTGTCCCGGCGGGGCAGAGTACCCAGATGATCGTGGGGGCCACGCCGGAAAATGATTATCAGATGCTGCAGGTAGCTCAGGCCCTGTATCAGAATTACGATCTGAAGCGGGTGTTCTATTCCGCCTTTGTCCGGGTCAATGATGACAGCCTGCTTCCGGTGCTGCCGGGGGGACCGCCCCTTTTGCGGGAGCATCGTCTGTACCAGGCGGACTGGCTGCTGCGGTTCTACGGATTTCAGGCGGAGGAGCTGCTCTCGGAAAAACGCCCGAATTTCAATGTGCTGCTGGATCCCAAGTGCGATTGGGCGCTGCGCCATATGGAGCAGTTTCCGGTGGAGATAAACCGGGCGGACTATGGCACACTTTTGCGGGTGCCAGGCATCGGCGTCAAGTGCGCACGGCGGATTCTGGCAGCCCGGCGCGGGTCGGCATTGGATTTTCCAGGCTTAAAAAAGCTGGGGGTGGTGCTGAAGCGTGCCATGTATTTTATCACCTGCTCCGGGCGAATGATGTATGCGATCCCCATGAATGAGAATTATATCACCAATCAGCTGGTGGGCGTGGAGCATCGGAATGCCTGGGATATTTCCAATCACGACAGCTACCGGCAGCTCAGTTTGTTTGACGATTACCAGGTGACAGCTCCCGTGGCAGCCGAGGATCAGTACTCGGCCCTGACGGGGAATCTGTAAAGGAGGAGGGCCATGACAATTTTTGTATGTAAGGATTCCGCAGACGGGATTTTCTGCGGCGTGTACGATGCCTGGATGAGCCGTTTGGGCCATGCAAATGTGCGGCTGGAGCTTCCTGGCCGGGACCGGGAGCTGTTCAGTGAATACAGGCAGGTAGAGACTGACCGGGAAAAGGCGGCGAAGGTGGTGGACAGCATCCGCCGGAAATTGAACGAGGAAGTGTATGAGACGGTTTATCAGGCCTCCCTTTCCTTTGAATCGGGGAAAGCCGACGCCATTTACCGGTTTCTGGTCTATGCCTTCGCCATGGGAGTGAAGGTGCTGGAGCTTTTACAGCTGCCGGCGGTTTATGAGGTGTTCCGGCTGAATCGCTATGTGTCCCGGGAGCAGCATCATTATATGGAGTTTGCCCGCTTTTCTCAGATGGAGGGCAATATTTTGGTAGGAAAGATCACGCCGAAGAATGATGTGACCGCTCTGGTGGCGCGCCATTTTGCAGACCGGATGCCCAGCGAAAACTGGATCCTTTATGACTGCGGCAGAAAGATCGCCGCGGTCCATCAGGCAAATCGGGGATGGATGATGGTCCATGCGGATTCTGCCCAGTGGCAGAGGTGTATGGAACAGGCGACCGATGAGAAAGCCTATGAGAGTCTGTGGAAGACCTTCCACCGTTCCATCGCCATCGAGGCCCGCACCAATTACCAATGTCAGCGGAATCTGCTGCCGCTGCGTTTCCGTCCGCTGATGACAGAATTTACTTGATCTTTTTATTGAAATCCGCTATAGTTACAATATCTTTTCTCTTTGCTTTCTGGATAGTCTGTGGTGCGTCCGTACCGTTTCCAATAGAGCGGAAAAGAATAAAAAGACAAGGAGGTTTTTTGTGTTTAGTAAAGTGAATAGTGGAGGACTATGTGGGATCGAAGGATACCTGGTGGAAGTGGAGGCAGATGCCAGCGAAGGGCTGCCGTGCTTTCAGATGGTCGGTTATCTGGCCAGTGAGGTGAAGGAGGCGGAGGAGCGGGTTCGAACCGCCCTGCGCAATGCGGGTTTCCCCCTGCCGGCCATGAAAATCACCTTAAATTTGTCCCCGGCGGATGTGCGCAAGGAGGGAACCGGTTTTGACCTTCCCATTGCGGTGGCAGTGCTGGCCGCCTATGGAGAGCTTTCCCTTAAGCCGTGGGAGCAGACGGCATGGATTGGAGAATTGGGCCTGGACGGCAGAATCAAGCCGGTACGTGGAGTGCTGCCCATGGTGCTGGGGCTGCAAAAGCAGGGAATCCGCCGTTGTTTTCTGCCGGAGGAGAATCTGGCAGAGGGGCTGGTGGTTCAAAATATGAAGGTATATGCCGTCCGGGATTTAAAGCAAATGGTGGGCTGGATCCGGGAACCGGAAAAAGCGCAAGTGGCAGTCTGTGAGAATTTTCCGGATTGGAACATACCTATGACCTATCCGGTGGATTTTCGGGAGGTAGGCGGACAGCTTTTGATGCGTCGGGCCACGGAGATTGCCGTGGCAGGGCAGCATAATCTTTTATACATCGGGCCTCCGGGAAGCGGCAAAAGCATGGTGGCAAAGCGGGTGCCTACCATTATGCCGTCTATGAGCCGTGAGGAGCAGCTGGAGATTTCCAAGGTCTACAGTGTCTGCGGGATGCTGCCGCCGGGCAAGGCGCTGGCGGGCATCCGTCCTTTCCGGGCGCCTCATCATACCATCAGTCAGCAGGCGTTGATCGGCGGAGGGCGGATTCCAAAACCAGGAGAAATCTCTTTGGCCACCCGGGGCGTGCTGTTTTTGGATGAACTGCCGGAATTTCAAAAGGGAACCCTGGAGGTGCTGCGCCAGCCTATGGAGGAGCATCAGGTGACGGTGTCGAGGGCTTATGGTACCTTCCGGTTTCCGGCAAATTTCATGATTGTGGCTGCCATGAATCCCTGTAAGTGCGGGTACTATCCGGATCGAAGCCGCTGCAGCTGCACCAGCCAGCAGGTACAGAAGTATTTAAGCCGGATTTCCGGTCCCCTCCTGGACCGGATCGATCTTTGTGTGGAAGCAGCCCCGGTTACCTACGGGGAGCTTCGCGGAGGGGGAGCTTCCGAGCCATCCTCCG
This sequence comes from uncultured Lachnospiraceae bacterium, assembly GCA_964537765.1. Classification (GTDB taxonomy): domain Bacteria; phylum Bacillota; class Clostridia; order Lachnospirales; family Lachnospiraceae; genus Brotaphodocola. The sequence goes on from CAZICB010000005.1 coordinate 12,796, forward strand.
CGATCCGGGAGCGGGTGGAAGCCGCGAGGAAGATCCAGAAGAAACGCTTTGCCGGAAGGGGTATTTACGCCAACGGTGAGATGAAAAATTCGGAAATCCAGGCTTTTTGCGGGCTTGGAGAGAAGGAAGAGGAATTTCTGCAAACTGCCTTTCGGAAAATGCAGCTGACTGCCAGAGGCTGCAATAAGGTTTTGAAGGTGGCCAGAACCATCGCGGATCTGGAAGGAACGGATGAGATTCAGTGTCGTCATCTTGCTGAGGCCTTTGGGTATCGGGAGCCTGGGGCAAAATATTGGGGAAGGGATCGGTGAAGACAGGTGGAAAATCAGGAAAAAGGATATTTATATTGGCTGATGAAGGCTCCTTTTCTGGGAGCCGCGTCCATTGGAAAAATTGGCAGGTATGTTCCCGCCCTTTCCGGAGTATTAAATATAGAAGAAACACAGCTGGTTCGGGATGGCGTCCTTGGCAGGCATCAGGCGGAGAAGTTTTCAGGGTGGAAGGCAAAGCTTCCGGCTTGTCTGGAGGAGTATCAGAGGCTGGAAAGTCAGGGAATTTGTCTGGTTTCCATGACAGAACCGGAATATCCTCAAAAGCTCGCGCAAATCGACGATTGTCCGGCAGGGCTTTTTGTGAAGGGGACCCTTCCGCAACAGGACCGGCCCATGACGGCGATCGTGGGGGCCAGGGGCTGCAGCGCTTACGGCGAACAGCTTGCCGCCGAGTTTGCAAAGGCATTGGCATCAGAAGGGATCGGAATTGTCAGCGGGTTGGCCTTAGGCATTGATGGGGCAGCTCATGAGGGAGCCTTGAAGGCAGGCGGATATTCCTGCGGAGTTTTAGGCTGCGGGATCAATATTTGTTATCCGCCCTCCAATTATCAGTTGTATCAGGAGATGACCAGACAGGGCTGCGTGATTTCGGAGTTTGCGCCAGGCACACCACCCATGGCACGGAATTTTCCCATGCGCAATCGGATTATCAGCGGAATGGCGGATGCGGTTTTGGTGGTGGAGGCAAAGGAAAAAAGTGGTTCATTGATCACAGCTGAGCTGGGAGCGGATCAGGGGCGGGAGATTTTTGCCATTCCGGGCAGGGTGACGGATTATTTGAGCCGGGGCTGCAACCAGCTGATTCAGCAAGGAGCACATATGGCAATTTCGCCCAGTGATATTACAGAATATCTTGGGTTAAAATTCCGAAAAAAGCTGCAAATATGTGAAAAAAATATAAATGGGCTTGCAAAGAAAGAAAAAATGTTGTATAGTTGCTTGGATTTCAAACCGAAACATTTGGATGAGATTGTGACAGAAAGCGGAATGACAGTCAGCGAATGTATGGGAAGCTTGCTGGAACTGGAATTAGGCGGATATGTCTTCCGTTCGGCAAATCATTATTATGGAAAAACGTTAAGTAATTAGGAGCAGCTATGGCGAAGAATCTGGTAATTGTGGAGTCACCGGCAAAGGTAAAGACAATCAAAAAGTTTTTAGGCTCCGCATATGAGGTAGACGCATCAAATGGACATGTCCGCGATCTGCCTAAGAGCAGTTTGGGTATTGATGTGGAGCATGATTATGAACCAAAGTATATTACCATACGCGGGAAGGGAGATATACTGGCAAAGCTTCGCAAGGAAGTAAAAAAAGCAGATAAGATCTATCTGGCTACGGATCCGGACCGGGAGGGAGAGGCCATTTCCTGGCATCTTATGAAGGCATTGAATCTGGATAAAACGCCGGATAAGAAGGTTTACCGTATCAGCTTTAATGAGATCACCAAAAATGCGGTAAAGGCATCCTTGAAGGCTCCACGGGAAATCGATATGGATCTGGTCAATGCCCAGCAGGCCCGCCGGATACTGGATCGGATGGTAGGCTACAGCATCAGCCCTTTGCTTTGGGGAAAGGTGAAACGAGGGTTAAGCGCCGGGCGCGTCCAGTCGGTGGCTTTGCGGATGATCTGTGACCGGGAGGATGAGATCGCTGCCTTCATCCCAGAGGAATACTGGAATCTTGAGGCAGAGCTGACCCAGAAGGGCAGCAGGAAAAAACTGAAAGCCAGATATTATGGCCAGGACGGGGAAAAGACGGTCATTCACAATCAGCAGCAGCTGCAGGAAATCCTGGACAGCCTGAAGCAGGCAGAGTTTGTGGTAGATGAGGTAAAGCACGGGGAGTGGTCCAAAAAGCCGCCGATTCCTTTCACCACCAGTACGCTGCAGCAGGAGGCCTCCAAGGTTCTGAATTTTTCCACCCAGAAGACCATGCGTATCGCCCAGCAGCTTTATGAAGGCGTGGATGTGAAGGGGCATGGCACCATCGGTCTGATTACCTACCTGCGTACCGATTCCACCCGGATTGCGGAGGAAGCGGATGCAGCAGCACGGGCTTACGTGAAGGAGACCTATGGGGAGCAGTATGTGCTGAAAAATGCCTCCGCTCAGAAAAACGGCGCAAAAATTCAGGACGCCCATGAGGCGATCCGTCCCACAGATATTGCTCTGACTCCGGTGATTGTCAAGGAATCCCTGCAGCGTGATCAGTTCCGTCTGTATCAGCTGATCTGGAAGCGATTTGCGGCCAGCCGTATGCAGCCGGCTTTGTATCACACCACCTCGGTGAAGGTGCGGGCCGGAAAGCAGATGTTTTCCCTGGCGGCATCCCGTCTGGTATTTGATGGTTTCATGTCCGTTTATGTGCAGGAGGAGGAAAAAGAAGATACCAACACCTTATTCGGAGATCTGGAAAAGGGCGATGTATTAAGTCTTGCCGGGTTAAATCCCAGTCAGCATTTCACGCAGCCGCCGGCACATTATACCGAAGCCTCCCTGGTAAAGGCGCTGGAGGAGCAGGGCATCGGACGTCCCAGTACCTATGCGCCTACGATTACCACCATCCTGGCGAGACGTTATGTGACCAAGGAGAATAAGAACCTGTATGTCACAGAATTGGGAGAAGCTGTCAATGCCATCATGAAAAAATGCTTCCCAAGCATTGTGGATACCAGCTTTACGGCAAACATGGAGCTTTTGCTGGATAAGGTGGGCGACGGCACCGTCAAATGGAAGACTGTGGTGGAGAATTTTTATCCGGATCTGGATGAAGCCGTGAAGACCGCGGAAAAGACTCTGGAATCGGTGAAAATTGCCGATGAGGTGTCGGACGTGGTTTGTGACATTTGCGGCCGCAATATGGTTGTCAAATATGGACCTCATGGCAAGTTCCTGGCATGTCCCGGCTTCCCGGAGTGTAAAAACACCAAGCCGTATCTGGAAAAGGTGGGAGTACCCTGCCCGAAATGCGGTAAGGAAGTGGTCATCAAAAAGACTAAGAAGGGCCGCCGGTACTATGGCTGTGAAAATAATCCGGAATGTGATTTCATGTCCTGGCAGAAGCCCTCTTTAGAGAAATGTCCTTCCTGCGGCGGATATATGCTAGAAAAGGGCAATAAGCTTCTGTGCGCGAACGAGCAATGTGGATACAGTAAGCCGATTCACGAAAAAAAATAAAATTAAAATACTCTAATTCAATAAATAATCAAAAAATTTCGAAAAACTATTGTTATTATCGGTTAATCATGCTAAAATTTATAGGGAATATTTGGTTCGTATGTAAACGGCAAGATCATCGAGGAGGTTTTTCGAAATGAGTGTACAGTTACTTGATAAAACCAGAAAAATCAATAAATTGTTGCATAATAACAATTCTCACAAAGTCGTCTTCAACGACATCTGCAAGGTGCTCAGTGAAATTTTGCTGTCTAACATCCTGGTGATCAGCAAAAAGGGAAAGGTTCTTGGGGTTGGTCTTTGTCCCGGCGTGGATGAGATCGAAGAGCTGATTGAGGATCAGGTGGGCGGCTATGTAGACCATATGCTCAATGAACGCCTGCTGAGCATCCTTTCCACCAAGGAGAATGTAAACCTGGCGACTCTGGGCTTTGCAGAGGAAAATGTGATCAAGTACCAGGCTATTATCACTCCTATTGACATAGCGGGGGAGCGTTTGGGAACCCTGTTTATTTACAAGTGTGATGAGCAGTATGACATCGACGACATTATCCTGAGCGAGTATGGAACTACCGTTGTGGGGCTGGAGATGATGCGCTCCGTCAATGAGGAAAATGCGGAGGAAACCCGCAAGGTCCAGATTGTCAAGTCTGCCATCGGTACCTTATCTTTCTCCGAACTGGAAGCCATCACCCATATTTTTGAGGAGCTGGATGGCAATGAGGGCATTCTGGTGGCCAGTAAGATCGCGGACCGTGTGGGCATTACCCGTTCCGTGATTGTCAATGCCTTGCGCAAGTTTGAAAGCGCGGGCGTGATCGAATCCCGGTCCTCAGGAATGAAGGGAACCTATATTAAGGTATTGAATGACGTGGTATTTGAAGAACTGAAAAATATAAAACTGTCGAAATAAGAGAAAAACGGAAGATCCTGTGGGTTTTCCGTTTTTTTCATCAAAAATACGGTGGAAGCGCGACAGCGCGGAGCCATCCGGCGGCTTTCATGGGTGGTGGCGCGCCCTGCCAGCGACGCATGGGGGACTGGAAAAACACTTTTGTAGAATTTCACTGGAAAATACTTGTCAAATATCTGAACTTGTGATAGGATAAAAAAGCTGACAAAAAAACACGTCTGCTGATTCTGAAAGCGGTGCCTTGAGAGCAAAGGTCCTGGAGGAAGCATGAGACGCAGGCGGAAGTAAAAACCAAATGGAGGTAAATAACATGAGCGTTATTTCAATGAAGCAGCTTCTGGAAGCAGGTGTTCATTTTGGACATCAGACAAGAAGATGGAACCCGAAAATGGCTCCGTACATCTACACCGAGAGAAACGGCATCTACATCATCGACCTGCAGAAATCTGTAGGAAAGGTAGATGAGGCTTACAATGCAATTTCTGACATCGCAGCAAACGGCGGCACCATTCTGTTTGTAGGAACCAAAAAGCAGGCTCAGGATGCCATCAAGTCCGAGGCAGAGCGCTGTGGTATGTTCTATGTAAACGAGAGATGGCTGGGCGGCATGCTGACCAACTTCAAGACCATCCAGAGCCGTATTGCTAGACTGAAAGCGATCGAAACCATGTCTGAGGACGGTACCTTTGACGTACTGCCGAAGAAGGAGGTTATCGCTCTTAAGAAAGAGTGGGAGAAGCTGGAGAAGAACCTGGGCGGCATTAAAGAAATGAAGAAGTTGCCGGATGCCATCTTCATCGTAGATCCGAAAAAGGAAAGAATCTGTGTACAGGAAGCTCATACTCTGGGCATCACTCTGATCGGTATCGCCGATACCAACTGCGATCCGGAGGAACTGGATTATGTGATCCCGGGCAATGATGATGCCATCAGAGCCGTAAAACTGATCGTTTCGAAGATGGCTGATGCTGTCATCGAGGCAAACCAGGGTGAGGCGACCGCAGATTTCTCCGAGGCTTTTGAGGCGGTAGAGGAGAATGCGGAGGCGTAAGCCAAATATATTTTTGGAGGACAAAACAATGGCAGTAACTGCAGCAATGGTAAAAGAATTAAGAGAGATGACCGGCGCCGGCATGATGGACTGCAAGAAGGCTCTTGCAGCTACTGACGGCGATATGGATAAGGCAGTTGAGTTCCTGAGAGAAAAGGGACTGGCTGGCGCAGCAAAGAAAGCCGGACGTATTGCGGCAGAGGGTATCGTCGTTACCGCTCTGACCGAGTGCGGCAAGAAAGCAGTTGTAGTCGAGGTAAATGCGGAGACTGACTTCGTCGCGAAGAATGAGAAGTTCCAGAACTATGCGGCAAATGTCGCAGCCCAGGCTTTAAAGACCACCGCTCAGGATATGGATGCGTTCCTGGCTGAGAAGTGGGAGAAGGATCCGTCTATGACTGTGAAGGAGGCTTTGTCTACTCAGATCTCCATCATCGGCGAGAATATGAACATCCGTCGTTTCGAGCAGGTTGAGGAACCCAATGGCTTCGTAACCTCCTACATCCATGCCGGCGGCAAGATCGGCGTTCTGGTGGACGTAGAGACCGATGTGATAAACGATGCCGTCAAAGAGATGGCTAAGAACGTAGCTATGCAGATCGCAGCTTTGAAGCCCCAGTTCTGCAGCAGAAGCGAAGTATCCGACGAGTTCATCGAGCATGAGAAGGCGATCATCACCGCTCAGATCGAGAATGATCCGAAGGAAGCCGCAAAGCCGGACAAAGTAAAACAGGGCATGATCCAGGGCCGTATCAACAAAGAACTGAAAGAGTTCTGCCTGATGGATCAGGTTTATGTAAAAGCAGAGGATGGCAAGCAGACCGTTGCCCAGTATGTAGCACAGGTTGCCAAGGCAAACGGCGCGAACATCGCAGTGAAGAGATTCGTTCGCTATGAGACCGGCGAGGGTATGGAGAAGAAGAACGAGAACTTTGCTGAGGAAGTGGCCAGACAGATGCGCATGTAAGCTCATCAGTATACAAAAATATTTATAAACTGTTATAAGTTTTTAAATCCCCGATAAACTTTGTAAATAAGGCATCGGGGATTTTTTATCATCTGTTATTGAAACAACACTGGACGAACCGCCATTATTTTGTTAGAATTGACCCATGTGCTATGTAAGGGAGAGAATGCTTTATGTATGAAATTATGAGTTCGGATGAGGCGATCCGCCTGATCCGGGATGGAGATTGTATTTGTGTCAATTCTTTTGTAGGTATTGAAAGTCCGGTGGAGCTTCATGAGGCCCTTTACCGCAGGTATGAGAAAATGCAGGCGCCCAGGCATCTGACGGTGGTTTCCAGCGCCGGCTTCGGCGTCTGGGACGAGAACCGAAACGCGGAGGGGTATATCCGGGAAGGCGCGGTGGACCGGCTGATCTGCGGACATTTCGGCGCCATGCTCAGCACAAAAAAGCTGGTGCTGGAGGACCGCTTCGAGGCGTATAACCTGCCTTTGGGCTGCATTTCCCACGCGATCCGTGCCCAGGCCAGCGGGCTGCCGGGGGCATTGTCCAAGGTGGGTCTGGATATTTTCGTTGACCCCAGGATAGAGGGACCGGGTATTAACCGGATCTCCATCGACGATTCTCTGGTCAAGTATGTGGAGGTGGATGGGGAGGAATTTCTCTATTATAAGCTTCCCAGGCTGACAGTCGCGCTGATCAAGGGCACGGCGGCTGACCGGAAGGGCAATATTTCCTTCGATGATATGTTTATGTCCGGGGATGCGCTGTCCATTTGCCAGGCCGTGAAGGCAAACCACGGAAAGGTGATTGTGCAGGTGGACCGGCTGGTCAACACGCCTTCCCGACCCAGAAACGCCATTATCCCCGGCTGTCTGGTGGACGCCATCGTAGTTATGGAGCCGGAGGAGCGCAACGAAGCATATGCTGCCCTGACAGGAAGCTTTGAAATTCCTTATGAGGAGTGGAATTTCTGGAATGAGAAGATCGATTCCGTTTCCGCGAACATGACGAAAAACAATGCCATTGGCAATATTATCGGCAGAAGGGCGGCCCAGGAGCTGCGGGTGGACGATATTGTCAATATCGGAATCGGCATTCCGGAGATGGTTTCCAGACACGCAAGGAAAAACGGCATGCTGGATATGGTGACGCTGACGGTAGAATCGGGAGGCATCGGCGGCTTCCCGGTTTCCGGAAAGGCATTCGGAGCGATGATCGGCGCGGCTTCGGTCTACGATATGGCGAACCAGTTTGACCTCTATGACAATGGCGGCCTGGATATTTGCTTTATGGGCGGCCTGGAGGTGGACGGGAAAGGAAATGTCAATGCCCATCGCGGGCCAGGCGCTTTTGCCGGGATTGGAGGCTTTGCCAACATCACGGCGAGGACGCCCAGCGTTGTTTTCTGCCTGACCTTCAACACCAAGGGGCTGGAGGTTACCCAGAAAAAGGGTGTGGTAACCATCCATCAGGAGGGAAGCATTCCCAAATTTGTGGAAAAGGTAGGAAGCATCAGTTTTTCGGCAAAGCGCGCCATCGCTAACGGCCAGAAGGTGCTGTACGTGACGGAGCGCTGTGTATTCCGCCTGACGCCCAAAGGGCTGAAGCTGATTGAGGTTTATCCGGGAGTGGATGTGCAGAAGGACATTCTGGACCAGCTGCCCTTTGAGGTAGAATTATAATAATAAACTAACAAAAAAGCTCTAAGTGTTTTCCGGCCTGGCCGGCGCTTAGAGCTTTTTGTCAGAAGGACGGGTGCGGGCAGAGCCCGTTAACATGAGGGATTTTCGTCCGGAAGTCCGAGAGCGGACAAGATCTGACGGACTGCGTCCTCCGGGGTGCGGTCGTTTTTTATGGTGGCAGCCGCATATTTTTGGTAGGCGACTTCCCGGTTCCGGTAGCTTTCTTCCAGTTCCTTTTTGGTGTGATTGCGGAATAAGGGCCGCTCCGGCTGCCTGGAAAGGCTGGCATAGCAGTCCGCAAAGGGGCGCCGGATATAGATGATCGTGCCGCAATCGGAGAGGATTTTTGCGTTCCGCTCTGCAGCCAGCATGCCGCCTCCGGTGGAAACCACACAGGGGCCAAGGGTGGATACCTGCTTGGCGATTTCATGCTCCAGATCGCGGAAGCAGGCCTCCCCGCTTTTGGCGAATAACTCCGGAATGGACATGTGGTTTTGGCTGGAAAGCATTTGGTCCGTATCGTAAAAGGGAATCCCAAGCTGCCGGGCAAGGAGCATGCCGGTGGTGGTTTTTCCGCAGCTGGTATAGCCGCAGAGGATGATCGGATGGTTCAGGTTCATGAAAACTCCCCTTTCTTGTATGCTGAAAATACGATAGCATATTCCGGCAAAAAAGGCAAGAAGCGAAAATTTTTTACATAAAAGCTTTAAAGTGCTAAAGAAATCTGATTGAATCTTGCAAAATAATATGCTATACTCTTTGAGTCGGCAGCGGACAAAGGAGCATCAGGACGACCGCTGGATCCTGACAAAAGAAATGAAAGAAGGAAAATGAATTATGAGAAAAATCTTTGCACTGGGTATGGCAGCGGCTATGTGCCTGTCCATGACCGCCTGCAGCGTGTCCACCTCTTCCAAGACCGAGACGACCGCGGCAGCCACCACCACCGCCGAGACGGCTGAGGAAACCAAAGCAGAAGAGGAGTCTGCCAAGGCTGGCGAAACAGAGTCTGAGGAAGCAGCGGCCGGAGAGTCTGAGCTTAGTGAGCTGATCGCTTCCGCTGGTTATCCGACAAAGCCGATCACCATGATTATTCCTTATGCGGCAGGCGGAACCACCGATACCTGGGGAAGAAAGCTTGGCGTGTTGCTGGAGAAGTATCTGGGCCAGTCCATCACGGTTACCAACCAGGGCGGCGCGTCCGGCTCCATCGGAAGCCAGTTTGTAAAGGATCAGCCTTCTGACGGTTATACCCTGCTGGTTTGCGCGGAAACCATGGGAACCTATCGAACCATGAATATCTGCGACCTGGGCTATGACGATTTTACTGTTATTTCCCCGTTGGTAGGCGATCCGAAGGTGCTGGTAGTAGGAAAGGATTCCAAGTATAATACCCTGGAGGATCTTTTGGAGGACATCAAGGCGAATCCCGGAAAGATCACCATGTCCCATTCCGGCCCTGGCGGAAGCGGCCACAATCAGGGTCTGGTATTAAAGGAGCTTGGCTATGAGGTTGCCATGACCAGCTTTGACTCCGGCAATGATGCCCTTCTTGGCGTGATCGGCGGACAGGTAGATTTCACCAACCCGAATATCTCTACCCTGGGCGGCTATATCGAGAGCGGCGATGTGAAACCTCTGGCCGTATTCTCCAGCGAAAGAATGGAAGCATACCCGGATATTCCTGCATTTACGGAGGTTGTTCCGGAGTCCGAGCAGTACTTAAATATTCCCTACACCCTGCTGAGCTTTGTTGTAAACAACGATACCCCCCAGGCGATTGTGGATGTGCTGAAGGCTTCATGTGAGCAGGTGTTTGCTGATCCGGAGTGGACGGAGTTTGTCAAGGCAAATGCTGCCGATCCGATCTTTGAGAAGTACACGGATGATGCCTCCATCCAGGAGTTCTACGACAACTGGAAGTCCGTAATCTGCTGGCTGCAGTATGAGAACGGCGTGGCCGAGATCAGCCCGGAGGAATTCGGCATCAAAAAAATTGGAGAATAATCGATGAAAAAAAAGATTCATTCGCTTATCATCGAAGGAATACTATTCTGCGGGGGCGGCCTTGGGCTGCTCTCGTATTCTCTTGTATCCTACGGGAAAGCGTTTAATAAGGATTGGGCGCAGTCACCCTACCTGTTCCCTTTGATTGTAGGATTGGCTTTGATGGGGCTTTCCGCCTGGCTGATCGGGGAAGGAGTTCTCGCCATGAAACGGGAGCAGGCGGAGGGGACATCCCCCAAAAAGGCGCCGTCTGGCGCAAGGTTTCGCTGGGTTTTGATCGCCATGCTTCTTTGCGCGGCATATTACCTGGCGCTTGCTGAGCTGAAGGTTCCCTATATCACCATAGGAATTTTCTCTTTTTTGTATACCTTTTCCACCTTTGAGGTGGTCACGGTTGTATTTTTGGTGGCAATGATGATCTTTATGGGAGTCAGAAAGCCGCTGGTGCTGGTACTGGTTCCCATAGGAACCACACTATTTTTAAGCATCGCTTTCCGGACATTGCTCCATGTGCTGCTGCCATAGAAAGGGGGAAGGAACATGCTTGAGATGTTATCGATTATCAATGCCAGATTTCTGGCGATGGTCCTTCTCGGATCTGTGGCGGGCCTTTTCGTGGGGGCAATCCCCGGTCTGTCGGTTTCCATGGCTACGGCACTTTTGGTGTCCATCACCTATACCTGGGAGCATTCGGACGCCTTAGCCATGATTATGGGTGTCTATGTAGTAGGTGTATTCTCCGGCGCGGTTTCCGCGATCCTGATTAATATTCCGGGCGCCCCGTCGTCGGTGGTGACGACGTTGGATGGCTACCCCATGTCAAAAAAGGGGCAGTCCTACAAGGCGCTTTACACGGCAACCATCTACTCCTTTACCGGAAGTCTGTTCGGGCTGATCGCCCTGGGACTTTTGGCGACTCCGGTATCAAGGCTGGCCTTAAAATTTACCAAGATGGATTATTTTCTGCTGGCCCTCTTTGGTCTGGCGACTGTGGGCTCTGTCAGCACAAAGAATTATGCGAAGGGCTTAATCAGCGTTATGATCGGTCTTGTGATCAGTATGATCGGCCTGGATCCGCTGATGGGGACCAGGCGTCTGACCTTCGGGCTTCAGAATCTGACCGGCGGAATCAGCACGGTTCCCGCGCTGGTAGGATTTTTTGGATTTGCCGAGGTGTTGTCCGTGGTCTACAATATGAAACAGGAACAGAATGTCCTGACTATGGAAAAGTCAAAAATCAGCCTGAAGGAGGTGCTGAAGCACTGGAAGCTGTCTTTATATACCTCTACCATCGGCATGCTTGTGGGCGCTCTGCCGGGAGCGGGCGGTCCTGTGGCGTCCTTCATCGCTTATAATGAGGCCAAACGGCTGGTGAAGAACCCGGAAGTTCCCTTTGGCGAGGGAGCGGTGGAAGGAATTATGGCCAGCGAATCCTCCAACAATGCATGTATCGGCGGTGCCCTGATTCCGATGCTGACACTGGCGGTGCCCGGAGACGCGGTGACGGCCATTATCTTATCGGTATTTTATGTACATGGGCTGCAGCCCGGTCCGCTGTTTATCCGGCAGAATCCGGAGGCCTTTCATGCGATTTTGGTGGCCGGCGTGATTGCCTGCTTCGCCCTTTTGATCCTGGGGCTTTTGGTGGCGCCCAGAATCTGCCGGATCATCACCATCCCGAAAAATATTATGATTCCGGTGGTTACCAGCCTGTGCGTGGTCGGCTCCTTCGCTTGCAATAATCGGCTGTTTGATGTGGGACTGATGTTCTTCTTCGGATGTATGGGATTTTTGATGCGGCGGTTTGATTATCCGGTCGCCCCCTTGATTTTGGCGATGGTGCTGGGACAGATGATGGATTCCAATTTCCGCCAGGCGGTTTCTCTGGCCTCCTCATCTGATTACCCATTGCTGGCGATGTTCGGACATCCGATTACCATTATTTTAACTATTTGCACCTTGGCGGTGCTGCTTGGCAATATTCCCTGGACAAAGCCTTATGTGGAGCGGCTGACGGGACTTTTGAAAAGAAAAAAGAATGCCTGAAGATGCTTTGGTTTCGGTTTTTGTACTTATTGACACTTCCCGCTTATTATGTTATATTTTAAATTTGTATAGGCTGCCATTTCCCTTTAATCCGGCAGCCAGGAGGACGTGTGATCATGAAGCACAATTTTAGAAAAATAGAAGCAAAATGGCAGCAGAAATGGGAGGAAGCCGGTGTATTTAAAGCGGTGGACGGCAGCGATAAGCCGAAGTTTTACGGCCTGGTGGAGTTCCCTTATCCCAGCGGCGCTGGCATGCATGTCGGGCACATCAAGGCATATTCCAGCCTGGAGGTGATTTCCAGAAAGCGCCGCATGGAGGGCTATAATGTCCTGTTCCCCATCGGTTTTGACGCTTTCGGCCTGCCGACGGAGAACTATGCCATCAAGACCGGAACCCATCCGCGAAAAATCACCGATGACAACATCAAAAAATTTTCCGAACAGCTTAAGAAGGTGGGATTCTCCTTTGACTGGGACCGGGTGATCGATACCACTGACGAAAATTATTACAAGTGGACCCAGTGGATTTTCTTAAAGCTTTTTGAGAATGGGCTTGTATTCCAGGATACGGCGCTGGTAAACTACTGCCCGTCCTGTAAGGTGGTCCTTTCCAATGAGGACAGCCAGGGAGGAAAGTGCGATATCTGCCACAGCGATGTCGTCCAGAAGAAGAAGACCGTTTGGTATCTGCGGATCACCGAGTATGCGGACAAGCTTCTGGAGGGCTTGAAGGATGTGGATTATCCGGCAAACGTGAAGCAGCAGCAGCAGAACTGGATCGGCAAATCCACCGGCGCTTTTGTGACCTTCCGGATCCAGGATATTGAGGATACGCTGGAGGTGTATACTACCCGCCCGGATACGATTTTTGGAACCACCTTTATGGTCATCGCCCCGGAGCATCCGCTTATCGAAAAGCATGCGGACCGGATTGCCAATATGGACGCGATCCAGGCGTACCGGGAGCAGTGCGCGAAGAAGACGGAGTTTGAGCGCACCCAGCTGATAAAGGAAAAAACCGGCGTAAAGATCGACGGTCTGACCGCGGTGAACCCCATCACCAAAAAACCGATGCCGATTTTTATTTCCGACTATGTTATGATGGGCTATGGTACCGGCGCAGTGATGGGCGTACCGGCACACGATACTCGTGACTATGAGTTCGCGAAAAAATTCGGCGTTGAGATCATCCCGGTTATCCAGGGCGGCGATGTGGAGAAGGAAGCCTACACCGGCGAAGGTCCCTACATCAATTCCGGATATTTAAACGAATACAGCAGCAAAAAGGAAGCCATCGAGCGGATCATCACCGAGCTGGAAAAGCTGGGGCAGGGCCGCAGAGGCGTTCAGTATAAGATGAAGGATTGGGCGTTCAACCGCCAGAGATATTGGGGCGAGCCGATTCCGCTGATTCACTGCCCGAAGTGCGGTGTCGTGGCGGTTCCCTATGAGGAGCTTCCGCTGCGTTTGCCGGATGTGGAGAATTTTGAGCCTGGCTCTGACGGCGAGTCACCGCTGGCAAAGATCGATTCCTATGTAAACTGCACTTGTCCGAAATGCGGCGGCGCCGCAAAGCGCGAGACGGACACCATGCCCCAGTGGGCAGGCTCCTCCTGGTATTTCCTGCGCTATGTGGATCCGCACAATGACCAGGCGCTGGCCGATCCGGAGAAGTTAAAATATTGGATGCCGGTTGACTGGTACAACGGCGGCATGGAACATGTGACCAGGCACGTAATTTACTCCCGTTTCTGGCACCACTTCCTGTATGATATTGGCGTGGTCAATACTCCGGAGCCCTACGCGAAGCGCACCATCCAGGGCCTGATTCTGGGACCGGACGGAGATAAGATGAGCAAATCCAAAGGAAATGTGGTGGATCCGCTGGATATTGTGAAGGATTACGGCGCAGATACCTTGAGAACCTACGTGCTGTTTATGGGTGATTACGCTGCGGCAACTCCCTGGAATGACAATTCCGTGAAGGGATGCAAGCGTTTCCTGGAACGTGTATGCGGCTTTACGGAGCTTCTTTCCGAGGATGCGGAGACGAAGAAGCTGGAGACCCCGCTTCACAAGACCATCAAAAAGGTTTCGTCCGACTTAGAGGAGATGAAGTTTAACACGGCCATCGCCGCATTGATGGCTTTGACCAACGACATTTACGCGGTTGGCAAGATAAACAGGGAACAGCTTCAGACCTTTGTCAAGCTGTTAAATCCCATTGCTCCCCACGTATGCGAGGAAATCTGGGAGCTGACCGGAGGCGAAGGACTCTTAGCCTTGCAGAGCTGGCCGGCATATGAGGAAAGCAAAACCATAGACGCACAGATCGAAATCGCTGTGCAGGTAAACGGCAAGCTTCGTTCCACCGTCGTGATTCCCAATGATGCCGCAAAGGAAGATGCCATTGCGGCGGCAAAGGCAGACGAAAAGGCAGCCGCCTTCCTGGATGGAAAGACCATCGTAAAAGAGATTTACGTTCCCGGACGGCTGGTGAATATTGTATGTAGATAATACCCGCCGCATAAAAAGAGCTATGCGGTGAATAAAAGACACGGACAATGCAAACAGGATTGTTCCGTGTCTTTTTCTATGCACACGAGACGGCAAGGAATATCAGCGGCAAGAGACGCTGCCGCCTCGGCGCGGGCGGATAAGGTCGCATGCTCTCCCCTATCCGATTGCACACGAAGCAGCAAGGGAATGTCCTGATTTTGTTGAGAGAAACCTGTGATTTGAAAAATATACAAATTATTAACGTGAAATTCCGCGCGGTTTGGTGTAAGATAGAGACGTGAAAAAGCCCTCGCCAAAATCTTGGATACGGCGGCTGGGCAGGAGTAAGAACTATGACAGAAAGACAAAAGAAATGCCAAACACTTTTGGTTGGAATCGATGTGGGTTCCACCACAACCAAGGTGGTTGCCATTGACGACAAAGACAAAAAATTGGTTTTTTCCGATTACAGGCGGCACAATGCAAATCAACTGGAAAGTGTGCGGAATGTATTCCGGGAATTATCGGAAATCGCTCCTGACGCACAGCTTTATCCGGTCTTTACCGGGTCCGGAGCGAAACCGATCGCGGAAATCCTCCAGGTGCCCTTTATCCAGGAGGTGGTGGCCAATTCCATTGTATTGCGGGAGCAATATCGGAATGTGAGGACCGCCATAGAGCTGGGCGGTCAGGATGCGAAAATCATCTTTTTCCACAAGGATCAGAAACGGGATGCCCTGAGCGTTTCTGATATGCGGATGAACGGCAGCTGCGCCGGGGGAACCGGCGCATTCATCGATGAGATGGCTTCCGTTTTGAAGGTGCCGGTGGAGGAGTTTGACGCACTGGCCAGGAAGGGAACCAGCGTTTACGATATTTCAGGGCGCTGCGGCGTATATGCCAAGACAGACATCCAGCCGCTGTTAAACCAGGGTGTTTCCAAAGAAAATCTGGCTTTATCTGCTTTCCATGCCATTGCAAAGCAGACCATCGGCGGATTGGCTCAGGGCCTGGAAATTCAAAAGCCCGTTGCGTTTGAGGGAGGTCCCCTGACCTTTCACACCACCCTGGTGCGGGTATTTGCAGAGCGGTTAGGTCTTTCCGATGAGGATGTGATTGTGCCGGAGCATCCGGAGACAGTCATTGCCTACGGGGCGGCCCTTTCGCTCACAGCGATGTTTCAAAAGGAACGAAGTTTTCGAGCGTCGGAGTTAAAAACCACTCTGGAAACATACTCTGATAAACCAGAAAGAAAACCAGTCAGCCAAAAAACACAGTTCTTTCAATCTAAAGACGAAAGAGCAGCCTTTGTCAAACGGCATCAGCTGCCATCCGTCAAGACGGCGAAGCAAGCGCCGGGACAGGTTATTCGCGGATATCTTGGAATCGATTCAGGAAGCACAACTACAAAATTTGTTTTGATGGATGAACAGGAGCAGATCCTGGATTCTTTTTATGCGCCCAATGAGGGAGAACCCTTGTTGGTGGCAAAGCAAGCCCTGCTGGCTATGCGCGACCGTTACCGGAGCCAGGGAAATGAACTGGAAATTATCGCAGCTGGAACCACCGGCTACGGAGAAATGCTGTTTGCCAAGGCCTTTGACACCGAATGCCATGTGGTGGAGACGGTAGCCCATGCCCGCGCCGCGGAAAAGTATGTGACGGACGCCACCTTTATTTTGGATATCGGCGGCCAGGATATGAAAGCCATCTGGCTGGATCATGGCGTGATCACCAATATTGTGGTCAACGAAGCCTGCTCCTCTGGCTGCGGCTCTTTCCTGGAAAACTTTGCCTCCTCCCTGCAGATTCCGGTGGATGAAATCGCCCAGGCGGCCTTTGCCTCGGAAAATCCGGCAGAGCTGGGAAGCCGCTGCACGGTGTTTATGAACAGCAGCATTATCACAGAACAGCGGAACGGAAAGCATCCGGAGGATATTATGGCCGGTCTTTGCCGCTCCATCATTGAAAATGTGTTTACCAAGGTCATCCGGGTATCCAATCTGGACAGCCTGGGAGACCGGATTGTGGTTCAGGGCGGAACCTTCCAGAATGATGCGGTGCTTCGCGCCATGGAGCAATACATCGGAAAAGAGGTGGTCCGCGCTCCCTATCCGGGCCTGATGGGCGCCATCGGAGCCGCCCTGCTTACAAAAGAGCGTTTCCAGCGGGAAAACCGGAAAAAGACCTTCATCGGACTGGATGCATTGGATACCTTTACCTATGAGCAGGAGGCGGATTCTCTCTGTCCCTTCTGCACCAATCACTGCCGGCGCACCATTGTACGGTTCTCAAACGGCAGCTCCTGGGTCACCAATAATCGCTGTGAAAGGGGCGAAATCCTGGGAGATCCGAAAAATGAAGCCGTGCGTGCGCAGCTTCAGGAGAAAAAGAAGGCGATGGAGCAGATCCCGAATCTGTTTGCAGTCCGGGAGCAGCTTTTGTTTAGGGATTATCCCTATCCGCTGCTGGAGCCGGAAAAGCATGTGACTATCGGAATCCCGAGAGTCCTTTCCTTCTGGGAGACCATGCCATTCTGGAAAACCTTCTGGAAGGCCCTGGGCTTTTCGGTAAAAATTTCCTCTGCCAGCAGCCGGAAAATGTATGAAAACGGACTGGCGGCGGTGGCCTCCGATACCATCTGCTTCCCGGCGAAGCTGGTCCACGGCCATATCCGGGATCTGGTAAAAAATGGTGTGGATCGTATTTTTATGCCCTCGGTCACGGTGGTTCCGTCGGAAAATACGGAGAAGAACAGCCAGTCCATGTGTGCTGTGGTAAAGGGCTACCCGATCGTAATACGCAATTCGGATAACCCGCAGGCACAATGGCAGGTGCCCTTTGACGCGCCTTTGTTCCATTGGTACACCGATGAGGACCGGGAGCGGCAGCTTTCGGACTATATGAAAGAGCATTTTTCCATCTCCCCGGAGCACACCAAAAAGGCCATCCAGGCAGCCGATGATGCCTTAAGGCAGTTCCATCAGGAGCTTTTAAATGCGGGAAAGGCCGTCTGTGATGCGGTGGAAAAAGCGGGGACCTACGCTGTGGTGCTGGCCTCACGGCCCTATCAGAATGACGGGCTGGTGAATCATGACCTGCCGAAAATGTTTACCAAAATGGGAATTCCGGTGCTGACCGCCGATTCCCTGCCGGAGGCAAACCAGGTGGATTTAAGCAGAAGCCGCCTGGATGTGGTAAATAATTACCACGCCAGGATGCTTTCCAGCGCAATCCTCGCGGCCCGGAAGGACTATCTGGAATATGTGCAGATCGTCAATTTCGGCTGCGGCCACGACGCCTATTTGTCCGATGAAATTATCCGGCTGATGAAGGAAATTTCCGGAAAAACACCGCTGGTTTTAAAGCTGGATGAAAGCGATATGAAGGGTCCTCTGGGAATCCGTGTTCGCTCCTTTTTGGAGACCGTTTCCATGGGACGTAAGAAAAAACAGGAGACTGGCGCACCGGTGACTTCCGTGCACGAGCTTTCCGATCCCTACCCGGAGAAATTCGTTAAAAAGAGCCGAAAGGAGCGGGTGGTTCTGATTCCCAATACCTCCCACGCCTTCTGCCGTGTAATGTCAGCGGTATTTGCGGCCCAGGGGATCCACACGGAGCCCTTGGCCATCGGCAGGGAGGAGGCGATCCGGCTGGGAAAAGAGTATGTACATAATGATATTTGCTTCCCGGCCCAGGTAGTCATCGGAGAAGCGCTGGCGGCGCTTCGCAGCGGAAAATATGACGACATGCATGTGGCCATCGGTATGGGGAAATATATCGGAGACTGCCGCCTGACCCATTATGGTGCCCTGCTTAGGAAGGCTCTGGATGATGCAGGCTATTCCCATGTCCCGATCATCACCAACGATGATGAGGATTACCACAACCTCCATCCAGGCTTTCATATGAATACGCTGTCCGCTATGCGCATTGCATTCGCGCTGCCCATGATTGACGTTCTGGAGGAATTGCTGCGGAAAATCCGGCCCTATGAGCAGACGGCGGGAAGTGCCGACCGGGCATTTGAACAGGCCATGGATGCGGTGATCGACGGATTGCAGCGGCATGGAATCCGCGGCGCGAAGCATGGCTTTGAGAAGGCCATTGAGCTGATGAAGGCGGTTCCCTATGACCGTACCAACCCCAGACCCCAGGTGCTGATTGTGGGAGAGTATCTGCTGAATTTCCATCCCGGCGCCAACCATGATATTGAAAACTATCTGGAAAGAAACGGATTTGAAATCATCGAAGCACGCATGACGGATGTGATCCGCAAAACCTATTTTTACCAGAATGCCCAGATCGGGGAATATCATTTAAAGCGGCCTTTCCGGAAAAAGCTGTGGCTTCATATGGTGGATTCGGTATTTAACCAGGCCCATGATATGACCGATTCCATTGCCGGTCGGCATCCCTTATATACGCCTGTCTGTCGCCTGTCAGATCTGGTAAAGGACAGCGATTCCATCATCCATCATACCTTCGATGCGGGCGAGGGCGTCCTGATTCCGGGGGAAATTCTGCATCATGCCAAAAAAGGCTGCCGTTCCTTTTTGATTCTGCAGCCCTTCGGCTGCCTGCCGAACCATGTGGTGGGCAGGGGAGTTGTGAAGAAGCTGAAGGAATTGTATCCTGATGCCCATATCCTGTCTTTGGACTATGACCCGGATGTCAGCTTCGCAAATATTGAAAACCGGCTGCAGATGCTGATTATGAGCGAAAAAATGGAGAGCCCGAACCGGTGAAAACCGTAACAAAAAATTAAGGGGAAAAAACTTGCAGAAAGGGAATTTTATGGTAAGATCGGTAATATCAAAGCAAGGGAGGAAAACCATATGACGAAAAGGAAAATCAGATCCGGTGCTGCGGCTGTCCTTTTGAGCGCCCTTTGCTTACAAGGATGTGCATCCCCGCAGGCCGTCAGCAACGTTCCCAATTATATCCAGGTGGAAACGGTGAACAATGAAGAAACCATCACCATCCAGGCCAGC
>CAZICB010000005.1:32570-64773 GCA_964537765.1 uncultured Lachnospiraceae bacterium
TTATATCCAGGTGGAAACGGTGAACAATGAAGAAACCATCACCATCCAGGCCAGCAGGGGCGGTACGTGGATTCCGGCCTGAGCAGAAGCAACCTTTCTTCTGCCGCTGCGGAAGATGCCAAGGCCATGACGGTGATGCCAGGAGAGATGAACGTGACTGCCAGAGTGCAGGTGGTTTATAAAATTTTATCCCAATAGACAAAAAAAGTAAAACATAAGCGTTTCATAAAACGAAAAGCAGAAAAGAGGCAATATCAGCATGAAATCATCACAGGATTTACGCAGGCTTTTGGAATCGATCGATCACCGGGGATACCCGGCCTATAAGGATACCCGGGGTGTTTATGATTTCCGGGATTACCAGCTTTCCATTGACCATGTGCAAGGGGATCCCTTCGCTTCACCGTCTAAGGTCAGCGTGACCGTCCCCCAAAGGGCTGCCGGTTTTCCGGCTGCATATACGGATCAGCCCTGGAAAAAGGTGGCGCTGGAGGATTATTTGCTGCGCTGCTTTGCCAAGGAGATCTCCCAGTACAATTTTAAAGCAAAGGGCTCCGGAAAAAGCGGCCTGATTGCCACCAGCCGCCCGGGACAGGAGGTACTTTCCCGCACAGCCTGCGAGATCACGAGGGAGGGAATCACTGCCCGCTTTGAGGTGGGCTTTCCGGCCTTTGGGCGGACCATCAATTCCGGCGAGCTGATCCGGATTCTCTTTGATTTCCTGCCCGGTTGTGTCCGCAATGTATTCTATTATAAAAACCGGAACGGGGCGGAAGTGAAACGGGTGATCGACCTGGCGGAGGACCAGGCCTTTATCCGGGAGGAATTAAAACGGCTGGGGCTGGTATCCTTTGCGGCGGACGGAGCGGTGCTTCCGCGGGAAACCGGGATTTCGGACCGGCCCATGAAGGGAAGCGTGCCCTTCCGGTCACCGGAATCTCTGAAAATCACGCTGCAGCTTCCCCATAAGGGAGCATTGTCCGGCATGGCAATCAAGCGGGGCATTACCCTTATCGTGGGCGGCGGCTATCATGGCAAGTCCACCCTCTTGAAGGCCCTGGAAGCCGGTGTTTACAACCATATTGCCGGCGACGGGCGAGAATATGTGATTACGGATGAAACTGCCGTCAAGCTGCGGGCAGAGGACGGGCGAAGCATTAATAACGTGGATATTTCCCTTTTCATCAATGACCTGCCAAATGGCAAGGATACCCATTCCTTTTCCACGGCGGATGCCAGCGGAAGCACCTCCCAGGCGGCGGCTGTGATTGAGGGAATCGAGGCCGGCGCTCAGGCATTTTTGATTGATGAGGATACCTCCGCGACCAATTTTATGCTGCGCGATGATCTGATGCAGCAGATTGTCAGCCGGGACAAGGAACCGATCACGCCCTTTTTGGAGCGGGCCAAGGATTTGTATTGCCAGGCCGGCATCTCCACGGTGCTGGTGGCCGGCAGCTCCGGCGCGTACTTTTTCATCGCTGATACGGTGATCCAGATGGATTGCTATAAGCCCTTTGACATTACCGCCTCCGTGAAAGCGGCGTGTGCGGCTTCGGAGTCAAAACCGGAGATCTATGCGCCTGGCTTTGTGCTGCCCGGAGACGGGCGGCGTCTGGCGTCCAGCGTCAGCGGCGCCCGGCGCAGTACGGGTCTTTCCAGCTTGTGGGAGGAGGAACGTGGCGCCCGGGAGGAGGGCAAAGCCGGCGATCCGGGCCCGGACGGCTGGGGACGCGGCCAAGGCGGCAAAGGTGGCCAAGGCAACGGACGCGGCCAGGGCGGCAGAGGCGGCCGGGGAGACGGATATGGCCGGGGCAGCAAGCCGGACCGCATCAAGGTCAAGGTCCGCGGAAAGGATGCCTTCCAGGTGGCCAAGGAGCCGGTGGACCTGCGGTTTGTGGAACAGCTGGCAGACAGCGAGCAGACGGCGGCTTTGGCCCAGATGGTACGCTATTGCCTGGAACAGAAGCTTTTTGAGCGCTTTTCCTTGAAGGAGATCGTCGGGCTTCTTTTAAAGGAGCAGGAAAAGCACGGGCTTTCCGCCTTCACGGATGCTTCCTATACGGCCATGGGGCTGTGCATGCCCCGGGTGCAGGAAATTTACGCTTGCCTGAACCGTTTCCGCGGATAAATACCGAAAGAAACACCGGAGCCATCGATGCCGCGATCCTGGAAAAAGGAATCGGCATGATTCGGGAATGAATTGCGAAAGAATTTAAAAAAATTTAGAAAAAAGCGAAAATAGGACTTCACAGAATCCAAAAAATGCGCTATAATAGTTTGCAGATGGGGGTATAGCTCAGCTGGGAGAGCGCTTGAATGGCATTCAAGAGGTCATGGGTTCGAATCCCACTATCTCCATACGAAAAGTCTGGTATTGGTACCAGGCTTTTTTTATGCACACTGTGACAGTTGGAAGTATGACATACCAAAAGAGCAGTTCGATGCATTGTAATAATTACTAATTTACACGAGTAACTTTTGTGCTTTTTGGCAAAAATGATATTCTTTACCAGATTATTATTGACAAAATAATGTCGAGAGTACTATACTGTAGTCATGCAAGAGAAACACGAGTAACTGAAAAGGAGACATTGATTCGTGGCAGAAGTTCATACAGCAAAGCCTAAGAGGGTGACTCGTAATGATGTTGCAAAAAGGGCTGGGGTTTCTTCAGCAGTGGTTTCTTATGTGATCAATGGTACGAGATTTGTTTCTGAGGAGAGAGCAGAAGCAGTCAGAAGAGCGATTGAGGAATTAGGCTATAGTCCAAATGTTCAGGCGAGGGGATTGCGCACAAACAGGTCCATGCAGATCGGTTTTGTCTGTGATAATCTCAGAAATGACTGGCTGGAGGAGGCCGAGCAGATCCTGTTTGATGAGGGATATTACGTTTCTCATTGTTACAGCCGTGACGGGGATTCGTTCATAAGCAGTTTGCTGGCGAGAAATTTTGATGGCATATTTATGATGTCCAATCGATTTTCCACGAAGCAGCTTAATCAGATCGCGGAAGCAGGGATTCCGGTTGTCCTGTATCAGTCCAGACATTACGGGGAGCTGCATCCGTTGATTAAAACAGTGGTTCCGGACATCAAGGACGGGATCGCCAAGGCGGTGAATTATCTGGCATTAAAGGGACATAGACGCATTGCCCTGATCCCGCCGGTCAGATATAAAACCCGCGGAATCTATAATGACGGCTTTAGGATCAGCGCGTATATCGACGCCCTGAAACAAAATGGAATCGAGTTTTCGGAAAAGCTTATCTGCCTGAAAACAGAGTCCATGGAGGCGATTCTGTCGGAGGTTTTTTCCATGCTGACAGCACCGGACAAGAAGGATCGCCCGACTGCGATTATTGCGGGGAATGATTACATCGCGGTAAAAATCATGCAATATATAAAGAAGCTTTCTATCCGGATTCCGGATGATGTGGCGGTTATGGGAGCTGACAATACTTACCTTTCTACCGTGGTGACGCCCTCCCTGACCAGCATTGATTTTCCAAAAAAGGAGTTTTCCCATCTTTTGGCGAAGACCCTTCTGGGATTAATTCACGGGGAGAAGGTGGAGGACAGAATAATTCCTGTTTCAATTATCATTCGCGAAAGCACCTGATCCGGTCAGAAGAGATCATGACGATCTTGAGAATGGATGAAAGCTGTTGATGGGTTTCCCTCGTGAAATCGGGGGAACTCTTTTTCAATCATGATTTACACGTGTAGATCATGACCGAAGGAATGCCCATGAATGAAAAAACAGCCGTTTCCCATTTTTCAAAAGAAAAAGGCGGCCGGAGGCCGTCCGGAAATATAGCAACGACAAAAATATTTGCCGTTTGCTATCATTCCTCCGGGGAATGCGCATATTTTATCAAGATATCTACACGTGTAAATATTGACATGTTATTCTCCTTGTTAACCTAAGTAAACCAGGAGAACCGCAAAGTCCGATTTACATGGGTAAGAATAAATTTATATGTTTGTACGGAGAAAAATCTCCGGCAGACGGAAAGGAAGAAATAAAAATGAGAGAAAAAAAGGTCTATGAAGCGGCACGCAGATTGCTTACCATGTGTTCTCATTGTAAGCCGGAGGAAAAGATTCTGATTGTTACAGATGAACAGTGTATGGACATCGGACTGGCAATCTATGATGCGGCGGAGGAATTTCCGAATAAAAGTCTGATTCTGATGCCTACGAGAAACATGCACGGCGAGGAGCCCACTGATTTGGTTGCGGCAGCCATGATGGAAGCCGATGTGATTTTCCGCGCGACCTACTTCTCACTGTCCCACAGCCATGCAAGAAGAAACGCTTGTGAGAACGGCGCGAGAGATTTGAACTGCTGTGATTATGATTTCAATATGCTGGAAAGCGGCGGGCTTTATAATGATTTTGAAGGGATCAGCAAAACCTACTGCGACCAGATCGCCAAGGGATTTGCGGCTGGCCGTACCGATGGATATGCGGGCGGAGATATTGCCCATGTAACCACCAAACTAGGAACCGATTATTGGTGCAGCATCAAGGGGCACAAAATTTTCGCGCAATATGCCATGGTCAACGAGCCTGGAAAGACCTGCTCACCGCCAGATGTTGAGTGCGCAGTCGGCGCGATTCCCGGCACCGCTCATGGAAAGCTGGTTATTGACGGCTCCATCACCCATCCGTACATCGGCCTTGTGAAACAGCCGATTGTCGTTTACATAGAGAACAGCTACTGCACCAAGATCACCGGTCTGGTAGACGGTGTGGAGCAGGATACCGAGGAGTCCAAGCTGTTTGAGAAGGCTTTGGCTGAGGGAGATCTTTTGAAGGGCGACACCCCGGGTATGTATCGGATCGGCGAGCTTGCAGTCGGCCTGAATCCCGCGGCTTCCCTTTGCGGAAGAATGCTGGAGGATGAGGGATGCTACGGATATATGCATTGTGCATTCGGCAACAATGAGACGGACAATCAGGATTTCATCCTTCACATTGATATGATGTTCTCCGATGCGACGCTGGAAATCGACGGCAAGGTGATCCTGAAAGACGGCGAAGTTGTGTTTGATTAAACAGGACAAAAGCATAGTTAATTATAAAATCTAAGGAGGATTATAAAAATGGCTATTGAAATTGATAACAAAGGCGCATTGATGCCGGAGGAACTGACTAAGTGGGTACGGGAACAGATGCTTTTCCTGGAAGAGGATCCGATGTCTCATCAGAAACGACTGTTCTTTGATAATTCCGGCGGCTCTTTGAGAATCAAGGGCGTATCCGAAGCATTTCAGAAAATCGACGATCTTCCTAACTGCGGCGGGCACGGCGGGGTCACCTCCGACTATATGGATACCCTCCGCGACCAGGCTTGCAAAGACATGATCGATATGTTTAACCCGAAGGACGGTTGCATCGTGACATCCATGACGGCTTCCATCATCATTTACGATGTCACGGAGGCGATCATTGAGAATGTCCCGGGAACCAATGTCGTCACCACAGAGCTTGAGCATCCGTCCGCGTTTGATGGCTGTGCCGCTTCCTGCAAAAAATTCGGCAAGGAGCTTCGCGTGGCAAAGACGGATCCCCGCACAGGCATGATCCCTGTGGAGAATATCATTGAACTGATCGACGAGAATACGACGCTGCTTTCCGTGATCATGACTTCCAATATCACCGGCGCGATCATGGACATCGAGACCATCGTCAGGGAAGCCAGAAAGATCAAACCGGATCTGTACATCGTATGTGACTCCGTGCAGCACACGCCTCACGGAACCATCGACATGCAGACCTCCCCGGTCGACTGTGTCAACTTCGCTCCTTATAAATTTGGAGGCATCCGCGGACTTGGAGCAGGCTGGATCACCGATAGAGTGATGAATCTGCCTCACAGAAAGCTCATCCAGGAGAAGCAGAGCAACTGGGAGATGGGCGGCTGCGCGCCGGGCATGTATGCGGGTCTTTCCGCGATCTTTAATTATGTGATTACGATCGGCAAATATTATCTTGGTGAGAATGCGACCCGCCGGGAGCTGTATCTGAAGGGTATGGAGGCGATCATGCTTCATGAGAGGGCTCTGCTCGCACGGCTTCTGCACGGCAGTGAGAAGCAGAAGGGCGTTCTGGATATGAAGGGCGTCCATGTCGCGGTGGAGATGGATAATCTGGCACAGCGCGACCTGATCGTTCCGCTGACCTTTGACGGCAAGCTCCCGAAGGAAGTCTCCAGAATGTACGAGAAGAAGGGCGTCGTCGTCCATGAGAGGACCGATGAGTCCCTGTATTCTTCCCGCCAGGTGAATTCCATCGGAGAACATGGAATCGTGCGCGTATCCCCGCTTCATTGCCATACCTATGAGGAGATTGACCGGTTCCTGAAGATCACGGAAGAGATCATCGCGGAGATCGCCGCGGAGGCGAAATAAGGGGAAAATGGCAACTATTCCAGGGAGGGATTCCCTCCCTGGTGGAATAAAAGAAAGGAGTAAGGTATGAAAAAAAGAAATGTAATGTCTATGGTACTTGCGGCTGCCCTCGCGGCAACGGCACTGGTCGGATGTGGATCCGGCGACACAGCGGCGACGACACAGGCTGCGGCGAAGGAGACCCAGAAGGAAGCTTCTTCGGAGGCGGCTCCGGCGGCCCAGGGTTCCGCTTCGGCGGGGACATTCCGATTAGGGCTTGTCTGTCCGCTGTCCGGGTCTTCGGCGGTATCCGGGCAAATCCTTGAGAACGCGGTTCAGATGGCGGTTGATGAGATCAACGAGGCAGGCGGCATCGGAGGATCCGTGCCGATTGAACTGTTTTCTGAAGATGATGAGGCGATTCCCGCGACTTCCGTGACGGTCATGCAAAAGCTGGTTGAGCAGGAAAAGGTGAATGCAGTGATCGGCTCCCAGCCGTCCTCCTGCACGCTGGCGAATATGGAAATCACGAAAACGGCAAAGATTCCGCAGATCACACCGGCGTCCTCCAACGTAACGATCACCCAGCAGGGAAATGATTATATTTACCGGATGACCTCCACAGACGCCACCAACGCGAAAACCCTGCTTAAGTACGCGCAGAGCAAGGGATATAAGACGATCGCGATCCTGAACGAATCTTCGGATTTCGGCGTGGGCGGAGGAAAGATTCTGGAGGAGCTTGCGCCTGATTACGGCATCACCGTGGCGGATCATGAGGTATATAACTCCGGTGATACGGACTTCACCGCGATCATCGGGAAAGCAGACGCGGCAGGTGTCGATTGCTTCTTCATCTGGGGCTACCACACGGAGACAGCGGCGATTATGAGTCAGATGCAGCTTTATGGTTATGATTATCCGGTGATCGGCTATGGCATGAACTCTCCGGAGCTTACCGTATTAGGGGGCGACGCGGTGGAAGGCATCTGCATCTGTACCTCCTTTGACGCGGCAAACCCGGATGAGGCTACCCAGGCCTTTGATTCCAAGTACAAATCCCTTTTCGGAACCTCCTATGACCAGAACGGCCCTCAGTCCTATGACGCGGTTTATCTGATCGCGGATGCTGTGGAACGTGCCATGGCGGATGGTGCTGACTGGAGCGACGGGGAAGTCCTCAACAGCTACATCGGCTCCGAGAAATATACTGGTGTGACTGGAACCACTTCCTTTGATGAGAACGGTGAAATGATTAAGGATCTTATGATCATCACCATCGAAAACGGCGAGCATGAGATCGTGAACTGGCAGTAAGTTATAGGCGGGTGTGTATTGGAAAGGAGGGGGTTACATGTTTGTCCAACAGATACTGAACGGACTGACAAATGGAAGCTTGTACGCCCTGATGGCGGTGGGCGTCACCATGGTTTATAAATCGCTTGGCATGCTGAACTTTGCACATGGCGACATTATGATGATCGGCACATTTATCTGCCTGTCGCTGATTACCGCGACAGGAATGCCGATTGTGGTCTGCCTTCTGGTCGCGGTGGTATGCGCGGCGATTATGGGGTTATTGATGGAACGGCTGATTCTGAGAAAGGTTCAGTTCAGTTCCTTTATCAACCTTTTGATTGCGACGGTAGGTCTTTCCTATATTCTCCGAAACGGCGCGATGGTTATATTTGGAACTAATCCTCAGAAGTTTCCGAGTATGTTTCCCACAAAACCCATCTCGATCGGCAGTTTTAAGGTAAGTCCCCAGAGTATTTGTACCATTGCTGTCGCGCTGCTTCTGATCGTTGCGATGCATCTGTTTTATACGAAGGTCAAGATCGGAAAGTGCATGGAGCTGGCGTGTTCCAATACGGAGGCGGCGGCCATGATGGGAATCAACGTGACATTTATGAGGTTTTTGACCTTTGGCATTTCCGCGGGCCTGGCCTGCATCGCCGGAGTTTTGATTGCCCCATATACCTACGCGAGGCCGGATATGTCGGCTACCATCGGACTGAAAGCCTTCGCGGCGGCTATCCTTGGAGGAATCGGAAATCTGTGGGGTTCCCTTTTGGGCGGACTGATCCTGGGCGTTGTGGAAGCCCTGGGCGCCACCTATATATCCTCCGCGTACCGGGATGCGTTTTCTTTTATCATTTTGTTTATTGTGCTGTACTTTAAGCCGACTGGCCTCCTGAATAAGAAGGTCGAGAATAAACTGTAAGGAGGCGCGGCGATGGGGAAAAATAAAAAACAGACTTCATCTATCGTGAAGTGGGCGGTTTTGGCGGTTGTTGTGCTGATTGTCCCGTTCCTGGTGCCGAATTCTTATATCCAGCAGATCGTGAACATGATCGGCATCTATATCATTCTGGGAACCGGGACCAATATCTTGACCGGGTATACCGGACAGCTTTCTCTGGGACAGGCGGCGTTTTTCGGAATCGGCGCTTATAGCGCGGCGCTTTTGAATACGGTTTTTCATCAGCAGTTTTTGGTTTGTCTGATCATCTCTATGCTGATCAGCGGCCTTTTCGGCGTCGTTTTGGCGATCCCGGCGCTGAAGGTGAAAGGTTCTTATCTTGCGCTTCTGACGCAGGGTTTCGGTGAAATCGTGCGTATCGTCATGATCAACTGGACAGATGTGACAAAAGGCACCGCCGGAATCCTGAATATCGAATGGCCGAGAATCCTGGTGTCCATCAATTCATTGGAAAAATATTATTATCTGATCGTGGTGTTCGTCGTGCTGGTGCTTCTTTACCAGAGGCAGCTGATCACCACCCGGACCGGCCGCGCGTTCATCGCCATCCGCGAGGACAGCGAGGCGGCTGAGCTGACAGGGATCAATGTGACCAGCTATAAGATTCGTTCCTTCGTCCTGGCGGCGGTTCTCTGCGGAATTGCGGGCACCCTGTATGCCATGATGATCCGCTATGTCAGCCCGGATACCTTTGTCAACAATACCTCCTCCATCATCCTCTGGACCGCGATCGTGGGAGGCTTCGGAACTCTGCCAGGTCCGATTATCGGCGGCGTTGTGATGCAGGTGCTTCCGGAGGCGCTTCGTTTCTGCGGAAACTGGAGACTGGTCGTATACGGGGTGATCCTTCTGATCGTCATCCTGCGTTTCCCGGGCGGACTGTATCCGTATATCGAGAGACTTGCGGCGAGAGTAAAGACAATGCGCGGCGGGAAATCCGCGGCGTCTGGAAGGGGTGAGTGAAGAATGTCGCTTCTGGAATTAAATAACGTGTCGAAAATATTCGGAGGACTGACCGCGGTCGGCGATTTGGATCTGTCTGTGGACGAGCACCAGATCGCGGCGCTCATCGGCCCGAACGGCGCGGGGAAGACCACGGTGTTCAATATGATTACCGGGGCCTACCATGTGTCAAAAGGCACAGTAACCTTCGACGGAAAGGTGATCAATGACGAGAAGGCGAAAAACGCCATGAAATCCCATAAGATTGTGGAGCTTGGGATCGCCCGCACCTTCCAGAATATCCGCCTTTTTAAGAAAATGACGGTTCTGGAGAATGTCATGACCGGATTCCACAGTGTTTCGAAAAACAACATGTTCAACATTATCTACAGCCCGAAGAAAGCAAGACAGGAGGAAGAGAGAAATGAGGAAAAGGCAATGGAAATCCTCAAATTCCTCAAGCTTGATCATCTGAAGGATTCCATGGCAGGGGATATCCCTTATGGCACCCAGAGGCTTCTGGAGATCGGGCGTGCGCTCGCGACCAGTCCGAAGCTCCTTTTGCTGGATGAGCCTGCCGCTGGCATGAATTCCACAGAGAAACAGGAGCTGGTAAAAACGATCCGGCGGATCCGGGACGAATTCAACCTCGCGGTCCTGCTGGTGGAACATGACATGGAACTGGTCATGGATATCTCAGAAAAGATCACAGTTGTGAACTTCGGACGCCGAATCTGCTGCGGAAACGCGGCGGAGGTCCAGAGCAATGAGCAGGTAATCGAAGCATACCTTGGAAGGAGTGACGACTGATGGCAAAGGTAATCTTAAAAATCGAGAATCTGACAGCTACCTATGGTCCGATTACTGCTCTTCACGGAATCAATCTGGATGTCCGGGAAGGAGAAATCGTATCACTTCTTGGATCAAACGGCGCCGGAAAATCCACGCTGATGAAGTCGATTCTGGGCATGGTTAAGATCGGCGAAGGCAGCAGTGTCCTTTTTAACAATGGAGCGGAGGAAATCCAGCTTGTCGGCAAGAAAAGCCACCAGATCGTACCCCTTGGCATCGCGATCGTCCCGGAAGGACGAGGGGTGTTTATCGGAAAGTCGGTCGAGGAAAACCTGGAAGTCGGTACCTTTTTCAGAAAACGGCCCGCGCAGCGGGATAAAGAGCTTCTGGATATGGTTTACAAGACATTCCCACGCCTGGAGGAACGCAAAAAGCAGCTTGCCGGTACATTGTCAGGCGGGGAGCAGCAGATGCTCGCCGTCGGCCGTGCCATCATGGCGGATCCCAAATTGATGATGCTGGATGAGCCTTCCATGGGACTTGCGCCGCTGGTTGTGGCGGAGGTGTTCCGCGTCATTCAGAAAATCCGCGATATGGGGATCACGATCCTGCTGGTGGAACAGAACGCGAAGCAGGCCTTAAAGATCGCGGACAGAGGTTATGTGCTGACGACCGGAAATATCACGAAGCAGGGGACCGGATCCGAGCTTCTCGCGGATGATGATCTGATCGCGGCATATCTTGGCGCTAAGAAATAACAAATTATTATTTTTTCTGAAAAATAATAGAACGGAGTTCGATCATGAAACTTGAAAATTTGAAATTAAATCTGGAGACGGAGCTGGTCCTGAATGTTGGTTATCCTATGAGCGGGACGAATGCCCCCCAATCCTACAACAAGTTGTTTGAAGTCCTTGGAATGAATTGCATCATGCTTCCGGTGGAGATTCAAAAAGGGCATCTTCCGGAATTTATCGACGCGTGCCATCTGCTGAATATTCACTATCTCTGCCCGACCATGCCGCATAAGGCGGATTTTGTACCGCTTCTGGATGATGTGGATGAGGTATCCAGGCTTTTCCGCTCGGTCAATGCGATCCGCTTTGACGAAAATGGAAGTCATGGCACCGGAATGGATGGAAAAGGCGCATGCAAGGCGATGGAGCAGAATGGTGTGAAGTTTGACGGAATCAACGCCATGATGTACGGCGCCGGCGGAATCAGCGGCGTGATCGGTTATGAACTGTCTAAGAGAGGGGTAAAGCATCTTACCATTGCCAATATTTATAAGGAGGAAGCAGATACCATCGCCAATATTCTGCGGGAAAATACTCCCATGACGGTTGATGTCATCTCTTTGGATCATGATCAGCTTGACCATGCGGCTGAAGACGCGGAGCTTTTCATGAATATTACTCCTCTTGGAAGCAAGGGCTTCCCTCATAAACACGAATATCTTGGATTTATTGACCGTCTGCCCAAGACCGCGTCTGTATTTGACAGCATCATCAATCCTCCGAAGACGGAGACGATTTCTGCGGCGGAAAAGGCAGGTCTTAATACTGTGCCGGGAATGCAAATGCTGGTTGGTCAGATGGATTTGATTTTTAAATTTCTGTTTGACGTGGAGCTTCAGCCGGAGCATAAGACAGCATGCATGAATCACATGTATGAGTATCTTGGCATTAAAAAATAAGACTTATGAAAGATGCGGATCATTTTCTGAAATTAGCAATGATGGTTGGCGTTGAGATCCTGGAATCCGGGGGAGAAATCTCCCGGGTGGAGGATTCTCTCAACCGGATGGGACTTGCTTATGGCGCCCAAAAGGTGGAGGTATTTGCACTCACATCTACAATCATCATTACTATGACCATGCCGGATGGGAGAGAATACACGAGAACCAGAAGAATCAAAAGCACCGGAACGGATTTTACGATGCTGGAGGCTATGAATAAGCTTTGCAGAGATTATTGCAAAAAAAGCATGACGACCGATCAGCTGGAGAACGAGTTTTTGGAATTGCTTTCCCGGGCGAAATATCCCTTATGGGCATCCTATGTGGGAGGAATGCTGGCGGCTGGAAGCTTTGCCGTATTCTTCGGCGGAAGTATTTATGACGGATTGGCAGGAGCCGCCGCTTCCCTGGTGGTAAGCTTTTTGCAAAATCATTCCAGTGTGTTTACGGAAAACAAGGTGATTTTCAATCTGATCTGTTCGATGATGAGCGGTTGCTTTATCTGTCTGATCTGCGATTTGTTTTCTGTTCTGGACTGCGATTACGTGATGATCGGAGTGATCATGCTGATGATTCCGGGAATCGCGATGACGAATGCGATCCGGGATCTGATCATGGGAGATACCATAACAGGGGCCATGCGACTGCTGGAGACCGTGATGTGGGCCGCGTCGCTGGCCATGGGGACCATGATCTCGCTGGCTATTTTTGGGAATCTTTGATCGAGGTAAAACCATATGCAGAGCCATATTATCGAATTGATTTCAGGAGTTACCGGAGCGCTGGGCTTTAGTATGATCTTTCGGGTCAACAAAAGACTGATTCCGGCCGTCATGGCAGGGGCCTTCCTTTGCTGGGCTGTTTATCTGCTTGTTGTCAGAGATGGAGAGGATGTTTTTGTGCCGTCTCTGATTTCTTCGGCTGCCTGCGCTGCCTATGCTCAGATAGCCGCAAGGATGCTAAAAGCTCCGGCAACCATTTTTCTGATTCCGGAGGTCGTGCCGCTGATCCCGGGAAGCGGACTTTATTATACCATGAGTCATGCCGTTTCGAAGCATTGGTTTCTGATGAGATATTTCGGATACCGGACCATGATGTGCGCACTGGGGATTGCGGCCGGAATCTGTATCATAGGGGTAATGGAAGATATGCTTATCCGGATTGGTCATTTACGGAAAGTCAGGAAAAATAATTGAGAAAGGAAAGCAAACATGGAGAGAATCAAGTACGAGGATCTGAAAAAAGAGTTTAAACGTGTTCTTCTGAGCAGAGGTTTTAATGAAACCAACGCGGACGCGGCGGCGACGGTATTTGCGCAGAATAGCCTGGACGGCATTTACAGCCACGGCATCAATCGTTTCCCGAGAGTCGTATCCTATCTGGACAAAGGGGAGATTAAGCCGGACAGCATCGCGACCTGCACGGATGCGCAGGGAGCCATCGAGCGCTGGGACGGCCACAGAGGCTTTGGACCGCTGAACGCGAAGCTGGCCATGGACCGCGCATGCGAGCTGGCAAAACAGTACGGCGCGGGCGTGGTTGCGCTTGGAAATAACAATCACTGGATGCGCGGCGGCACCTACGGCTGGCTGGCCGCTGATCATGGCTGCATCGGCATTTGCTGGTCCAACACGCAGCCCAATATGCCGGCATGGGGCGGCAAAGACAAAAAAATCGGCAACAACCCGTTTATCTTCGCAGTGCCGAAGTCAAACGGTGAGCATGTAGTGGTTGACTGTGCCGTGTCCCAGTTCTCCTATGGCAAAATCGAGGAGGCAAAGCTGAAGGGCAAACAGCTTCCGGTTCCGGGAGGCTACGATGAGGAGGGCAACCTGACCACCGATCCGGCCGCGATCGAAAAGAGCTGGAGAGTGCTTCCGATGGGATACTGGAAGGGCAGCGGCATTTCGATCCTGCTGGATCTGATCTCCACGGTACTGACCAATGCGAACTCCGTTCAGAAGATCGGTACCTTTGGCGATGAGGTCGGCCTTTCTCAGATTATGATTGCGATTGATCCGGAAAAGTTCCAGAGCGCAGAAGTGACGGACCGTATCGTCGATGAGCTGATCGCGGATGTTCACTCTTCTGTACCTGTGGAAGAGGGCGGAAAAGTATTCTATCCCGGTGAGATCGAGATCAATACCAGAAAAGATAACTTAGAGAACGGTATCCCGGTCATCGATGAGGTCTGGGCACAGATCAAAGCGTTTTGATTTTATGTAATATAGGAGGAGCTGATATAATGAAGGCAATTAAATTTGACGCGCCATGGAAGGTTGCTTGTATTGATATGGAAAAACCGCAGCCCAAAGAGGGCGAGGCTCTGATCCGGATCGTTACCGCAGGTATCTGCGGCAGTGACATCGGCGCCTTCCGCGGTACCAACGGACTGGTATCTTATCCGCGTGTAATCGGCCATGAGCTGGCAGGTATCGTGGAGTCCATTCCGGAAAATAATAAAAAGGGCATCAAGGTCGGCGACCGCGTTGTAGTGGATCCGTATGTGTATTGCGGCCATTGCTATCCCTGCCGGATTGGACGCACCAATTGCTGTACCTCCCTGAAGGTTCTGGGCGTACATATCGATGGAGGCATGGCGGAATATTTTACTCATCCGGCAGATCTGCTGATAAAGGTTCCGGATGACATGACCTGGGAAGAAGCGGCCATGGCCGAGCCGCTGACCATTTCCCTTCACGGCATCCACAGAGGCGGTCTGAAGGCAGGGGAGTATTGCGCGATTATCGGTGCAGGTCCGATCGGTCTGGTGGCAGGTCTGGTGGCCCAGGCCTACGGCGCGCATGCAATCCTTCTTGACCTGGTTCAGGAACGGCTTGATTTTGCAAAATCCATCGGCATCGAGCATGTCATCAACTCCGGTAATGAGGATGCGGAGGCTAAAATCGCAAAGATCACCGGCGGCGACATGGCTCAACAGGTTATGGAGTGCTCCGGCGCCAACCCGGCAATCCTCAGCACCTTAAAGCTTGTTTCCAACGCGGGCCGCGTCACTCTGACCGGCTGGCCGAAGAAGGAAACCCCGTTCCCGACGGATGTGATCACGAGGAAAGAGATCGATATCCGTGGCGCGAGAACCAGCGCGGGGGAGTTTGAGGAAGCTCTGGAGCTGATCCGCACAAAGAAGGTGGATATGAATCGGATCCTCACCAAGGTGATCTCTCTGGAGGAGACGCCGGATACCATCATTGATATTGAGAAGAATCCGGGCGCGTATATGAAGGTTGTTGTACGTGTGTCCAATGACTGATCCACTATAAAAAAACTATAAAAGAAAAAAGAGCAAAGTGCGATTTCCGGGGATGTATGCCCATGGAAATCGTACTTTTCTTATCTATGACATCATCATTTTTGTCTATTATTGTCGAATAAAAAAGAAAAAATAAAGTTGACTTTTACACAGATCTGAGTTAAGATAAGCACATACTTCTTCCGGTATTCTCGCCGGAAAAGTCATTGGGAAGTCTTCATTCCCGAATTCCATCATTGTTTGGAGCTTAATTTTATAAGAAAGCAGGTGATGCCCTTGAACCCTTTGCGGTTTTAACGGATGAATGGACTCGTATTTTTTTGTTGGAAAGGAGGTTGCGTGAAAGGTTTTTTACGGACATTGGTTTTGTCCTGTGCCGCGTCCCTGGCATTGTCGAAGGGAGTCTATGCCATGACGGATGCGCAGAAGCAGTATGCCTGTGACAGAATCATGGAAGCATTGGAAAAAGAACGCACATCGGAAGCGGTACCCACCGGAGTGGCGACGGAAAGCCTGGAGGAGGCCCGGGAGCTGAAGCATTATTTTGATATGCTTTATTATGGGGGCAGCCAGCCCATTCAGTTCTTCGCGAAATCCGGCGGGGAATGTCTTTATGAGCTTTGTGTGTCCGCCCGGGACGGAGGAGAAAACGCGGTCCGGGAGCACGCACAGGCGGAGGATAAGCTGCGGCTGCTGGCAGAGGGCCTTTTTGATCCGTCCCCGGAAAAAGCTTTGGATAATATCTACCGCTATGTGATCGGACATGTGGAATATTCCGAGGAGGTTTCGACGCCCCTATACACTGCGCTGATGGAGGGGAAAACCACCTGCGCCGGATATGCAGCCCTTTTTGAGCGCCTGTGCAGCATAAACGGCATTTCCTGCGCGGTGGTCTGGGGAAAGGACCATGCTTACAATCTGGTCCGCCTGGCAGACCAGGTGATGGTCTATGACCCTGCCTTTGACGCGGATGCGGGCTATGGTACCTTTTCCAAACGTTCCCTGGACGGCCTTGTTGCCTGGAGGGAGGATTATTACCTGCCGCGGCTGGTGGAACCGTCGGATTTTCCGGTTCCGCTGGCGCAGAAGGGGGAAGCAGAATGACCGGAAAATGGATTTCTGTTTTTGAAAAGCTGGTTTTTTTGCTGTCCTTCGCTGTAGTGCTGACCGCGGTTATTTTGCAGGGTCCCAGACTTTTTGGGATGGTGCCCTATGTGGTTCTCTCCGGCAGTATGGAACCGACAATCCCTGCAGGAAGTGTGCTGTACTGCCGGACAGGTCAGAACCGACAAAAGGTCGGAGATATTATTACCTACCGGCTTTCCCGCGATACAGGCGGGGAGCTTTTGGTCACCCACCGGATCGTTGAGATTCGGGACGGAGCCTATGTTACCAAAGGAGACAGCAATGACAACCCGGACCTGGCGCCGGTTACAAAGGATCAGATCATCGGAAGCTATCAATATCATATTCCTCTGGTCGGCTATGTGCTGGCCCGTTTAAACGGGAGGCTTCTGGTGGCAATTTTAATATGGATTTTATGCCTGAATGGATTGTCCGCCCTTCTTTGCGGGGCGGATGAGCCTTCTAAACAAACGCAAAAAAAGGAAAGGAGAGCAGGGAGGAGAGGCTTCCTGCAAATACATCATGAATAAAAAGACAAAAAAAATGACAGCGGCATTGATGGCCTGTGCCCTGGTGGGGATTCCGGCGGCAGGCGGGACCATCGCCTATCTGACCGATGGGGAGACGGTCACCAACACCTTTACCGTAGGCAAGGTTCAGTTGGATTTGACAGAACCAGAAAAACCGGATGAGGATATCCCCCGGGTTCCCAATGAAGAAATGAAAAAGGATCCCACGCTTCAGAATACAGGGAATAATGACTCCGTTTTCTTTGTGGCCTTTGATATCCCCATGGACTATCTGGTGACTGCCGGATATGACGGCACGAAAAATGAAGCTGATTATGTAGAGCTGTTCGATTTCCGTGCAGAAAACGGCGTCTACGATTCCGTGAACGACGGCTGGGTGCAGATCGCCCGTACCGAGGCTTCGGATCACTCCAAGATGACCTATATCTATGGATATGAAAATGTGGTCAGCCCGGAAGAAAACGTGCCATCCGTGTTCGATTATGTGCGCATGGTCAATCTTGTGGAGGGGCAGATTGACGGCAGCCGCTTAAATTTGCCTGTCCGTGCCTACGCAATCCAGTCTGATTTTCTGCAAAACAAGGAGAACGGCGAGGCCAACAACAATATTGCCGTGGGAGACGAGATGAGTAAGGATACTTTGACGGCTATCTATCAGATTTTTGCCAACCAGAATCCGGACGCGGTATCCGGCGACGGTGAGGCAAGCGCCGCCTTTACCATGGATGATGCCGACATTGCCGGACAGCTTGATTTGTCCGGTGTAGTACTCGAATAAAGTCTGCCGGAGAGTCTTAAGAAGCCGCCGCGCCGCAAAAGACTTGGCGCGGCGGCCGGCAGGAAGGAATGGAGATTACTATGAATAAATGGAAACGACGAATTTTATGTCCTGGGCTTTGCCTGCTGGCAAGCGCTGTCTTTTCCGGAAACGGATGGGCGGCATCCTATTCTTATTCTACCGAGATGGACGGCCAGATCACCACCGGAGATATCGCCATCACACTCCGGGAATATGAGCGGGAAGCAGACGGGACAAAGCGGCCCTTTACGGACGGTCAGCAGGTGCTCCCCGGACAGCAGGTCAGCAAAATTGTACGGATCACCAACGAAGCCCAGGAAGCCTGGATCCGGGCAAAGGCGCAGTACCGGGAAGATAAGATCATCCAGAGGATGGATGATTCTCTCCTTGGAGGAATAGAAGATGCCTGGATCCGGTGCGGAGAATATTATTACTATACCGTGCCGGTGGCGCAGGAGGAAGCGGTGGATTTCTTCCGGACCGTGACCATTCCGGAAAGCTGGGACAAGCAGGAGGAAGAAAAGACCTTTTGCATCGATGTGACTGCCCAGGCGATCCAGGCAGCAAATTTTCTCCCGGATTTTTCCGAGCCGGACCCCTGGTTTGGCATTCCGGTGGAGGAGTGTGTCCACAGCAGCCGCCAGCTTTATGAATCCCAGGGAGAAGGGGAGTTTGCTGTGATATTTGAGAATGGAAGCGAAGGCTTTTTCAAAACCGGGGAGGATTTCTTTTCCGATTTTGGATCCATGCTTCCGGGGGATCGGAAAAAGGGAGTTTTGACCATCGGAAATCATTTTAAAACGGCGCTTTCCATCTGGTTTCGGACGGAGGTGCCTGAGGGACAGCCGGAAGCTTCCGAGATGCTCCTTTCTCAAATGGAGCTGACCATCCGGCAGGGAGATACGCTTCTGTACCAGGGACCCCTCCACGCCAAGGATCTGGAGGAGGCCATCGTTCTGGTCTCTGATCTGGAACGAGGACAGGAGACCCAGGTGACCTATGAAGTATTTATGCCGGAGGATTTGAATAATGCCTCGGCTTTGCAGACGGCCAGGGTGCGTTGGATCTTTTCCACCCAATATCGGACGGCATCCGGCGGAAGCGGCGGCAGCACCACAAATCAGACGCCGGGAACCATCGTTACCTCCATGCCGGCAGTGTCGCCGGTTCCTTTGACGCAGATGATTCCACAGCTTACGGAGGTGACACAAAAGGTCGAAGATCTGATGCCGGAGGAAATCCGCCAGATCATCCGCCGCCAGATACCAAAGCTGGGAGATTCCGGAGAGACAAAAAAGCTGCTGGCAGTGATGACCGGAAGCGGCGGCATCCTTCTGGCAATGCTTCTTTTGGTATTTAGAAGAAAGAAAGGAAGGTCCTGACAAAATGCGTAAATCATATTCCTGGTTTTTGATGGCCGCCGCCTCCGCCGCGGTATGCCTGGCGGGAGTTACCTGGGCTTATTTTTCCCATGCCCAGAGAATCAAAAATTCGTTTCTGGTAGGTTCCAATACCATCGGAATCACGGAGGAATACATACCGCCTAAAAAAATGGAGGTAGGCGACAATATCTTTAAAAAACGGGTGCAGATCAAAAATACCGGAACCATTCCCTGCTTTGTGCGGGTGTTTGCGGATTTCTCCGATCAGGAGGTAAAGGCCTGGTCCCAGCTTTCGCCGGACGGCAGCGAATATTTTGAAGCGGAGTCTTATCCGGAACATCTGCCGGATGGCTGGATCTATCTGGAGGAGGAGACGGAACCGCTGCTGGGCGGATACTATTATTATACAAAGCCTGTGGAACCGGGAACCCAGACCATTCCCTTGTGGGAAAAAATCAAAACCCATTTTGACAAGCCGGAACAGGTACGGGATTTTGATATCCTGGTCTATGGGGAATCTGTGCAGACCCTGGACGGGGAGGGAAATCCATGGAGCGATCCGGATCCGTGGCGGCAGGCCTGGACAGAATTTTTGGAAAGGAGATAATGCATGCTGGAAATAAGCAATCATAAATACGGCTGGATCCGTCAGAAGCTGGCCGTGCTTCTTTGCCTGTCTCTTTTGGCCGGAAACGCGCGATTTGTTGCTTTCGCAGATCAAAATGCTTCCGGATATCTGGACGGCTGGAGAGTGCAGGCCTTCTGGTCTACCCTTCGTACCGATTATGTATGGAATGCGGAGGAGGACAGTCTTCGCCAGCCCAAGGCTGTGATTACCTATCGGATGGAAAATGCCAAACAAACCTACGATCCCGGGAGTCTTTCCTTTAGTATCCCCGGCATCGGGGGAAGCGTCCGCAAGGAAACGCAAAAAGCCGATTATCATTCCGGGGAGGACGCCGAATGGGACTGCGTCTGGGATCCCCTTACGGACCGCTATACCTTTACCAACCTCTTTACCGTCAAAGAGGGGCAATCGGTCAGCGGCGGCTTCGAGCTGATGTGGACATTTTCTGCCCGGGACTGTGTAGACGGCTACAGCCGGGAGGAAAGCCCGGTATTTTCGGTGACAGATGCCGGAAGTATTTCCCTGGAACCTCTTTCTTATGAGTTCCATTCTCTTCCGGATCGTTACCGGATTCACCTGTATCAGGACCAAATCAGCACCAGCGACTATGAAAAGGCGGATAAGGCCTACATCTGGTATGAACTGGAGACTCGTTTTGATAAGGACTGGCTTGCCCGCGGCATTTATAAATCAGACTATCGGATTACCGTGGAGCCGGAAGAGGAGAGCTGGCAGGATATTATGGTTCTGCGAAACGGCAAAGAAATCTCTCTGGAAGCGATGGAGGACGGAAGCCGTGGATTTTACCTTTTCCGCGGCAGATACGGAAATCTCGGCAGCCCGGATTATACGGTTTATGAGACCTTTACCATCGGTTTCCGAAAGGAGTCCCTGGCAGGAAGCTCTGTAACCATAAAAAGTCATCTGGACCGCCTTTATGAGGACCAGGAGATCTGGACCACGACAGCCGGAGATAAAGAGGTGGTGGATCAGGAACTGTCCTTCCAGGTGGAAGATTACAGCTTTACTCATTCCGGATATATATACGACCATGATAAATGGAATTGGGCATACGAAAACTATGATAAAGAGCCGGGGCATTACTGGCATAAGTACGGCGATGAAAAAAGCCATGAGGAACCTGCCGATTACACAGAACGTCTCAATGGAGTAAATTTATATAACGGAAAGCTGGTAGAATTTGCCCTTCGCGGGGAAGCAAATCGCAATTATGCTTCTACCTGGTCTGCCAGGACGGCGGTGGCATCCGCTTCCAATGCCAGCCCTTCCAATGCGGTGCTTGACACGGAAACCTCCGACAACAGTCACATTCCGGAGGAAATTGCGGACTGGAATGATTTGCACTGGCGGGAAAACCAGGAAGTCGTCCAGAGTTTCCAGGATTTTTCTAGTCCTACTTACGGGGAATTGCATCCGGAGTATGTAGGGACTGCGTCAGACGCGGTCAGAGATGAGGACATGGAAGAAAGCGACGAGGAGACGGATGAGTGGCAGGAAACAGATCTGGAAAATGATTTAGAAGGGTCTGTGGCATCTCCCTCCGATCTGACTGATTTGTCCAGCGCGGCCATGACCTTTTCTTTGAAAAATCCCACGAGACCCGGCGGGAATACCGGGGTTTCCCAGATCCAGGGGGAAGAGGCTTATTCCCTGGTGCTTGGAGATGATAAGCTGGCAATCTTTTTAAAAGACGGCACGATCCGAAATCTGGAGGATGATGAGTATGATCTGGCCTATGTGACCATCCCTACCAACGGTATTCAGGCAGATTATGAAATCTATGGAGCAGATACCCAGGATTTGCATTTTGATGCGTACACCCTGCTGGAAGAGGGAGATACCGATGCAATGCGAACCTATCTGCTTCCCGAGGGCGTGAAGTCCCTGTTTGTGCGAGTCAATGATCTGACCATCAGCACTTCTTTCCAGATTTATGTGGGTGTGCGGCTGCATCTGGACTGGGAAGCGAATCAGCAGCAGGAGGAGTCCGAGCGACCGGACCATGAAAACCGTCTGGTTAATTTCAGCTATTTCCGGGCGTTGTACGTGGATGAGGAAGGCTATGAGGTCAATGATTGCGCCCAGTCCGAGGAGAATTATCAGGGGACCTACGGGCTGGAGCTTGCCGAACGGGATGAAGATACCTATCAGGAATATTTGCTTCGTGACTATTCCAATGTATGGCTGCGCAGTCCGGTTACCGCCTTGTCCTCCAATATCACATTGGATCCTTTTGTGAGCTCAGGTTCCGGCGGATTTACCTCCAATGTCACGGCAGAGGGTCTGATCCAGGCGGACAGTCCGGGAGAGCTGACTTCCTTTTCTCTGTATGCGGTTCTTCCGGAGGGCCTGATTCCTGTGCTGGAGGAAGGGGCTGTTCAGGCAGACGGCCTTGCCACGGGGATTTATGACGGCGGTTCCCTGGAGTTTGCTGAGCGGGTGTCCTACCGCCTGGGAGAGCGGGACGGCCGGACGATGCTGGCCGCGGATTTTGACTTTTCTGAATATCCGCTGGAGATTTCCCAGGAAACCCTGGCACAGATCTGTTTTCCGGTGAACCTTTCCTACGAAGCCTTCGCGAGGCTTGGCAGCCAGTACCGGGTGGATGCCTATCTGATGGTACATGACGATGGCATTGATAAAATCAGCGGAGAAGCCATATTGTCAGATGAATTCGATATGGATGACGATGGAAGGACGGACGATAAAATGTCCTACGGAAGTGATCTGCAGGTGGTGCTGGATCAGGCGTTTCAATGGCGGGAATATGCTTCCAAATATGTAAAAAGCAGCTATTCTGACGATTTTGGAAGCGAAGCCGTCGTCCGGATTTTTGAGGAGGACGCTTCCCAGGAGATCCAGGAAAAGTCTCTTTATTCTTACCGTCTGGATTTCGGTCTTGGCTCATCCAATGCAAAAGAGATCATTTTCTATGACCGGATCGAACAAGGCGCCTCTATTGCGGAAAACGAGGACACGCCGGACGCCTATCAGCAGATTCCAAGCGCATGGCAGGGGACCTTCCTGCAGGTGGATACCAGCTATGCGGAAGGCATGGGGCTGATTCCCACCGTTTATTATTCCGGAAACGAACAGCAAGCGTTCGATCTGACAGCAGAAGGCTGGGAATCAAAGCTGCCATCCGATCCCGGAAATATCAAGGCAATTGCCGTCCATCTGGATACGAGCGGGCTGGAGGATGGCCTTTTAAAAACCAGGCAGATGGTATCAGTGACTATCCGCATGCAGGCGCCAAAGGATTCCTCCCTGATTGGAAAGCGGGCGGTAAATCAATATCAGGTACAGTATGATGCCTATGGTTTGGGAAATTCCTATGAGAAGACTTATACGCTTCCCTCCTCGGAAACCTATGTGCGGCTTTTGGATACAGTGGGGACTCTGATCCTGAAAAAGGTAGATCAGGATCATCCGCTGCGCACGGACGGACAGGGCACCGTCCAGTATGCGGCCCTGGCGGGAGCGCAATTTCAGATTTATGATGCTTCCGGGAATGCGCTTTATGAATCTCCCAGACAGGTGGACGCGACCGGAAGTCTGGAGATTTCCGGTGTGCCCTACGGGACCTATTATTGGGAGGAGGTTTTAGCGCCGGAGGGTTATGAGCCGATATCCGGCCTCCATTCGTTTTCCATCGACGGGCGGGAGGAAATTCTGGAAATTCCAAATCAGAGAAAAGAAGCATCGGTTACCTTGATCAAGCGGGATCAGGATGATCCGGACGGCGAAGCCTTGCCTGGAGCCATCTATGAGCTATACGATGTTTCCGGAGAAATGATCTGTGCCGATGAAGAGTATCATTACCAAAAGGAGGGAACGCTGCAGCGTTTTGTGACTGGAACGGACGGGACCTTTACCATAAGCGGGCTTCCCTGGGGAAGCTATGAAGTACGGGAGGTTCAGGCTCCTGCCGGTTATGATCTGAGCGAGGAACCCCTTTCTTTCACTTTAGGCCGCTATCATTTGAAACAGGAGATTGTCGGTTGGAACCGGGAAAAGCGCGCGGCTGTTCGATTGACGAAAAGAGATGCGGCAGATAACCGGACGCTGCGGGATGCCTGCTATGATCTATACCGGAAACAGACAGACGGTACCTGGAAAAAAATTCAGGAATACCAGCGAACCAACGCCGCCGGGGAACTGCTGGTCGAGGATTTGCCTTTTGGCCTCTATGAGTTCCGGGAGCTTCAGCCTCCAGCAGGGTATGAGATCAATCCGGATCCGGTTTCCTTTGTTTTGGATGCCGCCACAGCAGAAACTACCGTGGAGGTCAGTCACTTGGACGAACGGAAAACAGGATCCGTCCAGCTGCAGAAAACAGCGGAGGACGGCATGCCCTTAAAGGGAGCGGAGTATTCTCTCTTCCGATCCGGAGATTCCAATCCTGTTCTGGAAAGGCTTGTTACGGGGGACGATGGCTGTACCCCTGTGGTAGAAGAGCTTGCCTGGGGAGATTATTATTTTCAGGAAACAGCTGCTCCGGCAGGCTACCAGCTGGATACTGCCCCGGTTGCTTTCACGGTGGATGCACAAAACGCCGGCCTTTGCCAGACGGTAACTGCCCAAAATCTGAGGATGCGCGGCTCTGTCAAGCTGACAAAATATGACGAGGCAACCAAAAATCTGCCGCTTGCCGGCGCGGTCTTTTCCTTATACAAAAATGATGGAACGCTGATCAAAGACCAGCTGGAAACCGGCGCGGACGGGACGCTGACCGTGACGGAGCTGGATTGGGGATCCTATTACCTGGAAGAGACAAAGGCTCCTCCGTCCTATGGACTGTCCACGGAAAAGCTGCGGTTTTCGATAAACAATGAAACCTGTCAGCTGATCCAGTCTCTGGTATGTTATGATCCTCTGGAACAGGTAC
The DNA here is from genome assembly GCA_964537765.1 of uncultured Lachnospiraceae bacterium. Classification (GTDB taxonomy): domain Bacteria; phylum Bacillota; class Clostridia; order Lachnospirales; family Lachnospiraceae; genus Brotaphodocola. Next base: position 57,347 of record CAZICB010000005.1, read on the forward strand.
AGCTGAAAATTAATAAACAGATTTCGGAGCGGGAGGAAGCCTTTGGCAATCCAACCTTTTTATTCCGCATTGAGGGTGAGGATGTCAATCATATCTATCATAAGTGGATCCGGTCCATTACCCTTTCCGGGCAGATGGAGGGTTTTGTAATCCTCACTGGAATCCCGGCCGGCACTTACACGGTGGAGGAGATCGAAGTGAGCCGCTACAAGCAGTTGGAGATTCTTCCGGTGAAAAATGTTGTGATCACAGATGGAAAGGCGACGGCGGACCTGACTCTGGAGTCGGAGGCGGAGGTTACCTTTTGCAACCAGCTGGATCAATATGAAAAATACAGCCACACGGCCAATGCCACCAATCTGGTGACGGCTGTGACCAAGCTGACCGGAATCCGGGTTTCCTACCTGGGGCCGGAAACGATTCATTCGGATACGGAAAGCTCCTATACCTTTACCAAAGAGGATCTGGAGGTAGTTGCCTATTATGATGACGGGACCAGCGCAGCCGTTCCATTCCGGGATCTGACTTTGAATCCGGAAACCATTACCGGAAATCAAAATACCAGCGGTTCCGGATACACGGTGGAGGTGATCTACCGGGAAAACGGAATTCAGGTATCCGATTTCTTCAGCGTGGAGGTTTCCCTGCAAAAGCCATCGATACCGCACTACATTGTTTATGATGCCAACGGCGGCTACTTTGGGGAGGATCCCGCAAAGACGCTCAATCAGCTGCAATATTTGTGGAATGGATCGGAAAATCAGCTGCAGGACGGAGTTTATCAGGAACCGGAGCATTTGAGCAAGGTATTTGACGGATGGTATCTGGACCCGGCATGCAGTTCTGGAAAGGAGTATACTTTTGAGGCCAACATCCCCTTAGAGCAGGATCTCACCGTTTATGCCAAATGGAAACTTCCCGGCGCCGTTTTGCTCAATGGAAGTCTGCTGAACCAGGCCATGAAAAGGCTCACAGGGGCCGACAGCACAAGCACTACCGCAAGCGATCAGCAGATCACCGGGATTCTGCGTTCTTCCATATCGCCGGATCTGACACAGATGACGGTGGAGGTGGTTTCCACTCCGGAATCGGAAGCTCCGGTTTACATGTGGTTCGATCAGGATGTGATTTTCTGGTGGAGCAAGGCGCCTTCGCCGAAGGCCACAAATCTGGCCTACGCCTGCTATGGACTGGCGAGTCTGGTCAATATTGAGGGACTGGAAGACTGGGACGTATCCTCCGTTACATCCATGTACAGTACCTTTGCCAATTGCAGCGCGCTTACCCAGGTCGATTCCCTGAAAGACTGGGATGTATCCTCGGTAACCGATATGAGCAGCCTGTTCCTGCAATGTGTGAGTCTGGAAAATCTGGACGGAGTAAGCGGCTGGAACACGGGAAGTCTGACGAGGCTGTCTGGTCTTGCCCGCCGGTGCGAAACTCTCGCCAGCCTGGAACCCTTCCAAAACTGGGATGTGTCCGGGGTAACCAGTCTGAGTCAGACATTCAGCGAATGTACGGCCATCACCAGCCTGCTGCCTTTGCAAAATTGGCAGGTGGGGAATGTAACCACTTTTGTGCAGATGTTCAGCAAATGTTCTTCTTTGCTTAGTACAGAGGGCCTGGAAAACTGGAACACGGCAAAGGCTTCCAGCTTAAGGCAGATGTTTTACCTTTGCCAGAAGCTTTCTGACCTGGAGGGACTTCGCGGCTGGGATGTGTCCGGCGTAACCGACCTGTCCGGTCTGTTTAACGCCTGTCATAATCTGACAACCCTGGAGCCGCTGACAGAGTGGGACGTGTCCAGCGTAATCAATTTAGACAGTACCTTTCATGCCTGCAGCGGCCTGTCGGATTTGCAAGGCCTGGAAAAATGGAAGGTTTCCAAGGTCGAAAACATGAATCTGCTTTTTGCGGACTGTTCCGGCAAGCTTACGAACCTGGATGCGCTGAAAGACTGGGATGTTTCCTCTGTCACCAACATGAATACCTTGTTTGCATCCAGCAGTTTGATCGCCAGTCTGGATGCCCTGGAAAAGTGGAATGTAAGCTCTGTCACCGATTTTGCCGGCGCCTTTAGAAACTGCAAATCATTGCAAAATACCTCCGGCATTCAGGATTGGCCGATCAATCCGTCGGCGGACTTCACCCAGATGTTTTATAATTGTCCGTCTCATCCGGAATTTACAAAACAGGCCGGGAGCTGGGACAGTGAAGGCACCTTCCAGCCGGAAACGGGCGAAAATTAGTGTGCATAAAAACAGACAGGAATCCCTCTTTCACAGGGGATTTCTGTCTGTTTGCAATTCATCAGAATGCGATGACGCGTCTCATCGTATATCTATCAGACTTTTTTACCTTGCCACACCTGGGCCGCTGTTTCCGGTGCTGCTTCCGGATGTGATAACCGAAGCGGAAGAGGATGAGCCGGAGCTGGAAGAGGAAGCGTCAGACGACTGGTTAACGGTGCTGCCGCCGCTTGTCAGGCATGCGCCGTTATCCTGGAAGGTATAGGTGATGCCGTCAATTACTTTGGATGTGCCGGAAACCATTTTGCCGCTGTTGTCCGGATCCAGATAATAATAGGTGCCATTTTCCACGATCCATCCGGTCATCTGATGGCCGGAGGTGTTGAAATAGCAGTAGCTTCCATCGATCTGCGCCCAGCCGATGGACATCTGGCCATTGGACGGATTCATGTAATATTTATTGGTACCGTCACTGAGCCAGCCGGTCAGCATCACTCCATCGGTGTGGAAATAGTAGTAGGCGCCATTTACTTGCTGCCAGCCGGTCAGCATCTTGCCGTCACTGCCGAACATATACCATTTCCCGTCGATCTCGCGGGCGGTGTTTACCGTGCAGATACCGGAATCCGGCGCGAAATAATACCAGGCCCCGTCCATATTACGCCATCCGGTTCCCATGGAGCCGTCTCCGCGCATGTAATAATAATTGTCGCCGATCTTTAACCAACCGGTTACCATGGAACCGTCCTCCAGCAAATAGTAGTATTCGCCGTTATCCTGAATCAGGCCGGTTGCTTTAGAGCCATCCATATTATAAAAATACCATTTTTCATTTTCCTTTACCCAGCCGGTAGAAGCCATAGCCGGGAAAGCAGCTGCCAGCGTCATAGCGCCGGCCAGTCCGATTGCCAGCGTCTTTGTCATCCTTTTGTTGAATTTCATTATGCTATTGTCCTCCTTATATCACGATTCATTGTTGCTTATTATAGCATTGCTTGCCTGGAAAGTTCTGAAAATTCTCTTACGAATTTGTGTCAGTTTATATTCTCCTCCCATGATACCAAAAAAGGATTTAAAGCCCGCCTCCGCTGGCCTCAAATCCTTTTTCTGAGCACTATTTTGTTCCGAAAATCCGGTCTCCGGCATCACCAAGACCAGGGCAGATGTAGGCGTCCGCATTGAGACAGCGATCCAGATGTCCCACGTAGATCTGAATATCCGGATGGGCTTCATGCAGCCGCTTTAAGCCTTCCGGCGCGGCGATAATGGACATGAATTTGATATTCTTTCCGCCATGCTGTTTAATAAAATCCACGGCAGCCACGGCAGAGCCTCCCGTCGCCAGCATGGGATCCGTCACCACGATGGTCCGCAGCTCAATGGGAGTAGGCAGCTTGCAGTAATATTCGTGAGGCTCATGGGTCACCTCGTCCCGGTACAATCCGATGTGTCCCACCTTGGCGCTGGGCGCCAGGGCAAGGATGCCGCCGACCATGCCAAGTCCGGCCCGCAGGATCGGAACTACGGCAAGCTTTTTGCCGGAAAGCATGGGTGTCATGCAGGTTTCAATGGGAGTTTCCACCTCCACATCTGCCAGTGGAAGATCCCGCAGAGCCTCGTAGCCCATGAGCATGGCAATCTCCCCAATCAGGGAACGGAATTCATTGGTTCCTGTACGCTTGTCCCGCAGAATTGAAATTTTATGCTGGATCAGCGGATGATCAAAAATCGTTACGTTTTCCATAAATCGGTTGTCCTTTCTTTATTGTCCTTTCTTTCATGGATATTTTTTGTAAAATCCTGTCTTTGATTTTAACAAATCCTGGAACAAATAGCAAGAGCATTACTTGGTATCCGGCATATAAACAACAATGGCATAATCCCCCAGCTCATGGGAAACCGGAATGGAAAAATAGATATCGCCGTCCTGTTCATAGCTGAAGGACTGGGGGAATTCCCCTTCAAAGGGGAAATCTGCCTGATTGAAAAGCTTGGTGTAATAATCCAGAGTATTTTTATTTTTCCAAGACATCAGTTTCTGCTTTTGGGTTTCCGAAGCAAAAGGAAAGATACAGTCCCCGGAAAGCACATAGCCTGCCATGGTATAGGGATCTGCGAATTTGTCAAAGCCCAAATCCTTTGCCTCCTTCACATCAACCGTATTGCTGTAAAACACGGCTGTGGTATCCGCGTCTCCCTTCTTCTGGAAGGTACCGGTATAGGTGGCGGTGATCCGGCTGCGGTCGGCACTTAAAATCTTGCATTGGATGGATACGTTATCCTCTGCCTCATCCAGTCCCATGGCTTTGACAAAGGAAAGGGCATTCTCCTTCATCAGCTGATTGATGGCCTCCGCCTTTTCCTGGTCATCCGGATTTTCTACAGAAGGATACTGGATAGAAACCTTGCCGGAGGTGTAGGTATTGATTTTTGTTGTCATCTTCTGAGTCGCCTGCGTGGAAGGCGGTGCGGTCTCGGCCGCGCTAGAGGCTTGTGTGACCTCCTCTATGCTCTCGGCGGCAGTGGTATCCATGGTACCCAAATCGATCTTCTCATGCTCTTTCTTTTTACAGCCGGTGGAGAGACAGACTCCCATCAGCACTGCCAGCGCCACCAGGCCGGCGCGGCGGGCGGTCCCTTTTTTATAAGCTTCGTATTTCATGGAATGCTTCCTCCTTCGCGTTATATTTTTACCTTCGTTATCAATCTTACCTTCAGGATTCTATGATACTTCCATTATATAGAAAAATCTCCGGGCTGCAAAGTAAAGATTCTCTTAAACTTCTTTGAAGGCTTTTGGATATTTGACGGCCCTGAAATAATGTGTTATATTGAATCAAATGTTATCGGGAAACTGTACGACGCGGAATCCGCCGAAACAGCCGATGGATCAGATATGCTCCGATACAGGAAGCCAGGATATAGGCCAAATGCCCCCAGCCGTTTCCAAAAGCCAGGGAAATCTGCCGAAACACCGGCTGCTCCGACGGGAAAAAGGAATTGATATAAAACATATCTGCATATCCGTTCGGGTAAACGGTGAACTGGACCAGGGTATTGATGATCGCGGCGATTCCGCAGCATAAAAAATACAGCGGCAGCATCCGCAGAAAGGTCTGGTCACTTTCCCCGGTCAGGCCTTTCTGCTTGCAGTATATTCCCAGAAAGATCAGTAAAAAATGCCACAGAAACCCATGGATCGTCAAAGTCCAGTAGGGATATAAAAATCCGTCCGGCACTGCCAGGGCCATGATTCCGCCGAGAAAGCCGAAATCCTGGAGAAAGACCGTGATGCTTCCCGCGAAAAATCCGGCAGACCTTTCTGAAACGGACGCGGCTAGCGGATAGAGCAGGCAAAGATACATGGGAACGCTGCAAAGCTGAAATGGAAAATACCACCAATCATACCGTCCCCCATTGACGATCAGATATAGAAAGCCCTGCTTATAAAGCTCCATAACTGCCAGCAAAAAACCACAGCCAAACAGAACCCGTTTGGGGCTTGCGGGGGCGGCAGCCAGACGGGAGGCGGCAAAACCTGCCATCAGGCTTCCGGCCACAGCCAGAAATATATGTAAAAAAGAATAGGGAACCGGCGCGGTCATCGGCCATGCGGTCCATGCAAGGAAGATGCTGATCATATCTCATACCTCCAAAAGAGCGGTTCATGGAAGGCTGCCGCATATTCCAGCGCAGACCTTTGCGGCAGCTGCCTCAATAGCAAAAGACAAATATTTTTGTCATTTGCTATAGAATAATACGGGATCGGAGGTTCGTCAAGGTCATAAAAAAGAGAAACTATCACAACCGAAAACTTATCATCCGACCGTTGTCGGTAACCTGCAAACATATTATACGAGGAGGAATCTCATGAAGCCCTTATCATTTATCATCGTAGGATCGGGATACCGGGCTATGTTTTATGTCCGCATCGCCAGGGCCTATCCGGAGCAGTTTCATTTGCAATACATGCTGTGCCGTTCGGAAGAAAAGGCGCAGAAGCTGAAAGCCGAACAGGGCGTGCCTGCTACGGTTTCCGTGGAAACATGCGAGCAGGCCCATCCTGATTTTGTTGTTGTTGCGGTAAGTAAGGATTCGATTGCCGATGTGGCGCGGGAATGGATTTTGAAAGGCTATCCTGTGGCGGCGGAAACACCGGCAGGCTCCTCCATCGAAAAATTGAAGATGTTATGGGATCTTAAAATAAATCATGGAGGAAGGCTTTTGATATGTGAACAGTATTTCCGGTATCCTGTCATAGCAAGCGGTTTGAAGGCAATTACAGAGGGAAAGCTGGGAGATCCCTATGCGGTTTCTCTGTCCGTGGCGCATGATTACCATGGCATCAGTCTGATCCGTCGAATGCTTAAGCTGGGTCTGGAGCCTGTGACCATGCGCGGAGCCCGATACGAGTTTCCAGTCACCGAAACCGATTCCCGTTATGGCAGGATCACTGACGGAAGAATAGCAAACAAGTTCCGGGATCATGTGGTCCTGGAATTCGCGTCCGGAAAAACCGCGTTTTATGATTTTTCCGGGGTTCAGTATCATTCCTATATCCGCAGCCGCCATTTAACGGTACAGGGCCAGAATGGAGAATGGAGCGATACGATTCTGCGTTATGTGAAGGAAGATCACATACCAGAAAAAAAGTACCTTCTTCCCTATTTTCCACCCCGGTATCAAGAGCTGGAGACGGAAAAATTAAAGGGATTGTTAAGCAGCTGGAGGCCGGAGCTGATGCTTGAGCAGGAACAGGACGAATATGCAATTGCCACCATGCTTTACGATTTGCGGGATTATCTGGCCGGTGGGGCGGAGGTATATCCGCTTGCGGAAGCTCTGGAGGATGCCTATCTCTGGCAGCTGATGCAGGAAGCGGTACAAAATCCTGGGAAGGCGATCTCATCAGAAAAAATGCCCTGGCAGGATTGAGAAACTCTTATTTAGAAATGTGGCACAGATAGTCTCTTGAATCGATGAACGGACTATGCGATTGCCCTGAAATTTACAAATATTTATAAAGTTTTTATGGACTTTTAATAAAAATTTGATATAATTTTATTAAAGTTTTCAGTAAAGGAGGATGTGGGAGTATCTTGTTTTAAAAAAATTTGTAAAGGGGGAATTTGTTTTGGAATATGTTATTGGCATTTTACTGGTTCTGACCTTCTTCGT
>CAZICB010000005.1:64873-67206 GCA_964537765.1 uncultured Lachnospiraceae bacterium
GGGAATTTGTTTTGGAATATGTTATTGGCATTTTACTGGTTCTGACCTTCTTCGTTCTGGCGTATTATTGTGTGAAGGGCCATAACCTGATGATCGGCTTCCTGCTGATTACCATTGTCTGGACGATCCTGCCGCTGGGCGGAACCTTATTTGTCAGCAAGGAGTTTCTTGCCGAGAATCCCATCCTGCAGTTCGGCGGTGAGAGCGGCAATAAACTGGTATCTGTGCTGAATGCGATTTATCAGTCTGCTCCCGAAGGCTGGGGTTCTACCCTGGTAAATGTCTGCTGGGGCGCCTGGTTTGGCCGCGTACTGATGGAAACAGGCATCGCCTCCACGATTATCCGCAAAACGGTTGAGCTTGGCGGTGACCGCCCGATCGTGACGATCGCACTTCTTGATATTGTGACGGGCGTTATTTTTACTGCTATGATGGGCGCTGGCCCGGTCATCGCTATCGGCGTTATCGTGCTGCCGATCCTGATGTCCTTAGGTATTCCGAAGGCTATCGCAATGTTCACTTTCATGTCCAGCGTATCTGCCGGTATGTATTTGAACCCGGTGCTGCACGGACAGCTGAGAGCGTTCGTGGCGGCGACGGATGAGATGCCGGAATTCAGCCTGGGCTGGTTCGCGTCTCATTTCGGCTATTATGCATTTGTAATCACCCTGATTGTCAGCATCGTGCTGACAGCTGTATTCCTGAAAATGAAAGGCGGCTCCGGCCACGCATGGGCAGCACAGAGCCGTACCGCACAGCCGGCTCAGAAGGATGCGCCTCTGTATGCGCTGATTCTGCCGATCGTGCCGGTAGCTCTTAAGATCGCTCTGGACTTCTCCGTAATCGGCGGCTTCGTGATCGCCGGCTTCGCGGCCCTGTTTTTGTGCGGCAAGATGAAGGGAACCTTCACGGAAAACTGCCAGCTGGTCAACAAGCTGTACTATGAGGGCGTTGTGGATACGGCAGCCCTGATCGGCTTTTTGCTGACGCTGCCGATGTTTAACAAGGTCGCGTCGTATGCAGCTCCTTATTTCAAGGTTGTTATGGGAGGCATCCTGCCGACCAATGAGATCGTGATCTGCGCCCTGTTTGCCGCGCTTTCGATCACCGGTTTCTTCCGCGGCCCGCTTACCCTGTTCGGCTGCGGTGCTGCTACCCTGGGCGTATTGTCCAACGTAGGCAGCTTCTCGGTACCGTTCCTGTTTACCATTTTCTGTATCCCGGCAACGACGGTAAACGTAGGTTCCTGTATCACCCAGAGCTGGATTGCCTGGGGCCTGGCCTACACCAAGGTGGATTCCAAGGATTTCTTAAAGATGTCCATCCCCTTCGCATACATAACGAGCATCCTGCTTTACATTGTCTGCGCATTCACGATGACCGGGCTGGGGCCGGAGTGGTACTTATAAGAGGATTCAAAAAAAAGCGCTGTCATAGACAGAAAAAAGTGATTGTGGGCGTCCTGCACTGGGTCAACCGGAGCAGGGCGCTTTTTTGCGCCACTGCACCGGCAGGCACGTTGCCTTAGATAGGAGACTTCTTCTGGATTTTATTTTCTTTCCGTCAGCACCTGATATCGCCGCATCAGTTCGGCTACACAACTGCTCTCTGTGGTTTCCTTGATGGACATCCCATAAGCAGAACTGTAGACGAAGGAACGAAAGCTCTGATTACAACTCTGCTTTTTAGAACGATACTTCAAGTGATAATTAGAAAAAATCGTGATTTCTCAGGAAAATATCTTGATTTTGCTCGGATGAAGTGATATAATAGATAAAGTGAGTCAGTATGCGTTTAAGATTACTGCCGAAAGCGAGGGAAAAATATGCCTATAAGCTACAAAAAATTATGGAAGCTCCTTATTGATAAAGATATGAAAAAGAAGGATCTACAGAAACTCGCGGGTGTCAGTTCGGCTTCCATAACGAAGCTGGGAAAGAATGAAAATGTGAATACTGAGATTATAGAGAAAATCTGTGTGGCACTCCATTGTGATGTGAGCGACATTATGGAGATGATGGGGGATAAGTGATGGGTATTGTAGTCTCTTCCCGCAAGTTGCCCGCCTTCAGTAAAGCCAGTCTCCTGAAGCCCGTTATCTACTGCGTGGATTATGCCGACATAGAAAGCGAAATAATTTCGATCAACATAGAGCTGGCAAAAGAGCTGGAGGCACTCAGACCAAAGCGAAGGTCGATGCAGCTCGAAGCATGCTTCAATCGTGTGCTGGATAGGCTGCCGGATCATCTTGTGATAAAAGAATTTGATGTCATGTTTCATCCGGCATATAAAGTAGATGTTTTGAAAATACTTGTGGCATCGTGCAAAAGAAA
>CAZICB010000006.1:0-17426 GCA_964537765.1 uncultured Lachnospiraceae bacterium
GGAGGTATCCTCCATCATCAAAAAGTGTAATGACTTCGGCGCAGGCGGTGTGTCAGTGGCCATCGGCGAGCTGGCGGCAGGTCTTGAGATCGATCTGGACAAGGTGCCGAAAAAGTATGCGGGCCTGGACGGCACGGAAATTGCCATTTCCGAGTCCCAGGAGCGTATGGCGGTGGTGCTGGATCCCAAGGATGTAGATGCTTTCCTGGCCTATGCGGAGGAGGAAAATCTGGAAGCTGTCCGCGTGGCGGTGGTGACCGAAAGTCCCCGTCTGGTGATGCACTGGAGAGGCAAGACCATCGTGGACATCAGCCGTGCATTCCTGGACACCAACGGCGCTCATCAGGAGGCCAGGGTGGTCTTGGAGACTCCTGAAAAGGCAGGCAGTCCCTTTAAGAAAAAAGAAGTGGGCGATGTGAGGGAGACCTGGCTGGAAGTGCTTTCCGATTTAAACGTCTGCTCCCAGAAGGGTCTGGTGGAGCGGTTTGACGGCTCCATCGGCGCAGGCTCCGTGTTTATGCCCTACGGCGGAAAGTATCAGCTGACGGAAACTCAGTCCATGGTGGCAAAGCTTCCGGTGCTGTCCGGAACCACCGACACGGTGACCATGATGAGCTATGGCTTTGACCCGTATCTGTCCAGCTGGAGCCCTTATCACGGCTCTGTTTACGCGGTGCTGTCCTCCGTGGCAAAGATCGTGGCAAACGGCGGTGATTTTGAGAAGATTCATTTCACCTTCCAGGAATATTTCAAGCGCATGACCGAGGATCCCACCCGCTGGGGCGCACCCTTCGCGGCGCTTTTGGGTGCTTACAATGCACAGCTGGGCTTTGGCCTTGGTTCCATCGGCGGCAAGGACAGCATGTCCGGCACCTTCAACGACGAGAAGCACGGGGAGATCAATGTTCCGCCGACCTTGGTATCCTTCGCGGTGGATGTGGCCAGCCACAAGGACATCATCACGCCGGAGCTTAAGAAGGCGGGAAACAAGCTGGTGGTATTCCGGGCAGAAAAGGATGCTTATGATCTGCCGGTATACAGCCAGGTGATGGACGGCTACCGGAAGCTGCACCAGGACATCCAGGCAGGCAGAATCATTTCCGCCTATGCCGTGGAGGGACACGGCCTGGCAGAAGCAGTCAGCAAGATGGCCTTCGGAAACAAGCTGGGCGTAAAGATCGAGCACAATGTGGATCCGAGAGATTTCTTTGCCGCAGGCTGGGGCGATCTTGTATGTGAGGTCCCGGACGGCAAGGTGGGCGAGCTGGCCATCACCTACACCCTGATCGGCGAGGTGACGGACCGGGCGGCTCTGGAGTACGGCCCGGTATCCATCTTACTGGACGAGGCGTTAAACAGCTGGACCCGGACTTTGGAGAATGTATTCCCCACCCAGTCCGGCGTGAAGCAGACCCAGGTGCCGGATCAGGTATTCCAGGCAGACCATATTTATGTATGTGGGCATAAGCTTGCGCAGCCGAAGGTATTTATCCCCGTATTCCCGGGTACCAACTGTGAGTATGACAGCGCCAGGGCATTTGAGCATGCGGGAGCGAAGGTATCTGCCCGGGTATTTAAGAACATGTACGCGGAGGATATCCGGGAATCCGTGGAGGCGTTTCGCAAGGAGATCGCTCAGGCACAGATCATCATGTTCCCGGGCGGCTTCTCCGCCGGCGACGAGCCGGAGGGCAGCGCCAAATTCTTCGCCACCGTATTCCGCAACGCGGTGATCAAGGAAGAAGTTGAAAAGCTGCTCAATGAGCGGGACGGCCTGATGCTGGGCATTTGCAATGGCTTCCAGGCATTGATTAAGCTGGGCTTAGTGCCGGAGGGCAGAATCGTTGAGCAGGGCGTGGATTCCCCGACCCTGGCCATGAATACCATCGGACGCCACATTTCCAAAATGGTTTACTTAAAAGTAGTTTCCAACAAGTCCCCGTGGTTGGCAGGAGCCCAGGCGGGCGGCATTTACTGCAACCCGGCTTCCCACGGCGAGGGACGTTTCGTGGCAAACGAGGCCTGGTTAAAGAAGCTGTTTGAAAACGGACAGGTGGCAACCCAGTACGTGGATGGGGAAGGACGGCCCACCATGGACGAATTCTGGAACCCCAACGGCTCCTATATGGCCATCGAGGGGATCACCAGCCCGGACGGCCGGATCCTGGGCAAGATGGCCCACTCCGAGCGCCGCGGCGATGGGGTCGCCATGAATATTTACGGCGAACAGGATATGAAGATCTTTGAATCCGGAGTAAAATATTTTAAGTAAGGAGTAAAATATTTTCAGTAAGCTTGACAGAAAAGGCCATTTACTGTATGATTTGCGGTAAATGGCCTTTTTCAATGAAAAGCCGGACCATTACTTTTGGAGGAAATAGAAACGTTATGAGAAAGGTAGTAAAGTTTGGCGGCAGTTCCCTCGCCAGTGCAAAACAGTTTAAGAAAGTCGGAGATATTATCCGCGCGGATAAAAGCAGGCGCTATGTGATCCCGTCCGCGCCGGGCAAGCGAAATAATAAGGATACCAAGGTCACGGACCTTTTGTATGCCTGCTACGATGCGGCCTCCACAGGAGCATCCTACAAGAAAATTTTAAACCAGATTAAGGAGCGTTATGAGGAGATCATCAACGGCCTGAACCTGAATTTGAATCTGGACCATGAGTTCGCGAATATTGAGGAAAATTTTGTCAAGGGAATCGGCCGGGATTACGCGGCGTCCCGGGGCGAGTACTTAAACGGCATTGTGATGGCAAATTACTTAGGCTTTGAGTTTATCGACGCGGCCGAGGTGATTTTCTTTGATGAGCAAGGGAATTTCGAGGCGGATTCCACCAATAAGGAATTGTCCGAGCGCTTAGAGCATGTGGAGCGGGCGGTGATCCCGGGCTTTTACGGATCTATGCATGACGGCTCCATCAAAACCTTTTCCCGGGGCGGCTCTGACATCACCGGCTCCATCGTGGCGCGGGCCATCCATGCGGATCTGTATGAGAACTGGACCGACGTATCCGGCTTTCTGGTGGCTGATCCGCGGCTGGTGGAAAATCCCGAGGTGATCGAGACCATCACTTATAAGGAGCTGCGGGAGCTGGCCTACATGGGAGCCAGCGTGCTCCATGAGGATGCTATTTTCCCGGTGCGTAAGGAAGGAATCCCGATCAATATCCGTAATACCAACCGTCCGGAGGACAAGGGTACCTTGATCGTGGAGAGCACCTGCAGAAAGCCCCGCTACACCATCACCGGAATCGCCGGAAAGAAGGGCTTTTGTGCCATCAACATCGAGAAGGCGATGATGAATTCCGAAGTGGGGTTTGGGAGGAAGGTGCTGGGCGTGTTCGAGAAATACGGCATTTCCTTCGAGCATATGCCCTCCGGCATCGATACCATGACGATTCTGGTGCATCAGACCGAGTTTGAGGAGTTCGAGCAGTCGGTGATTGCCGGAATCCATCGGGCGGTGGAGCCGGACAGCGTAGAATTAGAGTCGGAACTGGCGCTGATTGCCGTGGTGGGACGGGGCATGAAAGCGGCCCGCGGAACTGCCGGACGGATTTTCTCCGCCCTGGCCCATGCCAGAATCAATGTAAAGATGATCGACCAGGGCTCCAGCGAGCTGAACATCATCATCGGTGTCAAGAACAATGATTTTGAGCAGGCCATTAAGGCGATCTACGATATTTTCGTTACCGCGGAAATGTAAAATCATGACGGAAATGTAAAATGATAACGGAAATGTAAAATTGCAGCAGAAATATATCATCGCAGCAGCTTGGGAAGCATGTGAGAAACAGGGCGCATAGGAAGCCAGGGAAAACCGGCGGCCTGTGCGTCTTTTGCAATCCGCCCATTGACGCAAAATTCGCTCTTTGTTATACTTGTGGTATAGTGCAGTCAGGTGGAAAAATCGTATGAAAGCGCGCGTCAGGCTTGCCTGTAAGCATGCCTTCGCGCGGATGTTCCCATTGGGAATCAGGAAAAGTAAGGACGAAAATCCGAAAGGAGACATGTCCGTTTATACAAGGAGAATCGATGAAAGATTGGAAGAAGGTCAGGCGCGGATTTGGTATTGCGGCGCTGGCTGCGGCGGTTGTATGGTCCGGCGGCTGCGCGGGTCCCTCCACCCGGGTGCTGCCCAGGGAGCAGGTGCAGCAGGAGAAGCAGCAGCTTTCCGAGGGGCTTCCGGTTCTGGAGGAGGCCAACCCCTTCTATCTTCAGGAAGCGCTGGGGATTCTCTCCGGGAGTCCGCGGGTGATGGGAAGCGATGGGGAAAAGGCGGCCGTCCTTTATTTGAGTCAGATGTTTGACGACTATGGCTATCAGGTGACCCGGCAGGAATTTCAAGAGGAGGAGGACGGCGTCCGCAGGCAGGGCGTAAATGTCTGCGGAGTGCGGCAGTCCGATGCGCCGGACGCGGATATTGTCATTGTGGTCGGAAGTCATGATACGGCAGACGGCAGCCCTGGCGCTCACGCCGATGCCTCCGGCTTGGTGGTGATGCTGGAGACCGCCAGGCTTTTGGCGGTGCTGCCTACGGATACGGAGCTGCGGTTTGTCAGCGTGTCGGGAAGCTGTCAGGAGGATCTGGGGGTCCGCCATTATCTGTCCACCCTTTCCCAGGAGGAGATCCAGAGAACCATCGGCGTATTCCGCCTGGGAAATCTGGGAGCCTTAAATTCCCGGGAGCTGTCTATGAGAACCATGGATGGCCGGGCTGTGCTTTTGGGAGAGCTTTATAATGTCTCCTCCCGGGGACTGTATCTGGAGAGCGTGCAGTATTTAAAGGATCTTCACGGGGGCGAGGAGGCCTTTGTCCGCAGCCGGATCCCGGCGCTGGTTCTTAAGGACCGCTGGGATGCCTATGAGGACGGCTCGGCGTTTGACCGGGCGGAAATCGTGAATATTGACCGGCTGGCCCAGGTGGTCAATGTACTGGCCAAGACCCTTTCGGATATTATGAGCGAGGATTCCCCCTCCCTGGTGGCAAAATCGCGGTATTTTAATGATCTCAGGGATGAGACCTACACGCAGGATCCGGAGGAGACCATTCCCTTTGGGGAAGCCTACGCAAAGACCAGGAAACGGATCGGCCAGGAGGGCTATCTGTCCGCGGAGCATACGGATGACGGCAAGACCATAAAGGTCTACCAGTATCCGGTCAAATGGTTTGGCGTGGATCAGCTTCTTTTGAGCAGCTTTTATTACCGGGAGGATCAGCTGGAGGAGATCCGTCCGGATGCGGACGGAGCCGGCGTGGAGCTGGCGGAGATGAAGGAGCGGATTTCCTCCTTCTACGGGGAGCCCCGGGAGGAGGATGCGGGTCCCAATGGCACCGAGTACCACTGGGAATCCGGCGAATATGGCCTGCAGGTGACCCTGACCCCCTCCTCCGGCAGTTATGATGTGTCCATTCAGGAATATGCGCCTGCATATCAGACCCTCTATGTGGGGACCTTACAGGAAAGGGAGGCGCCCGAGGAGGAGCAGGAGGCCAAGGTGATGAATATGGTGCGCGAACTGTTTCCGGAGATGTGGGCGCCCTATGTAAAGACGGTGGAGCTGTTTACCGACGGCCTGGGCGGCAGCAGCAGCGGGCTGAGCTTTTCCCATGACGCGGACAGCCCCTCCGGGGTGAGCGGCCGTCTGGCGATCGATGTGCAGGAGGTTTTAAAGGACGACGGAAGCTGGCGGGACCAGACGGATTTCGTGCGCCGGATGCTTTTATGGCAGGGAGAGCTCCTGAAGCGGCAGGATCCTGTCTGCAGCGAGGCCTTTGCCGCCCGTTTTGAGAAAAGCTCTCAGGAGCCGGAGGGCAGCGGCCAGATGCAGGCGGAGGCCCTGGGCCCGGCAGAGCCGGATCAGACGGAGCCGTCCGCTCCGGTGCAGGTGGGGCTTGGTCCCGGGGAGGCCCAGGTTCTGCTTCCGGACTTTGCGGAAAGCTATCGGTGGTTCGTGCTGACGGATCCAAGGGAGGAAGAAGGGGATCCTTATGGAGAGCGGATCCGGTTCTTTTACGACTATGAAAAGCTGGTGGAAAACCGCCGGCAGATCCGCAGCCAGCTGCGCCTGAAATAAAGGTGACGGTCCGGACGGAGTTCTCGCGCAAATAGAAAAAGAGCACAGGAAAAAACGATGAGCAAGGTTGCGATTATCGGCGGCGGCGCCACCGGCATGATGGCCGGGATTGCCGCCGCCAGAGCCGGACATCAGGTCCGGATTTATGAGAAAAATGAAAAGCTGGGCAAGAAGCTGTTTATCACCGGCAAGGGGCGTTGCAATATTACCAATGCCTGTGATACGGAGGAATTTTTCGGGAATGTGGTACATAATCCCAGATTCCTCTACAGCGCCGTCTATTCCTGCACCAATCAGGATGTGATGGAGCTGATGGAAGCCCTTGGCTGCCCGGTAAAAACCGAGCGGGGCATGCGGGTATTTCCGGTATCGGACAAATCCTCGGATGTGATCGCCGCCCTGACCCGGGGTCTGCGCTCCCTTGGGGTGGCCATTCACCTCCACGAGGAGGTGGAGGAAATCTGTCTGGAGGAGGGCAGGGTCCGGGGCGTCCGCCTGAAAAAGGGCGGCCGGTTTGCGGCGGCCGACGCGGTGATTGTGGCCACCGGAGGGCTGTCCTACCCGTCCACCGGCTCCACCGGGGATGGTTACCGCTTCGCGAAAGCGGCGGGCCATAAGGTGACCGAGCTGTCTCCGGCGCTGGTTCCCTTTGAGACCCGGGAGACCGTGGTAAAGCAGCTGCAGGGCTTGTCCCTGCGCAATATCCGCGTCCGCATTTTCAAGGGCAGCAAGGTGTTGTACGAGGAGTTCGGGGAAATGCTGTTTACCCATTTCGGAGTCAGCGGGCCGGTGCTGTTGTCGGCCAGCAGCTTTGTGGCTGAGGCTGTCAAAAAGGAGCCGTTGGCGCTGTCCATCGACCTAAAGCCCGCCCTGACGGAGGAGCAGCTGGACGCCCGGATCCTGCGGGATTTCGGGGAAATGAAAAATAAGCAATACAAAAACTCTCTGGAAAAGCTTCTGCCGGGAAAGCTGATGCCGGTGATTGTGGAGCGCAGCCAGATCTCTCCGGAGAAAAAGGTCAATGAAATCACCAAGGCAGAGCGCCGCAGGATCGTGGAGGCCATGAAGGATTTTCGTCTGACCCTCACCGGGCTTCGGGACTACAAGGAAGCCATCATCACCCAGGGCGGCGTCTCCGTGCGGGAGGTCAACCCCTCTACCATGGAGTCCAGGCTGGTAAAGGGACTTTATTTTGCCGGCGAGGTGCTGGATCTGGATGCGGTGACCGGAGGCTTTAACCTGCAGATTGCCTGGTCTACGGGATATCTGGCAGGAATATCGATAAAAGGAAGTGGAGAAGATGGCAAGGAAGGCATTTAACATTGCAATTGACGGGCCGGCAGGCGCGGGCAAAAGCACCATCGCCAGGCTGGCGGCGAAAAAACTGGGGTTTGTCTATGTGGATACAGGAGCCATGTACCGGGCGATGGCCTTACATTTTATCCGCCGGGGAATCTCGCCGGAGGATGAAACGGCGGTTTCCGAGGCGGCTAAGGAGGCGGATATTCTCATCCGCTATGAGGACGGAGCCCAGCAGGTGATCTTAAACGGGGAAAATGTCTCCGGCCTGATCCGCACGGAGGCGGTGGGGAATATGGCGTCGGCCACCAGCGTTTACCCGGCGGTCCGCGCCCATCTTCTGGATCTGCAGCGGAGCCTGGCAAAAAGCACAGACGTGATTATGGACGGGCGGGACATCGGCACCTGCGTTCTGCCGGAGGCGGACGCCAAGATCTTTTTGACGGCCAGCACCCATGTGCGGGCGCTGCGGCGTTATAAGGAGCTGGAGGAAAAAGGTGAAAGGTGTAATTTGCGGGAAATTGAGCAAGATATAGAAGAAAGAGACCACAGGGATATGACCCGTGCCATCGCGCCCTTAAAACAGGCGGCGGACGCGGTGCTGGTGGATGGATCGGATCTGACCATTGATCAGGTGGTGGAGCGCATCATCGGCGCGGCGGTTTCCCATGGTCTGGAAGTGGAGTAAAGGATGGAAGTCATTGTGGCAAAGACGGCAGGCTTCTGCTTCGGCGTGAAGCGCGCCGTGGAACAGGTTTATGAGCAGATTGACAAGGCCCAGGAGCCGGTTTACACCTTTGGTCCGATCATTCACAACGAGGAGGTGGTCCGGGACTTAGAAAAAAAGGGTGTCCGGGTACTGAATACGGTGGAGGAGCTGGCCGCCCTGGAGCGGGGAACCGTGGTCATCCGTTCCCATGGCGTGGGAAGAAGAATCTATGAGATCCTGGAGAAAAGGCCGGTGATCGTGGTGGACGCCACCTGCCCCTTTGTGAAGAAAATCCACCGGATTGTGGTGGAGCAGAATCAGGCGGGCAGACGGGTCATCATCATCGGAAATCCGGACCATCCGGAGGTGGAAGGGATCCGGGGCTGGGGGGATGAACGTACCCTGGTGGTGGAAAATGCCGCTCAGCTGGAGAATCTGCCCATAGGCCCCGCGGAAAAGCTGTGCGTGGTATCACAGACGACATTTAATTACAATAAATTTCAAGATTTAGTTGAAAAAATTGAAAAAAAGGGTTATGATATACTTGTTTTAAATACGATTTGCAATGCAACACAGGAACGACAAGTGGAAGCAAGGCGAATAGCCTCCCAGGTGGATGCCATGATCGTCATAGGCGGCAGGCAGAGCTCCAACACCAGGAAGCTATATGAGATATGCCAAAAGGAATGTAAGAATACCTTCTTTATCCAGACACTAGGCGATTTCAATCCTGAATGTGTGAATTCTGTGCGCAGCGTAGGTATTACAGCCGGGGCATCTACCCCGAATCAAATAATCGAGGAGGTTCATGCTAATGTCAGAGTTAAGTTTTGAACAAATGTTGGAAGCGTCATTAAAAACAATACGTACAGGAGAGGTCGTCACTGGTAAGGTTATCGATGTGAAAGATGATGAAATTGTCTTGAATATAGGATATAAATCAGACGGGATTATTCCGAAGAACGAATATACCAATGACAACAGTGTCGATCTGAAAAAAGTTATCCAGGTTGGTGATGAGATGGAAGCGAAAGTCGTAAAGGTAAATGACGGAGAAGGCCAGGTAGCTCTTTCTTACAAGAGACTGGCAGCAGACAAGGGAAATAAGAGACTGGAGGAAGCCTTCAATAACCATGAGGTGCTGACCGCGAAGGTGGCACAGGTTCTGGACGGCGGTTTGAGCGTAGTTGTGGACGAGGCGAGAGTCTTCATCCCGGCGAGCCTGGTATCCGATACCTATGAGCGGGATCTGGGCAAGTACGCAGACCAGGAGATCGAGTTTGTGATCACCGAGTTCAATCCGAAGAGAAGAAGAGTCATCGGTGACAGAAAGCAGCTGATGGTAGCCAAAAAGGCAGAGATGCAGAAGGCTCTGTTCGAGCGTATCCATGTGGGTGATACCGTGGAGGGTACGGTAAAGAATGTTACCGATTTCGGCGCGTTCATCGATCTGGGCGGTGCGGACGGACTGCTGCACATTTCCGAGATGTCCTGGGGACGTGTGGAGAACCCGAAAAAGGTATTCCACAGCGGCGACCATGTGACTGCCCTGATCAAAGACATCAAAGGAGAGAAGATTGCCCTCAGCTTAAAGTTCCCGGATCAGAATCCTTGGGTAAACGCTGCAGAAAAGTATGCGGCTGGCAATATTGTGACCGGACGGGTAGCGCGGATGACCGATTTCGGCGCATTCGTAGAGTTAGAGCCGGGCGTGGATGCTCTGCTTCATGTATCCCAGATCTCCAGAGATCATGTGGATAAGCCTTCTGATGCGCTGAGCATCGGCCAGGTGATCGAGGCGAAGGTCGTTGACTTCAACGGCGAGGACAGGAAGATCAGCCTAAGCATGAAGGCTCTGCAGACAGCAGCGGCAGAGGCTCCGGCAGACGTTGCAGATGTGGACATCGCAGCTGTGGCAGCGGAGGAATAAACTCATAAGGTAAGACCAGGCAGGAGCATTGCTCCTGCCTTTTCGATTTATCGAAGTTTGATTGCAGCTGTAAGCTGCGCTATGGATTATACTAGGCAGGAATGAAAAGTGGGATTCAGTAGTCGTCGGCATTGTGTGTAATGTGTATAAACGGCTACGCTAAGCTCGGCCGCGCCCTTACGGGCTTGCCTTGCTAGTTACAATATTTGCCATTCGTTTCATGCAGATCCAATAATTGCGTTCATGCCGGCTTTTGGCATTTGCCTTGTTTTGGTTACAGATCTTAGGGCTTTCCAGCCAGTCAGACCGGACAAGACCAGACATCAGGCAGGCGCGCAGTTCGTTCATCTGTCCCGGATCCAATCCGAGACCGCGCCCCTCCTCAAGTACCCGGACCGCAGCTTCCTCATAGGCAGGATGAGCAAAGGAATGATCCGGCATGCTGTAGAAAAGATCACACACGGGAAAGGAATCATCCGGGACCGGGAGGTAAACGCCGTCCTCGGAGGATTCCCTGATGTAAAGATAGTACAGGCAGGCGGCGCTTTTGTCCTCCCTGCGCCGAAGGATTCGTCCCAGCCGCTGGATTCTCTGACGGCTGACGGAGGAACTGGAGAGAACAATGCCCACAGAGGCTTCGGGGACATCGATCCCCTCGTCAAGACCCCGGCAGCTTACCAGAATACGCAGACTTCCGCTGCGGTAAGCTTCCAGGGTGTTTTTTTTGGCCAGAGAGGTCATATCGGAATGGTATCGTCCGACTCGGCCCGGATAGAGGGCGCAAAGAGCCTGATACAGCTGCTCCGCCTGTTGAATCCTTTCCCCGAAGATCAGAATTTTCGCGGTTTGTTCCAGCTGCCTTATGAGGTCCAGCGTACAGGCGATTCTGGAGGAGGCCATACAGCTTACGGCCTTTCGCTTGTAGGATAAATTCAGGTACAGGGACGCGAGGGAGTCTTCCCCTTCCTCCTTTGCGATTGATTGCAGAGCGGCAAAAAGCCGGGCACGGTCTAAGCCCCTCAGATAAGGATAGGTCTTTGCCAGCTGCCTGTAGACGGAATTCATCTGGTCGCTTAAGTCCATATAACTGCGAAGCTCTGCCGCTGAAAAGGAAAGACCGATGTGATAGATGGAAAAGCGGCTCACATGTCCGTCCCGGACAGCGGAGGCAAAGCTATAGCGGTAGATTTCTTCTCCCAGCGCCGGCGATAAAACGGCATCAGAATCGAAAACACGGGGTGTTGCAGACAGGCCGAGGGAGTGATAAAGCTGCCTGGCTGTCGAATGCTGCACCAATGCCCGGTCAGTCAGAAAATCGAAGATTCGTCGGTTTTCCGGACTGGCAAAACGGTGACATTCGTCTGCAATCAGGAGCACATGGAAGCCCTGCCGGATGTCCGCCAAAATATGTCGTGCGGCGGTGAAGCGTGCGGAGTTGAGTACATAGATCATATATTCCTGATCCGGATCTTCCTTTCTTCCGCTGTAATACAGACCGCAGGAGGGATTTGGGATTCCCAGAAGAGGAAGGATCGTTTTCAGCTCATGCTCCCACTGCAGAGCCAGGGGAACCGAGGGCACAATAATCTTGGTGCGCAGCGTTTCCGGCTTGGAGGAATCGGCCAGACGGCAGCCTAAATATGCAGATGCCGCCAGGGCGAGAACGGTTTTCCCGGCTCCGGTAATTACGTTTACAATTCCATGAAAATTATGGGCCTGCCAGCTTTGAAGACATTCCTCCTGCCATGGATACAGCTGGAAGGAGGAGTCCGTTTTATCAGACGGGAGCACGGAGGTTGGTTTTCTTTTGCTGCTGCTCATAGAAATATTCGATCGCCTTTCCATTGTGTGGATCATATAATCTTTTTGTTCTAGTATACCGTAAATATTCCGGTTCTGCAGCATTTTTTTCCTTTTTCTTCAATATTTTTTGAAATTTCATTGAATCTTATATGACATTTTAGTATACTAAACTCATTGATGTGGAAATCAGAATGAGAAGGGATAATAAGCTATGAATTACGAGGAATTGTATGCCCAGGTGCAGCCGATGGAGAAAAAACTGAAGGACATGGCGGGGACGACTCAGAAGCTGTATAAAAATATCGTGAAGGATACGGAAAGCGGAGATATGAAAGATCTCGGCAAGCTGCTGGTGGCTTATGAGGAGCTTATGAACGCGCAGGCGGCTCTGACAGCCTCCATCCGGACGATGGTAGACGGGTTTGACGGCAAAGCCTACTTGGAGAGCGGAGACTTTGCGCGTCAAATGCTTGCAATCTGCCAGGAAAAGGGCGTGGATGTAACGGGAGAATATCCCGTGTTTGAGATGTTCCCTTATAAGGTAAAATTTGATACTGAGAACCAAGGTATCTATCTGGACAGGAAGAAGGTATCATCCTTGCGTCCACTGAGCTTTGTACAGACCGTGAAGGCGGGACAGGACAAGCTGATGAAGGCCTCCTTTAATGCGGCCGCGTTCTTGAATGAGCTTTCAGAGGCATATGATCTGGCGCTGTTAAAAATGGGAAAGCGTATGGGCTATGATCTGTACCTTACCAGTCTGTACAAATTCCTTGTGCCCATGGGAAGATCGCGGAAGGAATATGACCTGCAAAGCTTCGCCTTTGATCTTGCAAGACTTTATATGTCCGATGAGGAGGAGACAAAAAACGGCAGAAGATACCAGTTTGGTCCAAGCCGGAATAACACAAAAGCTATTCGTATTCTGGACGGCGAAGGCAGAGAGCAGTTCCTGGCCACCATCCGCTTTATGGAAGCGTAAAAGGGAGCTTAGATACGGTATGATCCTTAGTCCCGGTCGATTGGCTGGACATAAGATAAAGGAGGGTTTGGAATGGCCGATGAAAATATGGAACGGCTTTTAGTCGGAGACGGACCGGAACGCAGGAAACGGATCCAGGAGCTGTCTGTGGGAATCGGGTTCCTGTCAGATTTCTGGAAGGAAAAATATCTGGAGGAATATATTAAGGAAGGCGGCAGTAAAATCAAGTTCGTGACAGGCAGACCGGGAAGCGGAAAAAGCCATTTCCTGCAGTTGATTGGCGCAGCGGCGGCAGATATGGGCTATAAGACGGTCGCTTTTTCAGCCAGAGATGTCTGGCTCCATGACTTCAAAGAAATTTATGCGGAGATTCTGACACAGTGCGACATTCTGGAATGTCTGGAGGGCTGCGCCAGGCATGTCATAGCCGGTATGGGCTATCAGGCAGCCGATATTCCGGAGGGAATGACATTTATGGATTATCTGTCTCAGCAGGGCATGGCGGACGCTCTTACCAGAAGGGAGATCCGGCTTCAGCTGAAAGAGCTTTTCCTTGACAATCCGCTGCTTGACAATAACTTTGCCCTTGCATGCAGTCTGCTGACGGGAGGCATTCTGGGACATCCCGTGCTGGAGAGTCAGAACCGGGAGCTGCTTTTGGGCTGGATGGCAGGAGATAAGACCGTGAAGCTGTCGCTGCTGCGGGGACTGGGACTGTCGCCCAGTCGGATCACCAAATATAATGCGCGGCATATGCTGCGGTCTCTGACAGAGATCATCCGTATAGGCGGTCATCCGGGGCTTCTTGTTACGATCGATAATCTGGAGGTGCTCTTGAACCGGTCCAGCCTGGAGCCGGTTCACTATACGAAGGTAAGACGCGAGGATACTTATGAGAGCATTCGCCAGCTGATCGACGAGATCGATAGTCTTCACAATCTTATGTTTGTGTTTGGATTTGACCGGGAGCTGATGGATAATGATAATCTGGGTGTGAAATCCTATCAGGCGCTGTGGATGCGGATTCAGAACGAGGTAGTGGGCGAGCGTTTCAACTGCTTTGCCGACATTGTGGATCTGGACCGTCTGGGCGAACAGGTTTATACGCCGGAGGTATTGACGGCCATGTCTCAAAAATTTGCCTGGGCGCTTTCGGCATCCGGGTATGATGCAGAACCCATTGACCAGGAAAAGGCCGAAGCGTTTCTGACTCAGTCCAGGCTGGGCGGCATAGGGCTTCCCAGGATGGTTCTGGAAGGGACGGTAAGGACAGGGGGTAAAGCTAATGTTTGATATGGAAGCAAGACGGATCATTGAAGCGCTGCGCTCCGGCATTCCCTCCAGGGCCGTGGGACAATATTTTTCGGAGGCGCGTCCGCAGATCATGAAGGAACTGTCCGGGCGCCTTAACCGGGTGTGCGAGACGGGCAAATCCGACGGCTTTGTGATTTCCGGCAAGTACGGAGAAGGAAAAACCCATTTGCTGAATACGGTTTTCAATATGGCTCATGCCGACAATATGGTGATTTCCTATCTGTCCTTAAGTAAGGAGACGCCGATGGATAAGCTGTATCTTGTATATCAAAAGCTTGTCAACAATACCTATCTTCCCGGGCGGCAGCAGCCGGGTTTTCTGCAGCTTTTAGACGGAATGACGCCCAATAGTCCTCTGGCCAGTGAGCTGCTGGTCTATACGGCAAAGGAACTGGATACGGATAAGCTGTATTATCTGCTTCGCTCCTATATGAGTACGGAGGACCAGGAGGAGCGGTTCCTGCTTCAGGCTGATCTGGAAGGGGATTTTGTGGCAAACGGGCTGCTGAAGAAGATCTATAAGCGGATTTTCAATAAAACAGTCAAATATAATGTCAGCTTCAGCAAGACGAAGCATTGTCTCGATTATTTCCGGTTTATGAGTCATTTGTTCGGCAAGCTTGGCTACAATGGATGGGTAATTCTGGTGGATGAAACAGAACTGATGGGACGGCTTGGGAAAAAAGCAAGGCTGAATGCCTACGGAAACATGGCCCATTTCCTGCTGCCGGATACCCGCATGGAATCGGTATTCAGCATGTTTGCATTGAGCGCTTCCTATATTGAGGACGTTATCGAAGGAAAGCATGAATTCGAGAATCTGGCGACGATCTATCCGGACCGCCAGGAGCCGGCAAAAACCGTCCTGAATCTGCTGGTGAAAGCGCCTCAGCTTCTCCCGCTGACCAGGGAAGAGATTTGCCAGGTGCTTGAGCGGGTGCAGGAGTTTCATGGGAAGGCTTATGACTGGAATCCGCAGGTATCGGCAGATACGATTGCTGGCGCGGCACAGGCAGGCGGCTATCTGCTCCGCACGAAAATCCGCGGGGCCATCGAATTTTTTGACCAGCTTTATCAGTATGGAGAAGCGGGAAAGACGAAAATCAATGAGTTGGGAAAGGAAACCTTCGAGGAGGATGTTCCGTCGCTGGATGAGCTGGATTAGGACGGCTGCCCATCCAACTCCGCTGGCAAAAGGAAATCCCCAGCATACCAATCTGGTAGAGGTTGGAAAGATGGAGGGAATTTCAGATGGAGCCGTTGCAAAATAACGGATGGCTCCGAATGCCTTGTAATCACGCATTTTCAAGTGATTATGAGGATTCGGGGCCTTTTTGCAGCCTTGCCATAAATTAGCCATATGCTGGGCGATAGGGGGATCTTGCTGACTGCCAGAAGCCCTGTAAGTGGTGGCCTGCTCCGGAACCGGGCTTTTGGTGTATTTTCTGGTGGCGATTATCATTCCTCTGACGCCGGACCGGAGCTAACTTTGCATGAAACCTGGTAAAAACGGGCATACTCCTATGGAAACAAGAAAGGAGTGTGCCTGTTTTTATGTCGAAAAGCAAAAAGAAACCCTTCGATGTCCATCATATGACGCCGGAGGAAACATTGAAATTTGAGATCGCCCAGGAGCTGGGTCTGGGAGAGCGGGTGCTGGCCGGCGGCTGGCGGTGTCTGACCTCCAAGGAAAGCGGACGCATCGGCGGTATGATTACCAAAAGGAAGCGGGAACTGAAGAAGAAAGCTTGTCAAAATGAGGAAAGTCCGTTACAATGAAATGAGCGCAAGAGAGTCTGAGAAAGCTTGCTCACTATGAAATCATTCAGAACCAGGAGAGCCGATGGGACAAGAACGAAAGAAGCTTCGAAGTGGATACACGACCGGGACCTGTGCATCGGCTGCGGCGAAGGCTGCAGCCGTTTTTCTGTTGCGCAAAATCCGGGGGCAAATGCCAAAGGAGGATGCCGGTGAGGCCATTCCGGTCTGTGTCGGTCTGCCTGGTGGCGGCAGCCACAGATTTTTTCCGGTGCTCTGGAGTCCGGACCAGCAGGGGGAAGGGCTGGAGGGCTATTTTGGACTGCAGAAGGATTCCGGCGATGATCCGGATGTGACCAACCGGGCATGGATTTATGCCGCAGTGGTTCCAGTCAGCCGGGAGGAGCTTGCACGCTTGTGCCGGGAAGGAAAGGGCTATGTTCTTTCGGAGTATCCAAAGCTTTACATAAACGGCGGGCCGGGCATCGGCATTGCCGCCAAGGGCGGGCTCTCCTGCCCGGTGGGCCATTACGCCATCAATCCGGTTCCACGGCAGATGATTGCCGGGGAGGTCTGGGAGGTCTGCGAGGAATTTGGCTATGACGGCTGTCTGGAGGTGCGGGTGGCTATCCCCGAGGGGATCCGGCTGGCGGAACAGACCTTCAATCCTCAGCTTGGGATTGAAGGCGGAATTTCTATTTTGGGAACTACCGGGATTGTGGAGCCCATGAGCGAGGCAGCGTTGGTGGAGACCATCCGGCTGGACATCCGTACCCGGGTGTTTGAGGGACAGCGGTTTTTGCTTATGACGCCTGGCAACTACGGGGAGGCCTACCTGTGGCAGCGGTTTGGGATTCCTGTGGGAGAAGCGGTAAAGTGCAGCAATTTCCTGGGGGCCTCCATGGAGCTTCTGGCAGAGGAGGGGGTATCCCGGATTCTGTTTGTGGGGCACATCGGAAAGCTGGTGAAGGCGGCGGGAGGAATTTCCAATACCCATTCCCGGTACGGGGATCACCGGATGGAGATTTTAGAGCAGCTGACCAGGGCCTGCGGGGAGAAAAATGAAAAATTTCTGGCCCGGATCCGGCAGTCCAATACCACCGACGAGGCGGTGGCCTATCTGCAGCAGCAGGGACTGGGCGGACCGGTGCTGGAACTGGCGGCAAAGCGGGTTCAGAAAGAACTGGAGGACTGGAGCGGCGGCAAGGTGCGTGCGGAGGTGATCACCTTCTCCACAGCCAACCAGGTATATGGAGAAACCGCAGGCGCCAAGGACTTTCGGGAGGATTGGATACGGGGAAACAGAAGATGATTCATTTGATAACAGGCGGCAGCGCCAGCGGAAAGTCCGCCTACGCGGAGGCGCAGGCGGTGGCGGCAGGAGAGATACGTTATTACATTGCGACCATGCGTCCTGACGGGGCGGAGGGGGGAATGCGTGTGGCAAAGCACCGCAGGCTGCGGGAAGGAAAAGGCTTTACCACCATAGAATGCTATACGGAGCTGGCGGGGGTGAGCCTTGAAAAGGGCGAAGGGAGCCCGGCAGGTGCG
>CAZICB010000006.1:17526-53747 GCA_964537765.1 uncultured Lachnospiraceae bacterium
GGCGAAGGGAGCCCGGCAGGTGCGGACGGTGCCGGACGGGTGATTTTGCTGGAGTGTATGTCCAATCTGGTTGCCAACGAATTGTTTGATGTGGGCGGCAGTGATGAGGAGATCTGCCGGAGGATTCTGGCAGGCATCCGGCACTTGCAAAATCAGGCCAAACATCTTATCATAGTAACCAATGAAGTGTTTTCCGACGGCCTGGATTATGATCCTGAGACCGTCCGCTATATCCGGCTTTTGGGCCGGATCAACCGGCTGCTGGCAGAACGGGCCGGGCAGGTGACGGAGGTCGTCTACGGAATTCCGGTGGAGCGAAAGCCCTGTCCCCGGGAGAAAGGGAAGGGGCCGGAGCAGCCGCGCGGGGCGGCAGTCTGGCCGCGCAGCCTGGCCATCGCCTTTTCCATGTATTCCCGGTTTCCGGTTCCCCAGGTGGAATGGAGCGAGCATGCCATGCGCTACGCGCTTTGCTTTTTTCCGCTGGTGGGGGTGGCCATCGGGATCTGCATGGAAGCTTTTTGGCTGCTGGCGGTGAGGCTGGAGCTGGGGGCAATTGCGGTGAGCGGGCTTGGCACGGCGCTTCCTTTGCTGTTTACAGGCGGGATTCATATGGATGGCTTTCTGGATACGGTGGATGCCCGAAGCTCCTGCCAGAGCCGGGAGCGGAAGCTGGAGATTTTAAAGGATCCCCACACGGGCGCCTTTGCCATCATCGGCTGCGGCGTATATATGCTTTGTTACATGGCGTTTTTCAGCGAGCTGGGGCAGGGGGCCTTTCCGGCAGTCTGCGGCGTCTATGTGCTGACGCGGGCCTTAAGCGGCTGGTCGGTGGTCAGCTTTCCCAAGGCGAAAAAGGATGGGCTGGTGAGTACCTTTGCCAGACAGGCGGCGGACCGGACGGTGCGCATATCCATGGCGGTCTGGGGAATTCTGGCGGCCGTGTATCTGTTGTGGACGGCGGGTCCGGCGGCCGGATCGGCGGCGGTGCTGGCGGCGGCAGCCGTGTTCTGGTGGTATTACCATATGGCTAAGAAGGAATTTGGAGGCATCACCGGGGATCTGGCCGGGTATTTTCTGCAGCTGTGTGAGCTGGTGATGATCGGAGTGCTGGCGGCGGCTTTGTGATCTGATAGCCGCGGGGCCAAAGCTTTCATGGGTGGTGGTGCGCCGCGCCAGCGGCGCATGAGGGTTTACTATGGAAAGAGAAGGAATGGAGCGGCAGGATGATATTGATAATCGGTGGAGCTTATCAGGGAAAGCGGGACTTTGCCCGGAAGCTGTCAGGGCTGGAATATCCGGAGTTTGAGCGCCGGGCGGCGGACGGCTGCGGGCAGGACGGGGAAACGGGCCTGACGGCAGAGCGTTTGTGTCAGGCGGAATTTCTGCTGAACTATCACGGCTTTGTGCGGCAGCTTTGCACGCGGGGAGCGGATGCAGGGGCTTTCACCCGCGGGGTGATCGCGCGAAATCCGGCGCTGATTACCCTGGATGAGGTGGGATGCGGCATCGTTCCGCTGGCAAAGGAGGAACGGCAGTACCGGGAAGCCGTGGGCGAAGCCGGGCAGCTATTGGCGGCAGCGGCAGAGCAGGTGTACCGGGTGCTGGCCGGGATCCCGGAGCGGATCAAATAAAGGCGGCCGGCATAAAATAAAGGATTGGAATAAAAATCAGGATGGAATATGTATGTGTAACGGCAGCCGGTTTCCTCTTGGACTGCATTGTGGGGGATCCGCAAAGGCTTTGGCACCCGGTGCGGTCCATCGGCTGGCTGATCATTTGGCTGGAGGGAAGACTGCGCAGGCGTTTTCCGGCGGATAAGCGGGGAGAGCTGGCGGCGGGGGGCCTTTTGGTGCTTTTTGTGCTTTTGGCCACGGGAGCGGTCACGGCAGCGGTTTTGCTGCTGGCCAGGCGGATTCACCCCGGCCTGTACTATGGAGTGATGACGGTGATGTGCTGTCAGATCCTGGCGGCGAAATCCCTGTGGGATGAAAGCGGGAAGGTCTGTCAGGCGCTTTTGGCCGGAGATGTGGAGCAGGCCCGCCGGGCGGTATCCATGATTGTGGGACGGGATACGGCGGTTCTGGATCAGGCCGGGATCACCCGGGCGGCGGTGGAGACGGTGGCGGAAAATGCCTCCGACGGCGTGGTGGCGCCCCTTTGCTATCTGCTGCTTTTCGGCCCCCTGGGCGGAATGCTTTATAAGGCCGTGAATACCATGGATTCCATGGTGGGCTATCAAAATGAACAATATCAGTATTTTGGAAGGGCTGCTGCGCGGCTGGATGACCTGGTAAACTGGATTCCGGCGCGGCTGACAGCACTTTTTTTCATCGCGGCAGCGTATGCTTTGCCGGGTTTTTCCGGAAGAGATGCCTGGCGGATCTGGCGGCGGGACCGGAGAAACCACAAAAGTCCAAATTCCGCCCAGAGCGAGTCGGCCTGCGCCGGGGCCATGGGATTAAAGCTGGCGGGAGACGCCTGGTATTTTGGGGTGCTTCACAAAAAGCCCACCATCGGCGATGAAACCCGTCCCATCGAGGCGGAGGATATCCGCCGCGCAGGCAGGCTGATGTATGGGGCGGCCGTGCTGGCCCTGGCGGCAGGAGCCGGGCTGCGGCTTGGCCTGTGGCAGTTGGCGGGTATGTGAAAGGAGCTGGAATGCCATGGATTATGGACATGGCGGTGATATTTACCGGAATCCGGCGGTGCTGGATTTCTCTGTCAATTTAAATCCCCTGGGGATGCCGCCGGGAGTGGTACAGGCCTTGCGGGACCAGGCGGAGGGCTGGGGGTGTTATCCGGATCCCCGCTGCCAGGCATTGACCGCAGCGCTGGCACAGCTGCACGGGATTTCCAGGGAGCAGATCTTTTGCGGCAATGGGGCCGCGGACCTGATTTTTTTGTTGGTCCAGGCATTGCGCCCGAGAGAGGCCCTTTTGCTGGCGCCGACCTTCTCCGAATATGAGCAGGCATTAAAAAGTGTGGGATGCTCGGTCCGCTTCTGCCTGCTGCCCAAAGAGCAGGAGTTTCGGATTTCCATGGATCAGCTGATCCGGCAGCTGCCAAAAGACTGTGAGATGCTCTTTTTTTGCAATCCCAACAATCCCACAGGGCAGGCAGCGCCCAGAAAGGAATTGGAGCGGCTGGTTCATGCCTGCGGGGAGCAAAACATTTTTCTGGTGGTGGACGAATGCTTTTGTGAGCTTTTGGAGGAGCCGCAGAATTATTCCGTGCTGCCGCTGATGCGCGACAGCAAGGGCCTGTTTGTGCTGCGCGCCTTTACAAAAACCTATGCCATGGCAGGACTTCGCCTGGGCTATGGAGTTTGTCAGGATTTGGAGATTTTCCGACGCATGGAGGCCCTGCGCCAGCCGTGGAGCGTATCGGTTCCGGCCCAACAGGCTGGCCTGGCGGCATTGCTGGAAAAAGATTATCTGAGAGAAAGCCGGAGGCTGATCGTCCGGCAGAGGCAAAGACTGGCCGCGGAGCTTGGCAGGCTTGGTTTCCATGTCTTTCCTTCCGAGGCTAATTATCTGTTGTTTTTTGACGGAAGGGAAGCGGAGCATGGAAATCTGTGGGAGCACATGCGGCGGCAGAACATCCTGATCAGGGATTGCAGCAATTTTCGCGGGCTGGGAAAGGGCTATTACCGGATCTGCGTAAGGCAGGAGGCGGAGAATGAGATGCTGCTGTGTGCGCTGCGGCAGGCAATATAAAAGGAAGGAGACAGGTCCATGAATACGTATCAGATTTTACTGGTGGATGATGAGGAGGAAGTGAGAAAGGGAATCATCCGGAAAATCAACTGGGAGCAGCTGGGCTTTTCGGTGGTGGGCGATGCGGAAAACGGCAAGGACGCCCTGGAAAAAATCGAGCAGCTGGAGCCAAACGTGGTGCTGACCGATATCCGGATGCCTTATATGGACGGACTGGCGCTGGCGGAGAAAATCCGGCAGAAATATCCTTCCATCAAAATTTTGATTTTTTCCGGCTTCGATGATTTTGAATATGCCCAGCAGGCCATCAAGCTGAATGTGACAGAGTATATTTTAAAACCGGTCAATGTGGAGGAGCTGACGGAGATTCTCACCCGGGTACACCATAATCTGGATGAGGAGATCGAGCAGCGGCGCGATGTGGATCTGCTGCGGGAAAGCTACCGCAGCAGTCTGCCAATCATCCGGGAAATGTTTTTAAATGAGATGGTCCGGGACCACATTTCCGAGGAGATTATCCGGAAGCGGCTGGAGAAATACCATGTGGATATTCTCGGGGCGAAAAAGTGGCTGGCGGCCATTTTCGACGTGGAGCAGGGGCAGGCCATGGAGCAGCATCCGCTGAAGCTTCACCAGGAGTGGGAACTGATTCCTATTTCCGTGAAAAAGCTGGTGGAGGAGCAGCTGATCGGCTATTACCGGTTTGCCTCTTTTAATACGCCGGCGGGAATCACCATCATTGCGGCGGTGGATGAGCATAATACCCAGACTGATTTTATCACGCTGCTGGAGGATATTTGCAAGGTGGTAAAACGGGTGCTGGAGGTGGAGGTGACGGTCGGCATCGGAAACAGCAGCCAGACCCTGGAGCGTATCGGAGTCTCCTACCAGTCTGCCATTGATGCCCTGGGCTATAAAGCCATTGTTGGCAGCGGAAAAACCATCTATATCAACGATATGGAGCCGGTCAGCCGCGGAAAGCTGGAATTTGACAGCCGGGACGAATCCGGTCTGATTTCCGCCATCAAGTTCGGCAGCCGGGAAAGCATTGCCCAGACGGTGGGGAAAATTATGGGAAAGATGGATGACGCCAAGGTTCATGTGCGCCAGTATCAGGCCTATCTGCTGTCCATTGTCAACAGTGTGACCAGGCTGATGCAGCAGCATGATTTGAATCTGGCGCAGATGTTTGATTCCCAGGAGAATTATCTGGATATGCTGTCCGGAAATCAGAGGCGGGAGGAATTTGCCCGCTGGCTGGTCAATATTTGCTGTAAAATGAACGATACCCTCAAGCAGGAGCGGGATAATACGAAGAAGAAGGTGATTCTGGAGGCGACTCAGTATATTCAGGAGCATTACCAGAATCCGGAGCTTTCGGTGGAGATGATCTGCCGGCAGCTGCATATGAGTCCGGCCTATTTTTCCACCATGTTTAAAAAGGAGACCGGACAGACCTACATCAACTACCTGACGGAGGTTCGCTTAAACCATGCGGTGGAGCTTTTGAAAAACACCGAGGACAAAACCTATGTGATCGCCCAGAAGGTGGGGTATCAGGAGCAGAATTACTTTAGCTACGTGTTTAAGAAAAAATTCGGCATATCGCCCTCCAAATACCGGGGGGCCTAAGACGGGGAGGAGCCATGTCAGAGTCAAAAAAATTTCTCGGAAATATCAGTATCCGCCACAGTATTTTTATCTGCTTTACGGTCAGCGCGCTGATGGCGGGGATTTTGATCGGCGTGTCTCTGTACAGCCGGCTGGAGCGGCAGCTGGAGCAGACGATCCAGGAGGAAAGTCGGGTGCTGGTGGGGCAGGTCAGCCGTTCCCTGGACTCTTATCTGCGCACCATCATGAAGCTTTCCGACTCCCTGTACTATGGAGTCATCAAAAATGCCGACCTTTCCGACGGTACGGCCAATGAAAAAATGACTCTGCTGTACGATAATAACAAGGATTTTATTTCCAATATTGCGCTTTTGTCCAAGGACGGAGAGCTTTTGGCGGCGGTTCCGGCGGCACGCTTGAAAACCGGCACGGATGTGACCGGGGAGGACTGGTTTCAGGATGCGCTGAAGCGGACGGACCATTTCCATTTTTCCATGCCCCATGTCCAGTATATTTTTGACAACAGCGAGAACCATTACCGCTGGGTGATTACCCTGTCCCGGGCGGTGGAGATTACCCAGGGAACGGCAACCCACCAGGGCGTGCTTTTGCTGGATATTTCCTATGGAAGCCTGGAACAGCTTCTGGACAATGTGACCCTGGGCGAAGGCGGCTATCTGTATTTGGCAAGCAGCAGCGGGGATTTGATTTACCATCCGAAGATGCAGCTGATCGACGCCAATTTGGAGAAGGAGAATCATTACCTGGCGGCGGGACGCAAGGATGGCAGCTATCAGGAGCAGTTTGACGGGGAAAAACGGGATCTGACCGTGAAAACCGTGGGCTATACGGGCTGGAAGCTGATCGGAGTGATCCCGGAGCAGCGGTTTGATTTAAACACCTTCAAATCCAAGCTGTTTTTGATCTTCACCATTGGCCTGTTTTTGTACGTGTTGGCGATGATCAACGCTTTTATCTCCTCCAGAATTACCACCCCCATCCAGAAGCTTGAAAAATCCGTCAATGCCCTGGAGGCGGGGGAGCTGGATACGGAGGTGTACACAGGAGGCTCCTATGAGATCCAGCATTTGGGGCGGTCCATCGGGGAGATGGCAAAGCGCATTCAGGCGCTGATGCAGGATATTGTGGCGGAGCACGAGTCCAAACGAAAAAGCGAGTTTGACACCCTCCAATCCCAGATCAATCCCCATTTCCTTTATAATACCCTGGATATTATTGTCTGGATGATTGAGAACGAGCAGAAGCAGGAGGCGGTGAAGGTGGTGACGGCCCTGGCACGGTTTTTCCGCATCAGCTTAAGCAAGGGAAGAAGCATTATTCCCGTGAGAGACGAGCTGGAGCATGTGCGCAATTACCTGACCATCCAGCAGATGCGTTTTAAAAATAAGTTTACCTATCAGATCGACGCGGAGCCGGAGGCCCTGTCCTTAGCCTCCTTAAAGCTGATGCTGCAGCCTCTGGTGGAAAATGCCATCTACCATGGGGTGGAGGGCATGGACGGAGACGGGGAGATCCTGGTCAAAGCCTTTCTGGAGCGGGAAACGCTGGTTTTCCTCATCCGGGATAACGGGCTTGGCATGACGGCGGAGCAGGTGGACGGACTTTTGAAGGAGACGGTCCATGTTCATTCCGGGCGAGGCTCCGGCATTGGCGTGAAAAACGTCAACGAGCGGATCCGCCTTTACTTTGGAGAGGAATATGGGCTGGTTATCCGGTCCGAGCCGGATGTGGGAACCGAGATTAGGATTTTGCTTCCGGCAATTCCTTATCAGCAGGTGCTGAAAAAGGAGGAGCTATGATTACGAAAAGGGAAAAATGGCTTTGGGGCCTGTATACGGTGGTCCTGATTCTGTTATTTTTGCTTTCCTCCACCGACCTGATTATCAAAGAACGGAAAACCGAGGTCTATCCGGTTTCCGTGATTGTGGAGGATGCCTCCGATGACAATTACATCAATTTCCGCAAGGGCATGGAGCAGGCGGCGGTGGAGCTGAATGTGGATGTGAGCTTTGTCACCCTCTATGATACGGGAGATCGGGAGCAGCAGCGTGAGCTGGCCCTCAGAGAGCAGCAGGAGGGCGCCCGCGCCCTGGTGGTCGCGCCGGTGGATGAAAGCGAGGCGACCCAGCTGGTGGAGGACGACCGGATCCAGGTGCCTTTGGTGCTTCTGAATTCGGATGCGGTGGCCGCAGGGAAGCAGGAGCCGGCGCGGATCCGGTTTGATTATTTCCAGATGGGCAAGGAGCTGGGGGAAATGATTCTGGAAAACCATCCCCATAAGCCGCCGCTGTATATGCTGCAGCGGACAGGCGACGCCATGGCGTCGGAGCAGCTGCGGGAGGGGCTTTTGAGCACCTTGAAGGAGGCGGAATACCCCACCGTGCTGTTTAAAGGCTATTCGGATCAATATATTACCAGACTGATTGAGAATGTGGAAAGCCACAGAGGCGATGCGGTGGTGATTGTGGCCCTGGACCAGGAAAGTCTGCTGCAGGCAGTGCAGATCCGCAAGGAGGGCGGCAGCTGCGCGGATTATGTGGAGGGGCTGTACGGCCGGGGAACCTCCATGATGATTTTAAATGAGCTGGAACGGGGAAATATCAATGGCCTGGGCATTACCGACGATTATTCGGCTGGGTATCTGAGTATTCAGGCAGCCGTGGAACGGATTCAATACAATTATGAGCCGCGCACAGGCTATTTGCGGGCCAAATGCATCAAAAAGCAAGATCTGAGGAAGGAAGAAAATGAAAAAATGCTCTATCCGATTGAATAGGGCGGGGAGGAGAACTATGAAGGGGAAGGCATATATGCTGGGGCTGGCGCTCTGTGCGGCATTGCTGATTGGCTGCGGCAAGGAGGGAACGCCCCAGAAGAAAACCTCGATCCGCATCGGGGTCAGCTTATATCGGGGAGATGATACCTTTATCAATAATATCCGCGGAGAGCTGGAGGCGCGGGCAAAGGCTTACGAGCAGGAAAGCGGTATAAAAATCGATCTGGACATCCAGGATGCCAAGGGCAATCAGAATACCCAGAATAACCAGGTGGAGCGTTTTTTGTCCCTGGGCAGCGATGTGCTGTGCATCAATCCGGTGGACCGGACCGCGGCGGCGGCCATGATCGACAAGGCCATTGCCGCGGAGGTTCCGGTGGTCTTTTTTAACCGTCAGC
Source organism: uncultured Lachnospiraceae bacterium (assembly GCA_964537765.1). GTDB lineage: Bacteria > Bacillota > Clostridia > Lachnospirales > Lachnospiraceae > Brotaphodocola. The sequence goes on from CAZICB010000006.1 coordinate 26,049, forward strand.
CGGTGGAGGAGGATATGGACCGCTGGGATCATCTTTATTATGTGGGAGCGGACGCCAAGGAATCCGCGGTTCTCCAGGGGGATATTGTGGTGAAGCGCTATCAGGAGGATCCGGGCAGCCTGGACACCGACGGAAACGGCGTGGTCAGCTACGTGCTTCTGGAGGGGGAGACCAGCCATCAGGATTCCCTGATCCGCACGGAATGGTCCATTCAGACGTTGAAGGACGGGGGCGTTCCCATCGAAAAAATCACCGGCGGTATCGCCAACTGGGAGCGAAGCCAGGCCTCCGCTTTGATGGAGCAGTGGCTGACCCAATATCCGGACCAAATTGAGTTGGTGATCTGCAATAATGACGATATGGCTCTGGGGGCCATCGACGCCATAGAACGGGTGGGAGCGAAGGGGATCAGTCTGGTGGGCATCGATGCCACCCTTCCGGGGCTGGAGGCCGTCCAGTCCGGCCAGATGATCGGCACCGTTTCCGCCGATAAAAAGCAGTATGCCGGAGCCGTTTTTTCCATTGCCGTCGCAGAGGTTTTAGGGCAGGATGTGGAGGCGGAGACCCCGCTGGAAAACGGAAAATATTATTGGTGTCCCCAGAAAATTATTGAAAAAAATTGATGAAAATGGGAAAAAATCAAAGAAATTTCATAGAGGACGAAAGAAAATCTTATGGTAAAATGCATAAAAGCAAGATATAATTTCCTCGTCGGAAGGTCAAAGTGACGAAAACCGACAAGAAACACTATAAATTATTATAGGGAGGAATTAACGATGAAACTGAAAAAATTAACCGCTATGGCACTGGCATCCTGTATGGTACTGTCTATGGCAGCATGTGGCAGCAAACCGGCTGAGACCACGGCAGCTCCGACGGAGGCAGCAACGGAAGCAGCTACTGAGGCAGCAGCAGAGGCTACGGAAGCAGCAACGGAAGCAGCCGCAGCGGCAGCCGGCGCAGTGGAAGGAGCAGATCTGTCCGAGGTAAAGATTGGCGTATCTATTTATCAGTTTGCAGATAACTTCATGACCCTGTACCGCCAGGAGCTGGAAAGATACCTGGTTGAGGATCTGGGCGTGAAGAAAGAAAACATCTCCATCATGGACGGCAAGAACGACCAGGGTGAGCAGATGAACCAGATTCGTAACTTTATCACTCAGGGCGTTGACGTTATGATTATCAACCTGGTTCAGGCTTCTTCCGAGCCGACCGTTACTGAAGAGTGCCACGCAGCTGGTATCCCGGTGGTTTACATCAACCGTGAGCCGGATGCAGAGAGAGAGCAGGCTTGGGTAGACGAAGGCATCAAGGCTACCTACGTTGGCGCAGACGCCAGACAGTCCGGTACCTATCAGGGCGAAGAGATCGCTGAGCTGGAGAATCACGGCGATGCTGACGGCGACGGCGTTGTTCGCTACGCTATGATCATGGGCGATCCGGAGAACGTGGATGCTCAGTATAGAACCGAGAAATCCGTAGAGGCTCTCAGCGCTGTTGCAGAGGTAGAGGAGCTGTTCAAGAACCGTGGAGACTGGGATCAGACCAAGGGCCAGGAGCTGACCGCAAACGCACTGTCTCAGTACGGCGCAAAGCTGGATGTTGTATTCTGCAACAACGATGCAATGGCACTGGGCGCTTTGCAGGCAATCGAGGCAGCCGGCAGAGTGGTAAACCAGGACATCTATCTGGTAGGTGTTGACGCTCTGGTTGAGGTTGTTGAGAATGTTATGAACAACAAGATGACCGGTACCGTATTCAACGATCACTTTGGACAGGCTCAGACTGCAGCAAACGTGGCAATCGCTTTCGTAAATGGCGAGGATGTTGAGAACGTATACATGGTTGACTATGTAAAGGTTACCACCGAGAATGCAGCCGAGATTCTTGAGAAAATCAAATAATTCTGCTTCTGATTAAGCAAGAATGGTGATCATCGGGTGTGTCGTAAGGGCACACCCGATTTTATGAAAGGAGAGGATGGGATGGCAGAGTACAGACTGGAAATGCGAGGGGTTTCCAAAAGCTTCCCTGGCGTGAAGGCACTGGACCAGATTAACTTAAAGGTTCGTCCGGGTACGGTGCATGCGCTGATGGGAGAGAACGGCGCCGGAAAATCCACGCTGATGAAGTGCCTGTTCGGCATTTATCACATGGACGAGGGCGAAGTATATCTGGATGGGGAAAAGGTAGATATCCACAATCCGGATGAAGCACTCCAAAAGGGACTTGCCATGGTACATCAGGAGCTGCAGCCGATTCCGGAGCGGACGGTGGCGGAAAATATGTATGCAGGCCGGTATCCGACCAAAAAAATCGGACCATTTCAGGTGATCGACCACAAGACCATGTTCGAAGAGACAGCGAAATGGCTGGACGATGTAAAAATGCCTTATAACCCGAAGGCAAAGCTGGGCACCATGTCCATCGCCCAGATGCAGTCCGTGGAGATTGCAAAGGCAGTATCCCTCCAGGCGAGGGTGGTAATTCTGGATGAGCCGACCTCATCCCTGACGGATAATGAGGTAGCGGCTTTGTTCCGCATTATCCGGGATCTGAAGTCCAGAGGCGTATCCTTGATCTACATCTCCCATAAGATGGCGGAGATTCGTGAGATCTGTGATGAGATTACAATCATGCGTGACGGTACCTATGTAGGTTCCTGGTGCATGGACGAGATTACCGATGATGAAATCGTAAAACAGATGGTAGGCCGTGAGCTGACCAATATTTATCCTCCGAAAAATAATTCGGCCAAGGGCGAGGTGCTTTTGGAGGTAAAGGGATATTCCAGCATCCATGAGCGTTCCTTCCAGGACTGCTCCTTCCAGCTGCACCGGGGCGAGATTTTAGGCTTCGGCGGACTGGTAGGCGCACAGCGGACGGAGCTAATGGAAGCCATTTTTGGTATGCGCCATATCAATAAGGGCGAGGTTTATATCAAAGGCAAAAAAATGAATATTAGGCGTCCGCAGGATGCCATCCGCAGCGGTATCGGTATGATTACTGAGGACCGGCGCGGCACGGGAATCTTAGGATGCCTTTCTATAGCGGATAACGTATCGATTTCCTCCTTGGACAAATACCTGGAAATGGGCGTGAAGCTCAACAAGGGAAAAATTGAAAATCTGGTCAAGGAGAATGTAGCAAAGCTTTCCATCAAAACTCCGGACAGCAAGACGTTGATCCAGTCTCTCTCCGGCGGTAACCAGCAGAAGGTTCTGATTTCCCGCTGGCTGGCCAATGATCCGGATATTCTGATCATGGACGAGCCGACCCGTGGTATCGACGTGGGCGCCAAATATGAGATTTACCAGATTATGATCGATCTGGCAAAGCAGGGCAAGGGCATTATCATGATTTCTTCGGAAATGCCGGAGCTGATCGGCGTGTCCAACCGGATTCTTGTTATGTGCAACGGCCATATCACCGGCGAGGTAGAAGGGGAAGAGGCAACCCAGGAACGGATCATGAGCTTTGCGACTCAGTTCAATTAAGGAGGAAGAGAGATGAGTAAGAAATCACTGAATGTAAAAGATATTCTGATCAACAATGGTATTATCATACTGATTTTGATTATGGTTCTTTTTGTTGGCGTAACCAAAGATAATTTCTTTAGCTTTAGTAACTTTAACAACGTATCCATCAACGTGGCCTGCCGTTTCATCATTGCAGTGGGCGTATCCGGATGTCTGATCACCAAAGGTACGGACCTGTCCGCAGGCCGTCAGGTAGGTCTGGCCGCATGTCTGGCAGGTACGCTGCTCCAGAAGGCAGATTACAGCGGACGGTTTGAGCTGACCCAGAATTTCCCGCAGCTGAATGTATGGCTGATCCTGCTGATCTGCGTGTTCGCCTGCTGTATCTTTGGTCTGATCAATGGTATCGTTGTGGCATACTTAAATGTACCGCCCTTCATCGGCACCCTGGGCATGCAGCTGATCGTATACGGCATCAACCTGGTATATACCAAGGCAGTGCCCATCGGCGGCTACCGTCAGGATTACACCACCATCGCCAATGGTAAGCTGTTCGGCGTGCTGCCGTATCTGTTTATTATCGCCATTATTGTCGGCCTGATTATGTGGTTTGTATATAACTACACCCGTCACGGCAAATTCATGTACGCCATCGGCGGCAACGAGGCAGCGGCAGAGGTGGCCGGCGTCAATGTAAAGAAGACCAAAATCATGATCTACATGACCGCAGCAGCCCTGTATGCGCTGGCTGGCTTCCTGCTGGGTGCAAAATCCGGCGGCGCCAACGTAAATACCGGTAACGGCTACGAGCTGGAGGCAATCGCAGCTTGTACCATCGGCGGCGTATCTGTAAACGGTGGTATCGGACGAGTATCCGGTATCGTCATCGGTGTTCTGGTATTTGAGATGTTGAAGACCTGCCTGCAGTTCCTTGGCATCGACCCCAACTACCAGTTCATCGCACAGGGTATCGTTATCGTAGTGGCAATTGCACTGGATATTCGCAAGTACATTGCAAAGAAGTAAAAAGGATCCCACACAGAAAGGTGAGAACCATATGGAGACAGAGCAGCCAAAGGAGGCACCGGCGATTGTGGTTGTTATGGGAATGATGAACCGCTAGAATTGGATTCTGGCAAATCAGAAAATGGGTACCGGAGGAAAAAGTTCCTTTCCGGTGCCCTTTTTATTCGGTGCCCGTTTTTATTCATCAGAATGCAATTTCAGGGCATCAGATGGCGTTTGAAATGCCGGGGAGGGAGACTCCCTTGCTGAGACGGCTGTTCTGGTATTGTCCGCTGAAGGTTACGTCCTCCCCAAACCATTCCGGCGGCGTGAAGGAAAGCGCCTCCTCCCGGGTGGCAAATTCTACTTCCGCCAGCATTAATCCGTCATAGGTACCGTGAAAAATATCCAGCTCAATGGTCAGGCCGGTGTCTCCCAGGGGGATCCGGTAGCGCGTCTTGGAAAGGACAATGCCGTCGGCCTTTGTAAGCAGATGCTCATAGGCCTCCTTTGTCAGCGGCAGATTGTATTCCTCCCGGCATAGCAGTCCTTTGGATTTGTAGGTCAGATAATAGTCTGTCCCGTCCCTGCGGATGCGCACCACAGGCTCCGTGCACAGGTATGCCTGCTCAATTTCCGTGTGCGGGCAGTCGCCATAGCCCTCCGGCAGCCGGGTAATTCGGTATTTGCGTTCGATTTCCATGGTCCTATCGTACCTCCTTCGCCTTTATCTTAACGGAAAAACCAGGCGCTGTAAAGGTCTTTCTTGCTTTGCCACAATAAAGAACAAAAGTATTATTGAGAATCTTCACAACTAAAAAGCTGTGATATTCACAATAAAAAGACTGGACGAATCGCGGGAAGGGGTCTATAATAAGCATAAATCAAATTTCAGCAATGAAATTCAGGAGAAGAGGAGAATGATTATGAAAAAATTATTATCTGGATTTATGGCGGCAGCGATGGCAGCAGTATTATTGACCGGATGCGGCGGAAGCGGAAGCAGTTCCTCCACCACGGCAGCGGGAACCGCAAAAGAGGCATATACCGCCGCAGCTGAGACCACCGCGGCAGCAGCATCCGGAAGCGGCAGCGAGCTGAAATTTACCACCGGCGGCGACCAGGGTACTTATTATGGCTTTGGCTCCGTTTTGGCAGGCCAGGTCAGCGGCGCTACCGGAACCAAGGTGACGGCTATCACCTCCGGCGGTTCCCAGGCGAACATCGAGGCACTGGAGGAAGGCGATGCACAGCTGGGATTTGTACAGTCCGACGTTATGGCATATGCTTATGACGGAACGAACCTGTTCGAGGGCGCTCCGGTGACGAATTTCTCCACGGTGGCAGCGCTTTATATGGAGCAGGTACAGATCGTAACCTGCAGCCCGGACATCAAAAGCGTAGAAGACTTAAAGGGCAAGAACGTGTCCATCGGCGCTCCGGGATCCGGCGTTTATTTCAACGCGATTGATATTCTCGGCGCTTACGGCATGACCGAGGATGACATTACCCCCACCTACGAGTCCTTCGGTGACAGCGCGGATAGCTTGCAGGACGGAAAGATCGACGCGGCGTTCATCACAGCCGGCGCTCCCACCACTGCGGTGACCTCCTTAAGCACCTCCAAGGATGTCTATCTGGTAAGCCTGGATGAGGATCATATCAATACTCTGATCGATGCCTGCCCATACTATAGCAAAAATGTAATTCCGGCGGATGCTTATGGTTTGGACAGCGATGTTACTACCGTAGCTGTCGGCGCGGTGGTGATTGCCCGCGACGATGTATCTGAGGACGACGTTTATAACTTTGTATCTACCGTATTTGAGAATGTGGATACCATCACCACCGCTCATGCGAAGGGCGCGGAGCTGGATCTGGACTTTGCCTCCTCTGTAACCGCGGTTCCTTATCATGCAGGCGCAGCGAAGTACTTCTCAGAAAAAGGCATAGATGTAGCAACCAAATAAAAAAATAGTAAAGCTAATGGCGGCTGCGGCAGGGTCATTCCTGCCGCAGTCATTATACAGTGATTTGCCACGTATGCCGCTGGCCGCCGTATCGGAGACGCCCCTGGGGCGGGGATATGGCTGCACGGTTTCTGCAAAGAGCGGGCGTCCCAAAAGGAAGAGAGGATTGGTAGCATGAGTTTATTAAAGAAAGACAAGGATCTGGCTGTTCATACGGCTCCGGCGGAAGATGACAGTGTGGGCACCATGGAGGATGTGGAAGCGGTCATGAAAAAGTATGACCGGGAATCCAATGTGCGGATTTGGGAGGGCATCCCTAGGTATATCATCCGGTATCTGATGGTGCTGTTTTCTGTGTACAGCATTTATGTGACATTGTTTGGCAGAGGGCTTCGGGAAGTGCGTCTGATGAATTTCCTGGGCATGATCCTGATCGCCGGATATTTGAATTACCCGGCCAGTAAAAAGCATGTAAAGCCCAATTATATTCCCTGGTACGATATTCTGATTATGATTGCCGGCGCTGCCGGATATTTCTATTTTTCCACTCATGCCAAGGAGATCCTGATGCAGGCGACCAAGGTTACCCGCAATCCGATGATGGTGGCTTTGGCGATCGTTTCCATCCTGGCAATGATTGAATTGTGCCGCAGAAGCGTAGGAGTCCCCATTCTCTGTGTGGTAGGCGCGCTTTTGGTTTATACCTTTGCCAATGTCCGTTTCGGCAAGGTGATTTATGATTTGTTTTACACCACCTCGGGCGTGATGAATACCCCCATCGACGTTTGCGCCAAGTACATCGTCGTGTTTATTATTTTCGGCGCCTTTCTGGAGCGGACAGGGATTTCCACCTTCTTTATTAATCTGGCAAATTCCCTGGCAGGCGCATCCGCAGGTGGCCCGGCAAAGGTAGCGGTGATCTCCTCGGCCCTTTGTGGTATGGTATCCGGTTCCTCCGTGGGAAATACCGTAACCACCGGCTCTGTGACCATCCCGATGATGAAAAAGACCGGCTACAAGGGCGAATTCGCCGGGGCGGTAGAGGCGGCGGCCTCCACCGGAGGACAGATCATGCCTCCGATCATGGGCGCGGCGGCGTTTCTGATGGCGGAGTATCTGGGAGTCAGCTACGCGGAGGTTGCGCTCCGCGCGATCCTTCCGGCTGTGCTGTATTTCACCGGTATCTATATCGCGGTTCATCTGGAGGCGAAGAAGCTGGGCTTAAAGGGAATTCCGAAGGATCAGCTTCCGAAGCTTGGCAAGCTGCTTCGCAAGATTTATCTGCTGGCTCCGCTGGTGGTGCTGATTGCTTTGGTATCCACCAACACACGTACCATGCAGTTTTCCGCGGCAGTGGCCATCGGTGTGACCATTGTGGTCGGTCTGATCAATAAGGACGAGCGGATCAACTTTAAAAAGATTCTGGACGCTCTGGAGGCAGGCGCCAAGGGTACCATCACCGTGGCAGTGGCCTGCGCGATGGCAGGTGTGGTAGCCGGATGTATCACTTCCACCGGCCTGGCTTCCAAGCTGATCACCACCATCGTTTCCATTTCCGGCGGTCATATGATGATTGCGTTGGTGTTGACCATGCTGTGCTGTATCGTCCTGGGTATGGGCGTGCCCACCACCGCTACCTATTGTATCATGGCGGCGACCTGCGCGCCGATCCTGACCAGCCCGGAGATTGGCGTGACCACTATGGCTGCCCATTTCTTCGTATTTTATTTTGGCATTGTGGCGGATATTACCCCGCCGGTCGCGCTGGCAGCTTACGCAGGCAGCGCCATCGCTAAGGCATCGCCCATGAAGACGGCGGTCAATGCCACCCGGCTGGCGGTTGCGGCATTTATCGTGCCTTATGTCATGGCCTTCAGCCCGGCATTGCTGTTTGTAAATACCAATGCCATCGAGGTGGTGCAGATCTGCATTACCGCTTTGCTTGGTATCTTTGGAGTCTCCGCAGGGCTGAGCGGATATGTATTTAAGGAAATGAATTATCTGTGCCGGATCATAAGCATTGCCGGGGGTCTGACCTTGTTGATCCCGGGCATGCCAACCGACGTGATCGGACTGGTGCTGATTGGCATTGTCATAGTATGGCAAAAAGGAGGCCTCGGGCGGGATACAGCAGCCGCCGCGGAAGCATAAAATTACAGTTGTTTATGAGGGAGAGAACCCACAAAGGATGGGCTCTCTCCTTATTCATCGCATAATCAAAACATAAGGAGGATATTTCCATGTCAGAGTTAATTACCATGGGGGAAACCATGGCCGCTTTTACGCCAGGCACTTCCGGCGCGCTGCGATACGTTTCCGATTATCGCATCCGCCCGGCAGGAGCGGAGAGTAATGTGGCGGCAGGCGCGGCAAAACTGGGTATCCGGGTTTCGTGGATCAGCCGGGTGGGGGAGGATGAATTCGGTCATTACATCTGCAACCAGACCAGGGCCGAGGGAGTGGACTGCTCCCATGTAATTTTTGATCCCGCCCATAGGACCGGCGTTATGTTCAAGGAAACCGGCGTCGGCGAGACAAAGGTGTTTTATTATCGGGAAAACAGCGCTGCCAGCCATATGACTCCCGCAGACCTGCCGGAAAGTCTGCTGGCTGATGCCCGGATTTTGCATGTGACCGGGATCACGCCTGTGCTGAGCGAGAGCTGCAGCGACGCGGTGGCGGAAGCGATCAAACTGGCGCACAAGCATGGCGTGAAGCTAAGCTTTGATCCAAATGTGCGCCGGAAATTGTGGAGGGATAAGGACTACACCCCTCTTTTAAGAAATATCGCGAGGCAGAGCGAAATCCTTTTGCTTGGTCTGGATGAGGCGAAGGTCCTGTTCGGACTGGATCAGCCGGATGCCGTATTTGACGCGCTTTTTGCGGAAGGCGCCGCAAAATACATCGCTGTGAAGGATGGGAGCCGCGGGGCTTATGTGGCAGACCGAAGACAGCGTTTTTTCATACCGCCATATCCGTGCCATCCGGTGGATCCGATCGGGGCAGGGGACGGTTTTGACGCCGGATTTCTGGCCGGACTTTTAAAAGGATGCGGGACAGAACTTTGCGGAAAGATGGGAGCCATCTGCGGGGCTTTGGCAACGCAGGTGACCGGAGATGTGGAAGGATATCCGGATGAACTGCAGATGCGGCAAATCCTGGACGGGGAAAGCATTGCTTATCGCTGAAGGAGAAAAAAATATGGATATGTATCAGATTGTCAGGAAATATCCGCTGCTGGCGATTATGCGGAATGTTGCGTTGGAAAATACCATTGACTACGCGGAGGCTGCTGTGAAGGGGGGAGTGCCCTTCTTCGAGGTGGCGCTGAACAGCCCGAATGCGCTGAAACAAATCGCCATGCTGCGGGACCATTTTGGGGATCGCTGTCTTGTAGGGGCAGGCACAGCGATCACGGTAGACCGCGCAAAGGCCGCCCTGGACGCGGGAGCGCAGTTTTTGCTGACGCCGGGAACTCCGGCGGATGTGCTGGAATTCTGTGCGTCCAATGATATCGCGCTCCTGCCCGGCGTACTCACGCCGGTGGATGTGGCTACCTGTCTGGAATATGGCTATAAGACTATGAAGCTCTTTCCGGCGGGGAGCATGCCGGCACATTATGTGAAGGACTTAAAGGGACCCTTCGACGATACGAACTATGTGGCGATCGGAGGGGTGAATCCGGATAATATCCGCCGCTTTATTGACAACGGCTGTATCGGCGTGGGGCTTGCAAGCAGCCTGATGCCGAAAGCGGCTGCTGCCGCGGGGGACTGGGATGCCTGCGCCAGATACGTGCGGGGACTGGTGGAACGCATATCATGACCTTTACATTTTTGCCGGAATCAGGTATAATGGCTTGCAATACAACTAGATTCGGAAAGGCGGGATTTGTTCGTTATGCTGGAGGTACTTTATGGATAGCTTTATTGTAGCAGTCAATGCGGTGGTGCCGTTTTTATTTTATATTTCCCTCGGTTTTCTGTCGCGTCATGTGGGGATGACAGATGACGGGTTCTTAAAAAAGCTGAATCAGATCGTGTTTAAGGCGTTTTTTCCCTTCCTGATGTTTAACAACATGTATCAGATAGATTCGAATTTTGTGCTGGATGGAAAACTTCTCGCGCTTGGGGTCGGATGTCTTCTGGGGCTGATTGTACTGCTGCTTTTGATCGTCCCCCGGCTGGTACCAGGAAATCCCCAGCGGGGTGTGGTGATTCAGGCCATTTACCGCAGCAACTTTGTGCTGTTTGCCATTCCCCTGACGGAAAGTGTCTTCGGGCCGGAAAACGCCACCCTGGCCTCCATGATGGTAGCGATCGTCATTCCGATCTATAATGTGACGGCGGTGATGATCCTGGAGTATTTCCGGGGCGGCCGGATGCGTCCAGCGGTGCTGGTGAAAAACATCTGTACAAACCCTCTGATTCTGGGAGCGGCGGTCGGCCTGATTTTCTATCTGCTGCATATTCGCCTGCCGCAGTGTATCGCAAAGCCCATTTCCCAGATTTCCGGGCTGACGACTCCCCTGGCATTGTTTGTGCTTGGAGGCACTCTGAAGTTTTCTTCCGTCCGTGGAAATGCAAAATGCCTGGCGGCTGCGCTGTCCATTAAGATGATCCTGCTGCCCGCTCTGGTGATGCCCGCCGCGGTCCTGGCCGGTCTGGGACCCTTAGAGCGGTTTGTGCTCTTTACCATGTTCGCCACCCCGGTGGCCGCATCCTCCTATCCCATGGCCCAGAATATGGGCGGCGACGGAGATCTGGCCGGAGAATTTGTGGTGGTCAGCACGGTGGCGTCGGTGTTTACGCTGTTTTTCTGGATCTTCTGCCTGAAAAGCATTGGGATGATATAGAAGGTGGTATGGAGCCAGGAAAAAGAATCGCTGACCAGATAGGAATTCAGAGGTTTTTATTTTGGAAATGGATCGGTTGAAATATTTTGACTTTCAAAGTATCTTGCTATTTTTTTCCAATTGTGATATGATCTGCCCTGTAGCAATACGGCTTCGCTAAGTTTCACAGTAATGGAGAGCTTTTCAAAAAAAGGAGCAATTATGATTACATATGAAAATACAAAAACTATCAACGATCTGGTAACACGGGCAGGGCAGGAGCATGGGGATCATGTGTTTCTGCGCTATGAGCACAATGAAACCGTCTATGATGTGACATATAAGACCTTCGCGGAGGAGTGCGCCGCCATCGCCGCCTGGGTTCATGCCCAGGATAAGCGAATCGGCCACAAGGTAAAAGTAGGACTGATGGGCAGCAGCAGCCATCATTATCTGGCGGTGATGCTGGGAGTTATGAGCAACGGTAATGTGGCAGTGCCGCTGGATATTCAGCTGAATGTGGAGACCTTCAGCGATTGTCTGAACCGTTCCGATGTGGATATTTTGTTCTATGACTGGGATCACAAGGCTTTGGTGGACGGGATCAAGGGCAAATGCCCCAATGTGAAGGGATATTATTCCCTGCAGCATGGAAAACATGTGCCTTGTTCTGACAATATTTTAAAGGAATACCGGGGTCAGAAGGTGAAATCCAAGGCAAAGGAAGAGGATCTGGCCATGATTTTGTTCACCTCCGGCACCACCGGACGGGGCAAAGGGGTCATGCTGTCCAACCGGAACCTGATTGACAATACCTTCTGCACCACTGACACGGATCATCCGGAGCGGGAGGTTTACTTAAATGTGCTTCCCATCCATCATGTGTTTTGCATTAACGGTGATGTGCTGATTGTCATGCGCTATGGCGGGACCCTGTGCCTGAACCAGGACATGTCCAAGCTGGCGGCCCACATCCAGCTGTTTCAGCCGTCGGTGATCCGCATGGTGCCCATGATCGCCAAGGCGCTTTACAACCGGATTGCCATTTTGGCGCGGCAGAACCGGGCACGGTCCATGAATGAGATCCGCGCGGAGGTGCTGGGAAATCAGCTTCACAAGATCATCAGCGGCGGTGGCTATCTGGCACCGGAGCTGGTGGCAAAATTCAACAGCATCGGCATTTCCATTGCTCAGGGCTATGGCATGTCTGAGTGCTCCCCGAAGATTTCCTCGCCGGACTGGTCCCGGCCGGACAAGGTGGCTTCCGTCGGCAAAATCGTGGACCGCTGCCAGGTGCGGATTGTGGATGACGAAATCCAGGTAAAGAGCCCTTCCGTGATGATGGGCTATTACAAGGAGCCGGACAAGACGGCGGAGACCATCACGGAGGACGGATGGCTGCGCACCGGAGATCTGGGCTATGTGGATGAGGAGGGTTTCCTTTATCTGATCGGCCGGAAGAAAAACCTGATTATTTTGAGCAATGGCGAGAACGTGGCGCCGGAGCAGCTGGAAAAACTGTTTGAGGATGACCGGGTGATCGAGGATATCCTGATCTTTGGTGAGGATGACATAATCGCCGCGGAGGTTTATCCTAATTTTAAATACATCGAGGCGGCCGGAATTACCGATATCCCGGGTACGGTGGACGAGATCATCAAACGGCATAACGAGAAGCTGCCTACCTACAAGCGGATTCTGCGGTTCCGCATCCGGGAGACGCCCTTTGCCAAGACTTCCTCCAAGAAGATCATCCGCAGCCAGTATTTCACCCAGAAGGAACAGGAAAAGGCCAGATTAAGCCAGGTTCGCAGACCGGAAACGCCTTTGCAGCAGTCCATCTACGACAGCGTGGAGGGAGTGCTGGGACACCAGCGGTTCGGCGTAGACACGGATCTGTACGAGGCCGGTCTGGATTCCCTGGGAAGTGTGATGCTGCTGACGGATCTGCATGATAAACTGCAGGCGTCCATCACCTTAAGCGATTTGATGGCCCATCCGTCGGTGCTGAAGCTGGAGGAGTTCCTGCAGGAAGATCAGGATCGCCAGCCGGTGGATTATACGGTGCGGGATGTGTATCCGCTGACCAACTTGCAGCTTTATTTTGCCTATGTGATGCGGGGCAATACCACCGCAAACCTGCCCTTCCTTTTTAAGTTGGATCCGAAGGTCAATATTGAACGCCTGAAATATGCTGCGGAGCGGGTATTCGATGTGCATCCGGAGCTTAAGGATGTGATCCAGATGGGAGAAAAGGGCTTTGCAAACTTCCGCCATGACGAGAAGCATGTGGAGGTTCCGGTGGTGCGTATAAGCGACGCCCAGTGGGAGGAGCGGAAAAACCAGCTTCTGGTTCCCTTCCTCTATACGGAAAATGAGCCTCTGTACCATACGGGCATTTACCTGACGGATTCGGCCAATTACTTCTTCTTTGACATTGCCCATATTATGGGGGATGGCATGACCATGAACGTGCTGTTTGAGGACATCAATGCGCTCTACAGCGGCAAGGAGCTTCCGGTGGAGCCCTACACCTTCTATGAATATATTCTGGATGAGAAGGATCGGGACGCACGGGGATTGCGCCAGAGCAATGAAGAGTATTTCCGGAAGCTGATGGATGGCTTTCAGATCCGCAAAAGCATTTTAAACCGCAAGGATTATCATGATTTGGAGCAGGGGGAGAATGCGGTTTTAAAGAAACGGTTCGCTACCTTGAACCGCAGGCGCATCCGGGCCTTCTGCAAAAAATACGGAGTTTCGGAGAATGTCCTGTTTTTGACTGCATTTAACTATTGCATCGGCATTTTCAGCAATGAAAAGGATACGGTCTGCAGCACCATTCACAGCGGCAGGACCGACAGCCGCTGGAACCGTTTGGCGGGACCACTGTTTTTGACCTACTATTTCCGTTATACCAATGTGCCACATGAGACGGTGCCGCAGCTCCTTAAAAGGTCCGGACGCCAGATCATGGATTCCATGCGCTGCTACATCTCCAATCTCCATGCGGACGAGATGTTCTTCCAGTATCAGGGCGATATTTTAAACATCGATCAGATCGGAGGTCTTCCCGCGGAGCGGATGCGGATCCAGCTGGATTCCCTGCCGTTCCATCTGCAGGTGATGTCCGACAAGAGAGGCTATTACTATGAGCTGCGTTACTGGGAGAACCGGTTTGACCGCCAGCAGTTGAAGATCTTTTTAAACTGTATGGAGGTGATCGTGGATGCCATGCTGGAGGAGCCGTCGGTGCGTCGTCTGAAAAAGCACTTGCCGGTGACCTTGTTCCCTCTGCATTATTATGTGGAGGCCCGGACAGTCAACCAGGAAGCCGGCTACGAGCTGATCGGGGAGATTGACCCGCAGACCAGAGTCAAGGCTTATGTGCTGGATGATACCTGCAGAAAGCAGCCCTTCGGCGCCTGGGGAAATCTTTACATTATGGATTATCCCACCAATGGCTGGGTGGACAAGATCACCAATCCTTACGGAGCGGGGATTCTTTACCAGACCGGACGGGTGGCGCGGATTCTGCCGGACGGCTCCATAGATTTCCTGGAGAATGGCGGACGCTGCATTATGCAGGAAGGCGTTATGGGGCGGAATTTCCTGGATCTGTATCGGCTGGAGGAGCTTTTGCGGGGCTATGAGGGCGTGACCGACGCCCGGGCCTATATCAGCTACGGGGAGGACAACAAACTGTATCTGACCGCGGAGCTTTCCGGAAAAGTGGAGCAGGATCCGGAAAAGGTGCAGGCTTATCTGGCAGAAAAATGTGAGAAGGCCTTGATTCCTTCTAAGATTTTGTTTACAATTTAGCCAATGCTGATTCAGGCATCCCTGATTCAGGCATTGCTTACGAAGGAGAAGGAGTCAGTTTATGAACCAAATGCTTGCCTGGGTGCGGACTCACCGCTACTGCCTTGCCGGAACCTATTTGTTTGTATTCCTGCTGGGATTTTTGCTGCTGGAGCTGTTCGCGCCGGAGCCGAAGTACCTTCTGCATTGCGCGGTGGATGACTGGATTCCTTTCAATGAATGGTTTGTGCTGCCGTATTTTCTCTGGTACGGCTGGGTGCCTGTGTTTATGATTTATTTTATGTTCCGGGACCGGGTGGCTTACCTGCGGCTGTGTTTTATCCTGTTTGTGGGCGCCACCCTGTGTCTGGGCATTTATCTGCTGCTGCCAAATGGCCTGGATTTGCGACGGGAGATTACGGCGGACAATTTTTGCGCGGACATTATCCGGATGATCCGCAGCATCGATCCGCCGCGCAATGTATGCCCGTCCTTGCATGTGTCCAGCACGGCGGCGATCCATCTGACGATCCTGCGCGCGGATTGCATGAAGGGTCGGAGGCGGATGAAAGGGCTCTCTCTGGCGGTGACCCTCCTGATCTGTATTTCCACCATGTTTATCAAGCAGCATTCGCTGATCGACGTGGTATGCGGCTGGTTGTTAAGCCTGGCGCTTGCCTGGATTTCGGACCGGATCTGGAAGCGGGCGTGAAAATCCCGGAAAGGAAAGCGGCATATGGATACGATGGTTTACTTTTTAAATGTGGACCCGGCTGAAGAGCCGCGGCTGGCCACGGAGGCCGGGGTGATGGCGCTTGCGGAGGGACTTTCTGAAAACCGGAAGGAAAAGATCCGGTCCATGAGGTTTTTGTCCGGAAAACGTCAGTCTCTGGGAGCGGGACTGCTTCTGGATTTTGGCCTGCGCCGGTGGGGCATTAAGGAGCGAAGCGCTCGCCTGGCGTACGGCGGCAACGGAAAGCCTTTTCTGGCGGACCGGAGGGATGTGTTTTTTAACCTGTCCCATTCCGGGAATCTGGTGATGGCGGCATTTTCCGGTGCCGAGGTGGGCTGTGATGTGGAACAGATTAAAACGGCGGATTTGCGTGTGGCCCGCCGTTTTTTTGCGTTGGAGGAGCAGGCTTTTTTGGAGGGCTGCGCTTCGGAGGCAGAAAAAAACGATGCCTTTTTCCGGCTTTGGACCTTAAAGGAGGCTTTTATGAAGGCTACCGGAGAGGGGGCCAGGCTGCCCCTTTCGGACTTTTGCGTCCGGACGGATCAGGATCCGGTGACGGTGCGCCGGGAAGGGGAAGGTTCAGGGTCGGCGCGGCAGATGGAGGAAGCTGCGGAATATGTTTTTTTTGAGTACCCCTTAAAGGGCTATCACGCGGCGGTATGCGTGCGGGATAAATACAACACCAGGAAAACTTTTTTCTCTTTTCAAAAGCTGGCGGATGTGGTATTATAAGGGCATAGCAGCTTCACAAGAGGAGAATGACAGACATGGAGATGAAACGGGTTTTTCTGAAATTAAGCGGAGAGGCATTGGCCGGACCGAAAAAAAACGGCTTTGATGAAGCTACCGTGATGGAGGTTGCAAGGCAGGTAAAGCTGTCGGTGGACGCCGGCGTTCAGGTCGGCATCGTGATTGGCGGCGGCAATTTCTGGCGCGGACGCACCAGCGAGGCCATCGACCGGACCAAGGCAGACCAGATCGGCATGCTGGCTACGGTGATGAATTGTATCTACGTGTCGGAGATCTTCCGCAACGCGGGGATGATGACCCAGATTCTGACGCCCTTTGAGTGCGGCTCCATGACAAAATTATTTTCCAAGGACCGTGCCAATAAGTATTTTGAGAAGGGCATGGTGGTGTTCTTTGCGGGAGGCACGGGACATCCCTATTTCTCCACTGATACCGGCATTACCCTGCGGGCCGTGGAGATGGATGCGGACTGTATCCTTTTGGCAAAGTCTATTGACGGCGTATATGACAGCGACCCGGCAAAGAACCCGAACGCGAAAAAGTATGATACCATCAGCATCCGGGAAGTGATCGACAGGCAGTTGGCGGTGGTGGATTTGACGGCGTCCATTATGTGTATGGAGCATAAGATGCCGATGGCAGTCTTTGACCTGAATGAAAAGGACAGTATTGCCAATGCGATGCAGGGAAAAATAAATGGCACGATTGTGACCGTGGAATAACAGGAGGACATTATGGAGGACAAATTAAAAGGCTACGAAGAGAAGATGAATAAATCCCTGGAGGTATTGCTGAGCGAGTATTCCACCATCCGGGCCGGACGCGCCAACCCGCACGTGCTGGACAAGATCAAAGTAGATTATTATGGGACGCCCACTCCCCTGCAGCAGGTAGGAAACATTAATGTTCCGGAGGCGCGTATGATCGTGATTCAGCCCTGGGAGCGGAGCCTGTTAAAGAAGATTGAGAAGGCGATTCAGACTTCCGATCTGGGCATCAATCCGACCAATGACGGCAACGTGATCCGTCTGGTATTTCCGGAATTGACGGAGGAGCGCAGAAAGGATCTGGCCAAGGATGTGAAAAAGAAGGGGGAGGGCACCAAGGTAGCGGTCCGCAATATCCGTCGGGATGCCAATGAAACCTTCAAGAAGATGGAGAAGGCGAACGAGATTTCCGAGGACGACCGGAAGCTGGCTGAGGATAAGATCCAGAAGATCACCGACAAGATGATTGACAAGATCGACGCCGCCATCGAGACCAAGACCAAGGAGATTATGACTGTATAGAAACAAGAAGGGAATGCGATGAGGCGCGTCTCGCTGCATCCGGATGAATGCGGTGAAACGCATCACCGGCGCGTCTTGCCGCGTCCTGATGAATAGAAGGTGGACAGGAGGAGACTCCTGTCCTACACTTTTGTATAACAGGAGGATGGAGATGATGGGACAGTTACAGGAGGGAATGGTGATTCCCCAGCATGTGGCGCTGATTTTGGACGGCAATGGGCGCTGGGCGAAGAGGCGGGGCCTGCCACGGTCCATGGGACACAAGGAAGGCTGCGTGACGGTGGAAAAAACCGTGGAGATCGCGGCGCGCATGGGAATCCGATACCTGACTGTGTACGGATTTTCCACGGAAAACTGGAAGCGGTCGGCGGAGGAGGTGGGCGCACTGATGCAGCTGTTCCGCTATTATATGGTGCGGCTTTTGAAGGTGGCATCCGCCAACAATGTGCGGGTGCGCATGATCGGGGACCGCAGCCGTTTCGACCAGGATATTATTGACGGCATTGGGCGTCTGGAGAAAGAGACCAGGGACAATACCGGTCTGACCTTTGTGATTGCGGTCAATTACGGCGGCCGGGACGAGATCACCCGGGCGGCAAGGAAGCTCGCCCTGGATGCGACGACAGGAAAGCAGGATCCGGGGAAGCTGACGGAGGAGATTTTCGCCTCCTACCTGGATACGGCAGGCATGCCGGACCCGGATCTTTTGATCCGCACCAGCGGGGAAATCCGTCTCTCCAACTATCTTTTGTGGCAGCTTGCCTACACGGAAATTTATGTCACCGATTGCCTGTGGCCGGATTTTAATCAGGAGGAATTGGAAAAAGCCATTGCTGCGTATAATAAACGGGACCGGAGATTTGGCGGAGCCACATAAGGGAAGGAGGACGGGCAATTGTTCACAAAACGACTGATCAGCGGTATTATTCTTGTGATTCTTGCTATCATAATAGTGGAAGAAGGAGGATTGCTGCTGTATGCCACATCCGTTCTGGTTTCCCTGATCGGACTGTTTGAGCTGTACCGGGTCATGAAAATCGAGAAAAAGCCCATGGGTCTGGTGGGATATCTGACTGCGCTTTCCTATTACGGCATTATCTGGTTTGACGGGCAGCAGTATGTGACCCTGATGGTGATTGCCGCTTTGATGGTGCTCATGGGCATTTACGTGTTCACCTTTCCCCGGTATAAGACGGAGGAGGTGACCGTGGCCTTTTTCGGCGTCTTTTACGTGGCGGTGATGCTTTCCTATCTTTATCAGGTGCGTGCCATGACGGATGGAAAATA
Organism: uncultured Lachnospiraceae bacterium; assembly: GCA_964537765.1. Lineage (GTDB taxonomy): Bacteria > Bacillota > Clostridia > Lachnospirales > Lachnospiraceae > Brotaphodocola. The sequence continues at coordinate 45,197 of CAZICB010000006.1, forward strand.
TCTGGTCTGGCTGATTTTTATAAGCTCCTGGGGCTGCGATACCTGCGCCTACTGTGTCGGGATGCTGATCGGAAGGCATAAGCTGGCGCCGGTGCTGAGTCCGAAAAAATCCATCGAGGGCGCCGTGGGCGGAGCGCTGGGAGCGGCCCTTTTGGGCTTTGGCTATGCCTGCCTTTTTGAAGGACGGATGTCAGAACTTTTGAATCCCCAGATCGCCTGTACGGTGTCCTGCGGCATTGCGGCGGTGATTTCCCAGGTCGGGGATCTGGCGGCATCGGCAATCAAACGGAATCACAATATTAAAGATTATGGCAATCTGATTCCCGGACATGGCGGAATCCTGGACCGTTTTGACAGTATGCTGTTTACGGCTCCGGCGATTTATTTTGCCATCATGTTTTTGGGGCAGTTTGTGTAAGCGAGGTACAGATTGATGAAAAAGATCGCGATACTGGGGTCCACCGGTTCCATCGGCACCCAGACCCTGGAGGTAGTGGATGAGCAGCAGGATATTCAGGTGACTGCCCTGGCGGCAGGCAGCAATATCCGGCTTCTGGAGCAGCAGATCCGCAAATACCATCCGGCTCTTGCCTGCGTCTGGGAGGAGCAGAAGGCGAAGGAGCTGGCTCTTTTGGTAAGGGATCTGCCGGTGCGGATTGTCTCCGGCATGGAGGGACTTCTGGAGGTGGCCACAGAGCCGGGCGCCGGGATTCTGGTGACGGCTATTGTGGGGATGATCGGCATCCGTCCCACCATCGCGGCCATGGAGGCGGGCAAGGACATCGCCCTGGCCAATAAGGAAACCCTGGTGACAGCCGGGCATATTATCATGCCTCTGGCAAAGGAAAAGGGTGTGCGGATCCTTCCTGTGGACAGTGAGCACAGCGCTATTTTCCAAAGCTTAAACGGCGAGGATAAACAGGCAGTTCACAAAATTCTTTTGACTGCTTCCGGCGGGCCCTTCCGGGGCTGGACGAGGGAGCAGCTTTCCAGGGTGCAGGTGGAGGATGCCCTAAAGCACCCCAACTGGGCGATGGGGCGGAAAATCACCATCGATTCCTCCACCATGGTCAACAAGGGCCTGGAGGTGATGGAGGCCCGCTGGCTGTTTGGGGTGTCCATGGACCAGGTACAGGTGGTGGTGCAGCCTCAGAGCGTGATCCATTCCATGGTGGAATTTGAGGACGGCGCGGTGATCGCCCAGCTGGGCACGCCGGATATGAAGCTGCCGATCCAATATGCCCTGTATTATCCGCAGCGCCGGCATCTGTCCGGGGAGCGGCTGGATTTTGCCAGGCTGAAAAGCATTTCCTTTGAGGCTCCGGATATGGAGACCTTCCGGGGGCTGAAGCTGGCCTACGACGCGGGAAGGCGGGGAGGCTCCCTGCCTACGGTATACAATGCGGCCAATGAATATGCGGTGGGACAGTTTTTAAATAAAAAGATTCCCTATCTGACGATTATTGAGATGATCGAAGCGGCCATGGAGCATCATCGGGTGGTAGATCAGCCGACGGTGGAGGAGATCCTGGCTGCGGAGCGGGAGACCTATGAATTTATAGAAAGCAGGTGGTAGATTGCTGAATATTCTGGCGGCAATCCTTCTCTTTGGTTTGATTGTCCTGGTCCATGAATTCGGGCATTTTCTTTTTGCCAAGCTGAATGGAATCGGCGTGGTGGAATTTTCTGTGGGTATGGGGCCCAGGCTTTTCAGCGTACCCCGGGGAGAAACCCGCTACTCCATCAAGGCGCTGCCCTTTGGCGGCTCCTGTGTGATGGTGGGCGAGGATGCGGGGGATCCGGACCCAAAGGCCTTTAACAATAAGCCGGTCTGGGCGCGGATTTTGGTGATCGCGGCGGGACCGGGCTTCAATTTTATTCTGGCGTTTCTGGCGGCCATGGTGCTGGTGGCCCAGGTGGGGCATGACGGCAATATCCTTTACGGAGTGCTGGAGGGCTCTCCGGCCCAGGAGGCAGGACTTCAGGCGGGGGATAAGATCACCCGCATCAACAACCGCAAGGTGACGGCTCACCGGGATGTGTCCTTGTATCTGCTGACCCATCCGGGAGAGACGGTGACCCTGCGCTATGAGCGGCCGGTGGGCGGCTCCTGGGAAAACGGGGGCGCGGCGGAACGGCGCAGCGTGGAGATCACGCCGGTGTATAACCAGGAATACCAGTCCTATATGCTGGGAGTTCAGTTTACGGGCTGGGAAAAGGTCAAGGGTCCGGCAGAGTTTTTGTCAGCCAGCGCTTACGAGGTCAAATATTGCGTGGTATCCACCTTTGACAGCTTCGGCATGCTGTTTCGGCGGCAGATGAAGGTGGAGGAGGCCGTGTCCGGCCCGGTGCAGATCGTCAGCATGGTCAGCGAGACCGTGGGCGAGGGACGTCAAGCAGGCGCGGCGGCGGTGGTCTATGTGATTTCCAACTGGATTTTGCTTTTGAGCGCCAGCCTGGGCATCATGAATCTGCTGCCGATTCCGGCTTTGGACGGCGGGCGCCTGCTCTTTCTTTTCATCGAGCTGCTGCGCGGGGAGCCGATCGATCCGGAGAAGGAAGGCATGGTGCACACGGCAGGGCTGATGCTTCTGATGGTCTTGATGGTTTTGGTACTGGTGAATGATATTCAAAAACTGATCTGAAAGATAAAAAGAGGGATTTGTTATGGAGCGGAGGATGACGAAGGAAGTACAGATTGGGGACCGGGTGATCGGCGGCGGAAATCCGATCCTGATCCAGTCCATGTGTAATACCAGGACAGAGGATGCGGCGGCTACGGTGGCGCAGATCAGGAAGCTGGAACAGGCCGGCTGCGAGATTATCCGGGTGGCGGTGCCCACCATGGAGGCGGCGAAAGCGCTGCGGACCATCAAAAAACAAATTCATATTCCGCTGGTGGCAGATATTCATTTCGATTACCGGCTGGCCATCGCCGCCATGGAGTGCGGCGCCGACAAAATCCGCATCAATCCGGGCAATATCGGGTCTAAGGAGCGAGTCCAGGCGGTGATTGACAAGGCGAAGGAATATCAGGTGCCCATCCGGGTGGGCGTCAACAGCGGTTCCCTGGAAAAGCCCCTGATTGAAAAATACGGCGGTGTGACCGCCGAAGGTATTGTGGAGAGCGCCCTGGATAAGGTGGCGCTGATCGAGCGGATGGGCTATGACAATCTGGTGATCAGCATTAAATCCTCCGATGTGATGATGTGCGTAAAGGCGCATGAGCTGATCAGCAAAAAGACCCGTTATCCGCTGCATGTGGGCATCACCGAGGCCGGCACCCTGACCTCGGGCAATATCAAGTCGGCAGTGGGGCTGGGCATTATCCTGAATCAGGGAATCGGCGACACCATCCGGGTTTCCCTGACCGGGGATCCCTTAGAGGAGATCAAGTCCGCCAAGCTGATTCTGCGGACCCTGGGGCTGCGCCGGGGCGGGATCGAGGTGGTGTCCTGTCCCACCTGCGGCCGGACCCAGATCGATCTGATCGGACTGGCAAACCAGGTGGAAAATATGGTGACGGAGTTTGATGATCTTGATCTGAAGGTGGCCGTTATGGGCTGTGTGGTCAATGGTCCCGGGGAGGCAAAAGAGGCGGATCTGGGGATTGCCGGAGGAATCGGCGAAGGCCTTTTGATCCGCAAGGGGGAGATTGTAAAGAAGCTTCCCGAGGGAGAGCTTCTGGAGGCGCTGCGCGCGGAGCTTTTGGCCATCCGGCAGCAGAAGGGTAGTATATGAAAGGATTTTTAGAGGTATTTCCCAATTTGCGTGTGACCGGTCAGATGCAGGAGCTTTTAAACCTGGTAAGCGTGGAGCGTGTCTCCATGACCAGGGATAGAAGCTCTATTCGCGTTTCCATCGTCAGTCCCCGGCTGATCCATAAGAAAAATATTTACGATCTGGAGCAGGGCATTCGGGACCAGCTGTTCCCGGGAAAGCGGATTCAGATCCGGATTCAGGAAAAATATCAGCTTTCCAGCCAATATACGCCGGAAAAGCTTTTAAACGCGTACCGGGACAGTCTGCTTTTGGAGCTGAAAAATCACAGCATTGTGGAGTACTCGATCCTGCGCAAGGCGGAGTGCACCTTTCCGGATCCCCATGTGCTGCATATGACGGTGGAAGATACCATGGTCAATAAAGAAAAGGCAGGGGAGCTGAAACGGATCCTGGAAAAGATCTTTTATGAGCGCTGCGGGCTTCCGGTGGAGGTGGAATATCAATATGTGCCTCCGGTGCGGGCCAGGGCTGCCATCCTGCGGGAGAATCAGGCGCTGCAGGAGGTAGAGCGGATGCAAGGAAAGCTATCCCAGGATCCGGAACAGAAAAAGGATGACGTTTCCTCGGCTTTGGAGGCGCCAAATGGCACGGCAAAGGGAGCCGGTCTGCGCAGTGGAAAGCGGGACGGCTTCAAGAGCGGTTTCAAAAAGGGTGAGGGCCGCTTCGGCGGCTACCAGCGCCGGTCCGACAATCCGGATGTGCTTTACGGGCGGGATTTTGAGGATGACTTCGTGGAGATCGAGAAGATCGAAGGGGAGATGGGCGAGATCACGATCCGGGGCAAGATCTTAGACAAGGACAGCCGCCAGCTGCGCAGCGGCAAGACCATCATCATTTTCCATATCACCGACTTTACGGATACCATCACCGTCAAGGTCTTTGCCAGCGAGGAGTCTCTGGAGGATTTAGACAATGCGATAAATCCCGGCACCTTTATCCGTCTGCGGGGCATGACCACCATCGACAAATTTGACGGGGAGCTGACCATCGGTTCCGTCCGGGGCATCAAAAAATCCGAGGATTTTACCAACAAGCGCATGGATAACAGCCCCCTGAAACGGGTGGAGCTGCACTGTCATACGAAAATGAGCGACATGGACGGGGTTTCCGAGGTCAGGGATATTGTAAAGCGGGCCAAAAGCTGGGGCATGCCGGCCATCGCGGTCACGGACCACGGCTGTGTCCAGGCGTTTCCTGATGCCAGCCATGCCCTGGACAAGGGGGATGAATTTAAGGTAATCTACGGGGTGGAGGGCTACCTGGTGGATGATATGAAGGAGCTTGTGGAGAATGCCCGGGGGCAGAAGCTGACCGATTCCTATGTGGTATTTGATATTGAGACCACCGGCTTTAGCCCGGAGAAAAACAAAATCATCGAGATCGGCGCGGTGAAGGTGGAGGAGGGCCGGATTACGGACCGGTTCAGCACCTTTGTGAACCCGGATGTGCCCATCCCCTTTGAGATCGAGCAGCTGACCGGCATCAATGACAATATGGTGCTTTCGGCGCCGAAGATTGACCAGGTGCTGCCGGTGTTTTTGGATTTTTGCCGGGGCTGTGCCCTGGTGGCCCACAATGCATCCTTTGATGTCAGCTTCATTTCCTGTCAGGCGAGTCTTCAGGGGCTGGAATTTTCTCCTACGGTGCTGGACACGGTGTCCATCGCCAGGCAGCTCCTTCCCCAGCTAAACCGGTTTAAGCTGGATACGGTGGCGAAGGCATTGAATATTTCCCTGGAAAATCATCACCGGGCGGTGGATGACGCCGGCGCTACGGCGGAGATTTTTGTGAAATTCGTGGAGCTTTTAAAGGATCGGGGCGTGGAGGATGTGGACCAGCTCAATGCCATGAGCGCCATGTCCCCGGAAACCATCAAAAAGATGCCCACCTACCATGTGATTATTCTGGCGAAAAATGAGGTGGGCCGGATCAATTTGTACCGGCTGGTATCCTGGTCCCACATTGATTATTTTGCAAGGCGTCCCCGGATTCCCAAAACGATCCTCAACCAATACCGGGAGGGCCTGATCATCGGGTCCGCCTGCGAGGCGGGGGAGCTATACCAGGCCATGCTGCGGGGGCTGCCCACGGACGCCTTGATGAAGATCGCTGATTTTTACGATTTTCTGGAAATCCAGCCTCTGGGCAATAATGTGTTTATGCTGCGGGATGAGAAAAGCCCGGTCAATACCCTGGAGGATCTGAAGGATTTAAACCGCCGGATCATCCAGATGGGGGAGGAACTGGGAAAACCGGTCTGCGCCACCTGTGACGTGCATTTTCTAAATCCGGAGGATGAGGTATACCGTCGGATTTTGATGGCGGGACAGGGCTTTGACGATGCGGACCAGCAGGCGCCTCTTTATCTGCGGACCACGGAGGAGATGCTGAAGGAATTTGACTATCTGGGACCGGACAAGGCGGAGGAGGTGGTGATCACCAACACCCGGCTGATCGCGGACATGTGCGAACGGATCTCCCCGGTGCGGCCGGACAAATGCCCTCCGGTCATTGAAAACTCGGACGAGACTTTGCGGAAAATCTGCTATGACCGGGCTCATGAAATGTACGGGGAGCAGCTGCCGGATATTGTGGTGGAACGGCTGGAGCGGGAACTGCATTCCATTATTTCCAATGGTTTTGCGGTGATGTACATAATCGCCCAGAAGCTGGTGTGGAAGTCCAATGAGGACGGATACCTGGTTGGCTCCCGTGGATCCGTGGGGTCCTCCCTGGTGGCCACCATGTCCGGCATCACGGAGGTGAATCCTTTAAGTCCTCATTATTATTGCCCCAGCTGTCATTATTATGATTTTGACTCGGAGGAGGTGAAAAAGTTCGGCGGTATGGCCGGCTGCGACATGCCGGATCGGTTCTGTCCCAAATGCGGGAAGCCAATGATGAAGGATGGCTTTGATATTCCCTTTGAGACCTTCCTGGGCTTTAAGGGAGATAAGGAGCCGGATATTGACCTGAACTTTTCCGGTGAGTATCAGAGCAAGGCCCACGACTATACGGAGGTGATCTTCGGCAAGGGCCAGACCTTCCGGGCGGGCACCATCGGTACTCTGGCGGATAAGACCGCCTTCGGCTTTGTGAAGCGGTATTATGAGGAGCGGGGCATCCACAAGCGAAACTGTGAGATTGACCGGATCGTCCAGGGCTGCGTGGGGGTCCGCCGGACCACAGGACAGCATCCCGGCGGCATCGTGGTGCTTCCCATCGGGGAGGAGATTTACTCCTTCACTCCCGTTCAGCGTCCGGCCAATGATATGACCACCAAAACGATCACCACCCATTTTGATTACCATTCCATCGACCACAACCTGCTGAAGCTGGATATTCTGGGACACGATGATCCCACCATGATCCGTATGCTGGAGGACCTGACCGGGATCGATGCGAAGAAGATTCCCCTGGACGACCCGGCGGTGATGTCATTATTCGCCAGCACGGAGGCCCTGGGCATCACGCCGGAGGATATCGGAGGCTGTCTGCTGGGCTGCCTGGGAATACCGGAGTTCGGAACGGAGTTCGCGATCCAGATGCTTCTGGACACGAAGCCGAAGTATTTTTCCGATCTGGTCCGCATCGCGGGGCTGGCCCACGGCACGGACGTGTGGCTGGGGAACGCCCAGACCTTGATCGAGGAGGGAAAGGCCACCATCTCCACCGCCATCTGTACCCGGGACGATATCATGATCTACCTGATCGGAAAGGGACTGGACAGTGAGCTGTCCTTCACCATCATGGAGAGCGTCCGGAAGGGGAAGGGGCTGAAGCCGGAGTGGGAGACGGAGATGCTGGCCCATGACGTGCCGGACTGGTATATCTGGTCCTGTAAGAAGATCAAATACATGTTCCCCAAGGCCCACGCGGCGGCCTACGTGATGATGGCCTACCGGATCGCCTACTGCAAGATCAATTATCCCACGGCCTACTATGCGGCGTATTTCAGCATCCGGGCCTCGGGCTTTGACTATGAGCTGATGTGCCTGGGGCAGGAGAAGCTTTTATATCATATGAAGGATTTTGAGAAGCGGATGGATTCCCTGAGCAAAAAGGAACAGGACACCTACAAGGATATGAAGGTGGTCCGGGAAATGTACGCCCGGGGCTTCGAGTTCCTCCCCATCGACATCTACGAGTCGGGAGCTACCAGGTTTAAGGTGAAGGACGGAAAGCTTCTGCCCTCCTTCAGCACCATTGCGGGGCTGGGGGACAAGGCGGCGGAGGGAATCGTGGACGCGGTGAAGGACGGCCCCTTCCTGTCCAAGGACGATTTCCGCAACCGAACCAAGGTGAGCAAAACTGTGGTAGACCTCCTCTCCGACCTAAAAATCCTAGACGACCTCCCCGAGTCCGATCAGCTGTCATTGTTCGACTTTGCGGTCTAGGCACAAGCCGCATCAGGCGGGAAAAGCGGATCCGGGCAGGCTAGCCTGGCCGGATTTGCTTTTTGCGGCTGATGGGGCGCCGCCCAGCGACCGACATGGAGCGAAGCGGAATGGAGGTGCGCGGGTTGTGCCGGCCGGAAGAGAAGGAGTAAACGCACAAGTCGCGTCAGGCGGGAAAAGCGGAGGCGGGCAGGCTTGCCTGACCGGATCCGCTTTTTACGGCTGATGGGGCGCCGCCGGGCGACCGACATGGAGCGAAGCGGAATGGAGGTGCGCGGGTTGTGCCGACCGGAAGAGAAAGAGTAAACGCACAAGCCGCGTCAGGCGGGAAAAGCGGAGGCGGGCAGGCTTGCCTGACCGGATCCGCTTTT
>CAZICB010000006.1:53847-54583 GCA_964537765.1 uncultured Lachnospiraceae bacterium
GGGGCGCCGCCGGGCGACCGACATGGAGCGAAGCGGAATGGAGGTGCGCGGGTTGCGGGGATTCTATTCGGATATAGATTAGAAATAGAGAAAGGATTTACTTTTATATGGGTATATTGAGTCAGTTTTATCCGGATGAGTATCTGGATTCCACCTATGTGATAGATTTTGATGAATTATATCGGAAGGGCTACCGCGGCGTGATTTTTGATATTGATAATACATTGGTCCCCCACGGCGCCCCGGCGGATGAGCGGGCGAAGGACCTCTTCACCCACCTGAAATCCATCGGCTTCGACTGCTGCCTGATCTCCAACAATCAGCGCCCCAGGGTGGAGATGTTCAACCGGGAAATACAGGTGAAATTCATCGAGGACGCCCACAAGCCCTCCAGGAAAAATTATGTGAGGGCAATGGAAATGATGGGAACCGACACCACCAATACCTTATTTGTAGGCGACCAGCTTTTCACCGATGTATTCGGCGCCCACCGGGCGGGGATTCATTCCATTCTGGTAAAGCCGATCCACCCCAAGGAGGAGATCCAGATCGTGCTGAAGCGGTATCTGGAGAAAATTGTGCTGCATTTTTATGCAAAAAATAGATCTTGACATAGAAATGGAATTATGATAACTTTTAAAAAAAATCAGGAGAACATGGGAATGCGGAATTTACATCATACAATGGACGATATGTACATGTTTTACAGACGTACTTAGAAGTAATTGTGTTTCGA
>CAZICB010000007.1:0-12108 GCA_964537765.1 uncultured Lachnospiraceae bacterium
GGCATCAGGAACGGCTTCGCGTCATCACGTACCGGATCCGGAATATACTCATCAACTGCATCCAGCAGCTCCATGACCTTATCAGCCCACTCGCTGTTCGGATCTTCCAGAGCCTTCAGAGCAGAACCCTGAATGATCGGGATATCATCGCCCGGGAACTCATACTCATTCAGCAGCTCACGGATCTCCATATCAACCAGCTCCAGCAGCTCCGGATCGTCAACCATATCGCACTTGTTCATGAATACAACGATATACGGAACGCCTACCTGACGGGACAGCAGGATGTGCTCACGGGTCTGAGCCATAACACCATCGGTAGCAGCAACTACAAGGATAGCGCCATCCATCTGCGCGGCGCCGGTGATCATGTTCTTAACATAGTCAGCATGACCAGGGCAGTCAACGTGTGCATAGTGTCTCTTCGCGGTCTCATACTCTACATGAGCGGTATTGATGGTGATACCACGCTCTCTCTCCTCCGGAGCCTTATCAATGTTTGCGAAATCAACGATCTGGTTGGTAGCGCTCGGCAAACGGGTAGCCAGAACCTTCGTGATCGCTGCGGTCAGAGTGGTTTTGCCATGGTCAACATGGCCGATAGTACCAATGTTACAATGCGTTTTAGTTCTTTCAAACTTTGCTTTTGCCATTTTATGACATCCTCCTTAATCGGGCCCCTGTGGGCCAAAATTTATGTTAGGCTGTTCTATATTATATGCTATTTCATCAATATTTTCAAGCCCTTTGTTTTACAGTTTGGCGGCGCTTTGCACCGCCAGACTGCTACTACCTTTCCCTTTTTTAGCGCTTATGCTCTGCAATAATCTTATCCTGTACGGACTTGGGAACCGGCTCGTACTTCTCAAAGAACATGGAGTAGTTACCACGTCCCTGAGTCTTGGAACGAAGGTCGGTGGAGTAACCAAACATCTCGGAAAGCGGAACAAATCCTCTTACGATCTTGCCGCCGCCCAGATCATCCATACCTTCGATCCGTCCACGACGGGAGTTGATGTCACCGATGACATCTCCCATATACTCCTCAGGCATGGTCACCTCAACCTTCATGATCGGCTCAAGCAGGATGGAGCCAGCCTTCTGCATCGCGTCCTTGAACGCCATGGAGCCGGCGATCTTGAAAGCCATCTCACTGGAGTCTACCTCATGGTAGGAGCCGTCGAATACGGTAGCCTTCACACCCAGCACCGGGAATCCGGCCAGCACACCGGATTTCGCGGCTTCTTCGATTCCCTCGCCGACAGCCGGAATATACTCCTTCGGGATCGCGCCGCCGACAACGGTGGATTCAAACTTGAAAGTCTCCTCCGCGTTGGCATCCATCGGCTCGAAGTGTACCTTACAGTGACCATACTGACCACGGCCGCCGGACTGCTTCGCGTATTTGCTGTCCACATCCACGGCCTTGGTGAAGGTCTCCTTGTAAGCAACCTGCGGGGCGCCTACGTTTGCTTCCACGTTGAACTCACGAAGCAGACGGTCAACGATGATTTCCAGATGCAGCTCACCCATACCGGAGATAATGGTCTGCCCGGTCTCCTGATTGGTACGCGCACGGAAGGTCGGATCCTCCTCAGCCAGCTTTGCCAGCGCCTCGCCCATCTTGCCCTGACCGGCTTTGGTCTTCGGCTCGATCGCGATATCAATAACCGGCTCCGGGAATTCCATGGACTCCAGGATAACCGGATGCTGCTCGTCACAGATGGTATCACCGGTGGTGGTGATCTTAAATCCTACCGCCGCCGCGATATCACCGGAGTAAACCTTTTCAAGCTCCTGTCTCTTGTTTGCGTGCATCTGCAGGATCCGTCCGACACGCTCCTTTTTGTCCTTGGTTGCATTCAGTACATAAGAACCTGCGTTCAGGGTACCGGAATACACGCGGAAGTAAGCAAGCTTACCTACAAACGGGTCGGTCATAATCTTGAATGCCAGTGCGGAGAACGGCTCATCATCGGAGGAATGGCGCTCGCACTCATTGCCGTTTAAATCCACGCCCTTGATGGACGGAATATCGGTCGGCGCCGGCATAAAGTCCAGAATCGCGTCCAGCAGCTTCTGAACACCTTTGTTTCTATAAGCGGAACCGCAGCATACCGGAACGGCGGTACACTCGCAGGTAGCCTTTCTCAAAACCTTCTTCAGATCCTCGACAGTCGGCTCCTCGCCTTCCAGATACTGCATCATCAGATCATCATCCAGCTCGCAGATCTTCTCTACCAGCTCGGTGTGATACAGCTCTGCCTCGTCTGCCATATCCTCCGGGATGTCAACGACGGAAATGTCTTCACCCTTCTCATCATTGTAAATATAAGCCTGCATCTCGAACAGATCAATGAGTCCCTTGAAATCATTTTCCTTGCCGATCGGTAGCTGAAGACAAATCGCATTCTTGCCCAGTCTGGTCCGGATCTGCTCCACAGCGCCGTAGAAGTTTGCGCCCAGGATATCCATCTTGTTGATGAATGCCATACGCGGTACATTGTAGGTATCCGCCTGGCGCCATACGTTCTCGGACTGCGGCTCAACGCCGCCCTTCGCGCAGAACACGCCGACAGCGCCGTCCAGTACACGCAGGGAACGCTCAACCTCTACCGTGAAGTCCACGTGTCCGGGAGTATCGATGATATTGATACGATGCTCTTTTGCACCGGCCATTGGCTTACAACGATCCTGGTGCGTCCAGTGACAGGTAGTAGCCGCGGAAGTAATGGTAATGCCTCTCTCCTGCTCCTGAGCCATCCAGTCCATGGTAGCAGTACCTTCATGAGTATCACCGATTTTGTAGTTTACACCAGTATAATACAGAATCCGCTCGGTCAATGTGGTCTTACCAGCATCGATGTGAGCCATAATACCGATATTTCTGGTTCTCTCTAACGGATATTCTCTTCCAGCCAAAGCTTTGTCCTCCTATTAGAATCTGAAATGGGAGAAGGCCTTGTTCGCCTCTGCCATCTTATGCATGTCTTCTTTTCTCTTCACAGATGCGCCTGTGTTGTTTGCCGCATCCAGAATCTCATTGGCCAGTCTCTCTACCTGGGTCTTCTCGCCTCTCTTGCGGGAGAACATGGTGAGCCAGCGCAGCGCCAGGGTCTGTCTTCTCTCCGGCTTAACCTCGATCGGTACCTGATAGGTAGCGCCGCCGATACGTTTTGCCTTAACTTCCAGAACCGGCATAATATTGTTCATTGCCTCTTCGAAAACCTCTACAGCCGGTTTGCCGCTCTTCTCTTCCACGCGGCTGAATGCGCCGTATACGATCTTCTGTGCAACACCCTTTTTCCCATCCAGCATGATGTTATTGATCAGCTTGGTCACAACCTTGTTGTTGTATAAAGGATCTGCTAATACGTCTCTTTTCTGAATATGTCCTTTACGTGGCACGTTACTTCCCTCCTTAATTATAAAAATCAGATCATCGGTACTCACATGTTTCCATAAAATGTGTTCGCGCACGGTTATATCTATTTTCCTGCAACCCACAGGCCAATATCAACTTCCGGCACTAACATAACGGAAAGCCTAAGCCTGGCTGCGCTCCGTTTGCGCAGCATGCCTGCTTCCGCATACACTTTACTGCTGTTAGTGGTACAACTATTTGCGGGGGCTTTCACCCGACAGCTTTTTGGGAATTACTTCTTACCTGCTTTCGGTCTCTTAGCGCCGTATTTGGAACGAGCCTGTTTCCGGTTTGCTACGCCAGCGGTATCCAGGGTACCTCTGATGATGTGGTATCTGGTACCTGGCAGGTCTTTTACTCTGCCGCCGCGGATCAGGACAACGCTATGCTCCTGAAGGTTGTGGCCCTCACCCGGAATATAGCTGGTTACCTCGATTCCGTTGGAAAGACGTACTCTGGCGATCTTACGAAGCGCGGAGTTCGGCTTCTTCGGGGTAGCAGTCTTAACTGCGGTACAAACGCCTCTCTTCTGCGGAGAAGAGGTATTGGTAGCGCGCTTCTGTAAAGAATTGTAACCCTTCTGCAATGCCGGAGCAGTGGACTTCTTAACAGCGGTCTGTCTTCCCTTTCTCACTAACTGGTTAAATGTTGGCATTCTTTTCACCTCCTGTGATATTGTCTGTTGGTTGCTTAAAATATTCAGCTTTTGCGCACAAAAATACAATGCGAAATTCGCACGCCATTTTATTATATCCATATTGTCCTGGAGTGTCAAGGAATTTTTTTATGATTCACCCTAAAATCGGCTGTAAATAGTAACACTTCTCCGTATAATCTGTCCAAACCGGGAATAAAATGAATACAAACCTGAAAATCCACGAGGTCATTCATGAACCCATCCATTTCCAAATCCCTGCTGCGCTCCCTTTTTATTTCCTATCTGCTGTCCGGGATCCTGCTTCTTTTGCTGGCCCTGGCCCTCTACCGGCTGAACCTGCCAGAGACCCAGATCACCCCGGCGGTCTTTGTCATCTATGCCGTCGCCTGCTTTGCCGGGGGCTTTTTCGCAGGAAAAGGCATCAAAAGCCGCCGGTTTTTCTGGGGACTGGCCAGCGGTATCCTCTATTTTCTGGTTCTGTGTGTTGTCTCTTATTTTTCCGGAGAGCACACTCTGCCGGATACCAACCGGCTGCTCCTCACCCTTGGCTGCTGCGCGATCGGCGGAATCTTCGGGGGTATCCTCAGCTGATGACGCCGGGCGCACTAAAAAAATGCCATGAAGGACCTTTCCGCCCTCCATGGCATTTTTGAAAACTACTTATGTTCCTCTTCCTCTTCCTCATCCGTCTGGCCGGCTTCTTCCTCGCTGCGGATATAGATATGGATCTTATCGATCCGGTTCTTCTCCACATGCTCCACCACCAGATGCAGCTTCTCACAGTCTACCGACTCTCCCTCCTCGGGCAAATGATCCAAAAGCCCGATCACCAGCCCGCCGATGGAATCATAATCCTTCGACTCCAGCTTCAGGTCCAGCCGTTCATTCAAATCGTCCAGCTTCATGGCGCCGTTTACCAGGTATTCATCCTCCGCCACCTGGACGATCTCATCCTCCTCATCCTCGTCGTATTCATCACGAATTTCGCCCACGATCTCCTCCAGCAAATCCTCCATGGTGATGAGACCCGCGGTGGCTCCGTACTCATCCAGCACGATGATGATATTGGTGGAGGTCTTGCGCATCTCCACCATCAGCTCTGCGGTCTTTTTATATTCGTAGGTATATAAAGGCTCCCGCAGATAATCCCGCAGGGAAAACTCCTGCTCCCGGTCCACCAGAAGCATATCCTTCATATTAATAATGCCGATCACATTGTCCGTGGTGTCTTCGTATACCGGAATCCGGGTGAAGCGCTCCTGGCGGAAAAGCTCCATCAGCTCATCGTAGCCGGCATTCACGTCCACAAACACCATGTCGATGCGGGGCACCATCACATCCCGTGCCACCGAATCACCGAAATCGAACACATTGTTAATCATCTTTTTCTCTTCGGTTTCGATAACGCCTTCCTCGTGGCTCACCTCCACGATGGTGCGCAGCTCGTCCTCCGTGATGGGGTCCCGTTTTTTGTTCGGGTCAACCCGCATCAAAAACAGAAATGCCATGGATAAATGATTGATCAGGAATATCACCGGCGTCAGCAGCGCCATCAAAAAGTAAATCACCCGCGCGTAGGCCATCGCCAGCCGCTCCGCCTCCAGAGTCGCTATGGTCTTTGGGGAAATCTCGCCAAATACCAGAATCAAAAGCGTCAGGACTCCCGTCGCCAATCCCACGGCCCTGCTGCCGAAAAGCTGCAGCGTCAAAGTCGTCATCAGAGAGGACGCGGACAGATTGACGATATTATTGCCAATCAGGATGGTGCTGAGCATCTTGCTGGGATTTTCAATCACCTTTGTCAATGTGATCGCCCGCGCGTCTCCGGTCTCCGCCAGGGTGCGCACACGCATTTTGTTAACCGTCGTCAACGCGGTCTCAGCCGATGAAAAAAACGCAGACAGGGCAAGTAACACAATCAGAATAAGGATTTGTATGCCCGTACTGTCTCCTGAATCTAACATAAAAAAACTCAAACTCCTTCTTTATTGATAAAAAATGGTATGTTAATGATAAAAATGATACATTGTTCTGGATTTTACAATATTTCCCGTTCGCTGTCAATACTATCTTTTTGCCGCTTCTTTCCGGTATCTTTTTGCCGCTCCTTTCCGGCTTCCGCCGCCAGCTCTGCCGCCAGAAGCGCCGCGCTTCCCAGAAAAACGAAAATATCTCCCAGATTAAATACCACCTTTTTCAGCGCTCCACACTGAATGCTGAAATAATCGATCACATATTTGCGCACGTACCGGTCATAAAGATTGCTGGCGGAGCCGCCGATCATCACTGCCAATGCCAGCTTTCGAACCGTGCGGCCTTTTTTCTCCGACAGGGCGGCCAAAGCGCCGGCCAGCATGGATGTGACCGCCAGCGGAACCGCCCGCACCAGCTCCCCGTGGTTTTCCAAAAAGCCAAAGGGAAAACCGGCATTATGATTGCGGTAAAGCATAATTTTCCCTTTTGTGCCCTCCAGCGGACGCGGAAACCGGTCCGGCTCCTGGGCTTCCACGCGGAATTTCAAAAACTGATCTCCTGCTGCCAGCAACGCTGCAATCACTCCATATACCATCATATGTCCTCCTGTTATGATTAATCATGGCTCTGCTTCCTCGTTCCGATTCACAGTTCTCCACATCCTCATTGTACAATTTTGCGCCAATTCCGTCAACGCCGGGCCTTGGTTTTTCTCCTCACCAATCCCTGCCAGCTGGCATATACTATAGCAAACGGCAAATATTTTTGTCGATTGCCATAGTAACAACCTGATTCAAAAGGAGGGCTCATCCACGGCAAACTGCACTTATCCGCCGGAATCCAACGACTATTTTGATTTTATCCTCCGCTACTCCCTGCGTTCCATGGAGGATGTCTATGAAATGGCCCAGACCGAATGTATCAATTTTATCAACCGGGAATTTGCCATCGTGCATGTAAAGCGGGAGCGTTCTGCCCCCTTAAGCCTGGCGCGTTATTTTTACGGCGCCATCCCAAAGCTGTACGGCCTGCAAAATCTTCCCGCCCTGGAAAGCAGCGGCATCCCGGAGATTCTGGAGCAGCCGGCGCTGCAGGCAAATGGGCGGGGCGTGATTTTGGGAATCATTGACACCGGCATTGATTACACCGATCCGCTTTTCCAAAATCCGGACGGGACTACCCGCATCCTGGGACTTTGGGATCAGTCCCTGCCAAGCGGAGAGCTTCCGGAGCCCATCGCCTGGTTCCAGCCCTTTTACGGAACCGTCTACAATCGCGAACAGATCAATGCCGCCCTCGCTTCCGATACCCCCTATGAGCTGGTTCCCTCCCGGGATGAAAGCGGCCACGGAACTGCCATGGCAAAGCTCGCCGCCGGTTCCCGCCGCAAGGAAGGGGGCATTTTCTCATCCTCCTTCGGAGCCGCGCCGGAGGCCACGCTGGCCATCGTCAAGCTAAAGCCCGCCAAACAATACCTGCGAGACTTTTTCCTGATCCGCCCGGATGCGGAGTGCTATCAGGAAAACGATATTATGGCGGGAATCAGCTACCTGACCGGGCTGGCCAACCAGTACAAGATGCCTGTGGTCATCTGCCTGGGACTGGGCACCAACCAGGGCAGCCATACCGGTTCCTCTCCGCTTTGTACGCAAATCCAGGGCTTTGAAGGCTTCCATGGCATCGCCTTTGTCGTGGCCGCGGGAAATGAAGTCGGTTTTCAAAATCATTATCTGGGAAATATACAGCCGGAACAGCTGTATGAGGATGTGGAGGTGCGGGTCGGCGCCGATGAGGCCGGTTTCTGTCTGGAACTGTGGGCGCAGAATCTGGAGCTTTATAGCGTCGGCTTTGTCTCTCCCTCCGGGGAAACGATTGATCGGATCGGGCTGAATCTGAGCACAGACATCACCATCCCGTTCCGGTTTGACGGGACTGCCGTCACAGTCAATTACTTCAATAATGAAGCCGAAACCGGGAACCAGTTGATTTTTATGCGCTTTGAAAAGCCCTCCACCGGGATCTGGCATATCCGGGTCTATCCTTTGGTAGTCCTGTCCGGCAGGTTCCATATGTGGCTGCCCATCCACGGCTTTTTGTCCGACCAGACCATCTTCCTGCGGCCGGACCCGGATACAACCATCACCGATCCGGGCAATACCTCCATGCCCATCACGGTAAGTACTTACAATCATAGGAATAATAGCATCTACATTCACAGCAGCCGCGGGTATACCCGTTCCGGCGCCATCAAACCGGATCTGGCGGCTCCCGGCGTGGACCTTTCCGGCCGTACCGGCTCATCCCTGGCCGCGGCCATCACCGCCGGAGCGGCGGCCGACATCTTCACCTGGGGGCTGGTAAACCAAAACGACCTGACCATGACCGGAGCCTCCGTCAAAACCATGCTGATCCGGGGCGCCGCCCGCAGCCCGTCGCTGTCCTATCCCAACCGGGAGTGGGGCTACGGCGCCCTGAACCTGTACGAAGCTTTCCATTCTCTCCGCTGACACGCGCTATCCGCGCATCCGGATCATCGGACCGCCTGTCCTTTCCAGATAAGGGCGGGTGATCACTACAGATCCGATATTGGGATCCTTGGGGATCTCATACATAATATCCAGCATAAACTCTTCCAGAATGGCACGCAGGGCACGGGCGCCGGTCTCCCGCTTTAACGCCTCGCGGGCGATCCACTCCAGCGCTTCATCCTCAAACACCAGCTTGACCTCATCCATGGCAAGCAGCTTGCTGTACTGCTTGAGAATCGCGTTTTTCGGTTCCTTCAAGATCTGTACCAGCAGATCCTCCGTCAGTTTTTCCAGGGTCACCACCACCGGCAGCCGCCCTAAAAACTCCGGGATCATGCCAAAGACGCGCAGATCCTCATTGGTCACATGGTTTAAAATATTGGGGTCCTGATCATACTGATCCTTCAGCTTCGCGCCAAAGCCCATCGCCGCTTTCTTTGTCAGCCGTTCCCGGATGATCTGCTCCAGATCCGGGAAGGCTCCCCCGCAGATAAATAAGATATTGTCCGTATTCACGGTCATCATCGGGGTCATGGCATTTTTCTGGTTGGAGCCCACCGGCACCTCCACCGTACTGCCCTCCAGAAGCTTTAAAAGCTCCTGCTGTACGGATTCGCCGCTGACATCCCGGGTATTGGTGTTTTTCTTTTTGGCGATTTTGTCAATCTCATCGATGAAAATGATGCCGTGCTCGGCTTTCTCCACATCGTTGCCTGCTGCCGCCAGAAGCTTGGACACCACGCTTTCAATATCATCGCCGATATATCCGGCCTCCGTCAAAGATGTGGCGTCCGCAATAGCCAGCGGCACATTCAAAAGCCGTGCCAGAGTTTTTACCAGATAGGTTTTCCCGCTTCCGGTCGGCCCGATCATCAGGATATTGGATTTCTCGATCCGGACATCATCGGTATAAAAGGATGTCTCTCCGGAATCCGTGGACTTTTTCCTGGTTTCTATACCGCGCATAGTCTCCGCGTAAACACGTTTGTAATGATTATAGACCGCCACCGAGATCACCTTCTTGGCCTTTTCCTGTCCAATGACATACTCATCCAGCTGATGCTTGATCTGGTGAGGCGCCGGAATATCCTTCAGTTGAAAATCCGGCTGAACCTTTTCCTTCTTTTTCTTGATTTTCTGCTGGTTGGGCATCTGCAGGCGCATCTCCTTAATCTCCTCCGGCATGCCAAAATTCACAAACGGCATACCCGGCAGCTTGGAAAAATCCATGCCGCTGGAGGCAAAGGAGTCAAAGGCCTTCTGCATACACGCGCTGCACAGGCATACATCGCCCGGCATGGTGATCATGCTGCCCGCCTTGCTCTCCGGGCGATGGCACATATAGCAGATTTTTTCGTATCCCTGGGTATCTTTGTTTTCCTGATCATTGATCTCTTTGTCGTCCACGTGATTCCTGCTTTCTTAATATATGTAACTGTTCAGCCAGGCAAAACTACGTGCCTGGCTGAATCAATCGTCACTAATTTGTCTCGGCCGCCGGCTTATAGCCAAGGGTGATCTCGACGGTGCGTTCCTTATACTCCCCATTGTCCAGGGACTGCACAGTCAGAGCAACGGTGGTGCCGCCCTCATAGTAGGTCAGCATTTCCTTTAAATCCGCCATGCTCCGCACGGTCTGTCCGTCGAATTTGGTGATAATATCCTTCTCGCGCAGATCGGACTCGGCCGCCGCGCTGTCCTCCGTGATTTTATAGACATAGACGCCTCTCGGCATTCCATACATCTTCGCCGCGGTTTCATCAATGTTCTGTCCCTGAATACCCAGATAGCCCTGCTTATCCTCGGCCACTTCCACGCGGGTCTTCTTATTCATCAGCTCATTGATGATATCCTGCGCCTTGGAAATCGGGATCGCGTACCCCATGCCCTCCACATCGGTGGAAGAGTACTTGGCCGCGTTGATGCCGATCACTTCTCCATTCATATTCAAAAGGGCGCCGCCGCTGTTGCCTGGGTTGATGGCCGCGTCGGTCTGAAGCAGGTTGCGGGTGGTCTGATCATCCACCTTCACCTCACGGTCCAGCGCGCTGACATAGCCCACAGTCACCGACTGTCCATATCCCAGAGCATTGCCGATGGCGATCACGCCCTGGCCAACCTTCAGCGCGTCGGAATCTCCCATGGCTGCAATCGCGATCTTACTCATGGTATCCGCCGGAATATCCTTTACCGGCACCGCGATCACGGCCAGGTCGGACTCGGAATCCGTGCCCTTGATAGCCGCGCTTGTCTGAAAATCATCGATAAAGGTCACCGTAAGCTCCTTGGAATCCTCCACCACATGATTGTTTGTCACGATCAGCAGCTCATCGTCATTCTGGCCCACAATAATGCCGGAACCGCTGCTGGGAACTTCCAGTTCCTGGGTGGCGCCAAACCAGGTCTGCCGCTCCATCACCATGGTATTGTTGATCGCCACAACCGCCGGCATGGCTTTCTCCACGATCGAGGACACATCCATCGCCACCGCCGGAGTTACATCTGCCGATGCCGGAACGCTGGCCGGGCTCTCGGTCTCCGCGGTCTTGACAGATACCTGCGCCTGGGTCTCCGCCAGGGTTTCAGGTGTCACCCTGCCCTTCACATATTCACCCAGAGTATTCACTCCGAACATGGTGCCGCCTGCCACGACGCCAAACAGCAACGCCGCCGCGGTCACACCGGCGATTTTCGCCGCCATGGAACCTTTCTTTTTCGGCTTTCTTACCGGCTCCTGGGGAATATAAGACATATTCACCCGGCTGTAGGCCGGTTCCTGCTGCCCGGCGTGGGCTGACTCCTGCTGCCCCGCATAGCGGGTATTCTGCTGGCCGCCGTAAGGAGGCTCCTGCTTCTCTTCATAGCGGGCATTCTGCTGGCCGCCGTAAGGAGGCTCCTGCTGCCCCGCGTAAAAGGTGTCCTGCTGCTCCGCGCGGGGCTGAGCCGGCTGCTGGGCCTGCGGTGTCACCGGTTCTGCCGGCACAGACTCCTGACCATATTCAAAAGTTCTTCCGTCTTCAAATTCATTTTTCTCGTTATCGTACATATTATAATCCCCTTTCTGTTGGCGTATGGTCTTTTTCATACACGTTGGGAAGAAAGATTCCCTCCAACATGTTATACGATGAATATAACAGCCTTTTGTGACAAAATTGTGATGGAATTATAATCTCTTTATGAACTTGGGCCGCTTGTCACTGTCCCGGCGCCGATACCGGACCGGTGCCGCTTCCGCTGCCTTGCGCGCCCGGGCCTTCGTCTCCGCCGCTCGGGATCGAAGTGACGCTGCCTGATGTCCCGGAGGCAGTGCCGCTGCCCGGTCCAGTACTGCCGGAAGAATTGACACCGGTTCCAGGTGTGCTGCTGCCCGGGGAGGATGCTGCCGTGGTTTCCGAGGCGATTCCCGGACGGGAGACTACGGTCTCCCCCGAAGTGGTCCCGGGCGAAGATGAGGTCCCCCCGCCATCGCTTCCCGGATAGCTGGCCGCCGTACTCTCCGTGGTCGCACCCGGACGGTTCGCCGC
>CAZICB010000007.1:12208-53688 GCA_964537765.1 uncultured Lachnospiraceae bacterium
TTCCCGGATAGCTGGCCGCCGTACTCTCCGTGGTCGCACCCGGACGGTTCGCCGCCGTGCTTTCGGTAGTACTTCCCGGACGGTTGGCTGCTGTGCTTTCGGTGGTATTTCCCGGTCTGGTCGTGGTACCCGGACGGTCAGAAACCTCCGCCGACGATTCGGTTTCCCCGGCGGTCTCTCCCGGTCTTAAACTGATCGGCCTGCCGTAGCGATCCGTCTCCGCCTCCTCCGGTTCTTCCTCATCCGTCTCCTCCGCGGTCTCGCCTGGCCTCAAATTCAACGGCCTGCCATAGCGGTCGGTCTCCGGTTCCTCCGGTTTGTCCTCATCCGGGTCCTCATCAATGGGATTGCCGTCCTCATCGGTCTCCTTTTTCACAGGTTTCCCATGTTCGTCGGTTTCCTGCTTGCTGCTCTCCGATTTGTCCTTGGTTTCCTCATCGCCACCGGATTCCGCGGATGCCGCGGCGGTGGTCTTCGGCTTCTGGATCACGCCGCCCTCGGTGCCGACGGATTCCACATAGGTTCCTTCCTTATACATTCCGCTGTCCGCGGAGATCTTTGCGCTGATGGTCTTCACCGTATCGGACGGCTCATAATTCTCATCGTCAAACAGGAACTCGTGAAGCTTAATCACATTGCTCTCCAGAGTCTGAGGGATGACGCAATCGCCCTTTTTGCCCATGCGCAGGTTGCCCCTTGCCTGGGGAAAGCCTGTGGTATCTCCAAGATGATATTTGTTAATATTTTTCAGGGTGACAAAAATATCATCCACCCACAGGCTGGTCGCCACCTGGGGGAACACCGTGCCCAATACCCGGTTCAGCGTATCAAAATCCGCCTGCTTCGCCTTCTCAAAGGCCAGCTTGATGACCTTTCTCTGCCGCTCGGTGCGGGCATAATCCGTATCCATCAGGCGCAGTCTTCCATAGGCCACCGCCTGCACGCCGTCTAAGTGATTCATGCCTGCCTGAGTCAGCTGATGAGAGCCGATTCCGGTAGCCTTTACGGTCTCCGTGATAAAGGAATTGATGTAATAAAACTCCGCCTTGCTCAGCTCCACATCCACACCGCCCAGAATGTTGATGGCGTCCGCCACCGCCTTCCAGTTAAAGGTCACATAGTCCTTAATATCCAGATCCAGGTTCCGGTTCATGGCAGACACCGCCTGTTCCGGCCCTCCTACAAAGTAAGCCTGGTTGAATTTGTTATAGGAACCGTCCTTGGAAATATTTAAGTACGTGTCCCGGTACAGGGATACCAGCTTAATCTCTCCGGTCTCCAGATTAATATTGCAGATAATATTGACATCGGAATTGGTGCTCTTGCTGATGGTGGCATTATCTCTGGCATCCACGCCGAATACGGCAATGGTCCAGTAGCCCTTCAGCTTTTCCATCGTCACCTCAGTCAGGTTCTCATTCTGGATGTTTTCCCGCTCAAAGGGCGGCCGCTGTACCTGGTTTAGCTGCTTTAAAAAGTGTGCATAGCCGAAAATCAGCGCCAATGCAAAGCATTCGGCGACAATCATGACAATCATCCGGCGGCGTTTCCGGCGCTTTGCAAAAAGCCGCTCCTGACGCAGGCTCATGCCGCTGCCTGCTGCCGCTGCGCTGCCGCTGCCTGCTGCCGCTGCGCTGCCGCTTTCCAGCCCAGCGCTGCTGCCCCCGTTTTTCCGCGCCGCGTTCCTGACGGATGCTCCGCTTCCTGAGGTTCTTCTGCTTTCCTTCACACCATGGATGGACGCGTCGTTCATCACCTTCAGCCCGTCATCCCCACTGTTTTCCCCGCTGCTGCGCATGTTGGGATTTTTCCGGCTTCTGGGACTGGCCTTGCGTCCCTGCTCTTCCTCGTAATCATGACTCATGGATCTACCTCTTAGTATGCGTTTTTATTAATAAAGCCCTTGAAAAATGTCAAAAATAAAATCTTGAAATCCAATCCCAGGGTCCAGTTTTCAATATAATACAGATCATGCTCGATCCGTTTGGCGATCGAAGTATCCCCCCGGTAGCCATTGACCTGCGCCCATCCGGTCATGCCCGGGCGCACCTGATGCTTGATCATATAGCGGGGAATCTCCTCCTTAAACCGTTCCACAAAAAGCGGCCGCTCCGGCCGGGGCCCCACCAGGCTCATACTTCCCATGAGCACGTTAAACAGCTGGGGCATCTCGTCAATGCTGGTTCTACGGATAATCCTTCCGATGGGCGTCACGCGGGGATCGTGCTTTGTCGTCCACTGGCTTTTTTCCTTGTCTGGCGTCTGCACCTCCATGGAGCGGAATTTATACATCTTAAAGGGACGATTATGCAGCCCCACCCTCTCCTGGCTGAAAATCACCGGCCCCGGCGAGGTCAGCTTGATCAAAACAGCCGTCAGCAGCATAATGGGAGAAAACAAAATCAGCGCAACCAGCGCGCCAAAAATATCCACCGCCCGTTTTATGGCCGTGTTGAGCGGATCATTTAAGGGTACATGGCGGATATTGATCACCGGAAGCCCCTGCAGATCCTCCGTATAGGGTCTGGTGGGGATTATATTATTGTAATCGGGAATAAACTTGGTATGCACGCCGGATTTCTCACAGGCGGCGACGATCCGCTCCAGCCCGCCATATTCCCTGATGCTCAGGGTAATGGCGATCTCATCCATCTCATTATGGGAGAGAATCTCCTCCAAATCGGCGATGCTCCCTGTCACCGGAATGCCCCGGTATTCCTCTCCCTTCTGGTGATGGTCATCCAGAATCCCGCGGATCTGGTAGCCCCATTCGGGATTGGCGAGGACCCGGTTGATATAGCGTTCGGCGGTCCGGCTGTAGCCGATCAAAAGCACATGCTTCTGATTGTAGCCCCTGGAACGCATCGAGTGCAGCACCATGCGGATCGCGTTGCGCTCCAGCGTCTCCATGACAATATTGACGCCGCAGAAGGTCACCACCAGACGGCTGGAAAAGTTCAAAAGATACGGGTTCTTTCTGCCCAGATACAGCACGAGGGCAAACAAAAGAAGACCAATCAGGTTCGCCTTGCAAATATTGGCAAATTCCATCCGCCGCTCCTGTACCCGCTTGGGCGTAAACAGATGGAAAATCATATACAGCATCAGATAAACAGGCACAATAATAACCAGAGCGCCCAGATAAAACCTGGGCGGAAGTACCTGCTTGTTCGTATGGAACCATTCGCTTCCGATTATTACAAACCAGCTGAGCGTATATGCAGCCGCAATCACCAGCGCGTCGATCAGCACGTGAATGCGGTTGAACCGCTTTTGGTTATCCTTAATCATAGTATCTTCACCTTTTACTCGTAATGGTTACAAACGAGATTATACACGAAATTACATGACAGGACTATAAATTTTTTCTTAAATTCCGGTTTTTCAGAGCTTTTTTGCACTGGCGGCGGCTGAATTCATAAAGATACAGCGCCGCTCCATAAATCAGCTCCCACTCAATCGCCAGATAATTGCGCAGCCGTTCCGGACGATAGACAACCCGCTTGGTCCGGCGCGCCGTCCGAATACCTTCCAGAAGTCCCGCCACATAGTCCTTTTCAAAGCCCCGTCTCTTAAAAAACAGGTATTTGCCCAATATCCCGGCGGCGATGGGCAGGGCATTGACCGCCAGCTGCCAGTCCGGCATATTTTTATAATTTAAGTAAACATTATTGCGGGCCGCCAGCTTCACCTTGAAGGAATTGTATTTGGACCCGCTGGTGCCGCTGCCCACATGATCGACCATCGCCGACGGACAGTAACAGTTATAGTATCCCGCAATCTTCGCGCGGTATCCCAAATCGATGTCCTCCAGATAAGCAAAATGCATCTCATCAAAGAGACCAATCTCGTCAAAGATCTCCCGGCGGTAGATGGCAGCTCCGGCACAGGCGGAAAAAATATGGCACGGGCGGTTATACCGCTCCACCTCCTGCCCCACGCCTCGCTGATATGCCCAGCCCATCAGGCTGTACATATCCCCGGCATCGTCCATCAGCTCCTTATGGTACATCTGGATCATCTTCGGACTGACGGAGAAAATCCTCGGGGAGCGGCGGATCGCCTTTAGCAGCTCGCCCACATAGTCCGGCCGGGCCTCTGTATCATTGTTTAACAGAATCACAAAAGGCGTCCGGGCCGCGCGGATGCCTGCGTTGACCGCGCCGGAAAACCCGGTATTTTCCGCGAGGAAAATGGAGGGCACCTGATGCTCCTTCAGCCACTCGACGCTGCCGTCGGTGGAGCCATTGTCCACCACCAGCACCTGGAAATCCTGACACCGCTGGTTTTTCAATGCCTCCAGGCACGGCTCCATAAAATGTGCCCCATTGTAATTGGGAATAATAATTGTCACAGCTTTTTTCGTGTTCACGTCGCGTTTAAACCTCCAGCTTATAGGGCTCGCCGATTTTTTCCTTCAAAAGATCCCGCAAAGCGAAATTGGATTTGCGCAGGGTCAGATTGGGATTATAGTAGGGATCTCCGTTCTTTAAAATATCCGGCCAGCGGCGGGCGAAAATGGCCACCTCATGATTAAAACGGGCCACCTTTTCCGGCGTGTCCTCCAGTCCCCGGGACTTAGACTCATAATGATGCATGACCGCATAGGGCGCATAAACCACCAGATAGCCGGCTGTCCGCACCTTCATGCAGTAATCAATATCATTGAAGGCCACCGCCAGCTCCTCGGTGAAGCCTCCCGTCTCCTGGAATACGCTTGCCTTGGTCATCATGCAGGCCGCCGTCACGGCGCTGTAATCCTGGGCGCACATGGCCCGGTGGAAATAACTGTTCTCCGCCTCATGCAGTCCGATGAAGGTATGCCCGGCAATGCCGCCAAAGCCGATCACCACCCCCGCGTGCTGAATCGTGTCGTCCTGATACAGAAGCCTTGCCCCCACGATGCCCACCTCCGGACGCTGGCAGAAGCCCAGCATCTCCTCGAACAGCCGGGGAGCGATGATCTCCGTGTCATTGTTCAAAAACAGCAGATACTCGCCCCTGGCAAACCGGGCGCCAAAATTATTGATGGCGGAATAGTTGAACTCCCGCTCCCAGCGCACCACATGAACCTGAGGAAATTCCTCCTGGATTTTTTCATAATAGGCGAAGGTTTTCTTTTCCGTGCTGTTATTTTCAATCACCACAAATTCCAGATTTTTGTAGGTTGCCCGGGTGAGAATCGAGCGGACGCAAAGGTCCAGATCTTCAGAGTGGTCCTTGTTCGGGATGATCACGGACACCAGGGGCTGCTCCCCAGGCAGCGCGAAAATCGTGTGGTAAATGCCATAGTCCACGCCCTTTTCCACCTTCTTAGCCTGGATGCCGCACCGCTCATAATGAGCCATGATCGCCCGGGAGCCTGCCTCAAAAGCGTACAGCTTGCTCTCCGGGTTGCTGGCGGTGGAGTCCTGATGACAGCGCCAGTGGTACAGCACCTTCGGGATATGGTAAATTTCCTTTGCCTGTTCCGTACAGCGGAAAATGAAATCGTAATCCTGTGCCCCGTCAAACTCGTGCCGGAAGCCGCCCACACGCTCCAAAAGCTCCCTTTTCACCACAAACAAGTGGCAAATGTAGTTGACGCTGGTTAAAAGGTCCGGGTTGAAATCCGGCTTGAAATGGGGATCAAACAGCGCCCCGCCGTCCATGTCCAGCTTATCCTCATCGGAATAGATCACGTCGCAGGCCGGATGGGCATTGATGGCCGCCGCCACCTCATAGAGCGCATGCTCCGGCAGCGTATCGTCATGATCCGCCAGCACGATAAAATCCCCGGACGCCATCTCGATCGCCGCGTTGGTATTTCCGGCGATGCCCAGATTATCTCCCAGATTTTTACAGCGGAAGCGCTTGTCCTGTTCCATGTACTGCTTCAGAACCTTGTCCACAAGCTTTCCCTCGCCCCTGGGGCTGCCGTTTGCCACGCAGACCTCCCAGTTGGAATAGGTCTGGGCCACAATGGAATCCAGCATCTCCCGCAGATATTTTTCCGGAGTCTTGTAAGCCGGAATCACGATGGACAAAAGCGGCTCACAGGGCAGCTTTTCCTTCCGCTGCCGGGCCAGCTCCTCGGCAGTGGGCTTAGTCAGGTCATACCATTCCGCGTAATCATAATCATTGTCCAGGCCCTGTAATTTATGCCTGGATTTCAGGAACAATGCTTTCAGGCCATACTTTTTTCCAAATTCCCAGGCCACCCGCACCGTCTCCATATTCGCCAGGTCATGAAGCTTCTCCAGCCGCTTATGGGCGACGCTGGAACGCTTCGCGATCAACGCCTCATTGTATTTGATCCGGGCCGTTCTGCCGTCGCAGCGGATCAGCAGCCAGTAATCCATCCCCCGGATGTAAGGAAACTGAATATCGAAACCGAAATCTCGATCGTAAACCTTCTTATAATAGATCTGGCTCACATCGTCCCGCCGGGTCGTCACACACCGGAAGCTGACCGGGCGGCGGTTTCCATCCAGCACCTGGAAGTCCGCCTTGGACTTCGGAGTCTTTCCGATCACCCAGCCATTTAACGTAATGGAATTTTCACGGATGCGCACCACATCGATCTTGTATTTCATAAGTCTTTTCCGTCCTTCGCTTTCCCTGATTCTTTATCAGAATTCCCCTTTTCGGGCTTTTCCAGATCAAAATTCAGCCGTTCTTCCTCAATGACCAGAGGCCGCCGCATAACCCGTTGATTGATGGAAAGGATATATTCTCCCACCATGCCGATGAAAAAGATCTGCACCGATCCCAAAAACAGCATGCCGATCAGCATGGGCGCCATGCCGGCCGGG
The DNA here is from genome assembly GCA_964537765.1 of uncultured Lachnospiraceae bacterium. GTDB lineage: Bacteria > Bacillota > Clostridia > Lachnospirales > Lachnospiraceae > Brotaphodocola. Next base: position 19,003 of record CAZICB010000007.1, read on the forward strand.
AAACGATCCCACCAGATCAGCTTCATGACCAGATAGATAAACGCCACGATCATGCTGACGCAGCAGCTAATGCCCCCCAGAAAGGTAGCCAGCCGCAAGCCCACCTTGGTGTAGGAGGTGATGCTGAGCATGGCGGCATCATAAAGCCGGTAGAAATTATTGTGGGTCTTGCCTGCCCGGCGCCGGGGCTGCTCGTAGGGAATTTCCTTGCGCTTATAGCCGATCTCCGCCACGATTCCCCGCAGGAAGGGGGTCGGGTCGTCCAGGCCGCGCAGCACCTCGATGAAATCCCGGTCATAAAGGCCGGAGCCGGTGAAGTGCTCGATCTGCTCTACATCCGACAGCTTTTTAATGAGTTTATAATAGCAGCTCCGCAGCCAATACATGACCCGGCTTTCCTTGCTGCTGGTCTTGATCCCGATGACGATCTTGTAGCCCTCCTCCCAGGCCTTCACATACTGGGGAATCAGCTCCACCGGATCCTGAAAATCCGCCACCATCTCGATCACACAGTCTCCCGTCACCTGCAGCATGCCGTAATAAGGGGAATTGAACTGCCCGAAATTCCTGGCATTGAAAATCGCCTTGATTTTGGGATTTTCCCGGCATAGCCTCCGCAAAATGGGGCGGGTGTTGTCGCTGGAGTCATTATCAATGAAAACCAGCTCATAATCATACATGGGAAGGTCCCGCTCCAGAGTTTCCAGCACTGCCCGGCTGATGGGCTCCACATTTTCTTCTTCATTGTAGCAAGGAATCAGCACACTGATTTTTTTCATGATGTCCTCCAAGTTTATCTTACGCGCGCCTCTACGTCCAACATATGGCGGATCCCCTCGGCGAAGGTAAATTCTTCCTTCCAGGCGCCGCCGGTCAGCTTTTTCAGCTCCTCTACCCGCGGACAGACGGACAATGCCCCCTCCTTCGCCTGGACAAAGGTGCCATACTCCAGCTGGCCCCTGCCGCCGCATAACCGGTGGATCTCCTCCACAAAGCTACGAAGCTGGCGGGTATCGGCGCTGGCCACATTCACCACATAACTGCCCGGTTTCTGTTCATCGCTGTGGCAATACAAAAGCGCCACCGCGCGGGCGGCATCCCGGACGTCCATAAAATTCCACCGGTGCATACAGGCGCTCAGAGAGACCGTCTCTCCCAGAGGCAGCTTTCTCACCAGGGTGGAAATGATGGACCAGGGATGGTCTCCCTTTCCATATACGCTGAAAAAACGCAGATGATAATAGGTCATATCCCAGCTTTCACAGAGAGCCTTTGCCTTGCGGTAAAAATCCAGCTTTGCCTTGCCGTAGGCATTGACCGGATCGCACGCCATATGCTCCTCCATAACGCCATCCGCCGTGATGCCGTATTCCACCCGGGACCCGGCATCCATAAATACCGGACAGCCCAGGGCATGGGCCGCCCGGACACAGACCAGGGATGCCTCCACATTCTCCTGCTGCACCGCCGGGGAGTCGATCTCTTCCCGGTTCACACCGCCCCAGGCAAAATGCAAAAACAAATCGGCGCTGCCGATCTGAGACGCCGCCTCCACCGCCTGGGCAGCCGATGCCTGCACCACATGAAGCCGTTCATGGACGGGAAGCTGATCCTTCTGCTTCGACTCCGGCCGCACCAGAGCAATCACCTCCGCTCCCTGCGCCAAAAGATATGCCGCCGTGTTCCGCCCGATAAATCCGGTAGCCCCCGTCATCACCACGCGCTTTCCTGTCAGTTCTATCATTGGTTTCTCCTTCTATGCCAGGCGCTCACTTACCGGTTCTTCCTCCCGCGCCAGGCGCTCACTTACCGGTTCTTCCTTCTACGTCAGGCGCTCGATCCGGTTCGTGCGCATGGTCATGATCTGTACCTGCGCGCCAAACCTGGTCCTGATAATCTCCGCAATCTCATCGGTATACCCCGGCGCCACAATCAGCACCGCGTCCACCGCTTCCTCAAAGAAATGGTCCGGCGCCACGATGGGAAGATGGGAAGCGGGGGCAAACCGCCCCTGCTTAAAGGGGGCCGAGTCCATGATATATTTCGCCTGCCGTCCCAGTCCGGTGGTGGCTGCCAGAGTAAAGCCCTGATGGCTGGCTCCCCAGACTGCCAGGCTTTTCCCTTCGGCGGCCAGTTTTTCCAGCGTCCGGTTCACGTCGGCGACCGTCGCCTCATAGCCGGCCACCAGGGAAGCGGCAATACCGGACGACGGCGAATCGCCCGATCTCGGCGGAGCGACCGACGCCGACAAACCTGCCGATCTCGGCGAAGCGCCCGATAATGGCAAATCGCCCGGCGCCGTTTCTTCCGGGCCGCCGCCCTCCCGCGCCGGCCCCGGCTGCTTCTTCACAATCATCGCGATCGTATCCCGGTTGATCAGCTCCTCCTCCAGCACCGCGAAACCACAGCGCTCCAGAAGCGCCCGCAGCGTGTCAAAGGAGTAGTACGCGATGTGATCCCGGATCAGCTCATAATAGCTGCCCTGCTCCACAATATATTCCAAGGCCGGGACTGTCACCAGCCCCATGCCGTCTTCTGCCAGATTATGATAAATCGCCCGCAGCATCACATCCGGATTTGGCTGATGCTCCAGAAAATTGAAGGACAAAAACACATCAAAGGGTCCCTTAGGTCTCGTTTCCCGGGGAAGCATTTCCGCCGCCGGGCCCGCAAACACCTGCCCTTCCCGCTCCGGGAACTCCCGCCACACGCAAAGTCCCTCCGACTGGGCAAGCTCCACCAGATCCGGCCTGTGCTCCATGCCGTAGACCTGAACCGGAAATTCCGTCAATACTTTGATAAATTCGCCGCGCCCGCAGCCCACCTCCAGAAATTTCCTGCCTTCCAGATGGTAGGCTTCCACCAGGTGGCGGTACTGGCTCCGGCGCAGTCCCGTCATGGTGGTGGAAAAACCGCCCGCGCGGATCACATCCCTATAATAAGAAACAGGGGTACAGCCAAACTGAACCAGCCCGCACCCGGGACACTGGTACAGCTCAAGCCTCACTCCCTGATCCTTTTTCACTTCCTCCCTGTCCGGGATGTCCTGGGCAGATGCCGGGGCATCTTCAAGGACGAACAGGGGCTTCGCAGGAAGCGGCTTCCTGCATGCAATACAACATTTCATGGATTCCCTCCGCAAATGATGTCTTTGGTCTCCAGCTGGTGGCGCGAAGGAGCTTACTGATGTCCGGCATCAGATCCGCCGGGCCCTCCGCATTCTCCGGGCGCTCCCCGTAAACAAAGCTGCCGCGGCTGCCGCACAGCCGGTACAGCTCCTCAATATAATCCCGCAGCGGACGCGTATCGCTGCCTGCCACATTATACACGCCAGGCGCTGCCTCCGTCAAAAGATGCACCAGGGCTGACACGGCATCCTCGATATACAGAAAATTCCACTGCTGGGTGCATGCGCCAAGCTTCATCTCGCTGCCCTGCCGCCAGGCGCGCAGGCAGGTCTGCACCAAAGACCATGGATGATCCCCAGGACCATATACACTAAAGATTCTCGTATGAATATACTCTATTTTTTCCTTTTTGCAAAGGGTTTTTGCCTGATTTGCAAAATCCAGCTTGGCAATTCCGTATTCGGAAACCGGATTGCAGGGAGTATCCTCCGTGATCCGTTCCCGGCAGGGACCATATTCCGCCTGGGAACCGGTAAACAGAAATCGCCAACATCCGATGGACGCCGCAGCCTCCACAGCCGCCAGGCCATACCGCACATTTCGCTGCTGCACATCCCGCCTGCGCCGGTTGTCGCTGCCCGCGCCCTCCCAGCCGATGTGAACCCAGGCATCCGCGCCGTCCACATGGGCGCGGATCTGCCCAATATCCCCCAATTCCAGAGGAATGATCCGCAGCTGGGGCCGGGCGGTCTTATACGCCATGCTTTCTTCAGACACCATCTCCAAAAGATGGCGCAGATTGCGGGAATCGGGGCGCACCACCGCATAAACCTGGTCTCCCCGCTCCAAAAGCTGCCGCACGGTCACTGCCCCGATGAAGCTGGTGGCCCCTGTCACTACTGCCTTCATATTTTCCATTACTCCTTAATCCGCGGAATAATCATCATCGCATCCATTTCCTCCTCCGGCAGGAAGGGCGCCAGATCCTCCAATGGCGGAGACACCATCGTGCCGTCCGGCAGGCGCTTCGCCGCGGACTTCGGCTCAAAATTCTGATCGATCGTCACATAAACCTCACAGATCGCCGGGCCATCCAGGGCAAGGGTCTGCTCAATCGCGGCCGCCAGCTCCCCATTGTGATGGGCCGCCCTGTAAGGATAGCCGTAAGCCGCCGCCAGTTTTTCCATGGACGGGAAGCTTAAGTCATGGCTGTCCACACCGATTCCCACCAATGGCTCCCCGAAGAAATTCTTCTGGGTCTGACGGATGGAATGGTAGCCGCCATTATTGATCACAAAGATTTTGATGGGCATCCGGTGATGGATGATCGTCTGCAATTCCTGAAGATTCATCTGGATGCCGCCGTCTCCGGTCAGAAGGATAATATCCTCCGGCCCGGTTTTCGCCAGGCAGGCGCCGATGGCCGCCGGAAGGTCATAGCCCATGGAGGCTACGGCGGAATTGCTGATGAAGCGCTGTCCCTTCTTGATCTGATAGGTCTGGGCGCCCACGTCACAGGCGGAGCCGCTTCCCACCACCGTGATCTGATTTTCCTTCACCCGGGAACTCAGCTCATAGATCATGGCGTAGACATTGGCCTCCCGCGTCTCATCCTGCGCAAAATGCCGCGGCTGCACCACCGGGTAGCGATCCCGCCACATCCGGCAGGTCTCCAGCCAGTTCATGCCCGGCAGGCCTTCGCCGCCATCAAAAAGCGACTTCTTCCCCCGCTCCCGCAGCACCTGGCACATCACCGTCAGCAGATCCTTCGCGTCGGCATGCACCGCCATATCTGTATGGACGCTGGGCTTTTTCAGCTCCTCCGGATCGATATCATTGACAATCACATATGCTTCCCTGGCCCAGGTCTGGTAGTTGAAGCCCACCTGGCGGATGCTCAGACGGCTGCCAACGGCAAATACCAGGTCGCTGTTTTGCACGGCGAAATTGCCCGCCCGGTCTCCCACCTTGCCTGGCCGCCCCACGTACAGGGGGTGGTCACACCAGATGCAGTCGCCGCTGTTCCAGCCGACCACCACCGGGATCCCCAGCCGTTCCGCCGTCTCGATAAATTCATCATGTGCATCGGCGATCCGGATGCCATTGCCCGCGTAAAACACCGGACGTTTCGCGGAGAGAATTTTGTCGATAATCGTCTCCGCCAGCTCCCGCGATACCGGTTTCGGCAGCTGCTGGCGCGGCTCCCCGGCCCCCGCGGCGTCCTCCGGTATCTTCGCCGCGCATTCGCCCTCAGCGGCCCAGCCGTCCCCGCCTGCCTCATAATCCGCCGGATCAAAGCCAATCAAATCTTCTGTCTCCACCATGGCGCTCTGCACGTTCAGCGGGATGTCCAGCCACGCCGGGCCGGGTCTGCCGGAGTAGGCCAGATACAATGCTTTCTCCAGACAATAACGAATCCGCAGCGGATCGATCACCATCTCGCTGTACTTGGTCATGCAGCCGATGGCCCTGGTAATGTCAAATTCCTGGTCGCCCATGGCGCGGATCCCCAGTCCCGTCCAGCGCGCCGTCGTGTCATAACGCACCTGCCCGGACAACACCAGCATCGGGATCGAATCCAGCCAGCCGCCCAGCACGCCCGTGATGGCATTGGTGCCGCCGGGCCCTGTGGTCACGCACAGCGCTCCGATCTTGTGCTGAATCCGCGCGTATGCCTCCGCCGCCATGGCGCAGGCCTGCTCATGGTGCTGATACAGGCAATGCAGCCCCGGCTGATGCCCCAGAGCGTCATTCAGATGCATGGCGCCGCCGCCCGTCACCGTAAATACCTGGTCGATCCCCGCCTCCACCAGTTTTGCCGCAATGTAATTAGATACCTTTATCTTCATAATCGGATGCTCCCTTCGGCTCGTATTCATTAAGTGCTTACAGTATATCATATGTTCCTTTAATTCGCCACCCTAATTCTCCGCCCCCTTCCGGCTCCCTCACATCTTCCCACCGGACCCAGATCCTGCCGCCTCTGCCAACAACCTGCACTTTTCATATCGGATCGGATACGCTATAATCAGCACCGTAATGCAAATATGGATTTTCGGCCAAGACAACGACATGGGCGCGACGCCCTGCCAACAAGAAAAAAGGAGAGTAAATCAATTATGAAAAAACAGATCAGACATCTGGCTGTATTATCCACCGCTGCACTGATGGCTGTGGTAACCCCTGACTTTGCCGCTGACATTCCGGGACTGGCTCAGGAAGCATTCGCCGCCGCGAAAGCCGGCTGGGTCGAGGAGGATGGCGAGCTGCGCTATATGGACAGCGACGGCTACTATCTGACGGACACCTGGAAAAAACGCGACAATGAGTGGTATTACTTAGATGAAGAAGGCTGCTTAAGCCGCTCCACCATGGTGGATGAGTATTACGTGGACGAGGACGGCAAAAGAATCTATAACCAGTGGATTGGTGTAGATAATGATGAAGATTGGGATGACGAAGGTCCCGATACCTACTGGTATTACTTCGGCAGCAACGGCAAATCCATCACCTCCAGATGGCAGACCATTGACGGAAAAAATTACTATTTCAATGACGAAGGGCAAATGCAGACCGGCAAGCTGGAACTGGACGGCTTCACCTACTACCTGGGCGATGAGGACGACGGCGTTATGAAGACCGGCTGGATTCAGCTGGAGAACGAGGCCGAGGATCCGGAAGAAGAGCTGGTATGGCATTACTTCGATAACAAGGGAAGAATGGTCATGAACCAGGTAGACCGCAAGATTGACGGAAACTACTATACCTTTGAAAACGGCGTCATGCAGACCGGCTGGTACAAGCTGCCGGCAGCGGCGGCCGCAGCGGGCGAGGCCGCGGGCGAGGCCGCGGGCGAGGCCGCGGGCGAGGCAGGGGTCGCGTCCTCTTCCGATGCTGCCGTAAACGAAAATGCAGCGGCCGAAAGCAATGCTCCGGCAATCGCCTCCTATCAGTACTATGAGGCGGACGGTAAGCGCGCGAACGGCTGGTATGAAATGGAGGGCGTAGAGGGCATCAGCGAGGAGGGCGAGATCTTCCGCTTCTACTTCAAGAATGGCGCGCCGCTTCACGCGGAAACCGGCGTGCAGACCTTCAATATTGACTCTAAACGCTATGCCTTCAATACCCGGGGCGAGATGCAGACAGATCTGCAGGTGGTTACTCTGGAGGACGGCGCCACCGCAAACTGCTACTTTGGCGCGGACGGCGTCATGAAGACCGGCAAGCAGACCATTTACAATGAGGATCTGGACGAAACGCAGACCTGGTTCTTCCTGACCGACGGCGGCAGCAAAGGACAGGGCTACCACGGTATCCGGGACAACTGCGTATACAGCAACGGCCTGCGCCTGGATGCTGACCGGGACAACCGTTATGCTCCGGTAGAGCTGGACGGTGTTTCCTACCTGGTAAATACCTCCGGCGCCCTCCAGAAGGCAAGCTCTTCTTCCAAGTCCGCGACCAGACCGGAGCTTGGAAACGGCTTCAAGGATTACAAAGATGCCAATGATAAAATCTGGGTCGTTGACACCAACGGTGTGATCCAGCAATAAGCTACTTCCCATAAATGCGATGAGGCGTGTCTCACTGCATTCTGATGAATCATCCGTTCCGCCGGGGCTCCTGCTTTTATGGAGCCCCGGCGTCACATTTCCCGGATCGACCCGTTATAATTTAAGAAAAGTTATTCTAAACTCGCGCAATGATACATATATTTACCCCTGGAGGAAGCCATGAAAGAACTAGCCGTTTATTATTGTGGAAAGTGTGGTCGCTACGGGTATTATAGCTTGGTAAAAAATGCTGTTTGTCCCAACTGTGACCGCAAGCTGACGTTTCTGGACATGTCCTATCGGGATTTCATCCAGCTTGGTCCGGAGGAGCGGGACACACTCCTGACCAAGGAAATTCTGGAAAAGGACCCGTCCATCACCAATCATTTCCTTGCCACCGCCCGCGCTCACAATGCGCGCGCCATCGTTGCCGAGCTCAAAGATCAGATCCGCGAATTGGAACTGGAAAATCAAAAATTGAATGACACCATTGAATGGATGCACCAGACTATCTGGGACCTGCTGCGCAAGACCAAGCTTCTGGAACGGCATCTGGAGCAATTGCAGAAAAACCACAAATGAACCAGAGAACCCGCCACTCCACGAAGGACGCCTTCGGTGCGGCGGCTTTTTTTTGACGCCTTCGGTGCGACGGCTTTTTTTATACCCTGCAAATCACAGGGAGCGCCGGTTCTCTCAAGCACCCCCTGCTTTGCGCTCATCTGCTATTGCCGTTCTGTCACATAACGATTTACCAGACGATTCAAAGTTACCTTCATCTGAACCACGATATTCAGAAGCATCTCATTATCTTCCTTTAATTTCCGGTTCTCGTCCTCCAGTCTCTTTAATTTCTCCATTACGTTATTCATACTCATTTCCTCCTATGCATTCCTTTTTTCTAAAATATAAATCTTATCATTTCATTTGAAAAGCGAAACAAATCGCAAAAATCGACAGGTTCGACATATTTTGCGAAAACTTTTTAAATTTAACATTTTTCTTACGATTCCCCCAAATTCCTTACAATCACTTTTGGGTACTTGAAACAGAAAAAAGAGACTGCTATAATCAAATCAACGAAAGGGTGGGTGAATTGTGATGAAACATAAAACACATTTAACCTTGGTCTTAATTTTAACCTTCCTTCTTCTCGGCGCATTTCCCGCTCTGGCGGATGAATGGCAGGAAACAGAAGACGGACAGTGGCAATACATTCTGGATGATGGCACGAAAGCGACCGGCTGGCTGGAAGTGGACGGCAGCCGCTACTACCTGGATGCCCGCGGCAACCGCAAATGCGATTACTGGCTAAAGGATGATGGCGCATGGTATTACCTGGATGAAGACGGCGTGATGGCCACGGATACCTGGGTAGATAATTACTATGTAGATGAGACCGGACGATTTGAAAAGAAAAGATGAATATTGAAAAACCGGAGCCTTCTGTCGAAGGCTCCGGTTTTTCAATTATTTATTTGGCTGTCTCTGCTTTCACCTCCGGCGCTTCTGCCGTCACTGCTTTTTCTTTCTCTGCCGGAGCTGCCTTTTTGGTGGTTTTCTTTTCCGCAGGCTTTCTGCCGACTGCTTTCTTCTCCGACGATTTCTTCTCAGCAGCCTTGGTGTCTTTTGCCGCCTTCTTTGCCGGCGCCTTCATGGGCGTGCAGGAGAAAATAATCGTGGACATCGGCGGAATGTCGATCAGCAGAGAATTCTCATGCTCGTCGCAGGGTTCCTGCCTGGCAGTCTTTACCCGTGGATTGCCCACGCCGCTGCCGCCATAAATCACCGCGTCACTGTTTAAGATTTCCTTATATTTCCCATAGAACGGTACGCCGATCCGATAGCCCTTATGCTCCACAGGCGCAAAGTTGCTGACAAAGAGCAGCGTCTCCTCCGGCTTGTCCGTCTTTCTCTGGAAAATCACGATATTCTCCTGGCTCAGGGAACAATTGATCCACTGGAAGCCTTCCGGTTCATAGTCCTTCCGGGACAAGGCCGGCTGGGACAGATAAAGCTTATTCAGCGCCTTCACATAGTCCTGGGTGGTCTTATGCACGGGGTACTCCAGGATGCTCCAGGGAAGCTCTTCATTTTCATTCCACTCCGATATCTGGGCGAATTCCTGTCCCATGAACAGAAGCTTTTTGCCCGGATGCCCGTACATATAGCCGTAAGCGGCACGCAGGTTATTCGCCCGCGCCTCATAGGTATCGCCCGGCATCTTGAGCAGCATGGAGCACTTTCCGTGAACCACTTCATCATGGGAGAATACCAGGATGAAATCCTCGCTGTAGGCATACAGCATACTGAAGGTCAGCTCTCCATAGTGGTGGTTCCGGAAATAAGGATCGCACTTTAAATACCCGATGAAATCATTCATCCAGCCCATATTCCACTTATAATCGAAGCCCAGGCCATTGTCCTTTACATCTCCGGTGATCTGCGGCCACGCGGTGGACTCCTCGGCAATCAGGACCGCGCCCTTGGTCTGCGCCTTAAAAATGGAATTCAGATGCTTCAAAAACTCCACTGCCTCCAGATTCTCATGGCCGCCGTAAATATTGGCCACCCACTCGCCCTCATTCTTGCCGTAATCCAGATACAGCATGGAAGCAACCGCATCCATGCGGATGCCGTCCGCGTGATACTGTTTCGCCCAGAACAGTGCATTGGCAATCAGGAAGTTGCTGACCTGGGGACGGCCATAATTGTAAATCAAGGTGCCCCAATGGGGATGGGAACCCTGACGGGGATCCTGATGCTCATAGACACAGGTACCGTCAAAGGCGGCCAGCCCATAGGAATCCCGCGGGAAATGCGCCGGAACCCAGTCCAGGATCACACCGATTCCCTGTCCGTGCATATAGTCCATGAAATACATAAAATCATCCGGCGTTCCGTAACGGCTGGTAGGCGCGTAATAGCCGGTCACCTGATAGCCCCAGGACGCATCCAGCGGATGCTCCATCACCGGCAAAAGCTCCACATGGGTATATCCCATCTCCTTAACGTAAGCCGCCAGACGCGGGGCAATCTCCCGGTAATTATAGAACTCGGAGCCCACAATCTGTTTGCCGTCCTCATCCTCAGCGATGGGCTTGCGGATCCAGGAGCCAAGATGCATCTCATAAATCGCCATGGGCTGGCTCTTGGTGTCCGCCTTTGCCCGGGCGCTCATCCACGCCGCGTCATTCCACTGATATTGATTGATATCCCAGACCACGGAAGCCGTGTTGGGACGCAGCTCCGCATAGTTTCCATAGGGATCGGACTTCATCATCGGCTCACCTTTGCGGTTCTTTACCTCATAGCGGTACACCGCGCCTGCTTCCACTCCCGGGATAAACAATTCAAAGACACCGGAATCGCCGATCCGCTGCATCTGATGACGGCGTCCGTCCCATGCGTTGAAATCACCGACCACGCTGACCCGCATGGCACAAGGCGCCCAAACAGAGAAATTAACACCCTTCACACCCTTGATCTCCATGGGGTGTGCACCCATTTTTTTGTAGACATCGTAGTAAATGCCTGCCGCGAACTTTTTCAGATCGCTTTCCGTATACTGGGATCCATATGCGTATGGATCCAGCAGCTCTGCTTCCGTCCCATTATCGTAGGTTACCAGCAAGATATAATCCGTCACGCTCTTTCTGGGAATCAGCACCGCGTAAAAGCCTGCCTCATCCTGCTTCTCCATCGGATATTTCCTGCCGGACGCGATTTTCACGGTAATCGCCGCCGCAGTGGGAATAAACACCTGAATCAGAAGTCCGTCCTCTGTCACATGCGGTCCCAAAAGCGTTTTCGGCTCCGCGGCTTCCGAATAAACCAGTTCCTCAATCGCTGCCCAATCCATCAGATCGTACAATTTTTTATCCATATTGAACCCCCTTTTCACCGATTCCAAAATATTTGGAAGTTCCCCCGCAATCTTCCAGACATTTCCGGACAGTACAATCTTTATTTCTGATTATTCTATTATATCCGATTTCTGCCGGAATAGCAATGATTTCCTGTTGCTCTTGTAATCCTCCAGCATCAAATCCACCATCCGCCCATAGCTTTTCACGCCATCCTCCTGGCTGTTGGCCTTTAGGTACACATCATTCATCTGGTTGGAGACCTCCGCCACTGTGCCCTCATACCGGTCCCAGAAAGCATTGTTTTCCGCCAGATCCTCCTTGGCCAGATCGCAAAGCTTTTCATGGAGAGAAAGGTAGGCTTCCCAGTCTGCTTTCGCCAAAGCATTGCCCGCATAGACCCAGCCGGTCAGATAGCCGCTGTAGCAAAACATCTGCTTGTCCGAGTCCAGACATGCCAGATAGCCGATGAAATTCGCCTCGTCCTCCCGCATAAAGCCCTTTAAATGGGACAGCTCATGGCAAAGGGTGTGAGGGATATTGTAATCCGGCATATCGCCGTTGAAATTGGCTTCCACGGTAAAGGGGGAATAAATGCCGCATAGCTGCTGCACCGACAAAATCCAGGATACGGTTACCTCCTTGGGCTTTGGATAAAAGCCTGCCAGCGCCGGATACTGCTCTCCTGCCGCCTGCATAGCGCGGACGGCCTCCGCCCGCCAGTCCCGGCGTTTTTCCAGACCGGACTGACTGCTTCCGCCGCCCTGGTAGGAGGTCTCGTCCGTTGCCGTCTCATTGACCTTCTCCACCAGATATTCACACAGCTGTATCAATTCTTCTTTTGTATATCCATCTGTTTTCAAGCCCGCATAGCTGGAAAACGGCATGGCATAATAATTGATGCCGCAATTGCAGGTATAGAGAAACAGTAATATTCCACATAAATTTAAGGCTCTCGACAACAGGCGAAGGGGCTCTCTCCGGTACCGGATGCCGTACACGACACACAAAAGCACCAGCCCATAAAGGCCAAACTCCGCCGCAGAAAAGGGGAGCAAGCCAAACAATCGTCCTATGATATGTACAATCACCGGATAAATATGATGTGCATACCAGGTGGCAAAGCCCGGCGCCTGCCGGGCCAAAAACTGCAAACCGAAAACCGCCGCCAGGAAAGCGGCGCCCGCGAAGGAATATCCTTTGTTTTTCATTGTCTTTTTCCTATGATAAAACGCGATGAGACGCGTCGCCGGCGCGTCTCTTCACATCCTGATGCACAATACTCCCGGCAGAGATCCGCTCCGCCGGGAGTATTATGACAAACGACAAAAATATTTGCCGTTTGCTATATCTTTCATAACGCTTAGTGCTTCAGCTCCAACCGGACCAGAGCGCGTTTAAGCGCCAGCTCCGCGCGCATCACATCCAGCTCCGGCTTATGCTCGGACAAACGGCGCTCTGCACGGATACGGGCCTGCTCTGCACGGCTAAAGTCAATCTCATCCGGCCACTCCACAATCTCCGCCATGATCGTCACCTGGTCCGGAAGAATCGTCAGGAAGCCGGAAATCAGGGATGCCTCCCGGACCTCGTTTCCTTCATGGATTCTTAAGACCCCCGGCGCGACCACCGCGGTCAGAGGAATATGCTCCGGATAGACGCCGATATTGCCCTCCGTCGTCGTCAGCTCAACCATGGTCGCCTGACCGTCGAAGAACTGCTTCTCAGGAGTGATAATCCTAACTCTCATTCCATCGGCCATAGACGTACCCCCTATTTCACTTGAGCCAGAACGTCGTCAATGCTGCCTGCATTCATGAAATACTGCTCCGGAATATCGTCATGCTTGCCCGCCAGGATCTCCTTGAAGCCCTGGATCGTATCGCTGATCGGAACATAACGGCCCACACGGCCTGTAAACTGCTCTGCAACGAAGAAAGGCTGGGATAAAAATCTCTGGATCTTTCTCGCGCGGGATACGGTCAGCTTATCCTCCTCGGACAGCTCATCCATACCCAGCATAGCGATAATATCCTGCAGCTCTTTGTACTTCTGCAATACCTCCTGTACGCCGCGGGCTACCGCGTAATGCTCCTCGCCGACGATACGCGGGTCCAGAATCCGGGAGGTGGAAGCCAGCGGATCCACCGCCGGATAAATGCCAATGGCCGCAATCCCACGATCCAGTACGGTGGTCGCGTCCAGATGGGCGAAGGTATTGGCCGGAGCCGGGTCTGTCAGGTCATCCGCCGGCACATATACTGCCTGCACGGAGGTGATGGAACCATTCTTCGTGGAAGTGATACGCTCCTGCAGCGCGCCCATCTCTGTCTGCAGCGTGGGCTGGTAACCTACTGCGGAAGGCATACGTCCAAGCAGCGCGGATACCTCGGAACCTGCCTGGGTGAAACGGAAAATATTATCGATAAACAGCAGCACGTCCTTGCCGCCCTTATCACGGAAATACTCCGCCATGGTCAGCCCCGTCAGTCCCACACGCATACGTGCTCCCGGCGGTTCATTCATCTGCCCGAATACCATCGTGGTCTTATTGATAACGCCGGACTCGGTCATCTCGTAGTACAGGTCATTTCCCTCACGGGTACGCTCACCTACACCGGTGAATACGGAATATCCGCCGTGCTCGGTGGCAATGTTACGAATCAGCTCCTGAATCAACACAGTCTTGCCTACGCCAGCGCCGCCAAACAGACCGATCTTTCCGCCTTTCTGATAGGGGCAGAGAAGATCTACGACCTTGATGCCGGTCTCCAGCATCTCCGTGTTCGTCGCCTGCTCTTCAAAGCTGGGAGCCTTTCTGTGGATAGGGAGATACTCATCTGCCTGTGGCTTTTCTTTATTGTCAATCGGTTCGCCCAGTACGTTGAAAATACGGCCCAGCGTATTCTCACCTACCGGAACCGTGATCGGCGCTCCGGTCGCAATGGCGGTCATACCACGTCTCAGTCCATCGGTGCTTCCCATCGCGATACATTTTACCGTATCGTCGCCAAGATCCTGCGCCACCTCGACCACCAGATCACCGCCGGTTTCCAGCGGAATCCGAATCGCCTCGTTGATCTCCGGAATCTTGCCCTGGGAGAACTTGATATCCAAAACTACACCGATGATCTGTGTAATCTTACCAATATTCTGTTCTGCCATTTTGCTTCTCCTCATGATAATGTTTTTTGTCTCTAACTGATTGCGTTGGCGCCGGCAATAATCTCAGTAAGCTCCTGAGTAATCGCGCCCTGGCGGGCACGGTTATACTGCAGCTCCAACTTTTCAAGCATCTCGTCAGCATTCTTGGTCGCTGAATCCATCGCGGTCATACGCGCGCCATTTTCACTGGCAACCGCTTCAAGCAGCGCACCGTAAATCAAACTGCTCATATATTTCGGGATGATCTGGTCCAGGACTTCTTCCTCGTTGGGCTCGTAGTTCATCAGAGCCCGCGCCTTCGGCGCCTCCTCCCCGCTTTCCTCTTCCATCGCAAACGGAAGCAGCTTCAGCAGCTTCGGAATATGAACCACCGTATTCTTAAAGGAGGTGTAGGCCAGATAGATCTCACCGATCTCACCCCGTCCAAAGGCTCCCAAAAGCTCTTTGGTCAGATCGGCGGCATCCTGATACAGCGGCTCATCGATCACTTCGGAGCAGTCCGCCGCGATCTCATAGCCCTTTCTGGACAATCCCTCGATCCCCTTGCGTCCGATCGCGTAAACCCTGGTGTCCTTTGCGGGAAGCGCCTCGCTTCCCGCGACCAGCTTCACAATATTGCTGTTGTAGCCGCCGGCGAGACCACGGTTGGAGGTAATCACAACCACGGCCTTCTTCGTGGAATCACCCGCACGAAGATACTTATGATCAATCGTGCCGGATTTTTTCAGCATGGAAGCAATCGTTTCATACATCAGATCGAAATATGGCCTGGAAGCCTCCGCCCGGTTGCGGGACTTCTGCAGCTTGACCGTAGATACCAGCTTCATTGCCTTGGTGATCTGCCCGGTGCTCTGGATGCTCGCTTTTCTGCGTTTAATATCTCTCATGGATGCCATGATAAATACCTCCCCGGATTAGCGCTGCTCTTTGCACTCTTTGATCGCCTGTACCAGAAGCTTCTCCGTCTCCTCGCTTACCACCTTCGTGTCGCGAATCGCAGCCGGGATCTCCGGATATTTTGTATCAATATACTTGAACAGTTCCTTCTCAAATTTCAGCACATCAGCCACCGGAATATCCAGAAGATGCTTTTTGGTAGCCGCGTAAATAATAATTACCTGATATTCCACCGGCATGGGCTGGTACTGGGGCTGCTTCAATACTTCTCTCAAACGCTCGCCCTGTGCCAGCTGCTCTGTGGTCGCCGCATCCAGCTCGGAACCGAACTGCGCGAAGCTTGCCAGCTCGAAGTACTGGGCCAGATCGCCGCGGATCGGACCGGCGAATTTCTTCATGCCCTTGATCTGCGCCGCGCCGCCCACACGGGACACGGACAGACCGGCATTGATTGCCGGGCGGAAGCCGGAGTTGAATGCCTCCGTCTCCAGATAAATCTGACCATCGGTAATGGAAATCACGTTGGTCGGAATATAAGCGGATACGTCTCCGGCCTGGGTCTCGATAATCGGAAGCGCGGTCAGAGAGCCGCCGCCTAACTCATCCGAAAGGCGGGACGCGCGCTCCAACAGTCTGGAATGCAGGTAGAATACGTCGCCCGGATAAGCCTCACGTCCCGGCGGACGTTTCAGAAGCAAAGACAGGGTACGGTAAGCCGCCGCATGCTTGGTCAGGTCATCATAGATCACCAGGACATCGCCGCCGTTCTCCATCCACTCCTCGCCGATCGCGCACCCGGAATAGGGAGCGATATACTGCAGGGGGGCAAGATCCGAAGCCGTGGACACCACGATGGTGGTATAATCCAAAGCGCCGTACTCCTCCAGGGTTCTTACAATATTGGCAACGGTGGAAGCCTTCTGGCCGATTGCCACATAGATACATTTCACACCCTGACCCTTCTGGTTGATGATCGTATCGATGGCGATGGCGGTCTTACCAGTCTGGCGGTCGCCGATGATCAGCTCACGCTGTCCTCTTCCGATGGGGATCATGGCATCGATCGCCTTGATACCGGTCTGAAGAGGAGTATCTACGGATTTTCTTTCAATGACACCGTGAGCGATACGCTCAATCCGGCGGAATTTGTCTGTCTCGATCGGGCCCTTGCCATCGATCGGCATACCCAGTGCGTTCACGACACGGCCGATCAATGCGTCGCCCACCGGCACCTCAACAACACGGCCTGTGGTCTTGACAACATCACCTTCGCTGATGCTTGTGGTATCACCGAGCAGAACTACGCCCACATTGTCCTCCTCCAGGTTCTGGACCATGCCGTATACCTCTCCTGGAAATTCCAGGAGCTCACCCTGCATGGCTTTCTCCAGTCCGTGGATCCGGGCGATACCATCCGCAACCGAAATGACAGTGCCGACGTCAGAGACTTCCAGTTTGGTAGAATATTTTTCAATCTGTTCTTTAATTACCGAACTGATTTCTTCTGGTCTCAAAATCATTTTGCTGTTTCCCTTTCTATCTATTCTTTGGAACAACTTGTATTACGACAACTGAATCGCGGAAAGTTCCTTCTTCAGCTCATAGAGCCGTGTGCGGATACTGCTGTCTACCACACGGTCGCCGATCCGGATCACCATACCGCCGATCAGGCTCGGATCCACCTGGCAGTTCATTTCCAATTCCACATAGGAAGTAGTCGCGAGGAGTTTTTTCTCCAGGCGGCTCTTCTGATCCGCTTTCAGCTCCACTGCGCTGGTCACGGACACGGATCCGATTTTCTTATATTCCTTTACTCTCTGAATGAAATATTCAAAGATGGGAATGAGGTCGTTTTGTCTGTCTTTCTCGACAATGATGTTTAAAAAGCCCATCAGCTCCTCCTGGATTCTTCCGGAGAAGATCTGCTTTATCACGTCAGCCTTTTCCTCCTTTCCAACCTGAGGGTTGGCAAGGAGCGCCAAAAGCTCCGGACTGCCGTTCAAAATGGGTACCATCTCGCGCACTTCTTCATAAAGCGCATCTACCTTCTTCCGGTCGATGGCCGCCTCAAACAATGCATCGCCGTAGACCTTCGACACTAGCTTTGCCATGTGCTCTCACCCATTTCCTTTAAAGTCTCATCGATCAAGGCATCCTGAATCTTTACGTCGATGGATCTGCCGACCGCCTTCTGGGCCATCAGCGCCGCGATGCTGACAAGTTCCTGTTTCATGTCGTCCACCGCTTTCTTTTTCTCCAATTCGATCTCGCGGTTTGCCCGCTCTATGATTCTGGCTGCCTCCGCCTTGGCTTCCTCCAACATCTCCGCTTCACGGGCTTTCGCTTTCTTGCGTGCCGCTTCCAGAATGTTTTCTGCTTCTTTGTCTACATCCTTAAGCTTTGCCTCATATTCCTCTTTCAGGGATGCAGCCTGCGTCTGATCCGCGGCTGCCTGTTCCAGCTCATCGGCAATCTTCTTTCTGCGCTTTTCCAGCACATCCCGCACCGGATTGAAAAGCAGATAGGATAACGCAAAGAACAATATAAAGATGTTGATACCGGTCAGCACCGCGTCATGCAGCAGCTGGGGATCAAATCCTATCAGTCTGTCCAAGGTTCTTGCCTCCTTTCGTCACTATTTTCTCCCTTTTTCGATTAAGCGCCGAAAGGCTTTACGAACATCAGGATAATAGCGACAACCAGGCCGTACAGACCGGTGGTCTCTGCGACTGCCTGTCCTAACAGCATGGTGGAAGTGATCTGAGACTGTGCGCCCGGATTACGTCCAACTGCCGCTGCACCGTGTCCAGCTGCGATACCCTGTCCAACACCAGGTCCGATACCAGCGATCATCGCCAGGCCCGCGCCGATTGCGGAACAACCAAAAATGAAATCCTGTCCTGAAATACCGTTCATAGTTTAATTCCTCCTATTGATAAATTAAAATGAATAAAAATTTTTACAGCTTGTCATTTACATAAACCATCGTCAGCATACAGAATACGTATGTCTGGATACAGCCTGAAAACAGATCACAATACGCGTGAAGCGCTGCCGGAATACCGATATTTGCAAAAATCGGAAGCATCCCGTACCACAATCCCATAATAATCACGCCGGACAGCATGTTCGCGAACAGACGCAGGGAGATGGACAGCGGGTTGGCAAGCTCTCCGATCAGGTTGATCGGGAAAAGTATCGGCGTCGGCTGGAACAGGCTGGTAAAATGTCCCACGCCGTGGTTTTTGATGCCCTGATAGTTTACAATGAAAAATGTAAACATCCCCAGTAAGAAAGTTACACCATAGTCTGCCGTCGGGGCACGAAGTCCCAATAGGCCGCTCAGGTTGCAAAACAAAATGAACAGGAAAATGGTTCCGATATAATTGATGAACCTTCTGGTATTCCCGCCCAAAATGCTCTCGCCCATCTTTTCCAGCATCGTGTAGGCATATTCCAGAGCATTCTGGAATGTCCCCGGCACATCGGTGGCATGTTTCAATGCCCGGTTTGCCAGCGCCGCGACAATCAGGATCAGAATGGTGACGATCCACATTCCTATGGTCGTAGTCGTAATCCAAAAATCCTGACCAAACATCTGATACTGCAGGACGCCATGTATCATAAAATCAGGCTCATTGGAAATCAGCATTCCCATATACGGTCCTCCTTTCTTCTATAATATCTCCGCATCGGTCTCGTCCAGGGCAGGTGTTTCCTGCTCCCTCCCACGGCTGGAGACTTTGTGTACCAACGGCTGCATATAAGCACCCGCCTTCATGCCCATGGCGCCAATGACCGCGGCAAGAAGATTAATCCGGAACCAGCGCCAGCAGAAAAAAAGCGCCGCGATGAACACCACCCTGCGGATCAGGCTGTTCACAAGGGTAGTCTTGTTCGCGTAGCCCTCATCCCGGCTGGACAGGACTCGTTCCGTCATAATTGCCATGTGGATCAGCATCAGGATCGCTCCCGCCGCTCCCACGAAAAGCCCCCGGATCACCGGACCTACCGGATACGAAAGCTTCGGCATAAACAGCCACGCCAGCACTGACAAAACCAGATTATAAAGGATCACACCGACGCTCATCTCGAGAAGCAGACGTTTCGTCGGCCTGCTGAGCCATTCCATAAATCAGACGCCCCCTTTATCTTTTCCGGTGAAAATACGGCTTGGCTGCTTGGGTTTGCTGATTCCTTCCCGCGTCATCCGGTCTTCCCGCTGCTGGCGCTGCTTTTGGGCATCCCGGCGCTCCTGCGCCATCACGCTTCGAAGCATCTGCCAGGCGCAGCGCACTCCCGCCAACACGCCCAGAATCAGCAAGGGTATCGTCCACATGGTCCCATACCTGGAATCAATCTGATACCCGATGAATACGCAAAACAGAACCGGCGCCAGCACACAAAAACCCAGCTGCGATACCATCGCCAGACTGCGGAGAACCGCTTTATTAAAACGCAAGGCGCTCACCTCATTTCCATTTTGCTGCAAACTGCTTCTATTATACCCAAAGAATCAAGTTTTGTCCACTGTACAAAAATAATAATTTGTCAAATTATTGTCAAATTGTAACTATTCAATCCTCAACGGTTTTCTTGTTCTTCATGGCTTCGATGGCCCATTTCGGGATTTCAAAACGTGCCGTCCGATAAGGATTGACGATCTGACAGGTAATCAAATCCCCGGTCATCTCCATCAGCATTCCCCCATCTGCCTCGGAAAATCCATATTCTTCCTTGAGATAAGTAAACATCTGCACCACCGCCTTTTGGGAGGCCTCATCGAGGGTTTCCCCGTAGGCGATGGTCATCCAATGGGTGTCATTTTCCAGCATGGGATATTTCCGCCCGGTCTGCTTTAAAAGCTCCACCTTCAAAGCTGCCCTGCCTTCAATCTCCACACCGCAATTTCCCACTTCTCCTTCCCCCATAATGGCATGAAAATCCCCGGCGGCGAGCAGCGCTCCTTCCACAAAAACCGGCAGATAAAGGATCGCTCCTTCCTCAATTTTCGTACAATCCATATTCCCGCCATGGTCCATAGGCGTCACCGTGCTGACCGGATCACCCTCCGGCGCCACGCCGATCACGCCGATCATGGGCTTTACGGGGATCTTCACGCCGCCGTCATACCAGATATATCCGTCATGGACCGGAAGCCGTTTCAGGTAATTCCGGGAAAGACAGCCGCTCAAAGCGCCGCTGCGGCTTCCGCCCACATCTAAAAGGCCTATCGGACCCACCTCCAGCTTCTCCACCGTGATCTTCAAAGTATCCCCCGGCTGCGCTCCTTCTATATATAAAGGACCTGTGGCGGGATTTGCCAGGCTGCGGTCGTAGGTTGCATAGGTGGCTCCCTCCGGCAGCATCTGTCCCTGAAAGCAGTCGTAGGTCTCAAATACCACCACATCCCCCGGCCGGGCCACAGCCGCCGGAGCATCAAACGCGCTGTGGGCGTGAATCACGTGATCTCTTTTTATGATAAGCATCCAAATTTACCGCCTCTCTTTTTTTATTTTATGATATAAAACTAACAACTTTTTTTCAACTTTTTTCGCGCTTTCTGATTAAGAAAAGACAGCTTTCTGCCGGGCGCCATAGCCCGATAACGAAAGCTGTCCTGATTTCATGCTTCCTTGCCTACGACAACAAAATCCTGTCATTGGCAAATTCCGTTCGTTTTTTCTCCGAATACATTTCCACCAGCCGGTCCACCGTCAGCTGCTTTCTCTGGTCGCTGTCAATGTCAAACAGCACGGAGCCGCCGTCCAGCATAATGGTCCGGCTGCCGGTTTCCAGCGCCTGCTTCATGTTGTGGGTGATCATCATGGTGGTGATATGATTGCGTTTTACAATCTCATTGGTAATCTCCATTACCTTCTGGGCCGTGGCCGGGTCCAGCGCCGCGGTATGCTCATCCAAAAGCAAAAGCTTCGGCGGTACCAGCGTACTCATCAGCAGGGTGACTACCTGCCGCTGCCCGCCGGAAAGCAGTCCCACCCGGGTCTTCATCCGGTTCTCCAGATCCATGCCGAACCGCGCCAGCTCCTTTCGGAAATGCTCCCGGTCCTTTCTGGCAAGCGCCATGGAAAAGCTGCGCTTCTTCTGTTTGGAATAGGCAAGCGCCAGATTCTCCTCGATGGTCAGGGACGGCGCGGTGCCCTTCATGGGATCCTGAAACAGGCGTCCGATCTTTAATGCCCGCTGGTGTTCCGGCAGAAAGGTAATATCCTCACCGTCCAGAAAAACCTTTCCGCTGTCCAGCAGGAAATTTCCGCAGATCGCATTAAACAGGGTAGTCTTTCCCGCTCCGTTGGAGCCAAGGACCGTAACGAAATCCCCGGGCTTTAAAGCAAGATTCAAATCCAGCAGCGCCGTGTGCTCATTGACCGTCCCCCGCCCGAAGCATTTATTGGCGCCCTGTATTTCAAGCATATACTCCATGTCAGCGACCTCCTTTTTTAATGCGCCGCACTTCCAGCATGGCCTTCACCGCCGGAATCGCCAGGGCCAGGGTTACAATCACCGCGGAAGCAAATTTCAGCATATATGCCGGGAACCAGTCCGCCTTGGTGGCCGCCGCGATGATATAACGGTAAATCACGGATCCGAAAATCGCGGAAATAAATCCCACAGTCACAGACCTGCGCCCGAAAAATGCCTCGCCGATGATGACCGATGCCAGCCCTACCACCAGAATGCCCACGCCGGAATTGATGTCCGCGAAGCTCTGGTACTGGGCGATCAGGCCGCCGCACAGACCGATCAGCCCGTTGCTGATGGCCAGGGCAATGATTTTCATCCGGTTTACATTGATGGAGGATGCCTTCACCATGTCGGGATTGTCTCCGGTAGCACGGATGCAAAGCCCCAGCCGGGTACGGAAAAAGATCGTCATCACCGCCACGCACAGTCCTGCCGCCAGGGCGGCCAAAAGCAATTTCGCCGTCTCCTTATCAAGACCGGTCCCGGCAGCCGCCGCCAGGGAAAATATGGTGTCCTTTCCAATCAATGCCAGGTTGGGCGTACCGCCCAGCACCAGCATATTGATGGAATACAGTCCGCTCATGGTCAGGATTCCCGTCAGCACCGGATGGATCTGCAGCTTTGTCTGCAAAAATCCGGTAAAGCTTCCTGCCAGCGCGCCCGCCAAAATCGCCGCCCCGATCCCCAGAAACGGATGGCCCGACACGGTGCAGACGGCGGACACTGCCAGCCCGAAGGTAAAGCTTCCTTCCGCTGTCAGATCCGGCACGTTTAAAATCCGGAAGCTGATATAAATTCCTAAAACCATAACCCCGTACAATAGCCCCAATTGCAGGGAACCGATCAATAATGTCATCTTTTTTAAACCCCTCGCTAAAATCCTGTTACTGTGCGTCTGTCACAAATGTGATGGAGCCATCCTCCAAAATCTCCAGTCCCAGAGCCTCCATGGTAGTCTGGTTCACCACTGTTGCGCTGGCCGGCACAACCACCGCCGGAATATCTTCGATCGCGGTCCCCTCCAGATACTGGATCGCCATGTCCGCGGACTGAGCGCCGATCTGGGTATCGCTGATGGCGATGGTCGCAAAGGCGCCGGAATCTACCATGGTTGCGGAGCTGCCGTATACCGGGATCTTCGCATCCCGCGCCACCTCGGTCACCAGAGTCATGGCAGACTGAATGACGCTGTCATTGGGAATAAAGATCGCATCCACGCTGTCCACCAGAGACTGAGCCGCCTGCTGCACCTCGGAGGAATTGGTCACTACCGCTTCCTTGTATTCGAGGCCGTTCTCATCACAATATGCTTTCGCGGATTCCACCGTGTTGACGGAATTGACCTCGCTGGTGCAGTAAAGCAGGCCAAAGGTCTTTGCATCCGGGGTCAGCTGTTCGCTAAGCTTGAAAATATCCGCTACCGGGATGGCATTGGAAGTCCCGGTGGCATTCTTATCCGGCTTCGCCATATCGGTGATGACGCCTGCCGCTTCCGGCGCGGACACGGCGATAAAGATCACCGGAGTCTCCGATTCCAGATTTACCATTGCCTGGGTCGGCGGAGTGGCGATGGTGGCCACCAGGTCATAGCTTCCGTCGTTCATGCCCTGTGCAATGGTCTGCAAGTTGGTGGCGTCGCCTTGGGCGCACTTATAATCAACCTCCAGCTGATCTTCGCTGTAGCCCTTATCTCTCAGCTCCTGGATAAAGCCCTCCCGCATATCGTTGAAGGCGCCGTTTTCGATCATCTGGATGATGCCCACCTTTAAGGACTTGCCGACGGCGGCCTTTGTGCCTCCCGCGGCTTCGGTCTCCGCGGCTTTGGTCTCTGCCGCGGCTTTGGTTTCCGCTGCGGCGGTGGTCTCTGCTGCCGCCGTGGTCTCTGCTGCCGTCGTGGTTTGTGCTGCCGTGGTGCTGGATGCAGATGATCCGGAGCATCCGGTGGCCGCGCAGGCAAGGGCTGCCGCCGCGGCAAGAGCGATCACTTTCTTCATCATGGTATTATTTGCGAAATTTCTGTACATAGGTTTCTCCTCCTTATATTCCTTCTTTATAAATATTCCTTCTTTATAAACGGACATGTCTGCTGACGCAGACATCACCATACATGAAAGCCCCACGGATGGCTCCGCGCTATCGCGCTCCCCGCGCTTCCAAGGTCCGGAACGCATCCTCCAGCATTTCTCTGGTGACCTGATAGGGATTGTGATCAATGTCCTTCATTTCCAGAGTTTTTTCAATCACCTGCGGCAGCTCTCCTTCGGTGATCTCCACATCCGCCAGACGGGTGGGAAGCCCCACGCTGCGGCTGAAGCTATACAGCTTTTCAAACATTTCCTTCTGTCCGTCCACCAGAAGCAGAATCAAAATTCCGTAGCTGACCACCTCTCCGTGCAGATGGCCCTTCTCGATCTGGGGGAAGGAGGTCAGCGCGTAGAAGACCGCATGCCCCAGCCCGGTATTGTAATCGATGATATGGTCCTTGGTCAGCAGGATGGAGGCGATTCCCGTGCTGACCACCACCGCCAGCACCACCTGCTCCAGCTCTTTGGAAATTTTTCCTGCCCGGTTATCCTCCATGGCCTTGACGCCGTAGGTCAAAATCGGCTCCAGGCACATGCTGCTGACCACCACGCCCAGCCGCACATAATGGCTCAGTTCCTCGCCGCGGGAGGACACGGTGCTTTCAAAATATTTGGCATAGGTATCGCCCATGCCCGCCCACATATATCGCTCCGGCGACCTCGCGATAATTCCGAGATGGATAAAGGCATGCACCGGAGGTTTTTCAAAGAAAAAGGGCTTGAAAAAGCTGCCGTCCGGATGGTACATGATGGACACGCTGGTGCAGGCGGAGCAGTTGGAAGCAATGGTCGGGAAGGTAAACACCGGCTTTTCCAGGATGTTGGCCAACGCCTTTGAGGTATCCGTCGCCTTGCCTCCTCCCACCGCAAAGATCATATCTGCCTGGGCGACGGCGGGCTCCGACTGCAGCCGCTCCACATTTTCGTAGCTGCATTCTCCGCCAAACCAAAGGTATTCCAAAATCCGGATTCCTCCTGCCTGGGCCGCTTTGTCCAGTTCCTCCCTGGCCGCCGCCATCGCCCGATGACCGCCGATCACCACAGCCGTGGCGCCATAGGGACGGCAGATCGAACCGACTCTTTCGTAAGGATTTTCACCGATGGTGTAGCTCGGCAGAAAAATACTGTAATGATTCATCATATGCTTTCCTCCCTTTCTTCTGCGCTGTCCAAAAAAATATCCCGGACAGAATCTCTTCTGCCCGGGACGAATATTTTTCATATCCGCGGTACCACCCGCACTTGGCCAAACAGCCCTCTTATCTGCATACAAACATATGCACTGCCCTTTTACGATCGCAGCTATCGTCGCTCCATACTATTGTATTCCGGAGCGCCCTCAAAAGTCCATTCGTCCAAACCTTCCGTACCGCCTTTCCACCACCGGCAGCTCTCTGTAACTTCCGCAATCCAGACTACTTACTCTTTCTCAACGGTTTTCTTTATTTCATTGTTGCCGTCATTCTACCACTTTACCGCGGTGATGTCAACCGTTTTTTCAATCTGCATCCGGTCCATTTTTCCATCCATTTTTTCGATCTGCATCCGTTTCGCATCCCCTAGAACCGCAGCTTTTCCCCCAGCTCTGCAAAATAGCAGGCCCCATGATACCCGGCATTTCCCTGCAGCCGCGCCGTGATTTTCCGCATCCGCTCATCCAGCCTGTGCCAGGCCATCCTCCGCTCCCAGGGAAGCCCCCGTATGTATGCCTGTTCATCCTCCTCCAGCACCCGAAGCATCCCCTCAAAGCCCTCCGGGTCCCGCTTCATCCGCAGGCCGAAATCACAGGAAACATAGGCTGACTCTTCGCCATTTCCCGCGCATTTTTCCGCAAGCCGCGCCAAAAATTCTCCCGCCCTCCCGCTCTCAAAATATGTCTCCTTCCAGGGAATCTTTCTTCTATCCTGCTCCTTCACGGTAACCCGCCGGAAGCTGCTTCTGCCATAGGCATCATAATCCACCACGTAGGAATACCTGGGCTTTGGATTCCCGCCTGACGGCTCCTCCAGGATGATCTTCCCCTGGTCCAGCAAATGCTCCCACACCGTCTGCTGTACCCGGTCATAGGGAGTCGGAAACGCCAGCATTTTCATGATCCGCGCCACCGGATAGCCCCGGTCTGCCAGATGACGGATCGCGCCGCCGCTGGCCACGTCAAAGGTAAAGTCCGACAATGCTTTCTCGAAATACTCCTGCTCAGACATGCTGCTTCCTCCCTGATGCAAACGATGTTTCCTGCCACTACAAAACATTATACCTTTCCAGGGCAAAAAAAGCGAGGGCTTATGATCCGAATTTGCCTTCCTCCCCCATTTTCTCTGAAAGCTCCACAAAGTCCTCGATCAAAAGCAGCCCGACGGGGCCCAAAAGGATTCCGGCAAAGCCGAACAGCTTTAATCCCACATACACCGATACCAGAATCTCCAGGGAGCTTAGCCCCACCTGGGCCCCCATCATTTTTGCCTCCAGGATTTCCCGCAAAAGATAGCACAGAAGATAAAGCACCAGAAGGCCAAGCCCGGTCCACCAGCTGCGGCGCAGCAAGCAAAGGAGCGCCCATGGAACCAGGATCATGCCGGAGCCAAAAATGGGAAGCGCGTCAAAGATGCCGATGCCAAGCCCCGCCAAAAGATAATAGGGATTTCTCATCATCCAAAGTCCCGCCATACAAATGACAGAAATCAATATAAGGAGTATCAGCTGGGTTTTTAAATAGGCGTTGGCCACCACAGACAGCCGTTTCCCGATGATTTCGAACTCCCGGGAAAACATGGAATATTTGATCCGCTTTTTCCAGCGGTGCATTTCCTGTAAAAACAGCCCGGCGGCGATTACTGTCAGCAAAGCCAGCACCATCAGCCGAAAGAAATGCCAGAAGGCCCCCACCGAATTGCCAACCAATTGCGGCATGGCTGCCTGGCGGACATGGACCAGGGTACTGCGCAGCATGTCCTGCGTCAGCACCACCAAGGTATTGGGGCGGAGGCAAAAACAGGCCTCTGCCCGGTGACAAACCCCTGTCAGCCATACATCCAGCCGGGACACCCACCCGGGCAGACGATCCAGAAGCATCATGGCCTCCAGATACAGCAGCTTTCCGATCTGATAAGCTGCCGCTCCCGCCACGGTCAAAAGCATCAGCAGCTCGATTCCCCCGATGATCCCCACCGGGATCTGCAGACGAAGCTTGCGGGAGCGGACCGAAAAAGAAAAACGGCACCTGGCCGCCATCCATTCTGCCGACGGGCGCAAAAGCAGCGCCAGCGCCCACGCCAGCAAAAAAGGAATTACGAGAGGCAGCAGGAAACGAAAGGTTCCATACACTGCTCCCGTAACTCCCAATATCAAAAATATCTTCTTCAGTCTCTTATCCGGCTTACCCATGGACTCACCTGCTTCTGATTAGTACTTCCTTTGTACAGGAACTATTGTGTCCATCCGGCCGGAAAATATGCGGGCAGATTAATATGTGGGCAGATTACCTTCCCGGCCCCAGCGGCAGCCCGGCATTTTCCAGCGCCGGAAATGATTGTCTTTCCCGGATCCAGGCAAATTCCTGAAAGAGCTGTCCCTGTGGCATGGCGGTGAATTCCATCCGCTTTCCGGTTACCGGATGGTCAAAAGCCAGCCGATAAGCCGCCAGAGCAATGTCCGCCCGCAAAGGCGGCCTTTTGCCGACATCGCAGGGCGCGCCGTCCGGTATCCCTGCGGCGCGATCCCCGGCAGCCGACACTTCCGCATCCGGCGCCCCTGCGGCGCGAACTCCGGCAGCCGACACTTCCGCATCCGGCGCCCCTGCGGCGCGATCCCCGGCGCTTTTGTTTTCTGCAAATGCCGGGTTATATTTATTATCCCCCCACAGAGGCAGCCCGTGCCCGGCCATCTGCACCCGGATCTGGTGGTGGCGCCCGGTCTGCAGGGTAATCTCCGCCAGACTGAGCATCCCAAAAGCCTTTGTTTCCTGCTCCTCCAGGATCCGGTAGGACAGCCGTGCCTGCTTTGCGCCTGTTATCCCCTTGTCCACAATCCTGGAAACATTTCCCTTCTCCTCTTTCAACAAGTAATCCACAAAGTTATCCACATTATCCACAACTTTTCCACAGAGGACTGCCAGATATTTTTTCTGCACTTTTCCCTCCGCAACCTGTTTACTTAAGGCAGCTGCGGCTTTTTTCGTCTTTGCATAGACCAGAATGCCGCTTACCGGCTTATCCAGTCTGTGAATAACTCCCACATACGGAATCCCCCCTGCTGGGGATAACTTGTGGATATGTCTGCGAATTTCGCTGACCATATCCGCACCCAATCCACGGCTTTCCTGGGATTCCACTCCCACAGGCTTCCACACCACAATCACATCCCGGTCCTCATAAAGTATGCGTATCATGTTTTCCCCTCCCCGGCTCCTGACCGGAAAACGATATTTTTTAAAAACCTTGCATTTTTCTGCAGTCCGTTGTATACTATATAGACAACAACACGTAGTTTTCAAAACTACATAACATAGTTTTTGATGAATGCTATGAAAAGGAGGTCTTTTTATGTCATTGAAAGTCAAAGATCCCGGCAGCGCACTGACCCATTTCATTGCCATGCTGCTTACCCTGGGCGCCGCCACCCCATTGCTGATCAAGGCGGCACAGACTCCTGGCTATGCCCATGTCCTGGCGCTGACCATTTTCATCATCAGTATGATCCTTTTATATGCAGCCAGCACCGTCTACCATACCCTGGACATTTCGCCAAAGGTCAATCAGATTCTGCGCAAGGTGGACCACATGATGATCTTCATCCTGATCGCCGGAACCTACACGCCGGTATGTATGCTGGTTTTGGGGGACAGCACCGGCTGGCGTCTGCTGGCGCTGGTCTGGGGCATTGCCATCGTGGGCATTATCATCAATGCCCTCTGGATCACCTGCCCCAAATGGTTTTCATCCCTGATTTATATCGCCATGGGCTGGGTATGTGTCCTCGCCTTCGGCAAGATCACGGCAGCCCTGCCCGCAAGCGCTTTCGGATGGCTGCTGGCAGGAGGCATCATTTACACCATCGGCGGCGTCATCTATGCACTGAAGCTTCCGATCTTCAACCGCCGGTTTCCCCATTTCGGCTCCCATGAAATCTTTCATCTGTTCGTCATGGGCGGCAGCTTCTGTCATTATATCATGATGTACGCCTTTGTGGCATAAAGTTTTACCGCAAAACGCCCGCGCAAGAATCCCCAAAAGGATCCTGCGCGGGCGTTTTTTCTGAAAAGATGCTTTCTTACGCGATTATATGTTTCCATTCTCAGCCCTCCGCGCCTCATTCGCGAAACCGGCTGTGAATCGTAACGATTATACTTCAAAAATCAGATCGCCGTAACTCGGGAAGGGCCACAGCTCTTTATCCACGATCATCTCCAGCTTATCCGCCGGGCCACGAAGCGCTGCCATTGCCGGAACCACCTTATCATGATATGCATGTGCCTGAACAGCGCCGCCGCCCATGGAAGCACATTCATCGGTAATATCGATCAATGCTGACAGGGCTACCTTCATGTCAGAAAGCAAGGCGCTGCTTTCCACCAGAAGCTCTGCCTGCACGCTGGTATCTGCCTCCGGGCAGGCGCTCTTCACACTGTTTAAGGACGCCGCCAGCTGGGTAGTATATTTAATCACTGCCGGAATTATCTGCTTGCCGGCCATATCGATCATGGTCTTTGCCTCAATATTGATCACCTTGGAGTATGCCTCATATTCCACCTCGGCGCGGGACTCCAGCTCTGCCTTGGTGAATACACCGAACTCCTCGTACAGCTTCACAGCCTTCTCGGTAGTCAAAGCCGGGATGGCATCTACCATAGAGCGCAGATGCGGCAGTCCCCGCTTCTCGGCTTCCTCTACCCAGGCCTGAGAATAGCCGTTGCCATTGAAGACAACTCTTCTATGCTCACGAAGCAGCTTCTTGATCAGATCATGTACAGCTGCATCGAAATTCTCTGCCTTCTCCAGCTCGTCAGCAGCCTCCTTAAATGCCTCGGCCACAATGGTATTTAACACCACGTTTGCCGGAGCGATGGAGTCGCTGGAGCCTACCATACGGAACTCAAATTTATTTCCGGTAAACGCGAAGGGTGAAGTGCGGTTACGGTCGGTTGCGTCCTGATCCAGATCCGGCAGAGTCGCCACGCCGGTCTTTAAGGTGCCGCCCTTCTTGGAGTGGGTTGCCTCACCGGTGCTGCACAGCTGGTCAATCACATCCTCCAGCTGCTCGCCTAAGAATACGGAAATGATTGCCGGCGGAGCCTCGTTTGCTCCCAGACGGTGATCATTGCCCACATCGGCTGCGGATTCTCTCAGCAGATCCGCATGCACATCCACCGCCTTCAGAATGCAAGCCAGTACCAATAAAAACTGAACATTCTCATGGGGAGTTTCGCCCGGGCTTAGCAAGTTCACCCCATTGTCTGAGGTCAGGGACCAGTTGTTGTGTTTACCGGAACCATTGACTCCGGCAAAGGGCTTCTCATGCAGCAAACAGGTCATGCCATGGCGTCCCGCCACCTTCTTCATGGTCTCCATAACCATCTGGTTGTGGTCCACGGCCAGGTTTGCCTGATCATAAATGGGAGCCAGCTCATGCTGGGCCGGAGCTACCTCATTGTGCTGGGTCTTGGCGGTCACACCAAGCTTCCACAGCTCCACATTCAGCTCCTTCATATATGCGCCGATTCTCTCACGGATGGCGCCAAAGTAATGATCCTCCAGCTCCTGACCCTTGGGCGGCATCGCGCCGAACAGGGTGCGTCCTGCGTAAATCAGATCTTTTCTCTGTAAATATTTTGCCCGGTCCACCAGGAAATACTCCTGCTCCGGTCCCACGGACGGAACCACGCGCTTTGCGGTGGTATTTCCAAACAGCTTCAGGATTCTCAGCGCCTGCTGATCAATCGCCTGCATGGAACGCAGCAGCGGAGTCTTCTGGTCCAGAGCCTCGCCCTTGTAGGAACAGAACGCTGTGGGAATACACAGGGTCACTCCCGTGGCATCCTCTCTCAAAAATGCCGGTGAAGTACAATCCCATGCGGTATAGCCTCTCGCCTCGAAGGTAGCACGCAGGCCGCCTGACGGGAACGAAGACGCATCCGGCTCGCCTTTGATCAGCTCCTTGCCGGAGAACTCCATAATGACCTTGCCCTCCGCATCCGGAGCAGAGATAAAAGAATCATGCTTCTCAGCAGTCACTCCTGTCAGCGGCTGGAACCAATGGGTATAATGGGTGGCGCCCCGCTCGATGGCCCAATCCTTCATCGCATGCGCAACCACGTCCGCAATGGACGGATCCAGCTCCGCGCCATCCTCGATGGTCTTTTTCAGTTTTTTGAATACACTCTTTGGCAGGTACTCCCTCATGACGGTCTCATTGAAAACATTCTTGCCAAAAATCTCAGATACATTTAAAACTTCGCTCATAGACTTTTCCTTCCTCTCCTTCCTGGATTCTGCCGCCAGACTCCTCATTTCCGGCCGCCGGAACACCACTTTATTATGTAAGGTTTTTGTCCCTATGTCAACTATTTTATATTCGTTTTTACCTTAACATTTTAAAGTTTTGCGTCCTTTTCACTTAAGTTTCGTTTGCGAAGAAATGCTGTGAACCGCATTTTGCAAAAAAATTAATCGAGTAGGGAAGATGCGATCTGACCTACTCGCCTGCGCCGGGGCGCGTGTGCACTAAAAAAATGGTGTTCCTCCTTTCGGAAGAACACCATCGTTCTCTACTACAGTATACCATTCATCAGAAAAATGCAAGCACTTTTTCTGATTTTTTGTGGATTTCTCTTATCAAGCCTTGCCTACAGATCCGAACAGCTCCATTTTCTCTTTTACGGTTGCCTTGATCGCCTCCGCGCCCGGAGCCAGCAGCTTACGCGGGTCAAAGCCCTTGCCCTGCTGATCCTTGCCGGCCTCGATGTACTCACGGGTAGCCGCCGCGAAGGACAGCTGGCACTCGGTGTTTACATTGATCTTTGCCACGCCCAGGTCGATGGCTTTCTTGATCATGTCAGCCGGGATTCCGGTACCGCCATGAAGCACCAGAGGCATATCGCCGGTCTTCTGCTGGATCGCGTCCAGAGTCTCAAAGCTCAAGCCCTTCCAGTTTGCCGGATATTTGCCATGGATGTTGCCGATTCCTGCTGCCAGGAAATCGATGCCCAGATCCGCGATCGCCTTGCACTCGTCCGGATCCGCGCACTCGCCCATGCCTACTACGCCGTCTTCCTCACCGCCGATGGCGCCAACCTCAGCCTCGATGGACAGGCCCATCGCGTGAGCAACCTTAACCAGCTCTTTGGTCTTCTCCACGTTCTCAGCGATCGGATAATGAGAGCCGTCGAACATAATGGAAGAGAAGCCTGCCTTGATGCACTTATAGCAGCCATCATAGGTGCCATGATCCAGATGCAGAGCTACCGGAACGGTGATGTTCATCTCTTCGATCATCGCCTTCACCATAGCTGCCACGGTCTTGAAACCGGTCATATACTTTCCCGCGCCCTCAGATACGCCCAGGATAACCGGGGAATTCAGCTCCTGCGCGGTGGCCAGGATGGACTTGGTCCACTCCAGGTTATTGATATTGAACTGGCCTACTGCGTAATGTCCCTCTTTTGCTTTTTTCAGCATTTCTGTTGCAGATACTAACATTTCATAATCCTCCATTTCGTGATTTGTCCTGCCGCCGACTCCTTCACACCCCAAGCCGGACAACACCTTGTATTTATTATAATACATTTCAGGCAATTTGGATAGCTGAAATTCACATTTCTATCATGTATACCAAATACAAAAATCATAACCGCTCAGACAACAAAACGATTACGGTATCCACGCCGCTTAAAGTCCCAGAATCTCAGCAACCACTGCCTCCATCTGGTCCACATCGCACTCTCTCCGGTGACGGATCTGCGCATTGCGGATCTCCTCTACCGCTTCAGGGATCTTCACGCCGGAAGCCTTGTGCAGGTCATCGATAATGGCAAATTCTTCCTTGTCCCCCTGATCGCCGAACACCGCCTCCATAACGCTGTGGGAGAACTTGTACGGGCTCGCAGTGGACGCGATCACCGTCGGGGTCCTGTCATCGGTCTTTGCCGTGTATTTGCCGTAAACCGCGCTGGCGACGCCGGTATGGGTATCGATCATATATCCGGTATCATCGTATAACTTTTTAATTCCGGCGGCATTCTCCGCCTCTGTGGCATATCCGCCCACAAAGTCCGCCATCCGTGCCTTCATCTCTTCTGTGATCGTGTAAGCCCCCGTGGAGGACAACGACGCCATCAGTTCCTTATTTTTCCGCGCGTCACAGCCTGCGCTTAAATAAATCAGACGTTCCAAGTTGCTGGAAATCAAAATATCCATGGATGGGGAGCTGGTCAGGATAAACTCCCGATTCCTGTCATAGGTTCCGGTCCGGAAGAAATCAAAGAGAACCTTATTGTCATTGGACGCACAGATCAGGGTCTTTACCGGCACTCCCATATTTTTCGCGAAACAGGCGGCCAGAATATTGCCGAAGTTTCCGGTGGGAACCGCAATATTGATCCGGTCTCCATTTTGAATCTCCCCATTCTTTACCAGCTTCGCGTATGCATATACATAGTAAACCACCTGGGGAACCAGACGGCCGATATTGATGGAGTTCGCGGAGGACAGCTGAAAGCCTTTTTCCGCCAGCCTCGCGCCAAACTCCCGATCACCGAAGATCTTTTTCACGCCGGTCTGAGCATCATCGAAATTGCCATGAATGGACACTACCGCCGTGTTGGCGCCCTTCTGAGTGACCATCTGCAGCTCCTGGATCTTGCTGACGCCGCCCTTCGGATAAAAAACAATGATTCTGGTGCCAGGGACATCGGCAAAGCCGGCCATGGCCGCCTTTCCGGTGTCGCCGGAGGTGGCTGTCAGAATCACGATTTCATTTTCCACATGATTTTTCTTCGCGGAAACAATCATCAGATAAGGCAGAATCGACAATGCCATATCCTTGAACGCGATGGTGCTGCCGTGGAACAGTTCCAGATAATAAGCGCCGTCCGCCTTTACCAGGGGAGCGATCTCTTTGGTATCGAATTTACTGTCATACGCATGGTCAATACAATCCTTTAGCTCCTCCTGCGTAAAATCGGTCAGAAACAGCTTCATAACCTCATAGGCCACCTGCTGATAAGTCATATCCGCCAGCTGCTCCATAGGTACATCCAGCCTTGGAATGGCACTGGGCATATACAGTCCGCCGTCATCCGCCAGCCCTTTCAAAATCGCCTGGGACGCGGTCAGACCGTACTCCCCGCCTCTCGTGCTTTGGTAAGATAAATTCATCATAATCTTGGGGATCCTTTCGCGTGAATTTTTGCTTTCGGGCAGGCTTTTCAACGAATGCCGCCCGTTTGGGTAGAGTTTAGCATACTTTAGAAGACTGTGCAAGATTGCTTTTTGCGTGGATTGCGGTTATAATC